>JBBIMK010000016.1:0-48799 GCA_037444445.1 bacterium | reverse complement strand
GCTGTCGGGCTATTGATTTTTGTGATGGTAGCCGCTGGAGTAACCGCTATATGCGAATTAACGAGTGAAGTTCAAGAGAGGTATAAAAGGAGGAAGTATAAAGAATGCGAAAAAAAATTCGAGAAGATGCTGGGTTGAAGGATGGCAGGTCTGGGATGCAAAAAATTGCGATGAGTGTTATCGTAGATGTTTGCATGACGGTGGAAAATGGCCTTATCACTGGTGTTGGCCCCGAGGGCTACGATGAAACTTTGTAAATGATGAAAAATGACAGGTGTAAAAACTTAATTCCTATAAAAATAGTTTATTATATAAAGGAGGAGGAACCTTTACTTGCTCTTAAATGGCTTGATTTAGTTTATTACTATAACATATTAGGATTGACTTTATCACCAGGCGACTATTATTTTGAACGTGGCTTGATTTTCTTCGAGCTTCAAAAGTTCAAAGAAGCGGAATTTTGTTTTAGAAGAGCACTGCGTTCAAAATTAAAAAAAAGCAGTTTTGTATACCTTGAAACTATTCACAAGCTCTTACAAATCTTAATCAAAAACAAAAGTGGAGGAAAAGCATTCAAATTATTAATGTGGACCACAGAAATTCAATTGTCAAGTATGAACCATTTAACCTTTATCCCCTACTTTTCTAACCCTTCCATATTAAAATATTGGAATCGGCTTGCACTATCCAAGAGAAAGAAGGTCCTAAATAATGTTAAGCGGTGGACCTCAAAAACAAATAAATTTTTCGGTAGTGGTATCGTAATTGAAAATTTTGGTGATATCGAAACAATTGCTTTGAAAACAAAGGAGTTACTAGCCACTGTAAGTAAAACGGATGAATTAATTACAACCCTTCTAACTTTAATTGATGATAGTAAGGATTCTTTGCAGCATGTCTATCTTGGAATCTACCGCGAAGTGGAGAGTGCACTTTCCTCCATCTCGATTCCTTTCTATCGTAAAATCCTTGAAAACATGTTGCATCAAAAGATTATACCCAAACTTCATAATCACAGATCAGTGCGTAAGGATGTTTCTACCCAACTTTAATGAAAATAGACTCCCAGGGCGTAACCAACATCACCAGCGATGGCAACGGAAATGTGGTGCAGTTATGGGGGCGGGATTCAGGCGGGAATATCTGGAAAATTAGCCATCGGTCGTGTGATTTCCCAATATAAATCCATAAGCCCCGATATGATGACATCGGGGGCGTTGGCCGGCTCTGAAAGGGGGGGGTTTGTTTTATAACATAGAAGAATGAACAGGGCAGAGGCGGGCTTGCCCCTGCGCCTTTAGCATTTCTTTTTGCCAGTGAGAGTTATAAAGAGCACATTCGGGATTATCGCAGAATTCAAATTCTGATGGGTTTCGCCACCAGAAAATCGCCTGATAGAGGTAGCCCCTGACCACACTGGTGGTTCGCTCATCCTCGTAATCCAGCCACTCGCTCTTGTTTGCTTCCAGCCACTGATCGCCGAGAGCCGGGTCGGCTTGCTTCAACACATAATACTCCCGGTCTCGGGCAGGGGCTTCCACAAGCCCGGTGAGAGAAATGACCACTGGAACACTTAAAAGGATGGTTCGCAGATGCCACCGGTCATCCCCCCAGGTGGCAAGCCTTTTAACCGTAAAAACGATGTGGAAAAAGTTCCGAAGGCTTCGTTCGCTGGCAGGAATAAACTCTCGGAGGATGGTAAGGAAATCAAGCCCGCTGTAAACCGGTCCTGGCTTCTTCACTTCTGCCATCATCTGCCGTTTTTCATAAGCGATTTCCATCGGGAAAGGGCTGGGATTCAGTGTCTGTTTATCTGGTGATAGCACACGAATTTCAGCCATTCTTCTGGCAATACTTTGCAAGGTTTTGTCGGGTAATTCTCCGAAAAAATCACCGCGGAGTTGAACATGGAAACCTTGATGAGTGAGAAAATCCTGAAGAACTTCCCATTGTTCTGACGGAAGGCGTCGGGAATTCGCCGTTATCTGGTGTGAAAGGGAGATTCCGGATTCCCGCCACAGGATTGCTTCAGGCATTTCCAGCATTAATCCTACCACTTCACAGCGTTCAGGGGGCAGGGCCGGGGTTTGGAGGAACCACAGAGAATGAAAGTTGAAGTCAGGAAGAAGCAGAAGCCTGTAACAGGTAGGCGAAGAATTGTTCTTCCGGCACCAGACCTTCAAAGGAGACTTTATCGTTGATGACGGTTTTGGGCACGCCCAGGACGCTATACTTCTGTCCCAGATGGGGGAATTCCACGACTTCTACCATATCGGCGGAAATCAGTTCATTTTCCAGAGCAGACTGATGCGCCATAAAAACCATCCGGGGGCAATACGGGCAGGTAGGGGTCACGAAAACCTGAATGTGCAGGGGTATGGTCACCTGGTGGATTTTTTCCTTCGCAGAGGCGGATAGTCCACTTTCTCCCCGTGAAATCATCTGGATGTCCTCAATCAGTGTGGTGAACTCGTAGCCGGAGGGAATGCCGTAGAGGCGAATTCCATAATCTCTGTCGTTTTCACCGAGGATGACCGTAGCTGGAATTTTATCAATTTTGAACCGGGAAACTGGTTCTCTGTCCAGCACAAAGTTATACACTTCCAGATGAATGAAGTCAGAAAGGGAGGAGATTTCCTCCAGCAACTGATGGGTATCCGCACAAAAGGCGCACTCCACAGATTGAGTGAAGTTCAGAATTTTTATCGGTTTGACCAGTTTTTTCTGGAAGATTTCCTGGAGATGCTTTCGGTCAACCTCACTGAGCATTTTCATTTTTTCACCACTTCGGGAAAGTTTCAAGATAGATTTTTGTGGGGTTGGAAATCAGAGTTTCATAACGAGGGAAAGGAAGAAAGCGGTGGCGAAGAAAGCGATGGCTGCATAGGTAGTCCATCGTTTCATAATGTCCTCGAAACTTTTGCCGCCCCGGATGGTGAGTTCGGAAGAGCCACCGACAATTCCGGCGAGCCCCTCTCGTTCCGAAACATGGGTGACGGTGCCGATGATTAGCACCAGCGCCGACCCGATGTGTATAGACATCACGACCCACTTGAAAATCATTGGAACCTCCTTTTAGAGATACGGCAGGATTTGAAGGAAGACCTGGCGGAGGAGAGGGACAGCGGTGGTTGCACCATGCCCACCACCTTCCACCACAGCCACAGCGGCCACTTTCCGCTCCCCCTTTTCCAGGACTGCCACAAACCAGGAATAAGGTTTTTTTCCCACACTTTCTGCCGTTCCCGTTTTACCATATACCACAAAATTAGAAAAAAATCCAGCCCTCGCTGTGCCGGAAGTCACTGCGTGGCGAAGGCCAGCCTTCAATGTTTCCAGCCAGGGGGCATCGGGAAAAATCTCTTTCCTTGTGTTATATTCCAACTCTTTCCCACCCAGAGCTTTCACCAGATGGAGAGGGGGCAATGTTCCTCCATTTGCGACAATCATCATCATCTGTAACATCTGGATGGGGGTGACCAGAAGGAATCCCTGGCCAATAGCCAGGTTGGCGGTATCGCCTGGGAACCACGGCTGATTAAGGGTGGCTTTTTTCCAGGCAGGGGTGGGGAGCAACCCCTTCTTTTCGCCAAAAAGTTCCACACCCGTGACATCTCCGAAGCCCATTTTTTTCGCATAGGCAGTGAGACGGTCTGCTCCCACGCGGAGCCCCAGTTGATAGAAATAGACATCGCAGGAAAATCCAATGGCTGGAATCAGGGAAAGGGTGCCGTGCCCTCCTTCTTTCCAGCAGTGAAAATTCCGATTTCCCACTCTTAGAAAACCCGGGCAATAAAAAGAGGTCTGAGGGGTTGCCAATCCTTCGGCGAGAGCTGCGGTAGCGGTAACGATTTTGAAGGTGGACCCTGGCGGGTAGAGTGCTGCGATGCCCCGGTTCACCATAGGGTTGCCGGGAGAGGTAAGATATTTCAGTCGCTGGTCCAGCAAGGAATCCCGGACGAAGGTGTTGGGGTCGTAAGAAGGGGAACTGACCAGGGCAAGGATTTCGCCGGAATGCACATCGGCGAGGATGATAGCGCCCGCCCGCTCCTGAAGGGCTTGCGCTGCCGCTTTCTGAATCCGTGCATCTACCGTGAGCACGAGGGATTCACCCGCTGTTGGCTCCACCTGTTGAAGAACCTTTCGCGGGTAGCCAGCGGGTGAAACTTCCATTTTCACATACCCCACCTTTCCTCGCAGAATCTCCTCATAAGATTTTTCTATTCCCGCCTTCCCGAGCCAATCACCTGGAATATAGCCTTTTTCTTCCAGGTTTTCTAACTCTTCCGCACTCACCTCACCGAGGTATCCAAGAATATGGGCGAAACTTTCTCCCTCGTGATAGCGGCGAATGGGAAAGGCCTCCACTTTCAAGTAAGGAGCATCTTCCTGCCGGGAGAGGATGCGTGTGGCTCGCTCCACGCTTACATCCTGCTGTAAAACAATCGGCATATAAGGAGGAATAGAGTCATCCTGCAGGAGTTGCTGGAGCCGCTGTTCAGAGATTCCAGTGATGGAAGAAGTGGTATGCAAAATCTGTGGAGATATCTTGCTGGGACGCTGTCCTACCCAGAGGAGTTGAAAGGAGGGTTCATCACTTGCCAAAACCACACCGTTGCGGTCAGAAATCATCCCTCGGCTGGCGGGGATTTTTACATATCGCACCCCTACCCCTTTCAGAATCCCTTCATACCTTTCATGGCGAAAAGTCTGGAGATAAGTAATCCGTATCAGCATTAACAGGACAACGCCGAGGAGGAAGAGAGTAGCCTTTTCGTCGCGATTCAGCGTCCTAATCCTTACCACGGTCCAGACCATAAACCGCATACCCCCACAGGAGAAGGGATAGGAGTGTGAACCAGAGGAATCGCCGGGGTTCCCACGGATTCACCCAGGATTGGCGGAAGAGAACGCCCCAGAAAGCATCAAAGAGGAAAGTCCAGAGGACGGAAAAGAGGCTGATGAATAGGGGGGCGAGAATATGGCGAATGAACACATACTCTCGCATTCGCTCCGTCAGGAGAACGAAAGTGCCCGCCAGAATCAGAAAAGCAGGCAAACTCAAATGAAACGCCAGGTCCAGCGTTGCGCCCCCGACACACGCCACGCCCAGCAGGAGAAACGGAGAAATAGATGGAAAGAATATGGGCAGATAAGCCAGCACGATGAGAAACCCGGATATATCCTGAAGAAGTAAAAAAAAGGCCCCTGCGAGCACCGCCAGAAATAGAAAGAGATGGTAGAAACTACGGTGCCTTCGGAACCTCTTTTTCTGGGACAAGAATCATCACCCATTCTAAGCGAGTGAATTGTATGCCTGGCATCACCTGAACTTCCAGCAGGGCTCGCCCGGGTATTTCCCGTATAAAGGACACGGAACCGACAGACAGGCCCGGTGGGAAAATTCCATCCTGCCCGGATGTGACGACCACATCGCCTACCTGGATGTCCGATTTCAGGGGAAAATACTGGAGCATCGCATAAGAGCCCTTTCCTTCCAGGACTTTCACATCACCTGTTCTCACCACTTTACCGCCCATAACGAAACCGGAGTCAATGAAAAAGCGGAGGATGGAATAATCGGGATACACCGCGTGAATTTTTCCCACTACACCTCCGGAAGAAATGACCGCACTGTGGATTTTGACATCCTGTGCAGTTCCTTTATCTAAGACGGCACGAGAGAACCACCGGGATGGGGAACGAATAACGATTTCCGCAGGGAGTAGACGATAATCGGGTAAAGGAGAGAGGCTGGATGTCAGGTTTTCTGCCCAGGACAGTCCTGCCAGTTTTCGTCGCAACTGAAGGATTTCCATCGCCTGTTGGGTGTTCTCAATCCGCAGACGATTCAACTCGGTATCTCGTTGAGCCACATCCCGATAAGCAAAAAGAAAGCTTTTCCATTCCACCCAGGCTTTCCTTGCGTATGTAATGGGAGAAATAACCAGAGTAGTGGTGAAGTTACGCAGTTGAACCCACGGGAATGTTTGCCCGTAGCGGAGAGGGAAGAAAAGAAAGCCTGTGGCTATCAAGACCAATAGGACGGCGTATCGTCGGAGGAACCGGGTGAGGAATATCACTGTGTTAACGCTGGTTACGGTATTTAAATTCTACATATTTTCCTGTGCCTTTCACTACGGTGGTGAGGGGGTCATCGGACACAGAAACCGGCACGCCGGTGGCTTCGCGAACCCGAATGTCCAAACCCCGCAAGAGGGAGCCACCACCGGTGAGCACAATTCCTTTGGACACGATGTCTTCCGAAAGGTCAGGTGGCGTGCGTTCCAGGGTTCTCAGGATAGCCCCGATGATTGCCTCCACTGGTGGGTTGAGAGCTCTTCTCACTTCATCGGATGAAATTTCCAGTTCACCGGGAAGACGCTTCACGATATTATAGCCTCGGATGAGCATTTTTTTCTCTTCGTCAAAAACGGGAGCGGCGGAGCCGATTTGAATCTTCACGATTTCAGATGCTTTCAGGCTGATTTCCATATCGTGGTGTTTCTTGATATAACTGACAATGGCGGAATCCATTTCATCTCCAGCCACACGGATGGATTCCTGAACCACGATTCCACCGAGGGAAATCACGGCGACCTCCGTGGTGCCACCACCGATGTCCGCAATCATATTGCCGATGGGTTCATCAATTGGCAGGTCTGCACCGATGGCAGCGGCCATCGGTTCACTAATCAGTTCTACTTCTTTGCATCCGGATTTATAAGCGGCGTCTACCACCGCTCTTCGCTCTACTTCCGTGATACCCGAGGGGACACCAATCACCGCGCGAGCCCGGGGAGCCAACAGCCCTTTCCGCTTGACCACCTTGCCGATAAAGTATTTCAACATTTTCTCGGTGATGTCAAAATCGGCAATCACACCATCGCGAAGGGGGCGAATAGCCACGATATTTTCTGGTGTTTTTCCTATCATTTCCTTGGCATCATTCCCGACGGCGAGTACCTCACCTTCCGGCTTTTTCACCGCCACCACGGAAGGTGCAACGAGAACAATGCCCTCTCCCCGAACATACACCAGGGAGTTAGCGGTTCCCAGGTCAATCCCCAGGTCCACATTCAGCCAGTGGTCTAACCATCGCCACACCATATTTCCTCATCCTCTTCCTTGAGATTTATGACTGTAAAATCCATGGTCACCAATAATGAGGTGGTCCAACACCTCAATGCCAAGGATTTGACCGGTTTCATTCAAGCGTTTGAACAACAGGAGGTCATCGGGGCTGGGGTTGGGGTCACCGCTGGGATGGTTATGGGCGAAAATCACGGCCCGTGCTGCGGATTTGGTGGCTTCGTGAAATGCTTCCCGGGGGAGCGCCACGGTTTTATCAAATCCTCCCTTACTCACCATCACATCCCGCAGGACCCGGAGTTTATTATCCAGCAGGAGGACATGAAATTCTTCGTGAGATAGCCCCCTTAATTTCGGCGTTAATTCAGCGGCGGCACTTTCAGCGGTTTTGATGGTAGGGCGCAGAGTTTCCCCCCTCTGGAGGACGCGGAGACCCAACTCCACTGCGGCAAGGATCCGGCTCGCTTTTCCTAAACCCACGCCTTTTAAACACCTGAGTTGCTCCAGGGATACTTTCCGTAGCCCCTTTAATCCACCCAGTTGGCGAATCATTTCCCTGCCCAGTTCTACCGCTGTCACCCCTTTTGAACCAGAACTGAGCAAAAGCCCCACCAGTTCTTCGTCCGACAGAGAGTTTACCCCCCATTTCGCCAGCCTCTCTCTCGGTTTCATCTCCTCCGGAAGTTCCCGTAGAGTATAGTGATTTTTCTCCGGTTTCCCCTGGGGGTAAACCGCCTCATCTCTATCCGTTGTCATCGGGTTCACCTCTTTCCTCGGAAGGAAGAAGGGAGTGACTTTCCGGGAGTAAAGCAGGAGCTACGGACTTAAGCAACAGGTAGACCTGGTAAAGTGGAAGCCCGACCACATTAAAGAAACAGCCTTCCACCTTCTCAATGAGGAGGGCCCCGCGTTCCTGTGCTGCATAGGCTCCTGCCTTATCCATAGGTTCACCGGTTTCCACATACCAGCCCAGCAGGGAATCGGAGGGATTCCCCATTTTTACCCTCGTGGTTTCCACATGCGTTTTCAGGATGTTCTGAGTGGGATGGAAAACACAAACAGCCGTGTGAACCCGGTGCCACCTTCCTCGCAGTTTTTGGAGCATTTTCAGGGCATTCGCCGGGGAAGTGGGCTTTCCCAGCAAGTGTCCATCTATTTCCACAATGGTGTCTGCGGCGAGAATGACTTCATCCACCCCCGGTTTTGCCACACTCTGTGCTTTGCGAATAGCAATATGTGAAAGTTCTCTCAAAAAATCCTTCCCCGAAGGAACGCGTGTTTCCGCAGTTTCTGGTGGCTGACGCACCTGAAAAGGGAGGTTCAGTTTCTTTAACAATTCCTTACGGCGAGGTGAGGAAGAAGCCAGAACCAATCGGAGGTTCCCCATCTCACTTTTTTTCCTCCATCTCCGAATACCGCTTCACAGTGAAACGATACAGGGTTACTCGTTCATTGGGTCCGATTCCACCCTTCCTGCGTGCGATTTCCACCTGCAGTTCCACCGTGTGAATACCTTCTATGTCAGGCAAAAGGAGTCCATGCCGTCCGTTTGCCCGCACCAGAACCCCGTATTTCTTCGGGTTCAAATCCTTCATCCCTTTCACCTTCTGTAAGGGTGAAAGAACATCTACGGAATACTTCAAATCAGAGAACTCTTCCTCCTTTACGGGCTCAAAACGCGGGTCGTCTACAGCGGCGCTAATGGCATCGTGAATCACTTCTTCACAAATGGATGGGTAAAGAGGAGTGATGGTACCTATGCACCCGCGAAGTTGCCCTTGCTTTTTAATAGAGACGAATACGGCAGCTCGTTTCCGGAACACTGGTAGAATCTCTTCCAATTTCGGGGGGGATAGAATGCGACCTTCTCTTATATAGGTTTCTACAGCTCTGCGAGCCAGGCCGGTGATGAAAGCGGTTTCTTCACGGAGTGTCATCGGGAGCGCTCCAGTAAAATTTGAAGGAAGGATGAAAAAAGATGTCGCCCGGGGGAATCCGGAATGCCCTCAATCCGGTGCAGAGCTTCCGCAATATGCTCTCTGGCTCGCACCCGAGAGCGTTCTATCCCCATACCTTCATTTAACCTCCCCGCAATATAGTCCTGTCGGCTCTGGATAAAAGATTTCCATGCCTTCTTCGGCACTTTCTTCCACTTTTCCAGTTTTTCCTTTCCCTGCGGGTCGCCCAGGATAAAAGGCAGGGTGAAATAACCCTGTTTGATGTCTTTCCAGAGTTCTTTACCCGTACTTTCCTCATCTCCCGTGTAATCCAGGATGTCATCCAGCACCTGAAAAGCATAGCCGATGTGGTAGCCGGCGTGTTCCAGGATTTCAATCTGTGCGGAAGTCGCGCCACCGAGATAACTTCCAAGAGTGCAGGCGAGGGAAAAAAGAGAGGATGTTTTCCGGGCGATGATGTCCGAATACTGGGATTCAGTAATGCAAGGGTCATAGCGAGAGTGCAACTCCAGCAAACTGCCCTCGCTGAGCAGGCGAGCATTCCTCACGAACTCCTGAAGAATAAAAGGGTCAGAAAGTTGAGCGATACGGCTGAACAGGCGGGAGAGAAGAAAATCACCCACCAGCACTGCCACTTTATCACCCCAGCGGAAGTTTACCGAGGCAGTCCCACGCCGTAGGACCGCCTCATCTATCACATCATCGTGAAGAAGGGAGGCAGAATGAAGAATCTCCACCAATCCGGCAACTTCCAGCACCTTCTCGGACGAATCGTCGGAAAATAACCGACAGCAGATGAGGGTTAATAACGGTCGTAATCGCTTTCCCTCCCGAGATAGGAGATACTCAATGACTTCGTCAAACCACTGAGAACGGCCATCAAACACGATCCTCCGCACTGTAGTATCCAGCCTTTCCATCTGCGGGAAGATGCGCAAAAGGGAGGAAAATCTATCCAGTTTCATAGATTTTCCTCACCGCCTGCTATTTCCTCTATTCCCTTCGCCAGTATATGCAGGAGCACCGTATGTATCTCCTGAATCAAGGGGGTGTCTTCAGAGGGAACCGTTAGAACCACATCCGAGATAGGCCCTAAAGAGGAGGGATTTTTCCCCAGAAGAGCAATCAAATGGAGCCCTTTCTCCTTCGCTTTTCTGGCTCCCTGGAGCACATTTTCTGACTTTCCACTGGTGGTAATCGCAATGGCTACATCGCCGGGGGTTCCCAGGGCTTCCACCTGTCGGGCGAAGATGCGGGCATATCCATAGTCATTGGAAACCGCAGTCACTACCGAAGGGTCAGAAGAGAGGGCTATGGCGGGGAAGCCTGACCGCTCTCTTTTATACCGCCCCACGAGTTCACACACAAAATGCTGGGCGTCGGCCGCACTCCCACCGTTTCCGAATACCAATATCTTTTTCCCTTCCTTCAGCGCCTTCACCAGCAAAATCTCCGCATTTTTAAGAGGCTCTTCCAGCAGGGTAGCCCGCTTCAACAGGGCAATCCGCTCCTCCACCTCTTTCCTCAAAGATGTGCGACCCTTCTTTTTCACTTTGTCTTTCTCATTATTCATTGTATCACACGAATCTTGAGAAACCCAGATATTCATCAGGCGACCCATATATTAGCCGACAATCCTTCGTTCCTTGTAAGGCAGGGGTGCAGGACGATGCCTGAAAATCGTTTTTGTGGTAAAATGTAAGTAGTGGAGGTTTATAAAGTATGGAGAAGAGAGTGTTTTATCCACAAACGGCGGAAGTAGAAGGGTTATTGCAGTCAGCGGAGACTCTTTTTGAGCGTATCCGGAGGTATCTTTGACCCGGAGTCCAGCGGGGAAGAACTATCCCGCCTTCAGGCAAAGTTAGAAAATCCAGAAGTCTGGAAAAACCCGGAAGAAGCGAAGAACTTAACCCAGCAGGTCAGCCGGTTAAAGGAACGACTGGAGGAATGGGGTTCCTTCTCACGCCGGCTTACTGATGTGAAAGAACTCTATCAACTGGTGGTGGAAGAAGAATCGTGGGAGGAATTACCGGAGATTCTTCAGGAAGTCAGGGAACTGGTGAAGGACCTCCGTCGGCGGGAGGTGGAATTCCTTTTATCTGGCCCTTACGATGAGCGGAATGCCCTTTTCAGCATTCATGCGGGCGCCGGCGGAACAGAAGCCCAGGACTGGGTGGATATGCTTCTGCGGATGTATCTCAAATGGATGGAGAAAAAGGGCTATAAGGTGGAAGTGCTGAGCCGAACGCCCGGAGAAGAAGCGGGGACAAAACTCATCACCCTGTATGTGAAAGGGAAATATGCTTACGGCTTGCTGAAGGCCGAGAAAGGCGTTCATCGCCTGGTTCGCATCTCACCTTTTGACGCGAACAAACGAAGGCATACCTCTTTTGCTCTCGTGGAAATCTTACCGGAAATCCCCGAGGAAAAGATACAAATCAACCCGGAGGACATCAAGATGGACGCATTTCGTGCCAGCGGACCTGGCGGGCAGTATGTGAACAAAACTTCTTCCGCCGTCCGCCTGACCCATATTCCCACAGGAATCGTGGTGGAATGCCAGACGGAACGCTCCCAATATCAAAACCGCCAGATGGCTTTGAAACTCCTCGGAGCAAAACTCTATGAAATTCAAGAGCAAAAGCGAAAAGATGAGGAAAAAAACTTGAAAGGTGAAAAGGTGGATATGGGCTGGGGGTATCAAATCCGCTCGTATGTTCTTCACCCTTACCGGATGATTAAAGATTTGAGAACCCGGGTGGAAACCGGAGATACGGACCGGGTTCTGGATGGCGACCTGGATGAGTTTATCTGGGCTTACCTGATGCAAGAAAAAGAGAACAACAAAAATGAAGCCCACGGATAGACAGGATTTATCCCTCACCCTTTTAGACCCTGGACTTTGAAACCGAACCCAACAGTTTCTTCCTTGCTGGCAAAAGGAAGAGAAGAGGCTGATATAATGAGGATAGAAAAGGAGGGAGAAAAGAAGTGGAAAGTTGCAGGGTAAAGGCACGCTTTTGTAATCCAGTAGACTTCGGGCGGTCTATCGCTGTGGATGCACTCGTGGACACAGGCTCTACGGATTGTGGCTTGCCTGCCTCTTCATTCAGGGAGTTAGGAATCACTCCATACCGAGAAAAAGAATATGAAATCGCCGGTGGGAATGGGATGAAACTCCCTGCGGGAGAAGCAATGGTGGAGGTGGACGGTGAGCGAGCCACGGTTCCAGTGACCTTCGACCCGGATGGCGCAACTCCCACTCTGGGGGCGATAGTTCTGGAATCCCTGGGCTTTATGCCAGATTCTGTCGGCAGAAGGTTACTCCCCGTTCGCCGATATAAACTCTAATTTTCTCCCACACTTCGCACGATGATTTCCTTCGCCTCATTCCGGCTTCTTCTTCTCCAGCCAAAGGTTGTTTCTTTCAGAAAAATTTACTTCGCTTCATTCCTGTTTCTGTCCGCCCTATGGAATCCATACTCCACTGGAAGCGGGGAAAGTTTGCTTGGAGATTTAGCCGCAGATGCGGTGAAAAAAGCCTCCAAAACAGAGATTGCTTTCGTCCTGAAAGAGGTTATCTTTGGCGAATGGATTCCCAGAGCTGACCCGGCAGAGGTGGGGAAAGTTGTGCGGAAGGGTGAGACACTTTACACCCTTTCTCTCACCGGGATGGAAATTCAGAAAATCATTCAGAGAACGCTGGAGGAATACGGAAAGAAATCCAATGCCTTCGTTCATTTTACCGGGATGGAAGTAGAAGTTCAGGAGGGTAACCCAAAAAACCTTAGAATCAAGGTCGGCATTGAACCCCTGATGCCACATCGCATCTATACCACCTGTGTTCATCAGATGTTACTGGATGCCCCTTATGGATATCGCTGGTTCAAAAATCGCACCCTGAAGGCAGAGCCGAAACCCCTGAACATCACACTGGATGAAGCGGTTCTTCAGCACTTGAAGGAGGCTTCGGTGGTGGTGATTCCTTCCAAACGCATCCGCTTTTCCTCACAGCAGCCATGAGAAGACCGATTTTAATCACCAACGATGATGGATTCTTCTCTGACTCACTGGAAGGTCTTATAGAAACTTTGAGTGAAGTGGGGGATGTGGTGGCAATTGTGCCGGAGCAGGAGCGTTCTGGAGTTTCCCACGCCATTACACTTCATAAACCCCTTCGGTGCAGGAAGGTGAAAATCGGTGGTGTGGAAGCCTATATCACCAATGGAACGCCCACAGATTGCGTCTTGCTGGGAAAATGGGAGATTATGAAACAAAACCCACCCGCATTGGTTGTGTCAGGAATTAATCGCGGTCCGAATCTCGGAGAAGATTCTCTATATTCCGGGACCGTGGCGGCAGCGAGGGAGGGAACAATCCTGGGGATTCCTGCTTTTTCCATTTCCGTGGCTGAATTTGATGGCGTACTCCACTTTGAACTCGCATTCCTGCTGGCAAAAATCTTGACAGAAAAAATCATCTCCACAAGAAATTTCCCGGAGCGAACCTTTCTGAATGTGAATCTTCCCAACCTTCCACTGAGCAGCATTCGTGGAATCCAGGTAACCCGACTGGGGCGTCGACGATATAAGGATGTCATAGAACGGCGCGAAGACCCCAGGGGACGCATTTATTACTGGATTGATGGAGGAAGGGTGGAAACGGATACCACCCCTGGAACCGATAGCAAAGCCATCGCTGATGGCTTCATCTCCATTTCCCCTGTTCGGTTGGACTTTGCCACGGGCGACCCGGAAGGATTCTTCCTGAACTGGGATAACCATCTCTGGGATAAACTCAAGGGAGGAAATCTATGACCGCAGGCGCGATTGTGCGGGCATTTCTTCTTCTAATGGTTGTGGCTCTAATTCTGTTCACTGTGGCTCGCCTTGTTTCACTGCAATGAAAACACAAGGGGGATGAAAAAAATTATCCGTTCACCGCTGGTAGCCCTTGCCCTGGATGTTTCACCGATAGAAGCGGAGGAAAATCTCCGGCAGTTTGCTCCTTTCGTGGATGTGTTCAAAATTCCTCCGTTCCTTTTTTATTCCGGCGGAAAAGAATGGATTCATAAGATAAAAGAAAAAGGGAGGAAAGTGTTCGTGGATGTGAAACTTCACGACATTCCCCGAACAGTCCAAAAAACCGTAGAACAACTCGTAAAAGAAGAAGTGGATTTTCTGACGGTGCACATCGCTGGAGGGAGTGAGATGATAAAATCAGCCGTGGAAGCCGCTCAAGATTCCCTCCTTCTTTTAGGCGTCACCCTCCTCACCAGCCTCAACACCACAGATGTTCAAATGATGTTTTGCAAAGAAAGAGATTCATCGGAATATATTCAAAAGATGGCTCTCATCGGGTTGCAGGCGGGGTTAAAAGGGTTGGTGTGCTCACCACACGACATTCCAGGGTTACGAAAGTTCCTCCCGGAACCTCCTTTTTTCGCCTGCCCGGGAATTCGTCTGGGCTCCGATAAGGCGAAAACAGATGACCAAAAACGGATAGCCACCATTTCGGAAGCATTATCCCTCGGGGCAGATATGCTCATTTTGGGCAGAGGGGTTTACACTCACCCTGACCCGGAAAAAATCCTGAAGCAGTTAAAATCCCGTCTTCAGCGAATATAAAGTGGAAGGGGGCCTTCTTCTCGTGGAAGGGGCACAGCAAGAAGTCTTCATCCTTCGTTATTGGCATTCTTCAGGGCGATTTGAGCATTCCGACGCAATCCCCTCCATCCTGCCCTCTTTATTGCGCTCTTTCCGAATCGCTGTTTGAATTCTTCCTCGGTCAAGGAAGCCAGCTGGAGTAAATCTGGCACCAATGTGTCCGGGCGTGGGTAAAAAGCCTCTCCAGTGGTAGGTTTCGCATTCGCATTCCAGGGGCAGACTTCCTGGCAGATGTCGCACCCGAAAACCCATTTATCCATCAAGGGTTTTAGGTCCTCCTGAATTTCTCCCCGGTGCTCAATGGTCAGATAAGAAATACACCGGCGAGCATCCAGAACATACGGTTCTTTCAATGCACTCGTGGGGCAGGCTTGAATGCACAACTGACAGGTTCCACAGTGGTCAGTCATCGGCTCATCTGGCTGTAGTTCCACATCTAATAGAATCACACCGAGAAAGAGATAAGAACCCAGATGAGGACTGATGAGGCAGGTGTTTTTTCCCACCCATCCAATGCCCGCTCTTTCTGCATATTCCCGTTCCAGCACAGGTCCTGTATCCACATAACATTTGCCTCTGACGCCCTGTATCTCCCCCTGGATATATTTCAGAAGAGCCTTCAATTTCTTCTCCAGGATGCGGTGATAATCCTCTCCCCAGGCATAGCGAGCGATGTAGCCTGTTTTCTCATTTGCTACTCGCCTTTCGGGAAAAAAGGGGCGGTCCCGGGTAAAGTAATTGAGTGCTACGCAGAGAATAGATTTTGCACCGGGGAGAACCTGTTGAGGGTTTATCCTTTTTTTCACCGTTCGTGCCATATATTGCATTTCACCTGAGTAGCCCTGAGAAAGCCACCACAGGTAAAAATCGCTATGTTGAGGAGGGTCTGCGGTAGTAATCCCCACCAGGTCAAACCCAATTTCTTTTGCCTTCTGCTTGATTCTCTCTTCTACCCCGTCCATCCAATGAAAATGATAACATCTGAAATTTTGTGGGGGGCAAAGTAGCAAAGCACCCTTGCTCGCCCAGGATTCTCTACCTCTTCCCTATTCTCTATTCCCTCCCGGGCATGAGACAAGAGCCAAAGGTAAAGGCATAGATGGCAAAATCAGGTGAATCTGTGTAAAGTTTCAGGACATAAGTTCCCCACTGCTGTCCGTAAATGATTTTATACATTCTTGGCTGATTGATTTCCATAAAGGTTTTTCCCTCCGGGTCCACCTGGATGTCCGCGCCTCTCATAACTTCCGGCACAGGCTCATCATTCAGGGTCACATAGATGACGAAAGGGGAGGATTTTTCTGGCTTCAATACTGCATTCACTTCTGAAGCATGAAACTTGAGAGCCAGATAGTCCTGAAAGTTATTCGTAGAGCGGGAATGAACCGTTCTGTCGGAATATACGGTAAACAGCCCGTTCAGGACAATTTGCCCATCCTCATAATGGCGAGAATCTTTATAAAGATAGGACGAATCTGGATGCACGAGGAAGCTGAATTTCCCCCTCCTGCTACCCGCATAAGTCTCCGGCGTCATCGGATAGCACACGGCTCCTGGCTTATCCTCGCCCCGGAGATAAGGGAGGGGCTTGGGAAATTTCAAGTTGGGATGAATTTCTTTCAACAACTGCTGAATAACGCCCTCCGTCCGCTGATAATCACCCTCACCCGCGTGGTCGTACCGGATAATTCCTTGAGCGTCAATCAGGAATTTCCGGGGCCAGAATTGATTGGCAAAAGCCCGCCAGATGCGAAAATCATTATCCAGAACCACCGGATATTCAATCCCCAGGTCCTTCACGGATTGTGCCACATTCTCCAGTCTCTTTCCGAACTCAAACTCCGGGGCGTGGACGCCAATAATTACCAGCCCATCCTTCGCATATCGCTTGTGCCACTCCTGAATATAAGGCAGGGTGCGAAGGCAATTCACACAGGTATACTCCCAGATGTCTACCAGCACCACCTTCCCTCTTAACTCCATCAGAGTAAGAGGTTTGGAGTTGATCCAGGCGGTTCCACCATTTATTTCCGGCGCCTGCTTCCCCACCCAGTAAGAATATCCTTCCCTGGTCACAGCCTCCCCTCCAGTAGAAAAATAGAATAAAGGAAACACCCACAGAAATAAAACAAACAAAATTTTTAAGTTTTTTCTTTTCATCCTCTCCCCCATACCTCTGCTATTTTACCACATCCGCTAATCCAAGCTTCCTCTCCCGCAGAGCGACCGACCGCAGGAAGAAAGTCCCGACAATTCCTACCGGGAGAAGGGGAATAGAATGAGGGAAACGCCTGAGTGTCCTGATATAATCTTGTTGCACACGAGGGAACAAATGAAAACCATCCACATTAGTGAGCACTGCCTGAGAAGGCTGGAAGAAAGGAAAATTGCTGTTGAAACTGTGATGGATTGCCTTCAAAATCCTGACCAGATTATAATGGAAGAAGGAATGAAGGTAGCGCAGAAGAAAATTCATTTACTTGTCCAACCTGAAAAAGAATACCTGGTAAGAATATTTTTTGATGAGACGCCTGGGGGCTTGCGGTTGCAACAGTTTATGTTCCATCAAAAGTCCAAAAATACTGGAGGAAAGAAAAATGAAAATCACTTACGACCCATCTGTGGATGCAATTTATATTTACCTTGCAGAAGGTTCCATTGACCACACGGAGGAAGTAGCATCTGGAATTCTTGCTGACTTTGACGCGAAAGGTGAAGTGCTGGGGATAGAAATCCTACGATTTTCCCAGCGTGCCAGGGAAGAAAAGAAGGTCCAGGTGGAACTTCTCACCGGCTCTATTCCATCTCGTTAAGCTTCTTCTGAGAACTTTCCAATTCCGCACCCCGCACTCCCCACTCCGCACTCGTTACATCTCCTTTCTCATACATTTCATCATCCTGCAAGTCATTCACAAAAAAGGTATAAACAAGCCAGAGCAAGCGAGTAGGCACCAGCCGTTGATTCACAGCATCCACAGTCAAACGAAAAATTTCCAGAGCCGTGACTCCAAGAACAGTAACATCACCGGCTTCACCGAAAATAACTGGCACGAACATTACTTCCCCATTGAATTTCAATCGCACTTCTCTCCCATACCACGGTAAATCACGGATCCATCCGCAATCCCTATCTCCACACGGCTTTTAGCTGTCACACCCAGTGATTCCAGCACTTTCCTGGGTAAAACTGTATAAGTGGCGGCAGTATCCACCACCAGATCTTGCAATTCCACAGGCAATTCCCTCATCCCCACTGTTGCTTCCCCTATTAGCCACATCCTTTTCTGGCTCGTATGATATAATACCTTCCGATGGCGGGAACGCGCCCACGCTTATTTTGGTTGCCACTTCTGATTCTCGGTTTCACCATTATTTTGGTTGTTTTTTATATCATCAGTGGAGAGTTGCTCAGAATAATGTGGGTGAACTTGCAACAATTGCACAGATACTTCTTCTGGGAGGTTCTCTTTCAGGTCTTGTATTATATGTTATATATACAGGTCAAATAGCGAAATCAGGGCAAGAAACAGCTAATGCTACGAAAAGTCTTATTGATGTAGAACTAACCCCAAGTATATTATTCCAGTTAATACCACAAGAGCCATGGGCAGGCCTACCCGAGCCACGACCGTCGCATATGCAACCACGGGTGATTATTACTAATAAGTCTAAAATTCCCCTCAAAATCAAGGTCAATCTGAATCCCCAAATAAAAGGGAATAGAGCCATGTTTTCGGACAAAAGTATAATGGAGAAGAGGCTTGGACCTGTTGGCCGGGGTTAACTTATACAGGATACACAGGCTGGTTTGAGAAATTACTGAAAGAAAACAATACCAGTGTGGAAGAATTGTGGGAAGAAGCAAAAGCAAATCCTGATGAAGAAATGAATTTGATTACTCTTGAAGTTACTATTCAGTATTCTGGTAAAACAGCCTTTGGTACGTCCATTAATGGATGCTATCCACCACAAAAGTATTATTGCAATTTAAAAGATGGATTTTGGGTTCCCCACCCTTGACTCTCATGATGCATTGTTGAGACCGTTTCAAAATCCTGTTGAGTAAATGGGAAGATCTACTAAAGATTGGTCCAAGAAGGTGTTAAGCCTGGCGTTTCAATTGTATTGTAAATTGCCCTTCGGGCAGTATCATAGCCGAAATACGAAAGTGATAGAACGGGCAGGGCTTCTCGGGCGGACAAAAAGTGTCAAGGGGACTTTACCGGGATTTCTTTTTCAGTGGCAAGATAAGAAGCAAATTCAAGACAGGCTTGAATATCTTCTCGCCCGAGACGGGGAAAGTTCTTCAAAATCGTCTCCATATCATCCCCTCCCGCCAGATGACTCAAAATAATATGCACTGGAATACGAGTATTTCGGATGCATGGCTCACCTCCACAAATTGCCGGGGCCGATACAATCCTTTCTTTCCACATCTCCAAATGCCTCCTTTGCGCGAACCTTTCACTCTCTATTACAAACCAGTCTTTCCAATTTATCATCGCTTCTAAATCAAATGGCCTCACCTGGAGAACAGAAATACTTCAACGAATTCAGGCATCTGCCTGCTTTCCTCTATTTTTATTTTCTATTTACTACCCTATCTCTCGTTTCTTTTGACTGATTTTTGAAGTGAGCATAATTATCAGATAATGTAACGCTATGCAGGCTATTATATGATATAATGAAAAAATGATGCACAGAGTAATGAACATAGTGCGGGAGAGAAACTCAATGGAGAGAGGGAGGATGAGAATATGAGAGAACGGGGATGGAGGGTCAAGGTGCAGGGGTTTGCCATTTTTGTTTTCCTCATTCTGACTTATTTCCCGGCGAACGCTAACGGGAATCATCGTGTGATGGCGGTGGTGATAGATAATGTGGCAATGTCTCGTCCGCAAACGGGGCTTTCTAAAGCGGACATCGTGTATGAGTTCCGAGTGGAAGGAGGCATTACCCGGTATCTTGCCTTCTTTTACAACGAACCTCCCGCTGTTATCGGGCCTGTGCGTTCTGCCCGCCACTATTTTCTTCCTTACATCCAGGAGCATCAGGCCTTTTTGATTCATTACGGCGGTAGCCCCCGAGCCTGGAATGACCTTGTGGTAATGGGGATTAACCACCTGGATGGCATTGACCCGAACACTCAGGGCATATTCTTCCGAAGCACCAGCAGAAAGGCGCCCTATAATGCTTATGTGAGCGCGGAAAAGGCACGGAAAATGGCCGAAATGAATGGATGGGGCTCCGGCAATCATGGAAATTCTCGGGTGCTGTTTTTCTCTCCAGGGGCTGAAATCCGCGGTGAAAAAAATGTACACCATCTGGAAATCTCATTTCATATCAGCACGAAAGTTCCCAACAGTGTTTCCTGGGATTATGATGATTCGCGGGGAGTTTACCTTCGCTCCATCAACGATGAGCCTCAGAATGATGCCTCAGACGGCTCACGAATCGTAGCCCGGAATATCCTCATTCAACTCACTTCCATCTGGAATATAGATGAAGCCCCGACCTGGCGAATTGATATGAAAGTGGTGGGCAGTGGGAAGGGATATATTCTTTCGGGCGGGAAAATGGCAGAGATTCGCTGGCAAAAATCTTCCCTTTCCGATAGAACCATTTATTATTATCCCAGCGGGGCGGCGCTGATGCTCCCTGCGGGCGTCACCTGGATAGAAATGGTGCCGGAAACCGCGCCTGTAAAAATGGCTCCTCTTACAACCGCATTAGAGGGATCCAGCCTGCCGTAAAGAGCGCCCCTCAAATCTAATCGTCAGCCTTCCGGGTTCAGGTGTGGTATAATATCTGTCAGGAGGTGTGAAGGGATGGAGACAGAAGTGGGGAAAATTACGCATTTTTACAAGAAAATCGGGGTGGCTATCGTGGAAATTACCCTTGCCCCCTTGAAAGTGGGAGACCTCATTCGCATCCGGGGGAAGCACACCGACTTTACACAGCCTGTCACATCTATGGAAATTGAGCATCAGAAGGTTCAGGAAGCCCTGCCCGGTCAGGTGATTGGATTACAGGTGATTGAGCCGGTGCATGAGTTGGATTCGGTGTTCAAAATCGTTGAGGAAACTCCTTGAAAAGGGCTTGTATACCAGGAATTGAGGAATAGGGCGAAGGATGTCACAAAGGAAGAAGTTTATAATTTTTGTGGGTTTATTTTATGGGTGATAGGAATATGTTTCGCGTGCTCTCGGACGGAAGAAAACTCCGTTACGATGGCTTTTGTCCCCTCTATTGAAACCCAGAAAATTCTGAAGACGGGGGAGCCTCTGGCCCGTCTTCTGGAAAAAGAAGCAGGGCTGAAAATCAAAACTTCTATTCCCACCAGTTATTCTGTGGTAGTAGAGGGAATGGGAGCAGGAACTATTGATGTGGGCTGGCTTCCTCCTCTTGCTTACGTTCTCGGGCATCAGAAATACGGCATAGAAGCCCTTTTGATGGTCACACGCAACGGTGGGAAAAAATCCTATAGAGGGCAGATACTGGTTCGCGCAGGGGAGATTCAATCTCTGGCGGAGTTAAAAGGAAAGCGATTTGCTTTCGTAGAAGCCTCTTCTACCTCTGGATATTTATTTCCGAAAGCCATGCTGATAAAGGAAGGGATAGACCCGGACAGGGATATGAAAGAAGTCTTTTTTGCAGGCGGGCATGATAAAGTAGTATTTGCTCTGTTGCAAGGGACGGTGGATGGGGGGGCTACTTTTGAGGACGCCCGCACCCGTGTGGCTCAAACTTTCCCCGATGTGATGCAGAAAACCCGGGTCCTCGCTTATACCGATTGGATTCCCAACGATAATATTTCCGTTCGGAAGGATTTGCCCCAGGAAATGAAAAAACGCTTAAAAGAGAGCCTGCGAAAAATCGCTGCCACATCCGAAGGGAAAAAGTATTTGATGGAATTGTATGAAATTGACGGGCTGACGGAAGTTTATGATGCCGATTATCAACCCGTAGTAGAAGTCGCAAACCTGCTGAAGATTACGAACATCCCCGAGTCATAACAGATGTCCGATGTCACCTTCCCAATTCTCCGGGTTGAGAACCTCTCACTACAATTCAAGCAAGTCCAGGTTCTGAAAGATATCTCCTTTTCACTGAAGCGCGGGGAATTTGCCGTTTTTATAGGGCCCAGCGGTGCGGGGAAATCTTCCATCCTCCGGTGCATCAACGGGTTGTATCGTGCCACCAGCGGGCACATCTGGTTTGAGGGAGAAGACCTGACTTCCTACCCGGAAAAGAAGATGAGAAAGATTCGGCGAAGAATGGGCATGATTTTTCAAAATTTTAATGTTCTGAAACCTCTCACGGCGAGAACCAATGTCCTCACGGGAAGGCTGGGATATTTACCCTCTTTCCCATCCGCCCTCGGAATTTTCCCGCCTTCTGACATCGCAAAAGCGGAAGAACTACTGCAACGGGTAAGGATGGAGGAAAAGATTCATGAACCCGTAAAATCTCTTTCTGGCGGACAACAGCAGAGAGTGGCAATCGCCCGAGCCCTGATGCAAAGCCCCGTCCTCCTTCTGGCGGATGAGCCTGTATCTAACCTGGATCCAGTGACCGCAGAGCGCATCCTGAATTTATTGAAAGAAATTCATGTGAAAGAGCATCTCACTGTTTTAGCCAGCCTGCATGATGTAAGGCTGGCGAGAGATGTTGCCCATTCTCTCATTGGCATTCGGAAAGGACATCTCCTCTTTCACCTGCCTCCCGAGCAAGTAACAGAGAAAGATATTCAGACTCTTTATCATGAAGAAAACTGAAGATTCGCCCTATCCGGAGTCGTGGCGTTTGTCATTCTTTCTCCTGCTGGTGGCTCTCGTCATTCTATTCTATGCCTATGCGCTTCAGGTATCCGAATTCAGCCTGATAGCCCTGTGGAGAGGGCTTCCTAATCTGTGGAAAATCCTGCTGTCCTTTCTCACTCCAGATATATCCAAAGAGTGGATGAGCACGGCACTGAAAGGGCTTTGGGAAACAGTGATGATGGCAATTTTAGGCACTACCCTGGGCGTGATTCTAACTTTTCCTCTTTCCTTCCTTGCTGCCAGAAACCTGGTGGGGGATTCCCTGTTCTCCCGGAGCATCTACGGACTGATTCGTGGGATTTTCAATCTCTGTCGGACGCTGGATGCTATGGTGCTGGCAATTCTATTCGTGGTGGCAGTGGGAATCGGACCTTTTCCGGGCGTCCTGGCTCTGGTGGTGCATTCCATAGGAATGCTTGGGAAACTGTTCTCGGAAGCCATAGAGCAGGTAGACCCGGGAGTGGTGGAGGCCGTAACGGCTACCGGGGCCTCGCCCGTGCAAAAAATTTCTTTCGGCATCCTACCGCAGGTTTTCCCTTCTTTTGTGGGATTTATTCTATTTCGCCTGGACGCCAATGTTCGCATGTCCACCGTTCTCGGGCTGGTGGGAGCGGGAGGAATCGGTTACCTCCTGAAACAATCCATTGATGTGCTGGCATACCGCCAGGCGGCAACACTACTCTGGGAAATCGGCATCGTTGTAACGCTCTTTGATTTCTTCAGTGCCTGGGCTCGCTCCCGCCTCTCCTGAGAAACCCGAGGTTACTACGAAACCACACGAGAAAGAAGAAAAATGACGGCTTCTTCTCCTGTTATATAATTTTGATGGATAGAAAGAATGGAGGAGAGAGAAGCACTACAATCCACAGAAGAAATCCTGAAATCGCTGGATTCGTTGAAAAATCTGAGCCAGGGAGGAGCCGCTCATTTTCTTCTCCGCCTGCGGGAGATTATTCGCTTTCACGATTACCGGTATTATGTGTTGAACGACCCGGTGATAGCCGACCCGCAATATGATGCCCTTTTCGCACTGCTGAAAACACTGGAAAAACAATATCCAGCCCTGGTGACGCCGGATTCACCCACCCAGCGTATCACCCCCTATCTGGTGAAGGAATTCCCGGAAGTGACCCATCTGGTTCCGATGCTCTCTCTGGATAATACCTATAATGAAGAGGATTTGCGAGAATTTGAGCGGCGAGTGCTGGAGAAATTGGAAGGGGAAAAGCCCGAGTATGTGGTGGAAATCAAACTGGATGGCGCCAGCACTGCTCTCCTGTATGAAGATGATGCCTTTGTCCGAGGAGCTACCCGGGGCGACGGAACCGTGGGCGAAGATGTTTCTCACAACATCCGAACCATCAAGAGCCTCCCCCTAAAAGTTCCTCTATCTACCGCAGGCATTACGAAAATAGAGATTCGGGGTGAGGTCATTATGCCCCGTGCTTCTTTTGAAAAATTGAACCGGGAACGAGAGAAAGCAGGGCTTCCCCTGTTTGCCAATCCAAGAAATGCGGGGGCTGGAACCCTCCGCCTGCAGGATTCCTCGGAAGTGGCTAAGCGGGGCCTGGATGCCTTCTGGTATTTTATCTCCTATACCGAAGGGAAATCTCTTGGAAAAGACATCAAAACCCATGCGGAATGCTTGAGTCTGCTTCAGAAGATGGGGTTTAAGGTGGAGCCTAATTACGAAGTGTGCAAGAATATGGACGAGGTTCTGAAATACTGCGAATCCTGGAGAAACCGGATTCGTGACCTTCCCTACGAAGCAGATGGGATGGTAATTAAGGTGAATTCCATTGCCCAGCAGATGCGATTAGGAGCGACCCTGCATCATCCCCGGTGGGCGAGTGCATACAAATTCCAGGCGAATCAGGCGGTCACACGCATAAAAGACATCGTGATTCAAATCGGAAGGACGGGAACGCTCAACCCCCTGGCTCTTCTGGAGCCGGTGGAAATTGGCGGTGTCACTGTGAGCCGTGTGGCTTTATTTAACGAAGAAGAGATTGAGCGGAAGGACATCCGGATTGGCGATGCGGTGCTGGTGGAGAGAGCAGGGGAAGTGATTCCCCATGTGGTCCGAGTTCAGCCCGAACTCCGCACCGGGAAGGAACGGAAGTTTGTGATGCCCGACTACTGTCCGGTTTGCCATGCTCCCGTTTTCCGTGACCCGGAGGAAGTGGCGGTTCGGTGTATCAACTCTAAATGCCCCGCCCAGGTGAAAGAGCGCATCATTCATTTCGCCAGCCGCGTGGCCATGGACATTGAGCATCTGGGCTGGCAAACTGTAGACCACTTCGTGGACATAGGCCTTCTCAAGGATGTGGCGGACATTTACAAACTCAAAAAGGAAACGGTCATGGAATTAGAGCGCTGGGCAGAGAAATCGGCTCAAAATCTGATAGATGCTATAGAAGAAAGCAAAAAACGCCCCCTGTGGCGCCTGATTCACGGCCTCGGCATCCGCTTCATCGGTGAGAAAGCCGCAAAAGTTCTGGAAGAACACATTTCCTCCATCCGGGACCTTCAAAAGATAAACCTGGAAGAACTCTCCACTATTGAAGGGTTTGGACCCCGCCGTGCTCAGAGTGTTAAGGAATTTTTCTCTGTAAAGGAGAATGTGGAATTAATAAATGAATTAGAAAAAGCAGGTGTAAATATCTATGCAGAAAAAATAGAGAAAAAAGCAGGCCCTCTCAGCGGGCTAACATTCGTCATTACGGGAACTCTGAAGAATTATTCCAGGGAGGAAGCCCAGCGTCTGATTGAGGAGTTGGGTGGAAAAGCCACCGATTCCGTGAGCACCAAAACCTCCTACTTAATTGTCGGGGAAGCCCCCGGTTCCAAACTGGATAAAGCGAAAAAATTGGGGGTAAAAATCCTCACTGAAGAAGAATTCCTCACTCTCTTGAAAGGGAAATAATCCAGTGGAAGGGAAAGAACATCGTGATAAAATGAAGGCAATGAACAGGTTCCAAGAAAATCTTCATCAGGAAGGAGAGCCCATAGAGGAGAATAAGATAAAGTGGGGCACACCTTTAATGAAAAAGGGTGAAAGAGAGTGGCTGAAAAGAGCAGTTGTGAAAGGTGATAGAGGCTTACTTCAAAAGTCCAGAGTTGCCATCCTGAATTCCCAAAATGCTTCTTCTGAGGCTTTAAAACTGGCAGCGAGAGCAAGGGAACGAACTACATCAGTAGATAAATCGTAATATAGAGTGATATAATGAGAGCAGTGGGTAGAACAAGGGACAAAAAGGCGAGGTGATTAAAGCATGGCGAATTCTTCCATTGAATGCCCATATCATAAGGAGTTTCACAAACAGGACGCGGTTCAAGTGATTCGAGAACTTCCATTTCAACCAGAAAAACATCCAGAATACCAAAGTTTCGGCATAGAATTAGGGCTGTATCTCTGCAAGGAGGAAGGAGGGGGGTATTTTCTGCTCGGTGCCATCGGCTCTTTTCAGAGCGGTTTTGTGGTCGCATATTCACCCATTCCTCCTGGTTTAGCGATGGTTATCAAAATTCCCTCTCCTGCGGGTGCAGGAGACACGGATTGGCAAGAACAGCAACTGCGCGAACTGGAAAGAAGGCTCAGAGATGCCTGGAAGGTTTATGACCGGCAGCTGTGGCTTACTGAACACTGGCAGGAAATAGAGCAAAAATACCCCGGCAAATATATTGCCGTTGTCGCACGGGAAATTGTTGCCGTTGGGAATAGTATGAAACAGGCTTATCAGATTGCCAGTCAAAACTATCCTATCCAATCCATTCTTGTGGAATATGTGCCTGCCAGCCGTGAAGAAGTGCAAATCGCTGGATGAAACTACTGGAAGTTCCTTATCGGGAATTCCATGGAATATTCTTGCCGGTTATAGGGATAGAAATTGGATACAAGAATAATTTCGTTCCTACGAGTGCATTGGCGGATACCGGTGCAACAAATTCTATCTTTTCCGCAGGAGTAGCAGAAATTTTAGGAATTGATTTGAAGGAAGCACCTTCAACTTATATTCACGGGGTAGGGGGAGGTATGATTGTGGCGAACTTCCATCCCGTAGAAATACGAGTTGCGGGTTTGAGCATTCCTGCTCGGGTTAGTTTCTCTGAAGAATTAGGCATCCCATTTAATATCCTGGGGCATGAAGGGTTTTTGGAGTATTTCAAGGTTTGCTTTGACACCGCCAGGAAGAAGTTTACTTTTGAGGTAGAATAAATAAGATGAGAGGGAAATTTCACGGAAACGAATGGTAAGATAGGAATTTCATAACCTTTGAAGAGGTTTAGGTGATATGAGGGGGATGTTTGAGAAGGCGGAGGATACACCGCTGGCGGAGCGGATGAAGCCCCGAACCTTAGAGGAAGTGGTGGGGCAGGAGCATATCGTGGGGAATGACAAACCGCTTCGCTCCGCCCTGGCGTGCGGGCAGCTGCCTTCCATCATTCTTTACGGACCACCTGGCTCTGGAAAAACTTCCATTGCGAAAGCCATTGCTCATGAAACGCAGGCAGAGTTTGTGCAAATCAACGCAGTCACCAGTGGAGTGGCTGACATTCGCTCCGCTGTGAAGCGGGCGGAGAAAAATCGTCTTGCCGGCAAAAAAACCATCGTGTTTATTGATGAAATCCACCGGTTCAATAAAGCCCAGCAGGATGCTCTTCTCCCTTGGGTGGAATCGGGCTTGATTACTCTCATCGGAGCCACCATTGAAAATCCTTTCTTTGATGTGATTTCCCCACTGCTTTCTCGTTGTTTGCTGTTTATGCTGAATCCTCTGACGCGAGAGCAGTTGAAGACCATCCTGCATCGGGCTTTGCAGGATTCAGAGCGAGGGATGGGAAAATTCAAAATCCGTTTTGAGCCCGAAGCAGAAGAACATTTATTGAACCTGAGTGGTGGCGATGCACGAAGGGTCCTGAATATCCTGGAAACAGCCGTAGCATTCCGGAAAAAAGATGGGGAGATTGTTCTTTCCTTGAAAGATGTGGAAGAAGTAGCGCAGAAAGCGAAGGTCCGCTACGATATGGCAGGGGATATGCACTATGATGTAATTTCTGCCTTTATTAAGAGCATTCGGGGGAGTGACCCGGATGCAGCCATCTACTGGCTGGCGCTGATGCTGGTGGGTGGAGAGGAGCCTCGCTTTATCGCCCGCCGGCTGGTCATTCTTGCCGCTGAAGACATCGGGAACGCAGACCCTATGGCGATCCAGGTGGCCACCAGCGTGGCCTGGGCAGTGGAATTCGTGGGCTTGCCCGAGGCGCAGATTCCTCTGGCGCAAGCCACTGTTTACCTGGCCACCGCTCCCAAAAGCAATGCCTCCTATTCCGCCCTTATTCGCGCAAAAAAAGACATTGAAAAGGGAGAAATCTTTGAAGTGCCAAAGCACCTGCGGGATGCAAATTACTGGGGGGCCAAAAAATTAGGCCACGGCGTGGATTATCAATACCCTCACGATTTCCCGCACCACTTTGTCCGCCAGACCTATTTACCCGCGAAAAAATCGTATTACCGACCCTCTGACCAGGGATATGAAAAGCGAATCGCCCGGTTTTTACAGCACATGAAATTCCTGAAAGGTGAAGAGGAATAAACTCTTCCCACGAAAGAGGAGAAAAGGGATTCTTTAAGGAAATTTCCAGTTTTAAGGCTTTTACGATAAAATTAAGAAGGTGAAGAGGAATGAAGGATTGGAAAGAGATGGTGCAAAAAATTGGGGAGAAAGCCTCTCAAATCACGAAGCAAGCCACTGAGGAAGCCAAGGTCGCCATTAAGAAAGGAGAACTTTCACTAAAACTCTCAGGGCTGGAGTCCAAAAAACGAGAAACTCTGGCGAAACTGGGTGACCGCGTGTATGGATTGCTCAAACAGGGACAAGCGCCGGAATTTTTGAAAGTTCTTGGCGAGGATCTCTTCCGCGATTTGCAGGAAATAGATACGGAAATTTCTCTGGTTCACGCCCAGCGAGAAATTTTGAAGAAGGGAAAAGAATCCAGATGAGAAAGTGGCTCTGGATTACAGTCACGATTGTTCTCTTCATTTTCCTTATAGGAGGAAGTGTTTATTCCTTCATCAAGAAGAAGGGGGGTGAGAAAGAGGAAGAGACGCTGAAACCTGTGCGGGGTGATATAGCCAAAAGTGTTCTCGCTTCAGGAAGTTTGAATCCTTTCGTGTTCGTGGAAGTAAAATCTAAAGCCAGCGGAATAGTAGAAAAGATTTATGTGGAAACGGGAGAATGGGTAGAAAAGGGACACTTGCTGGCGGAGTTAGATAAGAAGCAGTTATCCGCTCGTCTGGAGCAGGCGGAAGCGAACCTGTCTGCTGCAGAGGCAAGTCTGGCTCGCGTGAAGCGCGGTGCCACTCCTCTTCAACTATCGCAAGCGGAAGAGGCGGTGTCCAGAGCTCGTGTGGCGCTGGACGCCGCAGAGCGCACCTTTCAGCGTGTTTCAGAGCTTTACCAGAAAGGATTCGCTTCCCGGGAAGAATTTGACACGGCAAAATCACAGCGTGACCTGGCACAGAAGGACCTGGAAGCGTCGGAGAAAAGCCTCTCCGTGTTAAAATCCCTTCCATTGCCCGAAGAGGTGAAAGAAGCGGAAGCGGCGGTACGGCAGGGAAAAGCCGTCCGCGATGATGCCGCAGAAGAACTCCGAAATGCTTCCGTCTACTCCCCCATGGAGGGGGTTGTGCTGGCACGGTTTGTGGAAGAGGGAAGTGCGGTCGCCTCTGCCACCATGAGCCTCACCGGTGGAACCGTGATGTTTGTCGTAGGCGATGTGTCCAGAATGGAGTTCAAAGGGCAGGTGGATGAAGCCGATGTGGGCTTGATTAAAACCGGTCTACCCGTAGAACTTACCGTAGATGCCTATCCGAAGGAAAAGTTTGTAGGGAATCTTCAAAAGATTGAACCCCGGGGCGTGGAAAAAGGTGGGGTGGTAACCTTCGGCATCACAGTGGAACTGGAGAACCCGGCAGGGAAACTGCTGGCGAATATGACGGCGAACGCCCACATTATTCTGGATAAGCATACCAACGCCCTTCTCGTTCCCGTTGAAGCCGTAAAATTCGATAAGGACAAAGCGTATGTGTTTAAGGTTACAAAGGCTTCCCGGAGGAAGAAAACAGAAAAGGTAGAAATCCAGGCGGGGTATGATGATGGGGTTCATGTGGAAGTGTTAGGGGGGCTAACCGAAAGCGATGAAATTCTTGCAAAAGCTCCGAAGGAAAAGAAATCTATTTTTGATTAACGCTGTATGAACCTGATTCGAACGGAAGGGTTAACGAAGATTTATCGGACCGGCACCGTGGAAGTGTTAGCTCTCAATGAAGTGAGCCTGGAAGTGCCGGAAGGGCAGTTTCTTTCCATTATGGGTCCTTCGGGGTCGGGAAAATCCACATTCTTGAACCTCCTCGGCTGTCTGGATAAACCCACCCGGGGTAAATACTATCTGCAGGGTCAGGATGTTTCCCGACTAACGGATAATCAGCTGGCAGATATTCGGAATTCAAAAGTGGGATTCGTCTTTCAGAATTTTAATCTGCTTCGTCGGACTTCGGCACTGGAAAATGTGTTGCTGCCGACGCTGTATGGGGGAAGAAACCATCGGGTGAACCCTCGGCGGAAAGCCATGGAGGTTCTGGAGTGGGTGGGATTGGGCGCCCGCTGGAAGCACTTACCCACGGAACTGTCTGGAGGGGAGCAACAGCGTGTGGCGATTGCAAGGGCTCTGGTTCGCGACCCGATGCTGATTCTCGCGGATGAGCCTACTGGAAATCTGGATACTTTGACTGGAGAAGAAATCATGCTGACTTTTCAACGCCTGAATCGGGAACGCGGAATGACCATTATTCTGGTTACCCATGAAGAGGATTTGGCACGACATACCCAGCGGATTCTCCGCTTCCGGGATGGACGCCTGGTGGGTGATGAGCCTGTTCTACATCCTCTCATCGCCGAGGAACAACTGGCGAAACTCCGGGAACAGGCAAAACTGAAGGAGAATGTGGCAACTCCGTGAAGATGCACGAATAGCCCTCCGGGCTATTGTCTCCAATAAACTCCGAAGTTTTCTCACATTATTAGGAATTATCTTTGGCATTTTCTCCGTCGTGGTGATGGTGGGAATTGGAGCGGGACTTCAGGGGCATGTGGCGAAACAATTTCAAGAACTGGGTGCTAACTTGCTTTTCGTTTACGAAGGAGGTGAATCTACAGGGCAAACCCTTGAACTCAAAAGAACACCCAGGCACATTGATGAGGAGGATGTGCAGGCGATTCTTCGGGAAGCCACTGAAGTGCGGCGCATTGCTCCCGAGGTAGATTTCCCCGCCACCCTCAAAAAGGAAAGTTATGGAATGAATGTGGAAGTTCGGGGTGTAACGCCGGAATTTGAGTTTGTTCGCTCTTTTCCTGTTCAGAGGGGGATGGGACGTTTCCTCACGGATTCCGATGTAGCAGGCAAAGCCCGGGTTGCCGTTATCGGCAGGAAAGTTTATGAGAAACTTTTTCGGGGGAGAAATCCGGTGGGGGAGGACTTGAAGATTAACGGCGTTTCCTTTAAGGTGATTGGTGTTCTCGCAGAAAAAGGGGACCAGGATGCCTTTTCTGCCGCCGATAATGTGGTTCTCATCCCGGTCACCACTGCCCAGCAGAGATTCCTGGAAATTCATTTCTACCATTTCCTGAATGTGGAAGCCAGAAGTTTTGAGGGGATGAACAGGGCGGAGGAGCAAATTCGGTATATCCTGCGGCGTCAGCATGTTCTATCGGGTGCCGAGAAAGACGATTTCTCCATCTTTTCTATGAACGAAATCATTTCACGGGTGAATGCCATTCTGGTGAGTTTTAACGCCGTTTTTGGCATCCTTGCATTTATTTCTCTTCTCACGGGCGGGATTGGAATTATGAATATCATGCTGGTCACGGTGACAGAGCGGACGAGGGAAATCGGGGTAAGGAAAGCCGTGGGTGCCAAACGCCGGAATATCCTGCTTCAATTCCTTGTAGAAGCAGTAGTGCTCTGCCTCTTCGGAGCAGGCATTGGCATTCTCCTGGCATGGGGTGGAATTCGGGGGATATCCAATCTGGAAGCATTTACAAAAGCCATGGGAACCCCAACTTTCTCCATTCAAGCGGTTGTCCTTGCTGTGGTGGTGGCTACCATGGTGGGAGTTTTCTTTGGGCTCTGGCCAGCGATGCGTGCCGCGCGTCTGGACCCCATCCAGGCCCTGCGCTACGAATAATGCCCGCAATCCTGGATAACTTCAAAATTGCGATGAGAACCATCTGGGGTAACAAACTCCGGAGTTTTCTGACTTTAACCGGGATTATTATGGGTATCTTCTCTGTGGTGGTGATGATTGGCATCGCAGGTGGGCTCAGAAAACTGGTGGCCGATGAATTCCTGGAAATGGGGTCAAACCTGTTATTCGTCCGAGAGGGGACACCGGAAACGGGGCGTTTAATTCAAGCCTTCAAAAAGCCCCGACACCTGCGCGAAGAAGATGTGCAGGCGATTCTACGAGGCGCCCCTTCCGTCCGCCAAATTGCCCCACAGGTCTCTCCATCCTGGGTATATGTGAAATACAAGAGTTATGGCCAGTGGACCCGGCTGCTCGGGGTCACTCCCGAATACGCCCATGTTCGTAACTATACCGTTGAAAAGGGGCTGGGGCGTTATTTGAATCCGACTGACCTTACGGGCAATGAACGCGTGGCCGTTATTGGCTATGACATCTACCGGAAGATTTTTCGTCAGAAAAACCCCGTTGGTGAAGATATGAAATTGGACGGTATCACTTTCCGTGTCATCGGCGTTCTTCAAAAAAAGGGGAGACAGGGGTCTTTTGAAGACTACGATAATTTTATTCACATCCCCTTAACAACGGCACAGGAGAAATTCCTCAATATAGACTGGTACCATTCCCTGAATGTGGAAGCCGTAAGTTTTGACGCCATTGATGATGCGGAAGACCAGATACGCTACATTTTACGCAGACAGCATAATCTTTTGCCCTCCCAGGAGGATGATTTTCAAATTGAAAGCATGGGGGAAGTGGTGAAAAAGGTAAGAGCCATCCTGGTGAGTTTTAATTTTGTTTTTGGAACCCTCGCCCTGATCTCCCTTCTTACCGGTGGCATCGGAATTATGAATATTATGCTTATGACCGTGACAGAACGGACGAAGGAAATCGGGCTCCGAAAGGCTATAGGGGCCAAGCGAAGAGATATTTTATTGCAATTTCTCGTGGAAGCGGTGGTGCTTTGCCTGGTGGGAGCGACTGTCGGGATTTTCCTGGCCTGGGGCGGGATTCGTGGCATCGGCAGCATCAAGGCTCTTACACCTCATTTGGGCACCCCTATTTTCTCGCTTACTGCGGTAATAGCAGGAAGCCTGGTGGCGGTGTTTGTGGGAATCGTTTTCGGACTCTGGCCTGCCCTTCGGGCTGCTTTCCTGGACCCCATTCAGGCCCTGCGCTACGAATAGACAGAACCCCTTCTCTTCCACACATCTTTTCAGTGCGATAAACAAGCATCCTCTTATACTATAAAATTTTTTAGAATAAATCCTTTCAGGATTTCGTTTCATTACAACCCCGAGGTCATATTTTTTCAAAGGGGAAATGTCATGGGGGTTTCTCCTTTTCAGGTGCGTGGAAGACCCCGTGTCGTCCCCTTTTACTTTTCCGAGACTTGCCTATTCCAGCCGCGAGGTATGGTCGGCTTTCGCTGGAATGAAACATTTGGGTGCCGGATGGTCAACAGTGGGAGAAAACTGAGAGGTGACATCTTTACCTGAAAATCGCAATGGAATTCACCCTCCATTTGACAGGAGGGGGAGAAAGTGGTAGTCTATAGTTGCAGGGTTGCGAAAGAATATGAAAAAGGGGAAATCCGAAACCAAAAAGATGCTGTTTGAGCTCCACGCCCAGGTCTGCAAAATTATGGCAAATCCGAAACGCCTGGAAATCATCCAGACACTTCGTGAAGAGGAGAAGACCGTGAATGACCTGGTGGAGGAACTGGGTTATGCGAAGGCAAATATCTCTCAGCATCTGGCGCTTTTCCGGGAAAAAGGATTGGTTTACACACGCAGGGAAGGGGTTCACATTTTTTACCGTCTGGCAAATCCGAAAATCATTCAGGCATGTGACCTGATGCGAGAGGTTCTGCTGGAGCAGGTGGAGAGCCGAAGGGCTCTGGTGAAGAAATGATAATTTTTTTTCTAAAGTTGCAAAGTTTAGAATTTATGATATTATATAAATGGAGGTGAGTGCGTGTGACCTTAGAGAGAGGATTACGAGGGGTGGCAGGAGCGCTGATTCTCGCTTCTCTCGCCCTCTTCAGGCTCCATTCCCCTTACTGGTTGATTCTTACCGCTCTGGTAGCATTGAGTCTTTTTCAGTCTGCCTTCACCAATTGGTGTCCGATGATGTGGGTTTTGGAAAAATTCGGGCTTCGGTGAACGAAAATGAAAGCGATGACGGAAAAAGGTAACCGTGTGCCCTGGATAACAAAATTCTCGGTGGAGAAGCCCTGGCTGGTGATTTCCTTATTCATCCTCGCAACCGTTGGGTTTGTCATTCAATTCCCGAAGGTAAAAATTGATACCGACCCAAAGAATATGCTTCCGACTACCTCAGAGGTTCGCGTCTTTAATGACCTGGTGGACCAATGGTTCTCACTCCATAAAGATATGATAGTGCTGGGCATTTACAAGGAGAAGGAAATTTTCAACCCCGAAACCCTGGAGAGAATCAGCCGGTTCACGAATGAAATCCTGAAAATAGAAGGTGTGGCCTGGCAGGATGTGAAAAGCCTCACCACGGTGGATGATGTGACAGTAGAAGAAGAAAGCCTCACGGTGAAACCGGTGCTCACAGACATCCCGCAAACCCCAACGGATTATTGGGATATTTTCGTGTTTCAGCTCCCGGTTCACCCTCGTGGGGAAGACGGTTTCCATAGCGGATGTCGTCAAGCGCATCAATCGGGTGCTTCACGGGGACAAGGCGGAGGAGGAGAGGATACCGGATTCCTCTCGCGCCATCGGGCAGTATTTGTTTCTTTTTTCTATGTCTGCCAAACCCACTGACCTCAGCAACTTTGTAGACGCCGATTTCCAGAGGGCAAACATCTGGGTGCAATTGAAGACCTGGGATGCGGATGCGATGCAGAAAGTGATAGAGCGGGTGAAGGCCTTTGAGGAAGAGAACCCACCACCCGCTGGACTGCGGATTCGCCCGGCGGGCATCGCCTATTTCAACCTTATCTGGAACAATGAAGTCCTCCGGGATATGGTCAAGATGTTCGTCCTCGCACTAATCCTCGTGCTCATCATTCTTATGGTCAACTTTCGCTCTGTTCACTGGGGGCTCGTCAGTTTTGTTCCTCTCCTCCTGACCATTCTCCTTATTTACGGCTTTCTCGGGTTTGTAGGAAAGGATTTTGATATGCCCATCTCGGTGCTCTCCAGCCTGTCGCTGGGAATGGCGGTGGACTTTGCCATTCACTTTATCAAGCGGTTTCAGCAGAGATATTCTGAGGCGGAGCAGTTGGAGGAGTCGCTGTTATGGGCGGCGGCGCGACCCGGCAAAGGAATCCTGAGAAATGCAATTCTTTTTTCCGGCGCCTTTTCGGTGATGGTTCTCGCCAGCCTGACACCTTACATCACCGTGGGGCTGTTTATCCTCACCCTGATGATGCTCAGCGCCCTTCTCACGCTGTTTCTCCTGCCCCCTCTCATTCTTGCTTTGCGACCAGTCCTGATTCCTAAAAAGAGAAATCCACAAGAAGTTTCATAAATCTGAAATGATAAGAAGAGGTGAAACACGATGAAACTCATAAAAAAGTGGAGCAGAAGGGGCATAGTTTCCATGGGATTTCTTGCCTTTGGGCTCTGGCTGGGGGGTAGCGTATCGCCACCTACGGGTGAAGGTACACCTTCTGCAGACGAAATCGCCCGCAGGTCCCATCTGGCGCAGTTTTATCCGGGAAATGATTTCAAGGCGCAAGTCGTGATGCGTCTCATCTCAAAAGATGGCAAGGACCGCCTTCGGGAACTGACCATGCTCCGAAAAGATGTGAAGGAAGGGGGAGAACAGAAATACTTCATCTACTTTTCTCAGCCCACCGATGTCAAGGATATGACCTTCCTCATTTATAAATACCCGGGGAAAGATGACGACCGGTGGCTATTCATCCCGGCGGTCCGCCTCGTGAAGCGCATCGCCGCCAGCGATAAACGCTCTTCCTTCGCGGGCTCGGACTTCACCTATGAGGATGTTTCTGGTAGGGACCTGGAGGATGACTCTTTCAGACTTCTCCGGGAAGATGTTCTGGATGGCAAGCCCGTCTATGTTCTGGAAAGCACCCCGAAAGACCCGAAGTCCGCAAATTATTCTCGCAAAGTTTCCTATATTGACAGGGCTATTCTCATTCCGCTGAAAGAAGAATACTCCGACGCGACGGGTAAAATCTTTAAGGTCTACACCACGGATGTCATCCAGCGGATCGTCCCGAAAAACGGGAAAGGCGAGGGTTACTGGACGATAATGAAGCGGACGATGAAGGATTTGAACAGCGGGCACCGCACAGAAGTTTCTTTCACGAAAGCGGAATATGATGTGGGGCTTCCTGATGACATTTTCACGGAGCGGTATCTGCGGACACCACCACAAAAATACATACAATAATGTGAGGGAAGAGGGATAAGGGAAAAGGGAAAAATGAGGAAATTCCTGATTTTGTTACTGTTCAACCCGATTTTCATTTCTACTCCTTCACTTGCAACTAACATTGACATTTTTGATTATGGTTTGACTTCCACACGGCTCGGGGACGGAAACGCCATCGTTCTGGAAAACCGCCTGAGAATGGAACAGCAAGCCACTCTAACTGGTGCCTTCTCCCTTCAATACAAACTGGATGGAGTTCAAGATATGGCAGGAGGCGATGCCTTCGCCGAAGTTCGTGAGGCTTACCTCGCCTACTCTGGTAAAAACTGGGAAATCCATGGGGGAAGGAAGATAGTAACCTGGGGTGTGGCTGACCTTCTCTTCATCAATGATGTCTTCCCAAAGAACTACGAATCCTTCTTCGCAGGCCGGCCAATGGAATATCTAAAGAAACCCTCCGATGGTATATTTTTCAGTTACTTCGGCAAGGGCTGGTCCGCAGATTTCTTCTCCACAACCTTTGAAAAAGATGTCCTGCCATCTTCTAACCGATTCCGCAGGCTTCCAAATCCTTTCGCGGGTATTCCACAGAGAGAGAAAATTGAACCAGAAAAACAGGAATTGGCTTTCCGCATCTATGGCACTCTGAAAAATTTTGATGTTTCTGTTTATTTTAGTGCGGGCTATTTTAACCAGCCTTCTTTTCAGATGGACGACCCTCAAAATCCGACGAAATTGACCCTGCTTTTCCCACGCCTGAACACCTACGGATTGAGCCTTCAGGGTCCTGCCCGGGGCGGACTCCTCACCATAGAAGCCGGATACTACGATTCCACAAAAGACCGCTCCGGAAATAACCCTATCATTCCCAACTCTGAATTTCGTTTTTTAGCAGGCTACCAGAAAGAACTGGCAACCGACTTCACTGCCGGTATCCAGTATTATGCCCAGTGGCTACAAGATTATGCCTCTTACAAAAGCACTTTGCCACCCGGATTTCCTCCCCAGGATGAAATCCGCCACATCTTTACATTTCGCCTGATGCGCCTGCTGAACTACCAGACACTTCGCCTCTCCTTCTTCGGTTTCTACAGCCCTTCCGATGGAGATTCTTTTCACATCCCTGAAGTTTCTTATGCCATCAGCGACACTCTCAGCATCACTCTGGGTGTCAATCTCTTTCACGGCTCTTCCATTACCCCCTTTGGAGCCTTAAACTCTAACGATAGTATTTATTTCTACTTCCGAAAATCCCTGTAAATACAGTTCCATTCAGTGATGAAATGCTTAGTTTTCAGGAAAATTCAATTATGTTTTCGTTCTTTTAGGAGTTGCTCAATCTTCTGCGTGAGCAGGATTGCCCGGGATAGGAAGTATTCTTTTAGTGATTGATAATCCGATTGAGAAAGTTTACCTGCCGCAAAATCAAACTCCACATCTCTTAAGGATGCCATCACCTTTTCTTTCTCTTCCAGGAGGGATTTCAGCGGAGATTCTACAACAACAATGGGCTTCCGACTTTGCTTTAGCGGTTCTGCTACAAAGACGGAAATCCATAGAATCATGAGAATCGCAAAGACAATCCCCATCATTTTTTACAACTCCTTCAGCACTTCTTTCTCTATTTCTTTCCTGAGGTTATTATCTGCCTCTGTGAGAGACAGTTCTGAGGGAGCCGGGGCGGGGGAGACACTGGAGCGGAAGCGGAGAAAATAAAAGAGGGCACTGCCACTTAACAGGAACGCAGCCAGAGGCAGGATATAAGCCACGAGCCCAAAGCCCTTTTTCTGTGGTGCCGCCAGGACAGTTGGCCCATACTGCCTCACCATTTCCTGAAGTATCTCTTCCCGGCTCATTTTCTGGTCAATCATCTTTTGTATATCTTCTCTGAGTTTCACGGCGGTTTCACACACGCACTCGGCAAGGATTTGCCGACAGCCGCAGGGGCAGAACATCTGGGTTGCCACTGATTTGACACCTGTTTTTCCACCTTCCGCAGACAAAAATACGGAAACAGCAGAGAATAGCGTCAGCGATTGGAGAAATTTCCGACGGCTCATCGGAACTGGAATAGAATCTATCTCATCAGTCATGAAAATCCTCCTTACAGGAGTTCCTCTCCTTTACGGGTTCGAGCGGTGAGGGCAATGAGGGAACCGAGGAGCACCACAATTCCGCCCACCCATATCCAGGACACCAGAGGGTTAAAGATTGCTTTGACGGAAGCATTTTCATTTTCATCCCAGCCTGCAAGTATGAAATAAAAATCACCTGTTAGAGTGGATAAAATGGCTGTCTCGGAAGAAGATTCTTCCCGGCCTCCCTCGTAGAACCGTTTGGCTGGGTGCACCAGGAATTCACGGGAGCCCTTCATTTGAATCAAAGCCCGAACTTCTTGATAGCCAGGGCCAGGAACCTCTTTCAAACCCTGGTATGCCAGAGTGTAACTTTTGAGAAAACTCGTAGATTGTCCGGGAGCAAGAACCATTTCCTTCTCCACTTTGAAGGCGCTGGAGGCAGTGATACCAATGGCCATCAATGCGATTCCTATATGGACGATGAAACCGCCGTATCGCCGGCGGTTCTTTTGTATCAAAGTGAACAAGCCCTGCACAGGATGCTCCCCTTTCACACGCTTACGAACCATCGTTCCCCGATAAAACTCTTCCACCATCGTTACGAGGAGGAAAACCGATAGACCATAGGATAACAGTGGCAAGAATTCATGAATCCCGAAAATGAAAAGCCCACCCACCGTTCCCAGGCCAAAGAGGAGAGGGTAAAGGAACAGGCGACGGAGATTTTCCACTGTTGCTTTTTTCCAGGAAATCTGGGGCCCTATTCCAGTTAGTAGGAGGAGAATCAGGAAAAGGGGGACGGTGACCTGATTATAGAAGGGGGCTCCCACATCGCCCCGCTTGCTCGTAACCCATTCTGAAATCATAGGATATAAGGTGCCCCACAGGACTGCAAAAGTAATCCCCAGAAGCACCCAGTTATTCAATAGAAAAGTTCCTTCGCGGGAGACCACCGTTTCAATTTTTTCTCGACTCTGGAGCAGGGGGTACCGGTAATATATCAGAAGAGCATAGATAGCGGCAGTAAGCCCGAGGAAGAAAAGGAATGGAGCGCCTAGGCCGGTGTTGGCGAAAGCATGAACGGAAGAAATCAGACCGGACCGTGTGATAAATGTTCCGAGGACACTCAACCAGAAGGTCAGGCCAATCAGTACGACATTCCACATTTTCAACATTTCTTTTCGTTCAGAAATCATCTGAGAATGGAAGAAAGCGGTAGCGGTAAGCCAGGGCATAAAGGAGGCATTCTCCACCGGGTCCCAGCCCCAGTAGCCACCCCAGCCCAGTTCCACATACGCCCAGGCACCGCCCAGGATGATTCCTACCGTCTGAAAAATCCAGGGAATGAGCACCCAGAGCCGGGCTTTTCTCAACCAGCCTGCATCCAGTTTCCCGGTGGCTAACGACGCCACGGCAAAAGCAAAGGGCACAGAGAACCCTACATACCCTAAATAAAGATTGGGGGGATGTAGAAGCATGGCTGGATTTTGAAGGAGAGGATTCAGGCCTGCTCCATCCGGAGGAGCCGCCGAAAGCAGGCGGAAGGGAGGCGTAATAAACACCAGCAAGAAATAAAAGAATACCTGAATGATTCCAAGGGTCCCATAGACGATGCTGGAGAAAATAGGGTCCCTTTCCTGCCGATTGAACCAAATCAGGGCGATGGAATAAATGGAAAGAATAAACAGCCAGAAGAGGAGGGAACCTTCTTGCCCTCCCCACAATCCGCTGAGCAGGTAAAGTTTTGCCATGGCTCGGTTAGAATGCTGAGCCACGTATTGAATTTGAAAATCGTGTGTGAGAAAAGCACGAACCATTGCCAGGGTGGCAATGGAAACCAGAAGTGTAGAGGTGAGAAGGCTTCGTCGGGCACTCTCTAAAAACCTCCCATCTTTCAGGAAAATTCCCAACGCCGAAGTGAACAGCATAAATATCACAGCAAGAAAACCGAGGAGCAGGGCGTTGTTTCCAATCTGGGCATTGGTGGAGATTTTCCCCGCTATTTTTTTACTTCCTGGATGAGATTGCGGGTCACCGGGCAAGGTTCCTGACTTCAACTCTTCGTTATTGGTAAAACCATCGCCATCTGCATCCGCATTAGCAATCGCCGGAAACGAGTGGTCATTCATGGCGAACTGCTCGCCGAACCGATTTAATGGCCCCCCACCCGTAGGTGAGATGTGGCATACATTACACCGATCCTTTAGCGATTCTGGAAGTTCTCGGGCATATTCCAGCCGACCGAAAGATGCCCGGGAAATCCATAGGCCAATCAATAAACCCGATAAAAGGATGAACCATTTATTGAATCTCATCATTTATGTGCCCCCTTCGGAATGTTGACATTGAACCGGATCTTCCGTAGTTAGCGGATATTTCCATCCTTCCATTCCTTTTTCCAGATACATCATCTTTTCAAAACCAATTCCAGACAGGGCAGAGGCAATCTTCTCCGCCTGCTCTCCATCCTGTGAAATCAGAACAATGGGAAAGTCGTAAGGAAGTATATCCAGGTGATTCATCAAGTCGGATGGAGGGAAATTAAAAGCACAGCGCACATGCCCCTGAGCATATACCTCTTCCCCGCGCAGGTCCAGAACAAGAAAGCGAGGATTCCCACTCACTTCCTCATAAAGTGTAGAAACAGTGACCATCTGAGGAGTTTGGGGGCGGTTGTCACTAATCCCTTTGTCTGCCAGAAGCAGCTGGAAAAAACGAATAGCATCTGGCGAATCCCACACTACAGGACCGATGGCCCCGAATGCCAGGTAATAGTCCGATGTGATGATATAAGTTTCCGGCACCCCGGTGACCTTAAATGATTCACCAGCTTTCCCCGATATATCCAGATATAAAGGCATCTGATAGCCCTTCTTCATCATATACGACTGGGCTCGTTCCACCGGCTCCTTCCAGTTGATAGCCAGAAGTGCAAAATTTTGATTTTGAAATGTTTTCCACAAGGCTTCCAGAGAAGGCATTTCCTTCTCACATTCCTTGCACCAGGAAGCCCAGAAATTCACCACAATCACTTTACCCCGGAAGGATATAAGACTCACAGACTTCCCCTCTACATCCTGAACTTCAATACCCGGTGGAGGAAATTTGGCTCTTGCTACTCTCAAGGAAAGAGAATCTATTATTCCCATCATTTCTCGGCTCAACAGCAAAGGCACAGGAGGGCTATCGGAGGAAGCAGGCAGTGTTGCCAGAATCCCGCCCGGAGTTTCGCGGGCCTCGAATCCCCGGGGAGGTGAAGCACCGCCTTCGCTTCCTGCTGGAAGTATTTTCCCCTTTTGAGCCTGGTAAAGCAGGGTGAAAGTGAAGGTGAAAAGGACTGCCACCAGAACTACCGGAAAATTTTTCACTCTGCCTTCCATCTGCTCTTTCATTTATGCCAGTAGTATTTTACACTTCTGACCCGCCTCGGTGAAGCAGGAGGATGAGGAGGTGAAAATCAAGAGAGTCTACGGTTGAATTGCCTCATTACGGATTCAATGCCCTGCTTCGCCCAGGTTTCAAAAGCCCGGGCCCCGGTTTCTAAAAATGCGGGCAGGTTTTCCTTCTCCTCCGATGTGAATGGGGAGAGGACAAAATCCGTCAAAATCTCTTCACGACTTGCACTTCCGACCCCCAGGCGGAGACGATGAAAGGAATGGGTCTCCATTATGTTCACAATAGATTCAAGCCCCTTATGCCCCCCCGCACTGCCTTTCTGGCGGATTCTCAACACTCCAAACGGCAAATTCACATCATCGCAAGCGATTAAAATAGCCTCCAGGGGTAAAGAAAATTTTTGCAACAGGGCACGCACCGCCAGACCACTCCGATTCATATAGGTGATGGGCTTTACCAGTAGCAATTCTCCACCTGGATATTCTCCCGCAAAGACCACCGAGAGTGCCGTTCTTCCAACCTTAGAAAAGTTGCCCTTCTTCCGAATCCAATCCACCAGCATATAGCCGATATTGTGGCGAGTTTGTGCGTAGAGGGAACCGGGGTTTCCGAGCCCAACCAGGGCTTTCACGCTTTCAAAAGCACCAATTCTTCAGGAGAAATGACAGGCTCTACTCCTTCTGGAAAAGACAGGTCCTTCACATATACTTTCTGCCCTTCCTGAAGGTTATCTACGGGTATATGAATGCTTCCCGGCAAAAGACTGGCTTTCCCTTTCACTTTGATTTGATAGCGGGTGAAACGAACCCCCCTGCCCGCCGCATCCTCCCAGTTTCCTTCCGGTAGCACAGGAATTTCCAGCTCAATCCGTTCATCGGGGTCCACCCGATAAAAATCCAGATGGAGAAAAGTCCAATCCAGATAATGCCGCTGGATTTCCCGAATCACCACCGGGTATTCTTCAACTGCCCCATTGGACTGAATCTGCAAAAGAAAGAGGCTTTTTTCACGGGGCAGAAGAGAGAGAATTTCCTGCAGATGTTTCTCGTAGATGCTAACAGGGATCGGGGTTATCCCCTTTCCATACAGGATTCCAGGAATTTCACCCTGAGCTCGCAGTCGGTGATTGCTTCCCTTTCCTGTTTGCGTTCTTTTCTTTGCCTGGAGTTTTAACATAGGACTACCGCCTCATCTTCTCAAAGAAAGAGCGTCCAGTATATTCCGATATCGTTCGGGGCTGGCATAAGAAAGATACCTCAGGAAGCGGCGTCTCTGGCCCACCATCTTAATCAGACCGGTGCGGGAATGCAAATCTTTCTTGTGCTGACGCAGATGCTCTGACAGATGATTGATCCGATAAGTCAGCAAAGCAATTTGCACTTCGGGAGACCCCGTATCGTGCTCGTGGATTCGGAATTTTTGGATGAGTTCATCTTTGACCAGCCTGGGAATACTCACATCTCATCATCTCCTCAACATCTTTGCGGATTTGTTCTCGTAAATCTTCCACTGTGGGATACTTTCGTTCCTCTCTTAAATAGGTCAGGAACTCCACCCGGGCAGTGGCATGGTAAAGATTTCCCTGAAAGGAATGGAGAAAAACTTCCACAACCGGATGTGTATCAATGACAGGCTGGAATGTGGGGCGAAAGCCAATATTGCAGACTCCCCGATAAGAAGCAGACCAGCCACCCTCTGTCCGAATCTTCACCCGAACGGCGTACACACCCGTTTTCGGTAAAAGTTTCTCTGGAGGAACAGCGAGATTGATGGTAGGATAACCAAGAATTTTCCCTCTCCCAACCCCTTTCACCACACGCCCGACCACGAAGTAAGGCCTGCCCAGTAATCCAGCAGCCTCTTCCATATGACCCTCCAGAATCTCTTCGCGAATCCAGGAACTGCTGATTTTTTTCTCGTTCTGTTTCACTTGCGGCACAATGCAGGCAGGGATGCCCTGAGCCCTCGCCCATTCTTCCAGGGTATGAACATTCCCGGCCGCATCCCTGCCGAAGGTAAAATCAAATCCCGCTACCAGGCCAGAAGTGCGGCGGGGGTTTTCAAAATACCGATTTAAAAAATCTTCCGGGGCTATCTGGGCAAAAACCTCATCAAACGGCACGACCCACACCACTTCCACACCTTCATCTTCCAGCAACTGCAGTTTTTCCTCGGCAGAAGTTAACAGAGGAATCGGGCGATTTAACAGAATTTGCATGGGATGGGGCTCAAAGGTAAGAACCCCTGCCTGCGCCTTCCGCTCCATCGCCACTCGGCGTAGCTCCTTCAGCAATCGCTGATGCCCCCGATGAACACCATCAAATACACCAACCCCCCATACCATTCGCTCCTTCACCTGTCGTCCGTTATTCCTCAACACTCGCATTCTTCCCATCAACCCTTTCTTTATCAACTCACCAGGGCGTTCTTGTTGGCAAGAAGTGGTCGGGGCGACTGGACTCGAACCAGCGACCTTCGACGCCCCATGCCGATGCGCTAAGCCAAACTGCGCCACGCCCCGACATCTTCCAACCATATAATTCTACCAGCCCTCGCCTTCCCCGTCAATTTCTGCATACTCTTACATAACCTCTAAATTACACAGCCCCCCTTTCCCCCCTCAAATTCCCCTTTTTTTGAAACAACACATAGTGAATGTGAGGATTCCAAGTGATGGGATAATCCTGAATAATTTGATAGTGATTTTCAAACCACTCCTGCTCCAGCGGGTCCTGAAATAGATAAAACACTCCCCTGGGAAGAAAGAAAAAAATCAAATCCGGTGAAAAATCCTGAATTGCTTGTCGCAGAGATTTGGACTGGATATAGGAATGGAGTTGAGGGGAAACTAACCCACCCCAATCCAGAACATATAGATGAGTGTAAAATCCTACCACGCCAATTTCCAGCGCCATCACCACATCTTCAGAGGTGAAATGCTCCTCCATCCAGCGGGCTGCCGGAATCATAGAACCTTCATAATTGGCTTGCGCCCTGTTATACTCCAACAACCTCTCCACGCCTTTCTGCCCGATGAGAAAAATGGTGATACCGAGGAAAGCGATGGCTATCGTCCACTTCCAACCCGTCTTCTGGAACAATTGAAGGATAAATTCCCATCCTGCTACCAGAAGTTGAAAACCCATCATAAAAAAAGCCAGGTGAGCAGGACTTAAATACCAGGGAAAAACTACATACCTCCGGGTGTATAAATATCCTCCCACGAGGAGAGCAAAAATGAAGAAGAGCCATTCAGGATGTCTCTTTCGGAAAGTGAGCCAGGCACCACCGAAGAAGAGAAGAGTGCGCAGTTTATTCCACCCATTCCCGAAAAGTTCCTCCTGGATTCTGGGTACCGGAAGATTACCCATTCCCATGGCTTTGAAAGCAAGTCTCTTCCCGGCGATGGAAACAGGAAGCCAGGAACCATAAGTAGCATAGACGAATATCTCCCAGAAGCCTGCAAGCGCAGTGAATATAAGAAATGTCGGCAAAACTTTCTTTCTCATCAGTCCCTGAACCAGGCAAAGAAGCAAAAAAAACAAACCCCCTTCCGGACGAGTGAGAAAGAGTAACACCCCGGTAACTCCAGCCCATAGACTATCCCTCTTCACCATCAGGTAGTAGGTGGTCAGTAAAAGGGCAAGAAACACCCCTGTTTCCATCCCTGTAGCGGACATCATCACCGATTGAGGATGTAGAAGAAAAATCATGGCAGTACACAGGGCAATACCGGCGTGATATCCTTTGAATATCCGGTAAATCATATAAGCACTCCATCCAAACCCCAGACCACCGGATAACACGGCGAGTAAAGGAAACGGCAAGGGTGTCAGAATATGCCAGAAAGCCAGCCAGAAAGCGAAAAAGGGCGCAGTGGTGCCCAGAACCGCCTCGCCGGGATTGAATACCAGCCCATTGCCCTCCACCAGATTCCGAGCATACCGAAGAGTAATATATGCATCGTCATAGAGAAATCCAGTATAACGATAGAAAAGAATAGCCAGAAGCATTCCACCAGGAGGGAAGATAAAACCCAGTGCCTTTTCTGTCATAATCCAGAGAGAGTGCCTCATATTGAGTTAATCTTCGGGGTGGTGGTTCAACAGACTGTGATAGGCTTTCTCATATTGGGGAATAATTTTGGAAACATCAAACAGAGAAACGGCGCGAGCGCGTGCATTCTCGCTCATTTTCATCCAGAGGGATTCATTGCGCAGGAGTTCAAGGGTAAAAGCGGTTTGTTCGCTGATATTTTTTATCGTGGTTAAAAAACCGCATTCACCGTGGGCAACGACTTCTGGTAGCCCGCCCACATTTGTGGCAATCACGGGCACGCCGCAGGAAAGCGCTTCCAGAGCCGCAACGCAAAAACTTTCCTCCTCCGATGGCATGAGCAACACATCGGCACCGGAAAGAAAACTTTCCACTTCCATCTGAAACCCTAAAAAGTGAACTTGAGAATCCAATTTCAACTCCGCGGCCATGCGTTTCGCCAGTGGATACTCCGGTCCCTCACCTATGAGCACCAACCGGCATTTTACTTTTTCACGCACATTCGCAAATACCTGAATCGTGTCGCAAACTCGCTTGACAAGGCGAAAGTTTGATACATGAATGAGAATTTTGTAGCCCTCCTTTCGGATAGATTTTAGAAAGGGAACCGACTTTTCTCTCCGGAACCTCCTGGTGTCCACAAAATTATATATTCTCTGCACGGGCTTGGACGGGTGAAAGATGCTTTGAGTTTCGCGGACGAGGTAATCGGAAACCGCTGTGAGACCGTGGCTTTTTTCAATGGAAAAACGAACGACATCGTAGAAAGAAGGATCCTGCCCCACGAGAGTAACATCCGTGCCGTGGAGGGTGGTCAGCACCCTGGGGCGGGGATTATCCAGCATCTCCACTGCCAGGGTGGCAGCCAGAGTAAAAGGCACGGCATAATGAACATGAATAATGTCCAACTTGGCTGCCTGAGAAATTTCAGCAATTTTCGCCACCAAGCTCAACAAGTAAGGAGGATAACTCTTGAACAAAGGATATTCTGGCGCTTCCACTTTGTGGAAACTCACCGGGCTCAAATCTCTCATCTGAAGGCGGAAAGGAAGGGCAAAACTGAATATATGAACTGTATGCCCGCGTCGAGTTAGAGCCAGAGCCAATTCCGAAGCCACTGCCCCGCTTCCTCCGTAGGTCGGATAACACACTATCCCCACTTTATAGCCCATCTTTCTCTCCTCCTATAAAATCAGAATGTGATGCTTGCGGGGATTATCCAGGCAGTGCTCCAGGATTTCCCGAACAAAACGCTCACCCCATAAACAATAAAGATAAAAAGGGTTGAGAATACGCTCCTGAGATTTTCCCCGGGGAAATATCCATTCTCTCACTTTACGAATCTGATGGTCTATTTCTGTGTGCTTTTTTCTCACGCTTTGACGCATTTTACGGTGAAATCCCTGGAACTCCAGGTGAAAGCGCTTCCGCAGTATCTGCAACGCTTTCCTCAGTGCGGGGTCCATCTCACGGCTCCATTCGTCCAGAACCTCTAAATGGTGAAGCATGTTTTCCTCAAGAGACTTCCATTCCTCGGCAATCGGGGAAGGTATAAAGCCTTCATAGGCTCTGGATAGAACCTCACTCATATTGAGCGACAGGTCTTCAAGAGACAGGCGATACCTGTCAAGAAGTCTATAGAAGCGACTCGTTAAAACTGTCCAGGTGGTGCGGGGCAGGATAAAAGGTTGAGGCACTCCAAAGGTCCAATACACGCCTTTCAACTGGGCTTGATAAGCCACTTCCGATGGACCTGCCACATACGCCAGGGAGCGGAATAAGGAGTCCTGTGCCACCGGCCTTAAAACCACCCCTGTGGAAAACTTTTCTGGTTCCTCCTCTAACAGTGTAAGCAATTCTGTCTCGCCACAGGCTTTTCCCCCCACAACAAATTGCCCATTTTGATAAAGCACAGGCTTGCGCTTCCCATCCAGCATCAGGAAAAAATTGAGTTGATGAGGTTTTCTTTGAATCGCCGGTGAAAAGCCAAGGGCTCGCAGGTTCTTTCCAGCCTCCAGAACCTTCTCCGTGATTCTCCCCGGATTCCTGATTTCTTCTCTAAAAAAGGGCTCCTCCAGAGTTCTAATCCCCGGTAGGGTGCTGTCCACGAAAGCCACCCCGATTCCGCAATTTTCCAGAAACAGCGTCATCAGACGAAGGAAGGATATGGCAGAAGTGACAGGAGGCGAATAGGACCGGAAAATCCATTCCTTCACTTTCTTTTTCTCCTCACTTTCCGGAAGGGTTTGTAGAAAAATCTCCACAAGAGGGGATAGGTGGGACGCCTGGAAAACCCAGTCAGCCATCATTTTTCCCTCGTCTTCTGGCGAAATGGGGTATTCCAGTTTTAGTGGGGATTCGGTGCGGCGAAACAGGTAGGTATGATTAGCTTCCAGAAGGTCGGCATCCTCAGACCCGCACCAGAAGACGCAAGCCACTGGAATTTTCAGCCTTTCCTCTAATTGAAGCGCAAGGGCTTTCGCATGAAGAATTTTGTAAAGGGTGTAGGCTGGACCACCGAAAAGCCCGGGCTGTTGACCGGTGAGAACCACCGGAGCACCCTCTGCAATCTTCTGAATTTCTTTTCGTCCCGCGCTTCCTCCTCCAATTTGATGGCGTAGAGATTCCATAACTTCTGCCACCGATTTATGAGGAACCTGCCTATCCACCACTGTCTGGACGACTTTATCAAAAATTCCTGCGTCCCACGGCTTCTTCTCAAACAAAGAATGAACCGGAGAATTCTCCTCCAGATACGCATAATATAACGGCACTCCCGCTTTATAGGCGCGCACATCCACCTGAACAATCGTTGCCTCCTCCATCCAAATGTTATTATATGCCTTTTACCCGTCTTGCTTCTTTCCCCACAAGGTAAGATGTGAAATCACTTGATTTTTCCCTGAACTTGTAGTAGGATAATATTGCAAGGTTGGAAATTAGACAGCAGAAGGAGGATGAATTATGAGAAGAAAGTATAAAAGTTATGGGGTATTCCTTCCTTCCGTGTCCTCTGGATTATTTTGCTTCTTGTTGTAATCTTCCTCTT
>JBBIMK010000015.1:0-50362 GCA_037444445.1 bacterium | reverse complement strand
AAAGAGGGGTATAAAAAAATCGTTCAGGGTGGTCAGAATCTCTTGACCCAATACACCGTTACCTCTGCTCCTCAAAAGTTCTGTCATAACCGGGCTTGCTCTTACATTCCGATTTTGGGGGTCTGGTATACTGTATTCGGTGTTCAGAAAGAGAATGAAAAAAGGACAAGGGGGGTGAATATAAAGTGAGTCAGCATGAAATGGTAAGTTTTGTGAAAGCCCATGAAGCGAAAGTGATTCCCCTCTATAAAAATCTGACTCAGGCTTACTGGAATCTCACCACCACAGGGAAGAAAGAATATCAGGAAGAACTGGACAGGTGGCGGTATGCCCATGACCGGATTTATGCCAACCCGGCAGAATATGAGCAATTGAAGAAATGGAAAGAATTGAATGATTTTTCGGACCCTTTATTAAAGCGGCAGGTAGAAGTTCTGTATCGGGCTTATCTCTTTCATCAAGAGGACCCGACGATTCTGAAGGAAAGGGTGAGGCTGGAAGGCGACCTCACGAGCCTGTTTACGAATTTTCGCGCTACACTTCGTGGCAGGAAGGTTACGGAGAATGAAATCAATCAGATTCTTCATGAGGAAAGTGATTCTGGATTACGAAAGGAGGCGTGGGAATCTGCGAAAGGTATTGGAGCCGAGGCGGCTCCCAAAATTCTTCGCCTCGCTGAATTAAGGAATCAACGGGCGCAGGCCCTGGGATTCCGCAACTATTTTCATCTCAGCCTGGCAGCCCAGGAGTTAGAGGAATCCGAACTTTTATCCCTTTTTTCTCAAATCATAGAACTTTCGGAAAATTCTTATCATGAGGTGAAGGAGCAGTTGGATGAGGAACTTTCTCACCGCTTTCACACTCCTGTGAAGGATTTACGACCGTGGCATTATGCGGACCCCTTCTTCCAGGATGCACCCCCACGGAAAGACTTCAATCTGGACCCCTTTTTTGAGCATTCGGACCTGGAGGCCATTACCTCCGCCACTTATGACGCGATGGGCTGGGAGATCCAGGATATCTTGAAAAGATCGGATTTATACGAACGCCCCGGGAAGAATCAACACGGTTTCTGCCTGAATATGGACCGAGAAGGGGATATTCGTGTTCTCTGCAATGTCAGAAAGAATGCCCGATGGATGGGAACTCTGCTTCACGAATATGGCCATGCTGTGTATGACAAATACATCTCCCGGGAATTGCCTTTTACTCTCCGAATACCCTCGCATATTTTCACCACGGAAGCAGTCGCTCTTTTTATGGACCGCCTGATATATCATCCTGAATGGCTGACCCGTTGGGTGGGGGTTGAACCTGCAAAAGCCTCCCGTCTCAGCCAATCTCTCCAGGACTATCAACGATTGAAAATGCTCATCTTTACCCGCTGGGTAGTGGTGGTGGTGAATTTTGAAAAAAGCCTGTATGAAAATCCTCAGGCGGATTTGAATACCCTCTGGTGGAACCTGGTGGAGAAATATCAAAAGGTGCCTCGCCCAGATGGAAGAAATGCTCCCGACTGGGCAACCAAAATTCATATCGCCACTCATCCTGTGTATTACCAGAATTACCTCCTCGGGCAGTGGATGGCTTCTCAAATGGAAGAACGAGTTCAACAGCAGGCTCCCAGAATTAGCCCGGAGACCGGGGCTTACCTCAGGGAAAACCTGTTCTCGCTGGGTGCACGGTATAACTGGAAAGATACGGTTAAAATCGCCACAGGCTCCCCCCTGAGTCCCGCTGCTTTTGCACGCCAGTTCTATTTTCATTAACTTGAAATCTCTCTTTTTATTCCCGAATTCTTGAAGCATGACTTATTTATCACACCAGCAGGTCCTTTCTATGGTTAGAAAATACGGAAAACCAGATGTCCTTCATTTTTCTTATCCATACACACCAGAGGAGTTTGAGTTCCTTCTGAGCACGATGGAAGAAGGGCGGGCGCATGATGTTACCGTCTTCATCCTGAAATGGGTTGCCCCCAGGCCAGCAAATAGTGGGAAAAACCTGTCAACAGTGGTGATTCGGAAGCCCGTTTATCCGAAAGGGTTATACCGTGTTCCAGGGGGTGCTATTAAACCGGGGGAAGATTTTGAGAAAGGTGTGAAAAGGGAAATGGAGGAGGAAACAGGACTGACAGTGGAACTTCAGCGATATATTTTACGGGTTTGTGTTCAATTCCTATGCCACGAAAAAAAGGTGAAATGGGTAACCCATGTATTTACCGGCAGGAGGATTTCCGGGCATCTTCATCCGAAGGACCGAGAGGAAGTGGTGGAAGCCCGCTGGCTCTCCTTGAAAAGCCTCTTAGACCTGGGGAACAGGCTTCGAACCGCCGGTCCTGCGGGGATGAAATATCGAGCAGATTTGCAGGAAGCAGCCATCCAGCGAATTCTCTCTCACTCCGTAGAGAATACAGCCGCACATTAACTCGCCGATTCCTGCTGAATAACTCTTTCCCTTCCATCAAATTGTGGCAAAGGACACTCTTTTATTATTTATACGGGTGTTTTTACCCGTGCGCCAGGAGGATCCCCAGGAATGTGATGCCGAGGAGAACGATAAAACTGAAAATGGAAAAGAAAAGGGACATTTGGCCCAGGGAATGCAGAGACTTCGGTATCTCCTCACTGCCAGGAGGGATTTTAGAAGCCAGTCTCTCCATTTGTGCTCCCAGGACATACCTGTGAATTAGAGTGAATAAAATCACTACGACAACACCGGTTAACTTAATACTGAGAATGGTTCCATACGCCGAGTTAGAAAGGGTCTGAATGGTAATATGCTCATGAAGGAGATTTCCGATACCACTGAGGATAAGAAGAAGAATGCAGACCCAGAAAATGATATCAAAGCGGCGTCCGATGGCGCTGACCCAGCGAATTCTCTCCGCCGGAGGAAGTTTTTTGCGCAGAAAAGGAATCAGAATGAGGGCGAGGAAAACGAGCCCACCCAGCCACACCGCCGCAGATAAAAAGTGTATCCATCGTATAATCACCGTTCCCCAGTTCATTTTTACTTCCCCCTTTAATGGGTGAATCCCCCAACTCTTGAAAGTTTCTCGCGAACCGATTTCACCATGGAAAGAAAAATGCGTTTGCCATCTTCACTTCCTAAAATTGCTTCCGATGCTCGCTCAGGATGTGGCATCATCCCCAGCACATTTCCTGTTTCACTGATAATTCCGGCGATATTTTGTATGGAGCCATTGGGGTTGGCTTCTTCCGTCGGACGCCCCTGTTCGTCACAGTATCGGAAAATCACGCGGTTTGTCTTCTGCAGATAGGCCAGCGTTCTGGCATCCGCGTAATAGTTTCCGTCCGAATGCGCGATGGGAATGCGAATCACTTCCCCTTTGCGATACAACCGTGTAAAGGGTGTTTCATTATTTTCCACCCGAAGGTGAACCCAATCACAGATAAACTGGCGGGAAGCATTCTTCAGCATAGCACCGGGCAATATCCCTGCCTCCAGAAGGCTTTGAAATCCGTTGCAGATGCCGATAACCAGCCGTCCTTCCCGGATAAATTCGGGCAGAGATTGCATCACCGGGGAGAATCGGGCAATGGCTCCCGCTCGCAGATAATCTCCATACGAAAACCCACCCGGCAGGACAATCGCATCGAACCGGGACAGGTCAGTTTTTTCGTGCCAGATAAACTCCGTTTCCACTCTCACCACATTACGAAGAACATCGTAACAGTCCCGGTCACAGTTGGAACCCGGAAAAACTATCACTCCAAATCGCATGACTCACCTTTCTATTTTATCAAGAAAAATGAAAACCAATAAAAATTTCATACCGTTTGTTCCTTGAAGGCGCGCGACAGACACAACTCCTGGCGCTTCTTTTGAAACCTATTTGCCGTGAAACGGATAATCATTCGCTGACCATTGGAACCCTGCCACTGAACGAGGTGTGGGATGACCTCTGTGAAAGCCCGGGTGTGTGAAATTATGAACACAGTTTTTATAGTAAGCGTTCATTCCAGTAAAGTGATTATAGAGTGCCACTCCGGAGGCGACGGATGAAGTAGTAGAGGATGCCGAGAAAAATCATAAGAGCGACTTCCCACCCGTTGGGCAAACTCATAGCTGTTTCATTCTCTCTTTGAGTTTTTCTATGACCGAGATGGGCAGGGGATTGATATTCAAAAGTTTTGCCAGATGAAGGCTGGTCCAATCGCCCATCCAGAGAAGGGAAAGTAGCTGGGCGAGACGAGTTTTTCCTGACGCCTCCACAGGTGTGTGCCGAAGGAGAGAGGAGGTAGCGGATGAGGCACCCAGAAGTTTCAGGACGTTCTTTCTGCGGAGAACATTTCTGATGCCGTCAAAATCGGTTTCCAGGGTGAGAATGGTGAAAGGATGGGTGGCAGCGGAAAGAGGCACTATTTCATTGTGGGTGAGTTCCGGGAAGTTGTGGCTGGAAGCAAATTGTTTGGCGTTTTCATTCAGTTGAGTTCGCCAGCGGTAGGCGATAGCATCAGAAACACCTTGAATCCCCCAGATGAGAATCGTTCCGGGATGCTGATGGATGAAACGGGCAACTCGTTCCGCTTTTTCTCGTAATTTTTTTTGATGTTTTTGAAGAAAGCCTGCGGCCTGGAGAGTGCTGGCTTTCAGAGATTTGCCAGTCAATTGCTCAAGGAGCATCAATTCTGCTGAAAGGATGAAAGGAAGGGCGACGCGGGGTGGAAGGTCAGAGGGGAGAGGTAGCCAGGGAGTGTTATTTTCCTTTATGTCTTTGAGTAACTGCCCACCGGAGGTAATCACGATGCCATTTCGCCTTTGCTCCTGCATAGCACGAAAGGAAGAGAGGGCTTCTTCCGTGTTGCCGGAATAACTCACCACGACGATGTAAGCATTTTTGGGTAAGTTAGGGGGCAGTCCATCGGACATGTGAACTCGGATGGGGCAGGGTAGGTCCGGAAAAAAATTCTTTATGAGCATGCCTCCTATTGCGGACCCGCCCATCCCGCAGAAAACGACCTCGGGGCGATGCTTGCTCCGAAAGGAGGGAATTCGTCCCTTGCTCCCCAAAAATCCATGGTGCAGGAAATGGGGAAATTCTTTCACCCAGAATTCCATTGGGTTTTTCACAGGTTTACTCCTGTCCATACGCGAAGATACCTTGAGGTAAGATAATCCCGGGCTACACGGGCCACATCGGCAGAGGTTACTGCAGAAAGTTTTTGTGAGTAAATGAGTATATTTTCTACTCCTATCAGGACATCTTCCAGTAAAAATTTTGCTTCTTCTTTCAACGATTGGCGTAGAATTTCTCTATCGTTCCAGAGGGTTTGCGTGGCGGAACGGACCTCTGCGTCAGAAAGTTGGCCCCCCTTTATTTTTTCTATTTCCTGCCAAAAAAGTTTCTCCACTTCACTCAGGTTCTTGGTCAGTGCAGAGCCCTCTTCTGCTCGTACAGTGAGCGTCATATACCCCGGAGAATAGGAAAGGTTAACATTAGTTACTTGCTTTTGTAAGGCTGGATTTTTGGCAAGGAGATTGGCGATACGAGCAGATAGAATTTTTAACAGAGTTTCCGCAGGATAGCGGTCAGAAGAAGAAAGGACGGGAGCAGGAAATGCCAGAATTAACTCGCCTTCCGAATTGCTCCAGTGGAGTTCTGCAGGGAGATTTTCTTGAATAGCAGGATATTCCACGAAGGCCCGGGGAGGGCGTCTACCTGCGTGCTCCAGGATTTTCTCCATCTGGCTCAGGGCGATTTCCGGGTCAATGCCTCCCACACAACCCAGCAGAATATTTTCTGGCACGAGGTTATCGCGAAAGAAGGTTAAGATTTCCCCCCGAGTAACATCGGAAATTGTTTCGGCGAGTGGGTTTACCCCGGAGTGAGATGGAGGCAGAAAGAGGTATTCCCGGGCTCTGTCCAGTGCTTTCTGATAGGGATTTTCGCTGGAGATTACTTTTCGCTTCATCTTTTCAAAAATATCGGGCAGGAAGGCGGTGTTAGAGATTCCTGCCCATAGGGCTTCCAGTGCCTGGGGGAAATCTTCCCCCAGAGTTTGGAGGCGAACACCCCAGGAGAGGTCATCCTGAAAAGAGTTGATGTCGGTGATAAACGGAAAAGAGGAGAGAATCTGGCTGGTTAGCATTTCTGAGGATACTTTTGCCATCAGGAGTGATTTTCTGGAAGGGGGCTGATAGAAGGGAACTGCCAGCCGGATTTCCACCACCCGCTGGTCCTCCTGAACTTCCATCGCTATGCGGGTTCCACTTTTGAGGGTGTGTTTCAGGAAGAAGGGCTGGCGGGCAGAGGGGAGGGTAACTTCAGGCAGGGCGGTTCCTTCGGGCAGGAGGATGATTTCTGTCCGCCTTCGTGGGCTCCAGATGACGGATGCCTTTTCACGAAGGTCAGATGGGGAAAGGTCAGCCAGAAAGGAAAGCAGGTGCGTGAATTCATCCGGCTGACCCTGATGAAGAATTTCCAGCCCCCGGGCGTTGACCAGTCCTTGAAGAGTTACCTGCTTTTTCATAGATTCCAGTGAGAATTTTTTGGCCAGGGTGTTGAGAGATTCTTGCGGTAGATTTTCCTCCTGAATCTGCTGGATTTCCGCATGAATTTGAGACTGAACCGCTTTCAGGTTCTGGGGTGGAAACCGAGCAAGAATCATCATCGCGGACTCCGGGTAAGGCAATGGCGGGTATTCCACTTGAACGAAATCCACCAGAGCCAGCCTCTGGATCAACTCTGCCTGCAATCGCTCTTCCAGCACGCTTCCAAGGATTTCGGACATCTTTTCATCATCGGGGTCCTGCCGACGATAAGCAAATCCTGTCAGTAGATAGCCGGAAGTCAGTGCCTTTTCAGAAAACAAAAAAACCTGAGGTCCTATGGTGTGAGGTTCTTCGGGAAAAGCAGTAGGGGCTGTCAACACCCGAGGGAAGAACTCCAATGTTTTTTTGAGCAGTTCCTCCGCTTTATCTTTTTGAAGTTTTCCGACCAGGAGTATGAGCAAGTTCTGGGGAAGATAATGCTGTTGATGATAGGTTTTTATGTCCTCTATCTTCAACTGCTTTCTTAAATCTGCATATCCTTCTATTGGGAATCTCAGAGGATGCTCTCTGTAGGCTTTTTCGTAGAACCTGTCCATCAGGAAGGATTCCGTTGAGGTATTGGCCTGAGGAAGCAGGATTTTAGATAGGGAATCCGGGGTTGGAAAAGAAGGATGAAAAATGGAATTGGCGATGATTTGCAGGCGATTTTCTAACTCCTCGGAAGGAGAGAGGTGAAAGAAGAAGGAAAACTCCCGGTTGGTGTGGGAGGAGAATTCGCCGGATTGGAGAGAAGATTGAAGGTTCTGGGCAATGAGTTGGCGAACCGCAGAAGCGATACCCGAACCTGCCCATTCTCCTTCGTATGCACTGCCTCCATGAACGACAAAAACTCCTATGCCCACCCACTGTGAGGAAGTAGGTAACACCTCTACGGTGATTCCATTTTCAAGGGTAAAGAGAGATAGGGCAATTCCTTTTGAGTGAATGAGAAGAAGGAATAGCCCGACCGAAATAAAGTGTTTAATCCACCGTGATAAGGTTCTTGAGTTTTTCAAAGGTTTTCTGCCCGATTCCCTTTACATTTTTTATATCTTCAATCCTGCTGAATTTTCCATTTTTTTCCCGGTATTCAATGATAGCACGGGCCTTCGTGGGACCTATGCCGGGCAGTTTTTCCAATTCCGACTGGGAGGCGGTGTTGATATTGATGAGGCCGGAAGTGCTCCCTGCGGGTTGAGGCTGGCTCTGAGAAATTAAAGAATCCAGTGCGGAGCGGGAAGTTCCGGGCTGTTTGGTGGGGATGAAGAGATTCTGCCCGTCTACCAGTGGGTCTGTTGGATTTACCGCTTCCACATCGGCATCAATGCGGTAGCCTCCAGCTTTCTGAACCGCATCCAGCACCCGGCTACCGGCGGGAAGATGAAAGATGCCAGGATGCTCCACGGCGCCGGAAACGGATACGCTAATACGGTTTCGGGATGAAGAAAAAGAGCCTGTCCAGCCGTGAAGGAAATACCCGCCCACCAGCCCGGCGAAAAAAATCAAAAGCATTGCCACTCCTGTTCTCCAGTTCATCTTTCTCACCTCACAACGATGCTGACCATCTTATCCGGAATGACCAGGACCCGGTCAATGGTTTTCCCCCGGGTCCATTTTTGAATCTTTTCAAGGGAAAGGGCGATTTCTTTCACACGTTCCTCGTCCAGGCCGGCTTCAACACCGAACTGGTCCCGCACCTTTCCATTGATTTGAACCACATAGGTGACCATTTCTTCCTTCAAAAACCGAGCATCCACCACAGGGAAAGGCGCTTCGCTCACGAAACCGGTGTGACCGGTCATTTCCCACAACTCCTCGCTGATGAAAGGAGCGAAAGGAGTCAGGAGACGAATCAGAGTGTCCAGCGCCTCCCGATAAGCCTGATGAATCCCTACCCTAACTGTTAGTTCACTTTCTTTCTCCGTCAGGAAATTCACCAGCTCCATCATCTTGCTGATGGCAGTGTTCAGGTGCATGCGGTCGCGAATATCCACCGTTACACCCTGGATAGTTTTATGAAGGTATTTACGAATGGAATAGGCTTCCTCAGATTCCGGAGGCAGAGGCGCAAAAAATAAATTGCGGTGGTCTATCACTAACCGCCACAGCCGGTGAAGGAAACGGTGGAGACCCTCTATACCCCGGTGAGACCATTCCAGGTCTTTCTCCGGTGGAGCGGCGAACAGGACAAACAAGCGAAGGGAATCCGCTCCATATTTTTCCATCGTTTCTCCGGGTTCGACCACATTGCCGCGGGATTTGGACATAACTGCCCCTCCAAGGGTCACCATACCCTGGGTTAGCAGGTTCTGAAAAGGCTCTCGGATGTGCACCAGCCCGATGTCTGCTAAAAATTTGGTGAAGAATCGTGAGTAAAGCAGATGCAGAATCGCATGTTCAATTCCTCCGATATAGCAGTCTACGGGAAGCCAGTATTTCATATCCTCCGGTGAAAGAATCATATCGTCCCGGTTTCCTGTGGCGTATCGCAGGAAATACCAGGAGGAATCCACGAAGGTGTCTAAGGTATCTGTCTCCCTGCGAGCACTGGCTCCGCACTTCGGGCAAGAGGCATGAATGAATTCCGGAACCTTTTCCAGAGGATTTCCTTCGCCTGTGATTTGAACTTTTTCCGGGAGGAGAACGGGGAGGTCTTCTTCAGGCACCGGCACGATGCCGCAATGGGGGCAATACAGGATGGGAATAGGGCATCCCCAGTAACGCTGACGGGAAATCAACCAGTCCCGAAGACGGTAATTCACTTTCCGTCGTCCGATGCCTTTTTCTTCAGCGTAATCCGCTACTCTTTCCTTTCCTTCCAGGCTGGGAATGTTTGTGAAATCGCCGGAGTTCACCATCACTCCTTCATCAAGGAAAGCCCGGGTCATGCATTCAGGCTGCAGGAGTTCTTCCCGGGGTGTAATGACGACGCGAATGGGGAGGTTGTGAGCCAGGGCAAACTCAAAATCCCGCTGGTCATGTGCGGGAACCCCCATCACTACGCCCGTGCCGTATTCGGCCACTACATAATCGGCAACCCAGATAGGAATGCACTCGTTGTTGAAGAGGTTTCGTGCATACTCGCCGATGAACATACCCTCTTTCATATTTTCGCGAGTAGAAGGACGCCGAGCCCGGAACTCCTCTATTTTCTCCTCATATTGGGTTCCTTTGACCATCAGGTCTACCCAGGGGTGGTCCGGAGAAAACACCAGATAAGTGACCCCGAAGATGGTGTCCGGACGGGTGGTAAATACACTTACTCTTTCATGGAGTTTGATGATTTCAAAATCCAGTTCTACTCCTTCGCTTTTCCCAATCCAATTTTTTTGCATAATTTTCACTCGTTCGGGCCAGCCGGTGAGAGTTTCCATATCTCGCAGCAGTTCTTCAGCATAAGCGGTGATTTTGAGAAACCACTGCTCCAGTTGTCGGATGGTCACGGGGCTCTGACACCGCCAGCACCCGCCGTCTATCACCTGCTCGTTGGCTAACACCGTTCCGCACTGAGGGCACCAGTTCACGGCCGCATTCTTTCGGTAAGCCAATCCTTTCTCAAACATCTTCAGGAAAATCCACTGGGTCCATTTGTAATACCCCGGATGGGCTGTGGACAGCTCTCGGTTCCAGTCATAACTCCAGCCCAGCCTTTGTGCACTTTCTCGGAACATTCGGATATTATCCCGGGTCCACGCCGCAGGGTGAACTCCGCTTTTGATGGCGGCATTTTCTGCGGGTAAGCCAAAGGCGTCCCACCCGAAAGGATGAAGAACACAATATCCCTTCATTTTTAGATATCGGGCAAGCACATCTCCAATGGTGAAATTACGAACATGTCCCATATGCATATTCCCTGACGGATAGGGAAACATCTCCAACACATAGGCTTTTGAAACTTCGGGCTTCTGGTTGGTTGCAAAGGTGTTAGCCTTTGCCCACTTCTCCCGCCATTTTTTCTCTATCTTCTGGAACTCGTATTTCATTGGTAGATGCGCTCTTTTCTTCCTGGGGAGGCAATGGGATGTCCTGGAAGGAAAGGGAGTATTCACCCTGGAATTTGTAAGAGAAACCGAAGCCGGGGGAGAAGGGATTTTTGACCTCTGCAGGACCGGGTGACTGGGCGGGCGCGGGAGGCGCAGGGGGCGCTGAGGGTGGAGCAGGAGGCGGTGGAGAAGGTGGAACGGGTGGAGGCTGGGGGGGTTGTTCTGGCGGAGGGGGCTTGGGTTCCTCAGGTGGCTTCGGCTCCTCTGGCGGAGGGGGTTGTTTCTCATCCTGCACAAAGGCCCACGGCTCCGGTGGAAAGAATCGTCGGAGTTCTTCAGAATGCCCCCCGGCTTTTTCTCCCGGGGCTGGAGGCTGTTTTGGCTGTCCAGGTGGAGGAGCAGGGGGCAAGCCAGGGGGTTGAGGATTTCCCGACGATGAGACTGCAGGAGGAGATGTCAGTTTACTCTCCTCCGGTATTTCAAGGCTCATCTTCAGGCTTCCGCTCTCCAGTGTCCCATCTCCCGTGTAAGTGGCATTTCCACTCACCTGAAAACGAACAGGAAGGGCGGGGGTCAGAAAAGAGGCATAGTAGACTTTCGGCGGAGGCAACTTCCGAGAAACCACCCCTTCTCCGCTAATCTCCGTCAGAATTTTCCCTTCTTTCTCTTCCTTCCACAGTATTTTCACCCGTAACCCGGGGTGCACTTCATTCTCCAGAAACTTTTCTTCCTTCAGTTTCACCGGGTCAATTTGCAACAGAAAATTCAGGATTTCCTTATCCGGCAAGAACGCAGGAAATACTTTCTCCATCCCGGGTGTTTTGGTGAGATTGCGCTTATCCATAAGGAAGGTTACGATATCTGCGGCTTCTCCATTCTTCAGGTTAACTTTGAATTCAAAATCCGAGGAAGATTGAACACCCAGCAATTTCGCGATGATGGTTCCTTTTCCCGTGATGGAAAACCCCCATGCTGGAGAAACTACCAATAAGTTCCACATCATAAAAATCGCGAAAGACCCTATCCAATTATTCCTGTTCACGACACATATATTATAACACCTTCCCTTCCGTCAGGAGCGAGACGCCAATTATTAAGTAAGAGAGGAGGGGTGCCGGTTGAGGAGATTGAGAGGCGGGTCTGCACTTGCATGTTCACCTTACCATCGCTGGATTCACTTGCACTGACCCATTCCCGGTGTACTTTGAGATGCAGGGCATGATATTAAGATACTATCGGATAAGAGCGTGTTGCAAATTGCAAGTCGGGGGTAGTGAACAGCCAGTTTCCAGTTGTCCGTAGACAATCAGAATGGGATATTGTTGAAAATATCTGTGAGTAGGGATATAATGGGTTATGATGCGAGGAGGCAGATAAGTGAAAAAGAAGAAAAGTTCATTGAAGCGGGTACGTCAGACGGAAAGGCGGCGTTTACAGAATAGGTCTCATCTTTCGGCGATGAGGACCGAAGTGAAGAAAACGATGAGGGTTCTGTCGGACGAAAAGACTACGGCTGAAATAGCGATTCAGGCGGTTCAGGGAGCCATCCAAAAAATTCAGAAGGTGGCTTCTAAAGGGGTGATACACCGAAACCAGGCTTCCCGGCGTGTTTCCAGACTGATGAAGAAGTTAAACCAGTTTCTGGCTCGGCAGGGACAATCTATTCCGGTTACATCTGGATGAATTTTCAAACTCTGATTCACACCCTAAATGCCTACTGGGCGAACAGGGGGTGCCTGATTCTCCAGCCTTACGATGTAGAAGTGGGGGCAGGCACGATGCATCCGGCTACCTTTTTTTACTCACTGGGCAGAGAGCCTGCCCGTGTGGCTTATCCCCAGCCCTGCAGAAGACCTGCGGATGCCCGGTATGGAGATAATCCCAACCGCCTGGGATATTATTATCAGTACCAGGTGATTCTGAAGCCTTCACCCAAAGAGATTCAGGAAATTTATCTGGAAAGTCTGGAAGCCCTCGGAATTGCTCTGAAGCAACACGATATTCGGTTCATGGAGGATGACTGGGAATCACCTGTCCTTGGAGCCTGGGGGATTGGCTGGGAAGTTTGGCTGGATGGTCTGGAAATTACTCAATTCACTTACTTCCAGCAGATGGGTGGTGTTGACCTGTTCCCCATTCCCGTGGAATTAACTTACGGGCTGGAGCGTATTGCCCTGTCTTTACAGGACAAAAACTCTATTTTTGACCTGGAATGGGGAAGAGGAAGGAAAACCTACGGCGATTTACAGTTGGAAGTGGAAAAGCAATTTTCTGCGTTTTATTTTGAGGAAGCCTCTATTGAGGAACACTGGAAACTCTTTGAGATTTATGAGGCAGAAGGGAAAAGGCTATATGAAAAGAGGCTTCTGCTGCCCGCCTATGATTACACGCTGAAACTCTCACATTTATTCAATATTCTGGACGCCCGGGGTGCCATCAGTCCGATGGAGCGGGCGAAAGTAATGAAACGAATTCGGGACCTGGCTGGCGCGATCGCGCAAGCCTATCTGAATCAATCGGAACTGCAGAGGTCAGACGTTCTTGGTTCAGTCGCGAAAGAAAGTCGTTGAAGCGAGTGAATTATTGTTAGAAATCGGATGCGAGGAACTTCCCCCACTTTTCCTTCGCGAATTATACCATAATGGCACCAACTTCCTGGCTGATTATCTACAGCCTAAAGGTGTGAAGGTAGGGAAATCAGATGTGTATCTAACTTCTCGCCGAATCGTCTACCTCTTGCAAGGTCTGACGCTGGATCTGGAGATTCTGGAGCAGGAGATTCAGGGGCCACCCTGGCATATTGCTTTCGATGAGAAAGGGAAGCCAACTGTTGCGGCAAAAGGGTTTGCAAAGAAACTTGGCAGACCCCTGAAAAACCTTTACTCAAAGAATACGCTGAAGGGAAAATACTTATGTGGTAAAGTGCGATGGAAAGGTGACCTCCGAACCCTGTTTCAATCTGCTCTTCCAGATTTTATTTTATCTTTAGCAGGGTTATATCCCAGGCGAATGCGGTGGGGTGAAGAGCAGATTTCCTTCTTGCGCCCCATCCACTGGATTCTCTGCCTATTGGATGAATATCCCCTCCGATTTACAGTCGGTAGTGTCCGCAGCGGAGTGCGAACGAGAGGACATCGCTACGCTTCACCAGGCTGGATATCTATCCGCAATCCGCAAGATTATTTTGTGAAAATTAAGAAGTCGGATGTGATGCTGGCTTCCCCTTCAGATGATTCTCAGGATGCAGGTATTCGTTTATCACTACAAGGTGAGAAAACAGGTAGATGGTGGGATTGGACAGAATCTCTGCAATTTGAATATGAATATCCTTCCGTGGCAGAGGCTCAGTTCCCGGAAAAGTTTAATGTTCTTCCGAGTGAAGTCGTAAGAATGGTCATTCAAAAGCAGATGCATTGTGTGCCGGAATTAAAAGGAGATGAGACTCTCACGAATCGCTTCACATTTATTGCCGATGGCCCAAAATCTGACGCAGATCTGAAAATTATTCGTAAGGGCTATGAAAAATTGGCGGTGGCAAGATTAACGGATGCCCTCTATTTTTATGAAAAAGACTTAAAGAAGCCTCTTGCCGAGCGAGTGGATGACCTCCGGGGAATTTTATTCCTGGAAGGTTTCGGCAGTTTATATGACAAGACCCAGAGACTGAAGCAACTGGCGAATGTGGTGAATCAGCATCTGAAGGAGCCAGTGCACGCAGAGATTTTAGAGCGGGCGGGACAGTTGTGTCGGGCTGACCAGGCTACCTATATGGTTCGTGAAATCACTGACTTAGAAGGGGTGATGGGGAAAATTTATGCCCTGAAATCCGGCGAATCCCCTGAAATTTCTCAGGCGGTCTGGGAAAGCTACCTGCCTAAAGGAGCCCTGGATCGAGTCCCCAAAACGACTCCGGGTATCGTGCTGAGTTTAGCAGATAAAATAGACAATCTACTCTGTTATTTTTCCACGGATATTCGTCCCTCAGGAACCCGAGACCCTCTGGGATTTCGCAGGAATGTCATGGGCATCCTCCGAATTTTGGATGAAAATAGAATGGACTTTCCTTTACGGAAGTGCCTGGAGAATTGCTCTGCAACAGTTCAGATAGGAGCAAACAAAATCCCAGAGATAAAATTTTTTTTCAATCAACGGCTTGAAAATTATCTTCGTGAATCCGCCCCTCCACATAGGTATAATTTTGGAAAGTATCCAGGAGAATATCAGGGCGCTCTCCATGCCAATCAATTGGAGCATGATGTGGTTCAGGCCGCCCTTGCCCATGGTTTTGAAAATCCATATTATGCCATTCGATCAGGTGTTTTCTTGCAAGTTCTTAAGAACAGCTTTCTAAAAGGTAATATGCCTCTTTTCGGCAACCTGGTGCGGGTGGGGGTGAGAATCCATAACATCTACCTCCAGGGATTGTCTTTTGATGTGGTTCCGTCTTTGGATTTGGCTTACGACAGGGACTTTTATGTCCATAAAGTTTATCAGATTTACCAATCCTTAAATGAGGAACGCCAGAAATTTCTGAAGTGTTCTCCCGATGATGATTCATTTTATCGCTACTTCTGCGCTTTTACATCGGATAGGCTTCAGATGATGGATACTTTTTTTGACAAAGTGCTTGTCATGCATGAAGACCCCAGGATTCGCTCTAATCGCATTGCTCTGCTGGGTTTGCTGGACGAGTGCTTTCAGGCTTTTGGAGATTTGACGAAGATTGTCATCGAGAAATATGAGTAAATTTACTATACGGGAAGAATGGGAGAGAATAGAAGGTCAAATTCTTTCTCCGTTTGCTCAACGGAGTTTCAAAAGTAAGGGTCGTCTGCGGCCGGAGCCGCCGGATGACATTCGCACAGAATATCAGAGGGACCGGGATCGAATTATTCATTCCAAGGCTTTCCGACGGTTGAAGCATAAAACGCAAGTGTTATTCGCCCCTCAGGGTGACCATTACCGAACCCGGATGACACATACATTGGAAGTTTCGCAGATTGCTCGCACGATCGGTCGCGCACTCTGTTTGAATGAGGATTTGATTGAGGCCATCGCTCTCGGTCATGACCTGGGCCACACCCCCTTCGGACATGCGGGTGAGCAGGCTCTGGATAATGTTTACCGTAAGTATGTTCCTGAAGGGTTTCGGCATTATGAGCAAAGCCTTCGCGTCGTGGATGTCCTGGAAAACGAAGGAAAAGGATTGAACCTGACTTTTGAAGTTCGGGATGGCATTCTTCACCATTCTAAAGGGAGGAAAGACATTTCGGAGGAAGGAGATTTTCCCGCCACTTTGGAAGGGCAGGTTGTGAGAATTTCAGACCGAATTGCTTACATCAATCACGATTTAGATGATGCACTTCGGGCGGGGCTTCTGAGTCTTAAAGATGTGCCGAAGTCTATCCTTCGTGTTCTGGGTGAAACGCACTCCCGCCGAATCGGGACGATTGTGAAAGATGTAGTGGAGCGCTCAAAAGGACAAAGCCGGATTTCTATCAGCCCCCACATTCAGCAGGCGATGGACCAAACGAAGGAGTTCCTGTATGAAACTGTGTACCTGCGTGATGAACATCAGGAAGAGTGGGGCAAAGTAGAGCGGATGATTACCTTATTATTTGATTATTTCGTGGAACGGGGTTTACCCGGCAAGCCAGGCGACCGTGAAACCCCTTTACCTCAGCGAGCCCGTGATGCCTGCGACTATGTGGCTGGAATGACAGACCAGTTTGCCCTGTGGACATTTCATGAAATTTTTGAACCCAGGCCCTGGCAGTTTTAGATGAGAATGAAAGACTTCTTATCGGCACAGCAAATCACTCCCGACTTCCTAAACGATTTTTATCCAGCAGTGGAAGGATATAAGAAAAGAGGGAAGAAAAACTTGCCCCCGATATTGAAAGGACGGTGGATTGCCACCCTGTTTCTGGAGCCCAGCACCCGAACCAAGGTCTCATTTACATTCTCTGCCCGTTCACTCGGAGCAGAGGTGATAGACATACTTCCAGAAATGAGCAGCCTTCAGAAAGGTGAATCTCTACTGGATACCCTGAAAACGCTGGAGATGGAGGGAGTGGATTATGGTGTCATTCGCCTGAAAGAGGAAGGAGTGTTGGGTGCCGTGGCACCGCAGACCTCATTACGAATCATTAATGCAGGCGAAGGAACCCGTGAGCATCCCACTCAGTCGCTGGGCGATTTATTGACCTTGAAAGAAACTTTTCAAACCCTGAAAGGATTACGCATCGGTTTTCTGGGTGATGCGGCATACAGTCGAGTTTTCAGGTCCAATTATCAAGTCTTCATATCAGGAGGCGCAGAAATCGGGCTTTGCACCATGGAACCTTTCTTGCCCTCGGATATGCATCAACTCAAACTGACCCTGTTTGACAACCTGAATTCTGTTCTTCAATGGGCGGATGTGATATATGTTCTACGCTTCCAAAGGGAGCGTCATCCCTCTTCTTCCCTCTCTGAGGCTCTGATATCTGAATATGTGTCACGCTTCCAGTTGCGAAAGATGCCAGTGAAAACCTACCTGATGCATGCAGGACCCTTTGAGCGAAACATTGAGGTGTCTGAGAAAGTAGTTTATGCTGACCGTTCCTTGATATGGAAGCAAGTGGAGAATGGATTCTTTGCCCGCGCCGCTTTGCTGACTTTGATGGAACGCGATTCTACATGAAAATCTTAATCCGGGATGCTTTAATCGTGGATGTGGAAAAGGGTCGTGTGATACCCGGAGACATCCTGATAGAAAATGGTAAGATTGCGAGGATGGTCTCTTCTCTTCCGGTTAGGGCTGACCGGATAATCCAGGCGAATGGCCTTTATGCTGCACCGGGGTTAATAGACCTTCATTGCCATCTACGAGAGCCGGGAGAGGAGAAGAAAGAGGATGTGAAAAGCGGGTGCAAGGCTGCCGCTAATGGAGGCGTGACGACTCTTCTGGCGATGCCCAACACACAACCGGCTATGGATTGCCCGGAAGTGGTTCGTGAAGTTCTTCTTCGCTCTCGCAAGGTTGGAATGGCACGAGTTCTTCCTGTGGGAGCCATCACCCGGAACCGGGCGGGAGAAGAACTGGTGGATTTTGAGAAACTGGTTAAGGCAGGTGTGGTGGCTTTCTCAGATGACGGTTCGTGGGTCTCTAATTCTGCTTTGATGAAACAGGCTCTCCTCAGCGCAGGACGCCTGGGTAAATTCATCATCAGCCATGCTGAAGACCCATCTTTGTGTTTGGGCGGGCAGATCAATGAAGGGAAATTAAGCCAAAAACATGGAATTCGTGGGATCCCCGCTTCTTCAGAAGTAGTGGCTGTGGCAAGGGATGTTATCCTGGCTGGAGAAACGAAAACTCCTTTACACCTGGCTCACTTGAGTAGCCGGGAGTCGTTGCCGTGGATTCACTTCGCCCGTCGTAACCACTTCCCTGTATCCTCGGAGGTCACTCCTCATCATCTCCTGCTCAATGAATCCTTTCTCCACAATCTGGATTACCGTGGAAAGGTGAAACCACCATTACGAACGAAAGAGGATTCCACTGACCTTCTTGAAGCATTGCGAACGGGCAAAATTGATGTATTTGCTTCCGACCACGCGCCTCACGGTGAGGCTTCTCAAACTCTACCCTTTGAGCAGATACCCTTCGGAATTTCCAGCCTGGATTTATTTTTACCTTTACTCATCACTGCTCTGACGGTTCGCGGGAAAATGAGCCTGCCACAGGCTTTACGGAAAGCCACCCTTCTGCCTGCCAAACTGTTAGGCTGGGATAGCCTCGGTCGTTTAGCGGTGGGAAATCCCGCAGACCTCATTCTGTTCGACCCACATAAGCGGTTCCGTGTGAAGGATGAGCACTTACAATCTCGGGGGAAAAATTGCCCCTATGTGGGAAAGATACTTTATGGATGGGTGTATTGGACTTTTTATGGTGGTACAATTACTAAAATGGATGGCAAGGTGATAGAAAATGAATAAGGTATGCCATTTAATGCTGGAAGACGGTTTTTCCCTGGAAGGACAGACTGTTTACTGGGATGGAACAGTGTTCGGAGAAGTCGTGTTCACGACAAATATGACTGGCTATCAGGAAGTCATGACAGACCCCTCCTATGCGGGTCAAATCGTAACTTTTACTTATCCTCTGATTGGGAATTATGGCGCTCTGGATGAAGAAAATGAATCGTATCAACCCCATGTCCGGGGGATTATTGTAGACTCGTTCACTGAGGGCGCTATTCCAGGTTTTACACCCCTGCTGGAATATGTGAAGAAGCATCAAATTGCAGTGATGCAGGATGTAGACACACGAGCATTAACGCGGCATATTCGCACGAAAGGGGCTATGAAAGGCGGATTTTCGTCAGTAATAGAAGGGGATGCCCTCCTGCAGGAAGTCAGGAAGCAACCCGATATTTCTCAGGTGGACTATGTGAAACAAGTAAGCGTGAAAGAGCCACAGATTCTGGGTGAGGGTAAGTCCCTGATTGTTCTCATAGATTATGGTGTGAAGCGAAGTATTTTGAAAAACTTAATTCAAACGGGTTTTCGCGTTGTCGTCCTGCCTGCAACTGTTTTAGCAAGTCAGGTGCTGGAGTATCAACCTAAGGGAGTGGTATTATCTAATGGACCAGGCGACCCCGCCATCCTCACCTATGCCATCCAGATGGTGAAAGACCTTATGGGTAAACTCCCCATCTTCGGTATTTGCCTCGGGCATCAGATTCTTGCTTTAGCCAGCAACGCAAGAACCTATAAGTTGAAATTCGGTCATCACGGCGGAAATCATCCAGTGATTCAGGTGGACACGGGTGAAGTGACAATTACCACACAAAATCACGGATTTGCTGTGGAGCAGGAATCCTTGAAGAACACGGGATTCCGTGTTTCTCACCGGGCGGTCAACGATGGCACAGTTGAAGGAATGGAACATACGGAACTTCCCATTTTCTCTGTTCAATATCATCCTGAAGGAGCCCCTGGACCTCTGGATTCTCGGAATCTTTTCCGCTATTTTTTGGATATGGTCGAAAAATTTTAATGTCGGCACGCTCCGGAATGTCCCCGGGTGTTCAAGGAAATCCGCTGTTTACTGTGGCTATTCTGGGTAAACCCAATGTGGGCAAGTCTACACTTTTCAACCGGCTTGTTGGGAGGCGACAGGCCATCGTTCATCCCACGCCCGGGGTTACGCGAGACCGCCTCTATGGCCTGGCAGTGTGGTTAGGACACTCCTTTCGTGTAATGGATGCCGCTGGTTATCCTTCCTATACTTCTTTCCTGGAAAAAAATGTGAGAAATCAATACCAGGGTATTCTACAAGAGGCAGATTTATTACTCCTCGTTACCGATGCGACCACTGGAATTACCGAAGAGGACTGGGTGTTGGCTCGCCTGCTTCAACGGTCCAGAAAGAGAGTTTGGCTGGCAGTGAATAAAGTGGACCAGGAGCAAAGGGAATTAGATGCTCAGGTTTTCCGTTCTTTAGGCGTTCAGCCGATTTTTTTCATTTCCGCTTTGCACGGTCGCGGGGTCGATAATCTTCTGGATGAAATTGCCCGTCTCATTCCAGAAACCCCAGTGGCTGGAAAAGAGCCTTCTCTGACTCTGGCTATCATTGGGCGAAGAAATGTGGGAAAATCTACTCTGATGAATGCCATCCTTGGAGAAGAACGAGCCCAGGTGAGCCCAGTTCCAGGCACCACACGAGATGCCGTGGAATCCCTCTTCACCTGGAAAAATCATCTCTTTCGCCTGGTAGATACCGCGGGACTCGCTCTTAAATTCCGCTATGCTGACCCTCTGGATTATTATAGTGAAATCCGTTCACGGGGCATCCTCCGTTCTGTGGATGTGGTGATGTTTCTCCTGAATGCCTCCGAAGGCATCACTCGCACCGATAAACGGATTGGAGGATTTTTGAAAGACCAGGGAAAATGTCTTTTAATCGCTGTGAATAAATTTGATTTGTTCCAATATCGTAAGTCGTTTCAGAAAAAATTTATTTCCCTTTTTCACCAGGAATGTCCGTTTTTGAACTTTGTTCCATTACTGTTTATTTCCGCTTTGAAGAAATGGAATATAGAGGCTCTGTTAGAAAAAAGTGTGGAGATTTCTTCCATTAGCAAGCACCGGATTCCTGCCCCTGAACTCTATCGCTTATTAAAAGATTATGTGTTTTCCACTCCTCTTCCGAGCCGTGGAAAAAAGAGATTGACCGTTTCTTACATAGCGCAAACTCAGGGAAAATCTCCTCGTTTTCTGCTTTTCGTCAACGACAAGAGCCTTATAAAAGATTCCTTCTATCAGGGTTTTGAAAGATATATCCGACAGTTTTACCCGTTTGAGGGTGTGCCGTTTCGCTTTACACTGCGAGAAAAAAGTAGTAAGATTAAATGGCTGCAGTGAAAGAGAGTTTGAAGTTTTCCTCAACCAGTTCTGAAGAAAAGGCGAAGGGGCTTCAGTTCGGGAGCCATGAACTCTACCTGGAGACGGGAAATCTGGCTTCTCAGGCGAATGGTTCTTGTCTGGTGAAATGGGGAGATATTGTAGTGCTGGTGTCGGCAACGGCCTCCAAGGAGCCCCGAGAAGATGCGGATTTTCTGCCTCTTTTGGTGGATTATGAGGAGAAGATGTATGCGGCGGGCAAAATCCCCGGGGGCTTTTTTAAGCGGGAAGGGCGCCCGTCAGAGCAAGCCATTTTAACCGCCCGTTTAATTGACCGGTCCCTCCGCCCTCTTTTCCCGAAAGACCTTCGTCATGACATTCAGATTGTGGCTACCACCCTTTCAGCAGACCAGCAATACGACCCGGATGTGCCCGCGCTTATTGGCGCCTCTGCTGCCATTGCCATCTCGGACATACCCTTCTGCTCCACAGTGGGCGCTGTGCGAGTAGGTCGTATCCAGGGTGAATTCGTTCTCAATCCCAGTTTTGAACAACTGGAAAAAGGCACACTGGACCTCGTCATATCTGCCACTCGTGAAAAAGTGGTCGTCCTGGAAGCGGGAGCCGTAGAAGAGGCTGAAGAAACCATCCTGCAGGCCATAGATTTCGCATATCCGACGATTCTCCAGGTCATTGATTTTATTGAAGAATTGAAGCAAAAGCACGGTATGCCGAAATTTTCCTATGAGCCTCGCCGGCTATCGGCTGAAGCGGCTCAGTTAGTGGAATCCCTGGCCATAGAATCTGTCCGGGAGGCATTAACCCGGAAAAGCAAAATGGAAATGGATGAAATTTTTCGGCAGGGCAGCCTGAAAATCAAGAAAACTCTGGAGAAGGATTTTCCTTCGGAGAACCCTATTATAGCCAGTGAATTATACGAAGAGGTGAAGCGACGGGAGGTTCGCCGTTTTATCAAGGAAGAAAAACGCCGCCCCGATGGGCGAAGTTTGGATGAGATTCGAGACATCCAGATTCAAGTGAACTTTCTTCCACGAGCTCACGGCTCTGCTCTGTTTCAAAGAGGTCTAACTCAGGTGATGACTATCGCTACTCTGGGTGCACCCGGTGAAGAACAGATTATTGAAAATTTAACGCCGGATGAGTATAAGCGCTTTCTCCACCAGTATAACTTCCCAGGATATTCCACCGGTGAAGTGAAGCCCATTCGCTCCCCGGGGCGCAGAGAAGTAGGGCATGGTGCTCTGGCCGAAAGAGCTCTATATCCGATGATACCCCCCAAGGAAGTATTTCCTTATACCATTCGCCTGGTTTCTGAAGTAATTTCCTCCAATGGTTCTACTTCTATGGCCAGTGTGTGCGGTAGCACCCTTGCATTGATGGACGCGGGAGTGCCTATTCAGCGCCCTGTCGCTGGTGTGGCTTTGGGGCTCCTGGAAGAAGGTTCTGAATATTTAATTCTCACTGATATACAGGGGTTAGAAGATGCTGTTGGCGACATGGATTTTAAGGTGGCGGGCTCTGAGGTGGGGATTACCGCTATCCAGTTAGATGTGAAAATCCCGGGGTTAACCAGGGAAATTATCCGTCAGGCGCTGGAAAAAGCGCGCCTGGGTCGTCTATTTATCCTTTCCAAAATTAAAGAGGTCCTGCCGGCACCTCGTTCTGAACTTTCTCCCCGCGCCCCTCACATTTTAATTTTTTCGGTTCCGCCAGAAAGGATTGGAGGGGTGATTGGCACCGGTGGCAAGAATATTCGGAAAATTACCGATGAAACAGGAGCGAAGGTGGACATAGAAGACGATGGACGCATCTTTGTAACGGCAGAAAACGCAGAAGTCGCTCTGAAAGTGCAAACGATGATAAGAAATCTCATTCGCGAGGTTGAAATCGGAAAAATTTATCGGGGCAAAGTGAAGCGTCTTATGAGTTTTGGCGCTCTCGTGGAAATCCTCCACGGGAAAGTAGGGCTTCTGCATATCTCTGAAATTCCTGATTCCCGGGGGAAAGATGTGCACCAGTTACTGAAGACAGGTGAGGAAGTGGCTGTGAAAGTCCTGGATTACGATGATGATACCGGTAAAATTTCGCTATCTATGAAGGGGTTCGTTCAGCATTCAAGAAGGGAAAGATGAGCATCCGCATTGGAGTTCTGGTGTCCGGCAGAGGGTCAAATCTACAAGCCATTCTGGATGCTTGTGAGGATGGCCGTATTCCAGGTAAAGTGGTAATAGTTTTGAGCGACCGGGAAGATGCTTACGGCTTAAAACGAGCATCTTTGAAGCAGGTGCCAGCAGAGTATGTTTCACCCTCCCTGCCGGATTTTGAACAGCAGTTGATACAGAAACTCCAGGAGTATAGAGTGGATTTGATTTGTCTGGCTGGTTTTATGAGAATTCTCAGTCCGACTTTTGTTCAAACTTTCCCCCGACGAATTCTAAATATTCACCCGGCTTTGCTTCCATCTTTTAAGGGACTCCATGCTCAACAAAGAGCGTGGGAATATGGCGTGAAAGTAGCCGGTTGCACGGTTCACTTCGTAGATGAAAAAGTGGATGCAGGACCGATCATCCTCCAGGCAGTCGTTCCTGTTCATACGGACGATTCGCCAGAAATGCTGGAAGAACGAATTTTGAGGGAAGAACATAGAATTTATCCTCAGGCGGTTCGTCTTTTTGCCGAGAATCGGCTGAAGGTAGAGGGTCGGAAAGTGAGAATTCTTCCAGGAAGTGAAGGTTAATGGGTGGGAATTTTCTGAACTATATCGGTGGGAAATGGAAGCCCGCTCGCTCAGGTGAAACCTTCCCGGTGGTCAATCCTGCGAATTGTGAAGATGTCATTGCATACTTCCCAAAGTCAGGGGTGGAAGATGTTAACGATGCCGTAGAATCTGCCGCCCAGGCATTCCCCGGTTGGGCACGGACCCCCGCCCCGAAGAGAGCGGAGTTCTTGCTGAAAGCGGCAGACATCCTGATCGCTCGTAAGTGGGACCTGGCAAAAGAAATGACAAGAGAAATGGGAAAAATCCTGAAAGAAGCGGGTGGAGATGTGCAGGAAGCCATTGATTGCGCCCAGTATCTGGCCGGCGAAGGAAGGCGCATGCTGGGGGCGGTCACCCCCTCCGAACTCCCCAACAAATGGGCTATGGCTTTTCGTAAACCCGTGGGCGTCTGTGCCCTTATCTCCCCCTGGAATTTCCCTATGGCGATTCCTATGTGGAAGATTGCCCCTGCCCTGGTATGTGGAAATACTGTTGTATTCAAACCTTCCAGTTCTACTCCAGTATTGGGCACTCTGCTGGTGGAAGTTTTTGAAGAAGTGGATTTGCCACCCGGCGTCCTGAATTTAATCCATGGTTCAGGAGGGGAAACCGGAGAATTGTTGATTCACCATCCCCGGGTTCAGTTGATTTCTTTCACTGGCTCCGTAGAAACGGGTAAGCACATTGCTGAAGTCGCTGGAAAGCAGATGAAAAAAGTCAGTTTGGAACTGGGTGGGAAAAATCCTGTAATCGTTCTGGATGATGCCGATGTGGATTTGGCCGTGGAAGGGATTTTGTGGGGAGCCTATGGAACCACCGGTCAGCGATGCACCGCCACAAGTCGTTTAATCGTTCAAGATGGCATTTACCCTGTTCTGCTTCAGAATCTTATTCAGAGGATTCAGAAACTGAAAGTAGGAAATGGGCTGGACCCCACTGTAGATGTGGGCCCCGTTATCAACCAGCATCAACTTCACAAAATTCACGCTTATGTGCAGAAAGGCACTCAGGAAGGGGCTACGCTTCGTATCGGCGGTGAAATCCTGAATCAGGGAGAATACAAAAAAGGGAATTTTTATGCCCCGACTCTTTTTGAGGATGTTTCTCCTTCTATGACCCTTTTCCAGGAAGAGATTTTTGGACCTGTTCTCTCGGTGATGCGTGTTCGTAGTTTTGAGGAAGCCATTCAAGCCGCCAATGCCGTCCGATTTGGTTTATCCTCTTCTATCTATACTCGCGATTTACATTTTGCCTTTCGGGCGATGGAAGAGATTGATGCGGGTATCACTTATATCAATGCACCCACGATTGGCTCCGAGGTGCATTTGCCTTTCGGTGGCGTAAAAGAAACGGGAAATGGGCACCGAGAAGGCGCCGCCTGGACACTCCTTGAGATTTTCTCGGAATGGAAAACCATCTATGTAGATTACAGTGGCAGATTACAGAAGGCTCAAGGAATTGAATAAAAGGAGGTGTGTGTGGTGAATACATATAAAAAGATTCTCTTCACCGGCGGGGTGCTACTCCTGTTGACCGGATGTTTTTTTGTTCGGGCAAAAATCACAGGCCGTGTCGTGATGTTAATGCCCAACGGCGAGACCGCAGCTTTGCCTGACGCCAAAGTAGAACTCTGGACCACGGGTGGCGAATATCTGGATACCGCTACGGTTGACATGGAGGGTAATTATACATTCTCTCGCAGAGTTCCTATGGGAACCTATATCATCAAGGTCAAACCGGGTTCTTTCCTTGGATTCAAAGAGAAGCAAGAAACGGTGAGGGTATTAAGAAGCATCGTTCAGCGGCAGATCAGGGTAGAGCCATTAGGTAACCAATAACCTCGTTACCCTTTCATTTTTCTATATTGGTGAGCGAAACAGTGAGCGGTGACTTCGTTACTTCCCAAAATATGGGGATGTTGACAGACCTCTACGAGTTGACGATGTCCGCCAGTTATTTTCGGCAGAAAAAGAATGAGGAAAGTACTTTTGACCTTTTCGTCCGCCATTTGCCGCCTAACCGTTCATTGCTGGTCAGCGCCGGGCTGGAGCAAGTCCTTTATTACCTCCAGCATCTGTCTTTTGGTGAAGAATCCATACAGTATCTACGAACCTTGAAACTCTTTGAGGAGGATTTTCTCTCCTACCTTCGTCACTTTCGCTTTACGGGTGAAGTGTGGGCCATGGAAGAGGGGCAGATTTTTTTCCCCCAGGAGCCGCTCATCCGGGTGACCGCCCCTCTGATTCAGGCTCAACTGGTGGAAACATTCCTTCTAAATACCATCAATTATCAGAGCATGGTGGCCTCTAAAACGGCGAGGATTATCCTGGCCGCTGATGGAAAATCTGTGGTAGATTTCTCGCCTCGTCGTGACCATGGTTGTGATGCCGCTTTAAAAGCCGCCCGGGCTTCCTTTATCGCTGGATGCGTGGGAACTTCCAACGTGCTTGCAGGCCAATTCTATTCCATTCCTGTTTACGGCACCATGGCTCATTCTTATGTGATGTCTTATCCAGATGAACTCACGGCTTTTCGGTCTTTCATTACAGATTTTCCTGACAATTCCATCCTGTTGATAGATACTTATGACACGCTGAATGGTGCCAAAATTGCCGTAACTGTGGCAAAGGAAATGGAGCAGAAAGGTCAGAAACTGCGCGGGGTTCGCCTGGATAGTGGTGATTTGAATTTCCTTTCCAGGAAGGTCCGTGAAATCCTGGATTCTAACGGCTTTCCCTATGTGAAAATTTTAGCCAGTGGCGATTTGAATGAATGGCGGATAGCAGAACTGACCCGGGCAAACTGTCCTATAGATTTTTGGGGCGTGGGAACACAACTGGGCACCTCCGCAGATGCTCCCTACTTGGGTGGTGTGTATAAACTCGTGGACAGGGATGGCCGCCCCACTATTAAACTCTCGCAGGGAAAACTTACCCTGCCAGGGAAAAAACAGGTCTACCGGTGCCTGAACTCGCAGGGGCAATTCCTTAAAGACATCATTGCACTCCAGGACGAACCCATTCCCACCAGGAATTCTTTCCCTCTCCTCCATAAGGTTATGGAAAATGGCGAAATTATCGGAAATATCCCCTCTCTTCAAAACCTTCAAAAAAGATTCTATGAAAACCTCTCGCGTTTCCCTCCTGAAGTGAAATCCATCCATACTCAGGCTCATTATCCTGTTGAACTGGCTCCAGAACTTCAACGGTTATGTCGCACTCTGGTGCAAGAATACTCTGTTTAACGCAAGTTTCCTGCTGTGAACTCTGGAAGGTAAATCCTTATTTCTTTTTTTCTCGTGCGGCTTGAAAGACTTCCGTTCCTGGATAAAAAGCGACCCAGGCAAACCAATATCCAGAAACAGCGCTAATCGGGCTCAGTTGCTTCCCTTTCCATTCTCCTTGAATGGCTTCTCCCTTCAAGTTCCAGAGGGTTCCCGTCTCTTCGTCTCTGAATCTATCCGGTCCGGCGGGCTGAAAGTGTAATACCTTGTTTTCTACTGCGCTGGAGTATGCCAGTGCCACCTGCCCTTTTCGGCTATAAAAAATCGCCAGTTTCTTATCTTGTAATTCATCATTAACCACCATAACCCGGTTGAGTTCAGAAAATGGGTAGGCTTTCGCCTTTCCCGAGGGAGAGAGGTGTATTCCGAGAACTTTTTCCTTCGGAAAATACCGGTCATCATAGTGGGTAACAGGGAAATGAATGGATGGGGTTTTATCATAATCTCCATACGGATTTTGTAAGAAAAAATAGGGGATTCGTGCTTCTTTGAAGATAAGAACCAATGTGTGGGGGTGAAGTTCCACCCATTTTTTCCAGGTTCCCTGATAGGTTGGAAGAATGGATAGTTTTTTCCCGACCAGTTTTCCCAGGATTGCTTCCCCGGTAATTTGCGACCAGAGAGTTTCCGTCTCCCGGTCATACATCACTAAATCCGAATTCAGTAGCCTGCCTGAAACTCCAAAAGTCAGCCGCTTGCCATCTATTCTGCTATCCAATACCATTCCGGAGCCACAAAGAGGACAGTAGGTTACCACGATGGGAACATCTCCAATTTTGTCATTAACGATTTCATGACGAGTCAGAATTTTATGAGGATAGGCTTTTGCTTCACCTGACATACTCACCCCGATAACGATGTCTTCAGGCAGAAGAAATTTTACTTTTTCGTTCACCTTTTGAGGAGTGGTAAAAATCGGGTCATCCATAGCGGGGATGCAATCTTTTGCAGGACATCCCCACACCAACTGTTCAGCAGGCGATTTTGCAGTTCTTTTTTCGGAAGTATTTCCCCCGCTTAATGCCAGAATAATCCACAACAAGAAAAATAAATTTTGAACGTCCTTTCTCCTTTTCATTCTATATATATCGTGTCTTATGTGTGAACGGATTTCAGTAAGCCAGATTACAAATATACATCAAGGAGTGGACTTTTCTGCAGGAGGAGTAGTAGTCAATGATTTCAAATAGGCTACCAGAGAATTAATTTCTCTTTCTGACAGAACCTTTCCAAAAATTAGAGGCATAATGCTGCGGGGATACCCTTTCACGACCAGCGCATTGGGATTTACGATGGATTCTCGCAGGTATTCTTCCGAGTAGATGGAGCCAACGCCTGTGAGGTCGGGTCCAACAAAACCTCCTTCCCCATTTACTTGATGGCATCCGATACAACCCCCTCTGGTTCGGAAGAGTTTTTCCCCCTCTTTTATTTTTGCTTGCAATTCTTCCTCAGAACCTTTTAAGGAAACTAAAAACGCTACGACCTCATTGATTTCTTCTTCTGTGAGCATTTCGTTAAAATTTTGAGGCATCACATTTCCGGGAAAACCTGAGACGATGACGGCGTTAGGCTCTAAGATGGACTGGCGGATGTATGCCTCTGTCGCTCGGGCTCCGATGTCCGCCAGGCTGGGCCCCAGAATCCTTTCACCTCTTTTTAACGAATGACAGGTGAAACATAACCCTTTGCCCTGAAAAATCTCTTTGCCTTTATCAATCAGGGTAGAGCCACCTGAGGCCGTTGATGGAATAATTTCAGTGATTTTTACATTCTCCGGTTTAATCGTAACAGTCCCTCCCAGGCTTTCTAAATAGGCCACTACCGCAAGAATTTCATCTCTCGTAAGGTTGGCAGGCGGGCCAGTAACTTTAGGCATGATGTTTGGATAACCTGGCACGACAAAAGCCCCTGGATTTTCCAGGCTTTCAATCAAATAGGCTTCTGCGGACATGCCGGGCTTGCGAGCACCAGCCCGACCACCAACTCCCTGCCAATCCGGGCATCTTCCTCCGGGTTCACCGACTTTATGACATATATTACATCCTGCCTTCTTTTCCGCAATCTCTTTGCCCACCGCAATTAAATCTTTCGTGGTTTTAATTTCTATCCCATAAGAAGCAGTCACACCTACTCCCTGGATGCTTCCTTCTTTCCCCTGCAGAATGAAAAAGAGGGTGCAAACGCCAACCCCTACTATCCATCCTTTCAGTTTTCCTCTAAAGACCATTCCCAACGCTTCCTCCTTAACAGAATGAGTTGAAAGATTTTTAGTTCCCTTTGCAAAGCCGATAAACATTTTATTTTTCGGGGTTGCTTCTGTCAAACTGAACAGGTTGGTCCCGGGATATAGTGATGATTCTACGAATATGCCAATGGAAAGAGCGGGGGAACGAGTTAAAAGGCAAAGCCAAAGCCGAAGTGGATGCGGTAAGTATCTTCGGTAGGCTCCGGATTCAGGTTTCGGGCAAGTTCCAGACGAAATGGTCCCAGGGGTGTTTGAAAAAAAGCACCAACGCCGGCGCCGGAGCGCCCCCGCCAGTTTTCTACATCGGCGACCCTGCGAAAAATATTTCCATAATCGTAAAAGATATGAAACCCGTAGGAGGAAGAGAGGCGGTATCGGAGTTCTTGATTGAGTAGAAGCATGGCATTACCGCCAATGGGCTTCGCTGTTTGTGGGTCTTTGGGTCCGAGGGTATTGACTTCAAATCCCCGGAGGGAGTTATCACCGCCCGCGAAAAATCGCTCGCCCGGTGGAAGCAGAGAGTCCGCATCAAAGGTTTTTCCCAGGCCGAGACGCACTCCGGTAGCCAGAGTTAAATGAGAGGGGAGTGGCTGGAAGCGGGTATACTGAAAATAAGTCCGAACGAAATCTCGTTGTGACCCCATAAAATCACCTGAGGTTTTCAGGCTGGTAATGAGAAGGTCGCCGTGAGACGGAAAAAGGAAGTCATCTCGTCGGTCCCTCAGGTAGGAAAAGGTTAAACTGGAAAGGAATTCATCCTTGCGTGGGAAACTGGTAGGGTCACCTGTGAAATCGGAATATCGTGCCTTCTCCAGGTTTAACCGGATGGTAAACTGGTTAAACCTCTGCGGTGTGCGCCGGAATTCTACAATGGCATTCTCGCGACTCAGGGTGAAGGCGGCCTGTTTTTCTCGCTGAAATAGCAGGGATACGCTGCCTTGCTGATTCCGAGCCCAGAGTCGTGGTGTGGATAATCCCAACCCGCTGGTGAGTACACGTTCAGATGCCTCCCCCTGGATGTAGGCTTGCTTGCCAGAGTGTGCCCAGTTGTAGTCCGTAAGATATATGGAGATATCCGCACCCTGAGAAGCATTCCAGCCCCCGCGAGCCACCAGTGAAATGGAAGTATTTTCTTCCGCATAAATCTGGACATGGCAAGGGACAAGATTTGACTGTGAGGATTCACGCATTCCCTTCGTATAGGTTACTCGCACAGATTGAAAAAGACCTGTGGAAGAAATGTTCCAACGCGTTTCCTCCAGTTTTTCCAGGTTCAAAGGTTCCCCGGGATGAAAAACAACTTCTTTTTCTATGAGAGACTTCAAGTATGGAGACGAAACTCCAGTGATTTGATGGTCCTGAATGGTATAAAGGGGACCGCTTTTCAAAGAAAAAAGGACATCTGCCTCTCCCACTTCCGGAGATTTCAGAATATAGAACTGAACGGCAGCTTCCAAATAGCCTTGCTTTTGCAAAGCATGAAGCAATTCCTTCTTTGCTTGCTGAACGCTTGTAATGGACAACGGTTCTCCAATCCTCATCATTTTTTTCCAGGGCTGTCCGATGGCGTCTTCTATTTTTTCATCGCTTTGCACGGCCACAGAGCGTAGCCTATACCGAATCCCTTCCTGAATCTGAAAAGTAACGATGGCTGTATCTTTATTTTCTACCTGAAGAATAGAATGCTCCATATGCACATCGTAGAATCCATTATCCTGGTAGAATAAGGAAAACCGCTCCTGAGTCTGTTTCAAGAGAGAGGCTACAATGAGGCTTCCTGATTTCAGTAGCATTTGCTTTCGTAGGAAGGGTTGAAAATCTGGAGACGCACCCACGAATTGAACCGTCTCTACCCTTTGCAAGCGTCCTTTTGCAATTGTGATAATGGCTCGTGTTTTTTCCGCTTCCCTCTCTAACTTAATCCGGCTCTCCGCAAATAAGTATCCTCTTTCTTGATAAAAGTGTTGGATTTCCTGGATGGCTTCCGCCGCAAAGGAGCGGTCGGATATGGCTTCTTTCCAGATTTCCCTGATTCTATTTTCCAGAGCCCGTCTGTCCGGTTCCTCCACGCCTTCTATTTGAACCTCTTTTATAGCACCGGCGTTAACACGTATCTGGATGTTCACTCCATCCGGGAGTTCTTCCAGAGAAACATTCACAAATGCTTGAAGATAGCCGTGAGAATGTAACCACTGGAGAATGGATTCACGGATTTGACTTTGCTGGGCTGTGCGAATGGGGTCTCCAGCCTTGTAAGGGATGAAACTCAAGAGCTGGGAATGGTAAGGCTCATTCAGGTCAGATTGTAACTGAATTTCACGAATTTTATGAGGAAGGGAGAAGGAGAAAAAGGGGGTTTTTTTCTTGCCCATCAATCCCTGGTATTTTAGCACGATGCCGGGCTCACGCTCTTCATCTCTTTGAAGGATGAATTCCCAGTTCGGACGGAAGCGGTAGGAAAGTTCCGTGGTGCTTTCTTTGCCTGCTTCTAAATCCGTAGAATGTGTGATAAACAGTTTACTACCGATGCTTTTCCCCAGTGTGAGTAGTGAGGTTTGCCCTGCCGATTTTCCGAAGAGACTGGGAGGAATCACCACTCTCTGGAAGAATCCCCTTTCTAAATTTTGTGATAGAAGGGCGGAGAAGGAAAGAGAAAGGGCTTCAGCCGGCAAATTTTGAGGGCCACCTTGAAAGTCGCTTAAACGTCTGCCTGTATACAAAAGAGCCAAAATATCTTCCTGAGGAAGAGAGGGAGTGGAGAAAAGAGAAACGCGTAAATCGGGTGCTTGCCCCTGAATTTCCATCTGAAATTGATAGGGAGATTCTTCAGCCCATGCGGTGAGATAAACACGGGGTAAAAAAGACTCACCCGTAAAATCCACATATCCACTTTGCACCTGAAAATCCTTACTGCCGAGACGGATTTTCCCGGTAGGTTTGATTTCCAATCGCCCCGTGGCGTGCGGGTCCGAAAGGGTTCCCAGAATGTTTACGGAGCCATATAACTCTGATTGAATCGGATGAACCCGGAGAAAAAAATTATCCCAAATGTCCACCGTGAGATCCAGAAAAACTGGAACTTCAGGAAATCCAGAAAATTCGGATGCCGGGGGCATTTGTTCCATTTTCCCTTGCATCACCTGAATCTGACCGAATAAGTATCCCTGCCCCTCATAGGCATAAAAGTTCAGATGAAAATCGGCGCTGAACCGGATACCCTCCACCGGTCGGAGATCAATCTCTTTCCCTTCCAGCGCCAAAAAGGATGTCCGAATTTGCCCATTGGACATCTGTAAAAAGCCTTCTCCTGCCACCCATCCGTTGTTCATAAAAAAGCGAAGGTTCTTGATGCTTATTTCTGTGCCATTTGCCAGAAGTTCTCCGCTCATCTGTTGGATTTTCACCGGAAGCACCGGCATTTTCAGACTCGTTTCATATACCCGGACAATCCCCTGAAGTTCCAGTTCTTCATCGTATGAAAACTCTATATCCACATCATTTTTTCCTTCAATCTGCAAGGTGGGGTAAAAAAGGTGAAGCCATTGGGAATCCAGGGAACCGGATATTTTTCCAGTTATTCGGGTTATGTGGGGAACAGAAATGGATAATTGAGCCTGGAGAACAGTGTTTTCTCCGGTTAACTCAAAGGGTTCTGTCATCACCTGATTTTGGGTTAAATCCCAGTTCAGGAGGAACTCTCTTTTTGATTGTAGTAAAAACTCTCCCAATTGTAACTTCAGATGAGTAACTTTACCGGTGGTATCCTGAATTTGAAAAGGAGAAAGGGTGCCAGAGGTTTCCACCACGAAGTCTCCCTGGAAGTTCACCGCCCCTATACGGGTTAAATTCAAGGGTTTTTCGCCGTGAACCTGAAGTAATGTAGAAAAGGGGTGCGGTGGAAACAGGCTGACGATGCTGTGAAGTGTGGCCAATCCAGTTGAATCTGTGGCAGTAAGCACGGCTTTTCCCTTTTCCACCTGAATTTCTCCATTCACTGAACCCTGAAGGCTTCCCACTCTTAACTCTGTTAGCACAAAATCCGCCCTTCCATCTATATACGGAAAATATCCCCGTAATTGACCATGCGTCGTCAGTGTAGTGGAAAACGCTGACTCCTTCATTCCAGGCTTAATGAAATTGAAAAAGTTTAGACTTGAGGATGGAAGAGAACCTCTTTCATTTTCCATTTCAGACGATAATGCAATCCCTTGTAGTGCCCATTTCAGTTGTAGTTGCTTTTCCAGAGGATCCACTGTTACCAGCAGGGTGGAATGGTTTTGCTGGGTATCTGCGCCGGTAAGTTCTACATTCCATTTCCCCCTGATGCCTCTCACACGCCCGGTTATTTGCAAAGGAGAAGCCATGGGGAAAATGGAGAATCCACCGATGGAACATTGAGACTCTCCAGAAAGGTTGCCTTTCTCAAAAATGAAGGTTCCAGAGCCTGTGAGAAATCCCTGTGCATTCCACGAATTGGGAGGGAATTGCTTAAATAAATAGGTGAGATGTTGTAAATCAGAAAGGCTTAAACGGAAGGCCTTCCATTCTACTTTTCCATCTGAAAACTGACCTTTTGTAAATGTGAGGCTTCCGGCGAGGGATAACAAGGGGTTACCTTCAGGACCTGCGGGCAAATGAAAGGTGAAATCTGTAATTTTTATTTCCTCATTTTTATAGACGAATGAAATATCTCCTCGTTCCACCTTCACATCCTGAATGAGGAATTGGTCAGGGAATCGCACAGCACCGGTTATGCTGGGCTTTTCCCAGTTTCCATTCCAGACCGAGTGAATTACCAACGGCTGGGAACCGGGTGGGAAAAGCATCTTCTGAAGATAGGGTTCAAAAAAAGGAAGGTTGAAATATTCTATCAGGTTTATCAGGAGTTCTCGGTTCTGTATGATTAGCGTAAAATCTGTCTGACCTTCGGCATCTGGTGAAGCGGACAGGAGTCCACCTTTTAATTTCCCTTCTCCTTGTAAAAAAGAAACCTTCCCATTTTTTAAGATGATGTTACACCACCCGGATTGAAGCAGGGCATCTTCTTGTGTGTGTATATTGACAGACATCTGCACGGAGACAACCTGCTGTTGCAGAAAATGCCCGTGAAGGTTTCCAGACCCGCTCATCCGGGATGTCGTTCCGGTAATTTTCTCCGCTCCAGGAAGCCATTTCACAACTGGGATATTCTGAAAATTCCCCTCTAATGCGTCTTCCTCTTTTCCGAAAAGGTGAATCACTCCCTTTCCTTCCACCTTCCCTTCTTCCCAGGAAAAGATGAGAGAGGGAAGTTTCAGCGTTCCATCGTCGTAGAGGAGTTCTGCAGAGGCATGATGGAAAGATAATCCGTCGGGCAATTGCAGTTCGGGCGAGGAAAGGTTTGCCCGGGCGATTACTTTATCTTGATGGAGTTGGATGATTGCGGTGCCATCCACTTTCCCGGCAATTCCGGTGGAATTTGCCCCCGGAGTTTTCTCTATGGGAATCTTTTGCAAGTTCACTTGAAATTCTCCGGACTTTTTCAGTGGATTCAGACTCCCTATTCCACTCAAATTTCCCCCTTGAAAGGATGAACGGTCAAGGGTGAATTTCCACTCTCCATTTTGATGATGGACTTTAAGTTGGATGGGCCGAAATTCTAAATCAGGAGCGAATTTTTGCATAGAGGAGAGCGTTAGATTTCCAGTCATAAGCCCCTGAAATGTATCCGCCTGGAACCGCAGGTTCCACTCCAGATGGTCTGTGAAGTTTTTTGCTGTGCCATGGAAGAAAACCCAGGATTTTCCATCCCATAAAAATTCAGAAGATGTGGAATGCTGGGTTTCATATCCCAAAATGTTCCAGCGAAGAGCAGATGCAGACCACTTTCCTGCCAGTTTTCTCTGTTTCCATCGGGCTTCCACCTGGAAGTTTTCAAATGTAAAGCCCCAGGTTGCCTCCGATGGATGAAAGGAAAAATCCCCCTCTTTTACGGTTAGTTTTCCTGCCTGAAAATGGGTGCCTTTCTCTTTTCCCATATATGCGATGAGGGCTGGAAAATGGGCTTTGTCCAGTTGCAACCTCGGTCTGAGGATGGAGATGGCATTGAACACAGGTTGATTCAGAAAGATTCTCCAGTTCACCGAAACCTCTATCCTATCGGCGCTTAAGAAAGGCTCTGTATCACCGATAGAAAAAATCTTCAACTGTTCTACCACGGTGGAAAGTTTCCATGGTTCCACCCTTATCCTCTGATAAGAAAGCACCAGGCCATATTGCTGAAAAGTAAGAACAGTGTTTTGCCCTGTCCTGCGACAGATGTATCCTATCCAGATTAGAAAAATTGTAAAAATAAGGAAAATCGTTGCACCATAAATCTTTCTTTTTATATTCCTTTTTCTCTTCACACTATTTAATTGTATGAGAAAAGGAAGTTCCTCACAACACGCTGAAAACTTCTTTATTATGCAGAGTTAAGTAAGGTAACCCATTGAGAAAAGGTGGCAGGCTTGCAATTTTGGAATCCTTGTGTTTTTTAATAAAACGCTGTGAAAAATCATGAAAAGAAAAGTATACTTAACTGTTTCACAATACAGAGGGGATTCACTTTTTCTCTCAGAATTTGTAGAGGAGGATAAAAAGAGATGGCATATCTACATTGGATAGTAGACCTGAAGCGTTTCAAGGAAATTTTTGAAACTCGCCAGGCTACAGTGTATGAAGATGCGATGATATTTTCGGCAATTGCGCTACTTCTCCTGCTTTACGGTGTTCGGAATGTACGCCGAATTCTGACCGCTCCTCTTTTGAGGAGAAGATGAGAACGAGAACATTCCCTGAAAAGAAATCAATGAATTCTGTTGATTCGGGGAGATAACGAAGGTCAACCCGCACCGCACAAGCGGAATTTTCTGCCCATCTTTCCCAATAAATTTTCATGGTATTTCACCTCACCTTTCAGGCTTTTTGTCATTCTGCTTCTTAACTGAAAAAGCATATTTTCAAATCTTGATAACAAAAATAGTAAAAAATAATGAATAAAGCAAAAGATTTTCAGATTCGGGTGATTACTTTTTTATGGCATAGATTGGAGGATTTTCTTGCTTGTTTTTTCCAGGTACCATTGAAGTCGGGCTTTATGAAGAAAGACTCGGGAGGTCAGAGTGGGGTGGTAAATCCAGAGGCGAAGATTTTTCCGGTTCTCGGGTTGCCATCGGTATTTGTATTTTTCTCCGCCCCTCAAAAAATCAAAGCATTTTTCTTTTCGCTGGATGGCGTCCTGAATCACCATAGAGACGAGAACGAATCCCGGGCTAACTTCCTGCCACCGGGGGTCAAAACCCGAAGTGTAAAAATAGAAGGTTTCTCGGTAGGCAAATCCGTAAAGGGAAGCCACCGACCTGTTAGAGATGCAGAGAGTGTAAATGCGGCACATTTTCCTTTCTGCCGCCGAGGGAGCGAATTCCCGATGAAATTCCACCACCCGGGGATGCCAGTAAACCCCCGGCTGGCCTCGCCTTCTCCATCGCATGCCGTGAAGACGCAAATGGGCTTCCAGAGCCTCCTTTACTGCTTCTGGTGTTTCCGCCACTTTTAGATGTACCGGCCCGATTTCTTCCGCTTTTCGTTGATAGTATTTCACTTTATCTCGTGATTTCTTTTTCAATCGTCTCATAAGCTCTTCCCAGGTTCCTGGCAGAAGAAGGTAGGGACAGAATTCCTCGGGTTCCGCTTTCCAGTTGGAGGTGAATTCTTGAATGATTGGAAGAAGAGGGTCTTTTTCCCATATATGGGTCAGTTCTAAAATATCCCAGGGTATCTCGTAAATGGACTTCAGCAGTTGAGTCAGGCTTTCTCGTGAGGAGTTTTGAGGAGTCAGAACACGCAGGTAATCAGCGATTGGATGAGATAGGAAGCGGAGGGTTGTTCCCAGTTTTTTTTCTCGCTTCAGCGCCCACAGGGCAAGAGGGCGATTTTCATTCACAGCCACAAGAATCAAGGGTTTTGCCCGACTGTGTTTCGCCCATAACTTGTTCCACAGTGGCGTATCAAACGGAGTCTGGCAAAGGTTCTCTACCCAGTAGGGTTCCGCTTCCTCCACAGATTGAAAAGTGAGAATGTCCATTCAGGCTTTTTTCAGAATATAGTATACTTCAGGTGGATGCGAAATATGAGCAAATCTTACACGGATAAAGGAAAGATTTTTTTGGGGGCATTATCTTTATTTATCCTTGTCTTTCTCATTTATTTCTTTTTCTATTCAGAGAAGGTTGAGCAGGAGTCCTCTGAGCCGCAGGAAGGTCCTGCTCTGCCATCGTCCTCGGAAGAGATGCCTGCTATTCCAGGGGTGGCAGAGGAGCAAGTAATATCGGGTGAAATTGGTATTTCTTCTGTTCTGGTGAATAAAGTTAAGAAAAACTCTGTGCTTTTTGTTATGGCAAAACTGGGAAAAGATGCAGAAGGTCCTCCGGTTGCTGTGACACGCATAGAAGCAGGCACTTTTCCTGTCCCCTACAGCCTTTCGCTCACTCATGGATTTACAGGGAATAATGAGAATGCAGAGGCTAAAAAGGTGTGGGTTACTGCACGGTTAGACCAGGACGGGAACGCGAGCACTCGCCAGCCTGGCGACCTTATCGGTTTCTACCCTGAACCCGTGGCCATGGGCTCCTCCAATATTTCCTTTGAACTGAATCAGGAAATCCCCTCAGAGAACGGAAAAGCCAGTGAGCCTTCCCCAAAACGCTAAATCCTCTTCTCTGTAATGGTTTTTACTATCCTCCAATCTTTTCCAGGGGTTTCTCCCTTCATTCGTCACGAGTGGAAAAGACTTTACTTCTTCTCATAACCATGTGGATGTGTTTTCATCCATTTCAGAGTAGTATTCAGGATTTCGTTGAAGGAAAATCGGGGTGCCCATCCCAGGTCGTGCTGGATTTTTGTAATGTTAGCCACCAGATGAAGAGGATTCCCGGGGCGAGCCTTTTCAAAACGAACTGGCACCGGGCGACCCGTTTGCTCCTCCAGCATCCCCAAAATCTCTTTCACGGTTCTGCCCTGCCCGGAGCCTACATTGTAGATTTTCAAGCCACAGCGTGGAACAAACGCAGTGGAACGCCCGATGGCTTCCGCCACATCCGCAGGATGAACAAAATCTCGCAAGACATTCTCGCCAGAGCGAGGTTCACCATAACCTTCCAGTGGGAAGGAAGGGGAATAGCCGAGGACCGCTGAGTAAAGATTGGGAATCAGATGGGTCTCTGGAGAATGGTCTTCTCCCAGCCCGACTTCGGGTGAAGCACCCGCCACATTAAAAATCCTTAGAATGACTGCATTCAGCCCCCAGTCCTCTGATGCCGTCCGTATCAGCGTTTCTGCTATCAACTTGCTCTCACCATAAGGGTTGATGGGAAGAAGAGGTGCGTCTTCCGAAATGGGAATATTTTGGGGCATGCCGTAAACCGAGGCGGAGGAGGAGAAAATGAGATTCTGGATGCCAAATTTTCTCATGGATTCCAGCAGTATTCCAGTTTTCACCGCGTTCGTATCGTAGTATTTTTGAGGGTCCAGGAAGGATGTTTCTACAACGGCCATCGCCGCCAGGTGAACCACTATATCCGGATGGAAGTTCTGAAAGGCTTCCTTTAACAGGGTCTCATTCCCAAAATCTCCTTCCAGCACTGGATAATCTTTTATGGCGTCCCGGTGTCCCTGAGAAAAGTCGTCTATAATGAGGAGGGAATGTTCTCTCCGAAGGTTTTCAGCGGTGAAGGAGCCGATATATCCAGCGCCGCCCGTGATGCAAATTTTCATGCGGAGTTTGAGGCTATCCTGCTTCGGAACTGGAAAAAAAATTAGAACAGGCAATAGAAATCGGCAATTTCAGGATTTTGCCCAAAGGCCCATCTGAGCACCGCATGGGTCAGTGAATATGGCAATATATCCCCACTCCTGCCCGATAGAAGTCTTCGGCAAAACCGTTTTTCCACCTGCTTCTTCAATTTTTTTCAGGGTTACGATTATATCTTCCACATGAATGTAGTTCATATAGCCCGTATTCAGAGCGATGGATTCCACTCTGTTGAAGCCCCCGCCGATGCCATCCTTCACTTCAAAGATGGCGTAGTTCATTTCCGGAATCAGGCTCACTTTCCATCCGAAAATCCCCTCGTAAAAAGTTTTTGACTTTTCTAAATCTGTGGTGGGTATCTCCACATGCACAATTTTGTTGCTCATCGTTTTCACACCTCCGTTGAATTTGGTAGTTATATTATACCGCGAAAACTCTCCCGGCACGAGCGGTGTGGTGTTCCAGTGAGAAGCGGTAATATTTTGTATAATGCCATTAGGCAGGTATGAAATGTTCAGGGTAGCCATAGATACGGGTGGAACTTTCACTGATTTGTTCGTGCAAAATGAAGAGAGCGGAGCAGGTCAGGTTATCAAAGTTCCTTCCACGCCTCGGGAACCTCACCGTGCTGTTCTGGAAGCGATTCAAAGGCTTGGCGAGGAGAAGTTTTCAGCCCTCTCCTTTTTCGCTCATGCCACCACTCTGGGCACGAACGCTTTACTGGGGCAAATGGGATTGCCTCTTCCCCGAACCGCTTTACTGACTACGGAAGGATTTCGCGATATTGTGGAGATTGGCAGGCAAAATCGCCCGGAACTCTACAATCTTTTCTTTCAGAAACCCGTTCCACCTATTCCACGGAATTTGCGTTTCACCGTATCTGAAAGAGTAGGACCGGATGGAAAAATTTTTCAATCGGTAGATGAGGAAGCACTCCGGGAGTGCGCCCGGTTGATTCGTGAGAAGGAAGTGCAATCGGTCGCCGTCTGTTTCCTTCACTCTTGCGTGAACCCGGAGAATGAGCGGAGGGCTTTTGAAATTCTAAGCCGTTTTTTGCCCCGTATCCCCGTGGTGCTTTCTTCGGATGTGAACCCGGAACACCGGGAGTACGAGCGATTCTCCACCACCCTCATCAATGCTTTGCTTATACCTGTCCTGACAGAGTATCTGGAGCATATTCAAAGGGAATTGAGGAGCAAGGGAATATCCGCTCCTTTTTATCAGATGGTTTCATCGGGAGGGCTGGTGGGTGTGGAGCGGATTAAAAAACTTCCGGTAGCCACCATTGAGTCAGGGCCCGCTGCAGGAGTTACGGCCGCCTCCCTTCTCTCGCGCCTGCTTCACCTCCCCAGAGTTCTGAGCCTGGATATGGGCGGAACCACAGCAAAAGCGGGGCTGGCTAAGGATGGTTCTCCTCGTGTAGTAAATGAATATGAAGTGGGTGGCAAAGTGCATGCCAGCCGATATTTGAGGGGAAGTGGATACCCTGTCCGCTATCCCTGTGTAGACCTGGCGGAGGTAAGTGCCGGGGGTGGAACTATCGTGAGACTGAATGCCGCCGGGCAACTCACAGTTGGACCCCTTTCCGCCGGAGCGATGCCAGGCCCTGCTTGCTACGACCAGGGCGGTGAAGAAGCCACTCTCACCGATGCCCACCTTCTTTTAGGACACCTTCATCCCGCTCACTTTCTGGGTGGAGAAATGCCTCTTTCCATTGAACGAGCGCGATGGGTGTGGGAGAAGAGAGTTTCCGGACCTCAGAACTGGGAAATAGAAGCATCCGCCTGGGCAGCCCTCCAGTTGAGCCAGGCTCAGATTAAAAAAGCCCTCCGGCTGGTTTCAGCAGATAAGGGCGAGAATCCTGCCCATTTCACCCTCGTGGCTTTCGGTGGGGCTGGCCCCCTCCATGCCTGTGCCCTTGCGGAAGCCCTTCATATTTCGTCAGTAGTCATTCCTTTTCACCCCGGATTTTTCAGTGCTTTCGGACTTCTGCAGGCGGATGGAATTGTAGACCTGCAAAAACATTTCCTCCATCGCATCTCCAGAGGCTCTAAATCCTCGGAAGAACTGCTCTTTACTTTACTCCAGGAGTTTTTTCTATTGCAAGAGCGTGCCCGAACCATCTTACGAGAAGAAGGATTTCTCCCGGAAGATATTTCTATTGAGTCCCTGATGGATGCTCGTTATTTTCGCCAATCCTATGAAATCTCTATCCCCTTACCTCCGGCAGGCTTTTCGGTGGAGGATGTCCTTTCCCTGTTTCATCAACAACACCGGAAAGTATACGGTTATGCTTTTCTGGATGACCCTGTGGAAATTGTGAATCTTCGCGTTCGGGGAATCGGGAAAATCCTCAAGCCAGAAGTTCACAGGGAATCCGAGGATTTGCCCATCCCTCCCCCGGAGTCCAGAACGAAAAGTCAGCGAATCTTCTGGGATGGCGAGTGGATGGAAGTTCCAGCCTACCAGAGAGAGTCACTATTACCGGGAAATCTTCTTACCGGTCCCGCTATCGTATTTGAATACGATTCCACCACTTTAATTCCATCGGGCTGGATGGCGAAGGTGGACGGGTATCGGAATCTTCAGATTCATCAAGGGGGTTAGTAGTGGATATGTTCATTGGAGGAGTGGAGATAGAAATGATTCGCTATGCTCTATCTACTGCCTGTGAAGAAATGGGAATAGCCCTGAGGAAGAGTGCCTATTCTCCGAACATCAAAGAGAGAGCAGACTATACCTGTGCCATGTTTGACCCAGAGGGTCGTTTGCTCGCCACTGCTGAACATATCCCCGTTCATCTCGGCTCTTTCTCCTGGGGAATGAAGCAAACCTTGAAGGCGATTCAGGAAGCCTCTAAAGAAATCCAGGAAGGAGAAATGTGGATTCTCAATGACCCTTACCTCACCGGAACCCATTTGAATGATGTGATGGTGATTCGCCCGGTTTTTTATCAGGGCATTCGGGTCGCTTATGTGGCAAACAAAGCCCATTATGTAGATGTGGGAGGAAAGCATGCCGGCGGTATTTCAATTTTATCTACTTCACTGGAAGATGAAGGATGGGTGATTCCTCCCACACTCCTGATGCGCAATAACCGGGTGAATGCTGATTTTTTCAATAGCCTGTTACGACATACGCGATTGCCCGACTGGGTAAAGGGGGATTTGCAAGCGCAGATTTCTGCCAATTTCCTGGGCGAACGGCATATTCTGGAACTCTTGAACCGATACCCGTTAGAAGATTTACAGGCATCCTTCACCGGGATTTTTGATTCCACAGAGCAACTCACCCGGGCACACCTTTCTCAATTTCCCTCTAACCTGGCGGAGGCAGAGGATGTGCTGGAACTTCCATCGGAGCGTGGTTTCTCCACTTCTTTTCCTGTGGTGTGGATACGGGCATCCATCCAATTTTCCAAAGGGAGTGTAAAGATTCAATTCTTCAGAACAAGTCAGCAGGTTTCTTATCCTCTCAATGCGGTTTATGGCGTAACCCTTTCAGCGTGTTATTATGTGGTGAAGTGCCTGTTACCTCTTGAAGTGCCGGTCAATGACGGTTTTTTTCGCTGTGTGAAGGTGGAGGCGGAGGAAGGCTCGCTGGTGCATCCTCGCTATCCAGCCCCTGTAGCGGGAGGGAATCTGGAAACTTCTCAGCGGATTGTAGATGTCCTATTGAGAGCCCTCAGCCATTTGCTCCCTGACCGGGTTCCCGCGGCTTCCTGTGGGAGTATGAACAATGTGGTGGTGTCGGGCAAGGACCCCATTACGCAGGAAGAGTGGGCATTCTATGAAACCAACGGTGGAGGAGCGGGCGCCTGCCCCCTCTTCCATGGTCCCTCCGCTGTTCATACCCATATGACTAATACCCAGAATACCCCCATTGAAGTTCTGGAGCATAACTATCCCATTCAATTTCTGCGATATGAAATCCGGGAAGGCTCCGGGGGTGAGGGCAGATGGAGAGGTGGAGAGGGAATTCGCCGAGCGTGGAAACTCCTATCTGCCGGGGCAAGGGTTTCTCTGTTTGCCGACCGCTCCCGCTTCTCTCCCTATGGGTTGGCGGGTGGTCTCCCGGGTTCTCGCTCGGAATTCTTCCTCGTTCATAAAGGTGAAAATCCAGAACCCCTGCAGGGCAAGCAGGTCTTTGAGATGGAAGCAGAGGATGAGTTCTGGATGGAAACCGCTGGAGGCGGCGGATGGGGTCACTGTAAATGTTCATGAGAACTAAATGAGGCACTTTACTTTTTATGACCGCGGAGGGTAGTGCTTGATGTAATCTCATTGTTTCTCACTTCCGATAACGGATTACTAACGATGCAGAGGAACCGGTCCGAAGGTTCCATATCACCGGTGTCTATAGGAAATGAAGAAATACTTCAGGAAGAAATCTGGATGGAAGGGGATAAGGTGATGTTATTTGCTTCATCTTTCTCAGGAATTTTCGCATCTAAATCCACGATGGCCCCAAGATAGTAACTGCCAGCAGGAATCGTAAGAGGGATATTCAGGGTAAGAGTTTGAGTATCGGAATTGCCAGCATTCAATCCCGATAAAGCCTGTTCTCCCAGATAAATGTCCTGAAGGGGAATAATCTGTTTATCCAGGGACAAAAAAAATTTTACAGAGAATGCTTGAGCATCGCTCTCACCCTGATTTTTTACAGAGTAAGTAATTTGAATGGGTTGTCCAACAATTCCCGTTCCAGGTCCAGACAGCGAAGGAATGACCAGGTCAGGACCGAAGAGAAGAATAGCGAGCCCGGAACCACCGCAGAATGTGAAAAATACAAGAAGAAATGTTAGGATGCCTTTATTCCTCATATTCTTTGGGTAGTAGGAGGGACTAAATCAATCGGCAGATGCGGGTGTCCGTATTTTTAACACCGGGTATTTCATGGATTTTGAGAACAATCTGTTCCACCTCGGTCAGGTCCTGCCCCTCCACATAAGCGATGGCTTCAATGGGTCCGAATAAAGCGTTAGATTGCTTCACTCCGGGTATGTTCAGCGTCTTTTTCACGATTTGAGCCGGGTCATCACTACATTCAATAAAAACATACGCTCCAATAACAGGCATATTTTTCCCCTCCTTTTCATCTTTGCCGTATAGAAGTATATCATAAGGTCAGGGTTGACGGAGGACACCCGTCATTTCTGCGGTGATATCTAAATATAACCGACCGTTCTCAAAGGAAGGCTCAATTTCACTTCCCTCGTGCCATTCATTCCAGGAGGTAATCAGGACGCAATCCGGTTTGACATCTCGTGCGGATTGCCAGAGGTAACGGTAGAGGGCGCCGGAGCGTCGGGGCACGGCGGTTCCAGGCGAACGAATCAAAGTATCGTCATACCCGGGAATCACCGTTAGGCACCCTGATTTTTTCCCCCTCCGTGCTTCCCGCATATAACTGGAATAAAAGTCGTGCATATCCTTCCCATCTTTAATACGATTCGCGGGGTTGTAGATGTGAAATCCGTCAAAACCCTCAGCGAACCCGGGTGTAGAATCGGTGTCAGCAAAAAAATATGCATCCTTTTGACTTTTTACCGCTTTCAAAATCTCTGCCCACTCCTGAGCATTGAACTGATTCATGGCGCGGCCGTAAATGAAAATGACAGGTTTTCCTTCTCTACGGAGGAATTTCTCTTCATCTCCATAAGTTTTCAAAATATACAGCAGGTCTTCAATGGTTTCCTCTTTTCTTAGAGCAGGCGTTTGTTCGTAATACACCGTGAGGAACACCGGGCTGTTAATTTTTGCGGCAGTTGATAGCATTGTTTTAAGGACTTGATTGGAGAAATCGTCTCGTCCCCACCAGGAAACGATGAAGGCAGTGATACCTGCTCTTGCTGCCAGTCTTAAATGCCCCTGGATGACCAGAGGGTCACTGGAATCATACAGCCCGATGGTGGGATGGTTCTTCCCGCGATAAAGAGGTAGCCCGTAATCATCCAGCGCCGAGTAATCCATTTCATCCGGAAGAAAAATACCGAGGGCGTGGCGATACTCCGGGTTATTCAGCAGGAATTCCAGTTTTTTGGCTTTTTCAGAGTCCTGCTTCATCATTTCCATCTGTTCTTCAGAAAGGATTATCCGCCAGTGGCCCCACTGCCCGCTGACTTCTGGATTTTGATACCAGGGATAATAGAAGGCAAAAATGGGGAATGGAGCAGGCTCCATCATCTTTCCGGGTGGAGCGAGAGGCAGCCTTCCGCTCATAATTAAGATTAGAAAAATTATACCCCCCTTTTTCATCGCCATACTACCCTCCTTACTCTGCTCTTTTCATTATATATCCGCAGAGGAAATTTCTCTACCCATTCTGACCCGGATGTTGTAGGATTTCACTTTGATTTTTGCCTGCCGCTCTTTCATTCTCCGAGCAGATTAACACAGAAATGAAAAATTTGCATGAAGAGTTATGTCTGCCCACGAAATTCTTGCTATTCATTCTTGCGCAGCAGGGAGAGAATGTGAAGGTTCCTGAGGGTGAGTGTAGTTGCAGGTGGGGTTCAGGCATTTTAAGGTGGTGTTAGATTGGAAGAGGGTGCTTCCGCACCGGGGGCAGGTTTCAGGTGTAGGGGTATCCCAGGTGGCAAATTTACATTTTGGGTAAGTGGAGCAACTATAGAAAACCTTCTGCCTCTTTCGTGTTCTTTTCAGTCGCAGTGATGAACCGCATAACGGGCATTTTCCTGCTGGGGGAGTTTCTTCTAAAGGGCGGGTATTCCGACATTTCGGGAACGAAGAGCAGGCTAAAAACTTCCCGTAGCGCCCTTCACGAATCACCATTCTGGAGCCACATTTTTCACAGATAAACTCGGTCTCCACGGGCGGGGGTTTCTGGCTCGCTATCAGCCTTTTCGCTGTATTCAGTCGCTGTTGAAAAGATACATAGAACTCCTTTAAGAGGTTTACACGGTTCAAGGCCCCTTCCTCAATCCTGTCCAGGTTAGATTCCATCTGGGCGGTAAAATCATAATCCACGATTTCGCTGAAGTGCTGAACCAGCAGATTGTTGATGGTTTCTCCCAGTGGGGTGGGGTAGAAGGAGCCCGGGCGAGGTTCCCGAGAAACCTCCCCCTGGGTTTCTGATTCCCCGGTCTCTTGCGAGAGTGCTTCTTCCTCCGCTTTTGTTGAGTTTCTCTTCTTTTTCCGGGCGATTTTCACATACCCTCGTTCCTGGATGGTTTGAAGGATGGGAGCGTAGGTAGAGGGACGACCAATTCCTTTCTCTTCAAGGGCTTTAATCAGGCTGGCGACAGTGTAACGGGGAGGAGGCTGGGTGAATTTCCGCTCCCCTTTCACTTCCCCCAGATTCACCCCGCCTTCCTTCAACTGGAAGCATTCTAATCCCTTCTCCAGTTTCTCGGGATAAACTTTGAGGAATCCATCAAAGACGATTCGCTGGGCTTCAGCGATAAACCGATAGGGACCACCATCAGTGGTGATAGTGACTTTTTCCACCACAGCGAGTGCCATCTGAGAAGCCACGAATCGCCGCCAGATGAGGTCATATAATTTCTGCTCATCGGCCGTTAAGAAGGAAGCGACCTCCTCTGGAGTTCTGGCTGGACGGGTGGGACGAATGGCCTCATGGGCTCTCTGGGCTGTGGCTTTACTGCGATAATAATGCGCTCGCTCGGGCACGAACGCAGAACCATAAGTTTCTCCGATGAATTCCCGAACCTGCTCCAGGGCTTCAAAAGCAATCTGGACGGAATCGGTTCGCATGTAAGTAATCAGCCCTTCCCGTTTCCCCCCGCCTAAATCTATGCCCTCATATAATTTTTGAGCGATTTGCATAGTTTTGCGAGGCGAAAAATGAAACCGTTTTGAGGCTTCTTGCTGGAGAGTGCTGGTTATGAAAGGAGCGAAAGGATGCACTGTTCTCGTCTCTCTCAAAATAGAGGAAATGGAGAATGTCTGAAGGCGTATATTCTCTATATGAGAATTCGCCTGGTTTTCATTTGTCATTTTTACTTTTTCTCCCCCGATGGATTCCAGCACCGCTTTGAATCGGGTTCCCTCAGGTGTCAAGAACAGGGCGGAAATTACCCAGTATTCCTCTGGGGTGAAATTGCGAATATCTGCTTCCCGGTCACAGATGAGGCGAACGGCAACGGATTGCACCCGCCCGGCCGACAATCCTTTCTTCACCTTTTGCCACAGAAGAGGGCTGAGTTGATACCCTACCAGTCTATCCAGAATCCTGCGAGCAATCTGGGCTTCTACGCGTTTCATATCAATCTGACGGGGAGATTGAAGGGCTCTTTCCAGAGCGGAACGAGTGATTTCATGAAACTCAATGCGACGAGCCAGATGATTTAAGCCCAGAACACCATGTGCAATGTGCCAGGCAATCGCCTCACCTTCCCGGTCCGGGTCCGTGGCTAACAGAACTTCTCGGGCTTCCTTTCCCGCTTTCTTTAACCGCTGAATGACTTGATTTTTACCGGGAATCGGGCGGAAAACAGGCTCAAAATCTTCCTCAATTCGCACGCCTATTCCCCTTTCCGGCAGGTCAATCACATGTCCGAGTGAGGCTTCCACTCGGTAGGTTCCCCGAAGAAAAGAAGAAAGAGTGCGCGCTTTTGCAGGGGATTCCACGATAATCAGCCCCTTCCCTGTATAGAAAGGTGCTCTCGGTTGAGCGCTTATTTCTTTCTTTGCTTTACCTTTTGACCCTTTTTTTCTTTTTCCTTGATTCTCTGCCAATGGATTAACACCTCTTCTGGCGTCTTTGCCACGGTATCTCCAAACACATGGGGATGTCGCCGGACAATCTTTTTCAGAACTCCCTCCAGCACGCGGGAAATTTTCAAGTTCATTTCCTCTTCTCCCAGGTATAAAAGGTAGAGACAATTCCACGCCACATCCCCTAATTCTTCCGCTATTTCATCGGTTTTTCCATCTTTAATGGCGCTGTTCAATTCGTTCAATTCCTCTCTGAGTAATCGGGCATAGGTGGGAAAATGCTGCTCTTTATCCCACGGACATCCCTTTTCACTTCGTAGAATTTTAATGATTTCAAAAACTTTCTGAAACCGGGCGTTTTTCATCTTGGTCATACCCATTATAGCAAATAAGTGTCAAAGAGAAGATATGGGAGGCGAAAGGAGAGAAAAACCTCGCGGAAACACCTATTCAGTGGAAGAGCGGGATGATGTCATAAAAAAGTAATATCTCAAGACTTGACTCCGCAATTTGCAATCCCTTTGTCTGTGTTACTCATTATGTAACCCCAGCGCTAAAGAGTTACCAAAGCCACAGAGAGCAAGAATGCAACACAATAAATGAAGAGCGCCACCAGGAAACCTGCGTCCATCCCCCGCACAAATTCTGTTTTCCAATTGAAACTGACCGCCAGGATAGCGGTGATAATTCCGCAAGTGCTAAGAGTCGTCCAAACATACGAGATGGCAACATTCCTCGCCAAGACCATCCCCGCGCTACAACGACCTGACACCACCTCTGGTACCGTGAATAATCCAACCGTTATGAGGACCGAAAAGAATAACAGTCTCGTTAACCTCCCTCTCATTGCCTGCTTATCGGTGAAGAAGTTCACGCAGGTCCTCGATGTGAGCAAGATTGAACCAGCGCGGGGGGAAAAATTGATCGGGCGGACAGTATAGCCAGTTCTGGGTCATTACATCCATATCTGGTGGATTATTATTGCAATCACCGTTTTCCCAGTTAAATCTAAAATTATGCCCAAGTTCGTGAATGACTGGTATATTGATAAGAATCATCAGGGGGGATTCTTCGCACAAGCAGAGACGATTTCCTTTGGCGTCGGTGAAACAAGCCATTCGCCGGGTGGCTCATCCCACTTGTTCGAGACGGAAACTGACTGGGAAGCGGAGCAAGAACTTTTCCGTGATTCCTCTAAGATTCCCACGACAAGTAATCTAATCAGAGGGTGCAGTTTTTCACTGTGCATTCCATTCAAGAAATAGAAAACGGCGTATTTGGGGCAGTTCCCATCCACCACCCAGGGCGCGAGGAAACACACCCTGATGTTGCGGGGCAGGACTCGGTTAGGAGGCGAGAGGGGTGTCAGCGACTCCGCATTAAATGACTCTTCGCGACTGAACAGGATGCGTGATTCCCAGATGGCATGTACAAGCCCTTCGCAGAAAGCCACAGGAAGGTGAACCCAGTGTTCTGAGTGGATGTGCAGAAAGGATGTTGATGCTTCGCTTATTACTTCCTTGGCAGTGGGCGTGGCGCGCCATCTCCTTTCACGGGTTCGCCCCGAACACGAGGCAAGCTCAAATGAAAAAAAGGATTCAATCGCCTCATCATCATCTTCGTAAAAAAGCAAGCCATGCAAAAACTTAGTGCTCCCCGAGTAGAGCTTCACAGTCAGATACATTCCTTTCCAAACTCCTCCAGATTTCCATATCATAAACGCGATCATGAACACGGTTATGCCGATGTAGAAAAGAAATCTAAAGGTCCGTTTTGAGGTGATCGTGCCTGCTCTGTCGTGGAGCGACGGCAACAACGGGCTGTTATTCTCGTGAGCCACTACGACCTTTACCCATCTGATCAAGGTTGAACCAGTGAGGAGGGTGCTCAAAATCACAGGCCCTTTGCGTCATTACATCTGGGTCGTCCGTCGTGTACCCGATAAACTCCCCCGTGTTCTCATCGCAGATAACTTGTCCGTTCTCCGACCAGCGAATCAGAATGTGTCCTGTCTCATGAACTGCGGTTTTCCTTAGCACCCCCGAGAAGTCGGGTTCGTTAGGGAAATTGTGTAGAATTCTGCCGACCGCGACCGCCCCATGGGGATCAAAGAACTTCCAGCTCACGCCTATATCCCCCGCGAGCTCACAGTTCCCGATATAGTCCACGCCAGTTAACTCATAAGTATGCGGTGGATGCGGATTGGGGTAGCCAGTCTCGTAATTATGCGAGTACCAGTGTCCATCAGGAATTACGGCAACCCACGGCGTAGAGGAGTTACCCTGATAGATCACTATCTCAATGAATGCATCGTCAAATGCTCCAGGAATTTCCCCACTTGGAAAGTCAAACCCGACGGTCCGAGCGGGGAAGCCGCACTGGTTCTCCTGCGGCCGGGAACCCATTGAGTCTTTCCAGATCCATACTTTGCGCCAGACGGTGGGGAGGTGTAGCCATCGGCTTTCCGCCTCGCTATACTCCCCCGCCCACACCACGGAATCGTAGTTCGCCTGCAGGATTTGCCCATTCTCCTCCCTCTTATCTATCTTCCCGTCGGAGAGGAAATCATCCCCCCACAGTTTCAACCTTTTCCA
>JBBIMK010000014.1:0-51625 GCA_037444445.1 bacterium | reverse complement strand
TGGGAAAAAATCTGAGCATTCAGGTTTTCATCGGTATTTTTCTCGTGTATCTGACGGTTTCCTGCGGGGGTGGTGGTGGCGCACCGCCGGATACCGAGAACCCCACGAATGTGGCGGTGACGGGAGGGATTGCGCCCGGGCAGGAAATTTCCGGGACTGTGACTCTTTCTGGCTCCGCTCAGGATAACTCGGGCACGATTCAGAGGATGGAGTTCCTCGTGTCTTCCCCGGAAGAGGTGCTTGCCTGCACGGCCACAGGACCGAAACCCTCGGGGCAGACCTTCTCCTGCAACTGGGATTCCCGACAGGTTGCCAATGGCTCTCACAGCATCAAGGCAAAAGCCTACGACCCTGCGGGGAATTTTGCGGAATCCACCCCCACCAGCTTCACGGTGAATAATGTGCAGGCTCCGCCAGCACCCACGAATGTCCGCATCATTTCCACAGGAGACCAGTCCGTGACGATTGCCTGGGATCCGGCTCAGGGCGCCACTTCCTATACCCTTTATATGGCATCCCAGCCGGGTGTCACGAAAGCAAACTATAACACGCTTTCCGACGGGATGAAGCACCCCAATGTTACCTCTGTCTTCACTCACACCGGGCTGACGAACGGGAAGACCTATTATTTTGTCGTTACCGCCTCCAACTCCGCTGGCGAATCGCCGGAATCTGCGGAAGTCTCTGCCACGCCGCAGGAGGCACTGCAAATTACCACCACCAGCCTGCCGGATGGAACAGCGGGGCAGGAATATGGTCCGTTCAATCTTCAGGCGGTGGGTGGAAGCCCGCCTTACACCTGGTCAATCGTCAGCGGGACGGAGCCACGCCCGGATTTCCTCTCTCCCGCTACGGGAACCCTTTCCGGGCTAATTGCGGTTTCAGGGCAGTTTCCTCTGGAATTTGAGGTCAGAGACGCTCAAAATCGCACCGATAGAAAATCTATGAGCCTCATCGTTCTTGACCCAGATCCTTTTGACTCCAGCACAGCGAATAGCATTCTACCGGGTGAACATTATTATGGTGATTTCACCATTGGCTCTGGCGACACAGTCACGATTTCCGGCGGAGACACCACCCTCAATATCACGGGGAAACTCCGCATTGAGCCAGGAGGAAAACTCATCGTCACCGATTGCTCAGAACTGCTTCTGAACCTGCTATCCAAAACCCAGAATCCCGAGATTTTAGGAGAGGTATCCAATCAGTGCAGTCCACCGGAAACTCCGGGTAAGGACTTGATTATCCGCACCATCGGAAGCCTTTATTTAGGTGGGAGTGATGGACAGCCACAGGGTTCCATAAGCAGTTCGGGGATGCTGTTCATCGGCGACCCGTGGTATAGACCTCGCCCCGGTCAGGAAGTGCTAACTTATGTAGCCACGGGGGAGCCTTCCTCCATCCCTCCCGTCTGCGCCATCAAAGCGGATACCCTTTCTTCCGGCACTCCGCCCACTTTCCCCATCCCTGTGAGCTTCAGCGCCATCCATAAGGACCCGGACGGAGGAACCACCACCATCACGGAGATTGACTACGGTGATACTACGGTGGAGCAGAACCCCACCACCCTTCAGCATTCCTATGCGGCGGGGGGAATTTATGAAGTTATCCTCACGGTAAAGGACGAGGAAAATGATGAATGCAAGGCTACCCTGATGCTGAATCTCCGCCCTCCCGATGACCCGGAGGCACCGCCAGAAGTCAATGCCTCTTCAGGTCCTCCTTCTCTCTGGGTGGGTGTGGAGCCCTTTGAGGCGGATGAGTTAATCAAACCTGCAGGGGTTCCCTTCCATTTCACCTCTCAGCGGTATCCAGTCCCTTCCACTGCCGCTTACGAGACCAGTGAATGGACTTACACCTGCCCTTCTGACAATGAAGTTTGCGCCACTTCACAATCGTTCACCACAGAAGGTTCATCCAGCACCTTACTGATTGGCGAGGATTCAGCCGGTCTTCAGAGCATGGCTTCTCTCCGCGTGTATGTTCCGCTACTGGGGGGGCAGAGAGGGTATTCCGACCCACCCGCTCCCACGCAGGCTTTTCCGCCTTTGCCTCCCTCCTATCAGCCTGCCGGATTTCCGGAGCCTCAATCCCACACGGGCACCTGCCCGGATTGCGCTCTGTGTGCTGACCCCACCCTCTCCGGTCAACCTGTGGCTGTGCTGGGCTCCACCCAGTTGAAAACCTGGTGGCAGGGCGGTCTCCTCGTCATTGGATTTTCTGTTGCCACAGTGGTGGTGAATCCCACGCTGGTCTTTTCCAGCACCCCTGGAGCCAATGGTGTTGCGCCGGGGGAGGACGGAAAGTCTGCCCTCGGGTTTGGAGTTGCCACCCATTCAGGGAAAATCGTGATGTGCGGTGGAACCTTCATTGGAGCCAATGGAGGGAATGGCGCTCCCAATACTCCTGCCGTCGGGGTCTGCAACGGCACGGTCAGAGGTGGAAATGGCGCCGCCTTTTTCGGGGTTTTACTCACCGCTCCCGAAGGCTCCATCTCCTTTTGCGGACAACTCAATGTTTCTGGAGGTAACGGAGGAAATGGTGGCAACGCCATCAATGATGCTTCCGCAATCCCTACTCCTGCCTGCGCCAACGGATGTGGCTCGGTGGCCATCGGCGGGAAGGGTGGAAGGGGTGGAGGGGGCATTGCCTACACCGCACCACCGGGGCAGGTTTGCTATGACGAAGGCTACTCTGTGAATTTTGACCCCGGCGGTGGAACCTTGACCGGCGGCGCCGGGGGGAACGCTGATGCCACAGGAGGAACGCCACCACCCTGCCCCAATTGCGACGCCTATGCAGGACGGGGAGGAAGAGCCACGGCTACTGCCGGTAGTGGCGGGTGGTCATCCTTTTATTTCGTCACCAATAAAGAAAATGGTCCCTCCGGCCCCGGCGACCCGAGATTTATCGGACATCTCCTTCCCATCGGCACCTATAATGGCGGCGCTGGAGGCACCGCTACGGCCACCGCCGGCGATGGCGGTGATTCCAATTGCAATGGATGCAATCAGTTCGCCTGGGCAGGATGGGGAGGAAATGCACGGGCGGAGGGTGGAAATGGCGGATTCGGGGTTTCTGCCATCGGTGCCGGAGGTAATGCCAATGCGACTTCTGGAAGCGGTGGAAATGCCACCGCCACTCCCAACCCTGCAACGCGACCCGATGGATGCCCGGGGCAAAAAGGCTGTGACCTCCGTGCATTCGGTGGTGATAGCGGATTCGCCACCGCCAGACCCGGAACACCGGGCGGAGCAGTCACCCTTGTCAGTGGCGTTGGAGGAAATGCGGATGCCACAGGTGGCGATGGCGGTAACGGCCTCCCGTGCTGTGATGGTGGAGGTGGCGGAAAGGCTTATGCCCGGGGCGGCAGGGACTTCCAGGGAGCACCCCGGGTGGATGGAAACGCCACCGCCATAGGTGGAAATGGTGGAAATGGAGGGGATTGCGATAAGTTCAACAAAGGCGGAGATGGTGGCAACGGGGCGGATGCCCGATGCGATGCAGGCCCCTTTGGAGTCTATAACGCTAAAGGAGGCAATGCTGGCAATGGCGGTGCTGGATGCCCACCCGGCAGTCAAGGCAACTTCGGGGGTGCTTCCGGCGTCATCGTTGGAACCGCTACCCCTGGAAATCCCGGCAGCGATGGAGCCGACCTCTGCTGGCTATGGATTTTTCAGTGGCCCTACTGGTCCTGGATTCCCGAATTTGACGGCATTCCTCCCTGGTGGAACTTTACACTGCCGATTTATAGCGAGGCAGGAGGCGACCCGCCCACCGGGCAAAAAATCGGCGAGATTCCAGCTAAATTTCAGAATGATACCGAATTTGGCGTCGGTGGACCCGTGAGTTACCAGAAGACCTCCGACGGATGGGTCTATCTCAAACCCGGCGCCATTGAATTAGACCTCCGTGGCACCAACACATACTCGGTCACGGTTAAGCAGGAAGACCTGACGCCATCCGGACCAGGAAACGGTGCCAACACTCTGACCGCTTACGATGCCAATGGCAATGAATTGGATTTTCAGGCAAACTGGGGTGGAACCGCGAGAAGTGAAATCACCGTTCGCTCCACACAGCCCATAGATAAAATCGTCTTCCGATGCCACTTCATCTGCCGTTTCTGGCACTGGTGGTTTCTGCTAATTCACGACCCGGTGATACAGAAGCCAGCGCAGGTAAACATCACCGTTCCTCCCACCGCCCGGGCTGGCGAGCCGATTCCCGTTGAAATCGTTACGCTGGATTTATCGGGACAGCCCACCCACTTTTCCTTCTTTGATGTGTTCGTGGAAGTGAATGGCACACGAAGTGGCACCTTCACCGACCGCATCCCACTGACAGACAACGGCAACGGCACTTACTCCGGCAATGTCACCCTGAATGCTTCTGGAAAATATAACTTCAGCGCTCTCATTCACGACCGTTCCACACTGGAAAAGTTTCACCCCACCGACACAAGGACGGTAGATATTATTCCCACAGAAATCGTGTCGCTTGACCTGCGTTCTACAGTTTTCGGACCCGTAGAGAGCCTTCTGAGGGACCCGTTTGGCAATCCTGTTCCTTTTCCAGGCCCTTCGGATGTCAACTGCACATCCGATACCCCCAGCTTATCCCCCGGTCCGTTCCAATCGGATGGCGACTGGAGATTGAAGTCTGAAGTGCAAGCAACGGATTACGATGTGGGCAACTTCACCTGCACCCACCTTCCCTCAGGGGCTCAGGGCAGTGTTTCGGTAGGCTATCCTCCCTGGAGGTTAGAATACCGCGACCCGGTTTCCGGACAGACAGGGAATGGCTTTCCGCCGGGGTCGCAATTCCGGACTCAATTTGAAATCCGCATACCGCAGGGCAAGCCAGGCTGGAAAATGGGTTCAGGACAACTCGTCTGGCCCAAAAGTTCTGAGATTATCTTCAATGACTGTCAACCCACCGCTCCCCAATTTGCGGTCAACTGCCGTAATCCCGTTGATGCTCCCTGGAACCCGGACCTCTGGCTTGTGGACTTTACGGTTGATTTCGTGGGCTCAGGCGGTGTGATAGGCACATCGGTTCCCTTCTTCGCGGAATACAGCACTCCTCCTGTTGTTCCCAACATAGTTGAATCCTACATTGGGGTTCCCGATTTGCGCCTCTATGACGAAAATTCCAATGAAATTCTCTACGACCCGACCAAGTTTGGTGAAAACTTCCGCCATTTCCCCTTTACGATTAAACCCATAAAGACTCTGAATATGCACATCTACCTCGTGGAGGGCGCTGCAACCCAGGCGGAAGCGCAGGCTGATGTGGATGCCGCTCAAGCCGCCTTCAACCTCAATGCTCTCCTGTGTAACTGCGGGTTCTTTGTCACTTTCAATCCAACCTTCACTACCATCCCCGCCGCGGACTGGAAGAAAATTGACAGAGATGGCGATGGATGGGACCGCTACGACAGCAATGGCGATGGCGATTATGCCGACCCCGGTGATAACAACGATGCCTTTGAAGCCATGAACCTCGGCTACTTTGATATCAACCCCGACACGGAAAACATCTATTATGTCCCCGGCATCAGGCGTGGTGTCCTCGGCGTGACCTTCTGGCCCAACTCCCAGGTAGCGGTGGATAACTCTAAGGACAACGATAACCTCACTCTATTCCACGAAAAAGTCCACGAGTTAGACCTGCGTAAGGACGGCGACTTTGATGTGAAGGATTCCCCGAATGACCCCACCAACGCCCAGGGCGCTAAAGACCCGGGCAATGGGATGAACTACGACGACACCGGACCCAACCTCACCCGCACTCAATGCAGTGAATTAGACCCGTAAAGAGTGAAAAGGCGGGGATATTTCCCTGCCCGAATCAAGAATCAAACGGCACCAAAATCCCGCATTAACTCAGCGGATTCCTGCTCCCAGCGGGAGGCTGTAATGAGCCGGTCAATCAGGGAGGACTCGTAAGGTGCTTCATTTTGCAGAAGGGTGAGGAGGCTCTCTACTGCCTCGGGATAATCGGATGTAACCAGAAGATGAGCGAGTTTCCAGGGTCCCATTTCCCGCAGGAATTCATCCAGAAGAACCCGTAATACCCGGCACTGGCTTCCCCGGGCTCCGCATTCGCCTAACTGCTCCAGAGCAGTCGCAAGTAATCGCTCCGAATTTCTTAACTCTCCTGCCATCTTTCATCCCTCCTGTTATACATTTTCAAACAGGTCAAAGAGGAAAACAATGACATTTATCACGATTTCAAATAACTGAGATTTTGGGGTCTGACCCCAAAAGGTGACATTATTTGAGGGCTCTTCCCTATTCACCCTCTCTCCTGTATAGTAGTAGAACGGATGGGATTTGAGGAGAAATATGGGAAGAAAGCGGAGGGATTTGCCTGGGCACCCGGCAGGCTGAATATCATCGGGGAGCACACGGATTATAATGAAGGATTTGTCCTGCCCTTTGCCATCCAGATGGGGACGCGTGTTTATCAGGCTTGTGGAGAGGGGACCCATTTTCGGGTGTTCACGGAAGCCTTCCAGGATTGGGATGAGTTTGACCGGGAAGGGCTGACACCTCATCCGGAGAAGGAATGGGCGAATTATGTTCGGGGGGTGGTGTGGACGCTGAGCCGGGCGGGATATCCGATTCGTGGGCAGGATTTATATATCCAGAGCGATTTACCTCTGGAGGCAGGGCTTTCTTCCTCCGCTTCCTTACAGGTGGCATCCCTCCTTGCCATTGCAAAAGGGAGTGGGTTGAACATTCCACCGAGAGAAATGGCTCTCCTGACACAGAGGGCGGAGAACGAGTTCGTCGGCGTGCGGTGCGGTATTATGGACCCGTTCACCGTCCTCTTCGCCAGAAAAGACTATGCCCTTCTATTAGACTGCCGATACCTTTTGTATCGGTATATTCCGTTAAAACTCGGCAAGTGGCGATTCGTAGTGGTGGATAGCGGAAGCAGGAGAAAACTGTCCTCAGCGGATTATAATCTCCGACGGCAAGAATGCGAGGAAGCGGTGAGAGTGTTTCAAACACACCGCCCCGAAGTGAAAAGCCTCCGGGATGTCACGCCAGAAATGCACGCAAGCGCCATCAACCGGATGACCTCGGCCAGTTATGCCCGTGCTCGTCATGTGGTCTACGAAAATATCCGCGTCCGGGAAGCGGTGAAAGCCCTGGAGCAGAGGCGGTACCGGGTTCTGGGAAAACTGATGTGCGCCACCCACGCCTCCCTTCGGGACCATTTTCATGCTTCCTCCGATGATTTGAACGCGCTGTGGTCTGCCCTGATGACCTATCGGGGAACTGCGGGGGCAAGGCTGATGGGAGGCGGGTTCGGGGGTGCCTGCCTGGCTCTGATGAAATCCCCCGACCCGACAGAACTTTTCAGGCATCTGGACTGGCGGTATCGGGCGATTCTTCGCCTTCAGCCCACCATTTATTTTATCTCCAGCGCCCCCGCCGCATCGTATACACCGTTAGCGTAGCCAGCAGGCAATCGTCAGGGGAGAATAGCGGGTAGGGGACCGGTGAAAAGTGTATCGGTTAAACAGGGGAAATCACAGGGGCATTGACAGGGGTGATACACTTTTTTTCAGCAGGGAGGATAAATGTGGCAGTGTGGTGCTATAATAGAATTGAGGAGGGAGAGCAGGAAAAATGCGTAAAGTGGCATTTTATGGGTTAGTAATCGGATTGTGGATGTTTCTGATGTGGGCATCTTGCTACTCTGCCCTCACCGACGATAGGCTTTTCTTTCGTCCAGAGAGTTTGAATGTGGGGCACTACATTCTGGCATTCCTGTTCCGTCTATTTCGGAAGCCATTTCTGTTTGTCCTGCCCTCCTTTTTTGCGCTGATTATCTGGGGAATCTGGCTTTTCTGGGTGTGGATGAAGCCCGCCAGATTCTGGGTTCGTTTCCTGCGCCTCATCCAGTTTCTCCTGTTTCTGATGCTGATTCTCGCCAGTGTGGTGATGCAGTTTCATCCGTATACACTTCAGATTTTTGGATACTATCCCATATATCCGCGAATGCTCACTCCCGGGTTTCTGTTTAAGATGAGCCTGACCGTTTTCCCTTTTCTCCTGATTTCGGAACTCCTTTTGATGAAGGTAGAGAGAACGAAGTTTGGGGCGGTTCCCATCCTCGCAGGCTGGCTTCGGGGGCTGTATTTTGTTATCATCGCGGTGAGTGTGATTTTCCTCTCCTTATATTTCATCGGCTGGAACATGGAAATAGCAATACTGGAATTTCCCGACTATTTTCTCCGCCTGATTCCCTTCCTGGGAGCAGGCTTAGCGATGGCTCTCGTGTGGTGGCTGTTTCCTGCTTTGCAAAAAGCAAAAGGATGGGGGGAAATGCGAAAAATGCTCCTCATTAGCCTGGTTCTAACGGTTCTTTTCTGCCTCCCCGCATACTCGTGGATTCAGCGGAGTCATAAGAAATTTCCAGCTTATCCCGGCAGACCGCCTGGAATCGCCCGAATCCATGCAATGATATACCCCGAGGGTATCACCCTGAAGATTTATACCGCTATGCACGATTCTTTTATGAAAGCGTGGTCTAACCGTTTACCTGCTGACCTTGAGCCCTCCTTGAAAAGGTTTCATCTGTCAGAGCCCCTCCCCGGTTTTACTGGTATGAAACGGCATTCTGTGGAGTATCCGGCATTCCGAGAGTATTTCATTCGGAAAGCAACGCTTCAGCCTTATAAAACGAGCGCAATCTGGGGGCTGGTGCTTCAAACTTTCAGCCAGAATGACCCTTTCTTATCCCGGGAGGAAGCGAAAGCCCTCTGGGAGGCTTTTATGATGTTGAAAGATACGGACCGGGGGGCACAAGCCAGATACATTGAGTTTGCGTTCCATCACCAGGTGCCTTCTGCTCAACAAGCCGAGGAAAGCTTCCAGAGGCGAGTCAACCGCCAGATGGCTCTGTTTCCCAAAGCCCGGAGAGGTTACGGTGGTGCGCCGGAAGAACACAAAAACCGAGTTGAAGTAGCGAAGGAGGATGCCTTCTCCATAGAGCGGGCAGGGAAGGTTTCCGGCAAAGTGGAATTTATGCCCGGCGTCCTGAAGCCGGATGCGGATGTGAGAAGAGTGTGGGTTTCTGTTTCCCCCCGTGTGAAAAACTTATTTACCGAAAAGGATGAGTTTCCCACCGAGGTCACCCATTTTCCTTTGAATGCAGATGGCTCCTTCCTCATTTCCTCCCTTCCTTACAGAACCTATCGCCTGCTTTTGAACCTTCCGGAGGACATCCTGACAGAGCCATCCAGCACTTCCCTTGCCCATTATTTTCTACCCGAAATTCAGATTACCGCTGAAAACCCAGAAGCGACGCTGGGAACCATACGGATTGTTAGAGCCATCCAGGTCCTCACGAAATCTCCTGCGCGAGCCGGGGAGGTTTTAGAGTGGGAGCCTTATCCGGGGGCCGTCTCCTACGAAATCTCTTTCTGCGAATCGGAAAAACGCTCCGCTCAGCAATACTCTGTTTTCTACGCATGGTTCCGATATGAAGTTTCATGCAAATGGACGAAAGAGCCAATACTTCAACCTCAAACTGTGAAGCGGGTTTCATACACCCTTCCTTCTATTCCAACTACCATTTATGTTGTTATTCGTGCGCTGGATAATCGTGGAAATTCCCTCTCTTCCTCCCTTCCCCTCTTTTTCTCCGAGCGTTTCCTGAAGACTGCCTCTTTCCCGTAAGCCAGAGGGTGAAGATGCGGTTCAAAATGTATGGTGTCAAGAGGTGCTTGCCGGCAGGCTGTTATCATCCTGATATTCCCTGCATATCAGCCTTCAGGGCTTGCGGAGGAGGTAGCAGGCGTAGGCGCAGGGGCGGTGGTCCGGGTATTCCGCAGTGGCTTCAAAATGGGTGTCGTCAATGGAGAGGATGTGGAAGGCGCCACGGAAGGTGTGAAGGATTTCCATCTTCCGAACCTTTGGGGGTCCCTGGGTAGCGGGCCAGCGTCCCTTCGCACTTCCACAAATCATCAGGTAAACGCTTCCGGGGCGGGTTAACTGTTTGAGGATTCGGACATAGGCGGGGCGTTTTGAGTTCACGAAGGAATGGAAGCACCCCCGGTCAAAAACCAGGTCAAAGACGCCGGGAAAATGGGGAATTTGAAGGATATGGGGGATGCACCGAAGGAAGTCTTCGTGGAGGAAATGGACCGGAACGCCTGCCTTTTTCGCCCCTTCTTCTGCTCTTTTCAGGGCTTTTTGTGAGAGGTCAATCCCCACCACCTGAAAGCCTCTGGAGGAAAGGTAAATGGCGTTTGTGCCCGTGCCACAGCCCACATCCAGCGCCCACCCTTTCAGCCCGGGATTCTGCTCCACCAGCCTGACCAGAAGGGGGGAAGGGAAGCCCGTGTCCCAGGCCGGTGGAAACCCTTCCCCGTAACTTTCGTCCCACTCCTTCGCTTCCCTCTTTATCATTTTGCATCCTCTCCCGCCCACCCACATCTATCATAACACATTCTATCCAGCGGAAGCAGGCATTACCATCCTGAACTCCTTCCCCCCCTAGGGGGGTGAACCCTTGCCCTCTCCTTTTTCCATCTTACGCTTGGGTTAGAATGACGGGAGGTGACGATATGAACCCAAAAACCCTGAAGGATATTTTGATGGAGTGGCAAAGACGCCTGGACCTTCTGGACTGGGAAATAGAGGTTCAGGTGGTCTACTTGCTACCCGGGAATCGGGCGGAACTGGAGGTGGTGGACCCGGAGGGGAAATACGCACTATTAGAGGTTTCCAGGCAGTGCCCCCGGGAGCAGGTGGAGTCGGCTTTACTTCATGAACTACTGGAACTCGTTTTTGAGCCCGCTCATAATATAATCTACTTGAACCTGTCAGAGAACGACCTGGGCAGGTGGCTGGGTGAAAGGGCCAGGGCGATGAACCACTTAACAGCGTGCCTGTTAAGGCTGAAAGGAAATAGCGAGGGGAAGGAGAAACGATGACGAAATTATCCGAAGGAAGAAAGAAGTTTCTGGAGGAGTTAATTCAGGCGGCGAAAGAGGTCCACTCCATTTCCCCTTATGATGCCATCCCCTATCAGGTGACGGTGGCGCAGGGGCTATTAGAATCCGGCTGGGGGCAATCGTGGCTTGCCCGGAATGCCAACAACTACTTCGGCGTCAAAGCCCGAAAGGGTGAGCCCTCCGTTTTCCTTTACACCTGGGAATATACCCCGTCAGGCTGGGATAGAAGGCAGGAAGCCTTTAAGGTCTATGAGGACTTGAAGGAAAGTGTGGTTGACCATGCCCGCCTCTTCTTCCGAAAGAAGAAAGGAAAATACATCTACCACAGAGCGCTGTCCTGCGGGCAGGATGCTGAATGCTTCGCCCGCGCACTCACCGGAGTCTATTCCTCCGACCCAAACTACGGCGAGAAACTGATAGAAGTGATGAGGGAATTGGGGCTGGTGGAATAGCCTGCCTCAGAAGGCACACCGCCGACGGTAGAAGACATCCTGTTCATCACGAAAGTCCATCTATGAGTCATTTTAGGGGCAACTCGCAGTTGTATAGGTGTGTTATGCTATAATGGAGGGTAGGTGGAATGAAGATGAAATTCACAAGTTTCTACGCGAAGGATTTCTTATCTTTTGAAGAGATTTCCATAGAGGGGTTGGACGAGCATCTGAATATGCTCGTAGGTCCCAATGGAGCCGGTAAGACGAACTTCATTCGGGCTTTTGAGATGCTCCGAGATAATCTTGTCGGATTTGCAAAGGGGACAGGTGCCTGGAGACCCTGGAACGAGGCTGTCCGCATTGGCGCTGGAACGCCGACTTTCCTGGTGAGAATTGGAGTGTCATTTGACAGGGACGATGAGAGAGAAGCCTTCCTCACATTCTTCAAACTTTGCCTATGCTCACTCTCACGGGACGATGCGGAGAGTGCCTTCAATAACGAATTTGCGCCAAACCTGCAACAGACCGGAATGGAACCCGAAGAAATTCAGACTCTTCGGCGGGGATTCGCTGAGAAAGTTTCCGCGAAGATACCACAATGGGTGCAGAAAAGTCTGGAGAGCCAAAAAGTGCTGGATGACCTATTGCACGGCACGCTCACGATGTCATATGCTGGAGCGCTACGGGAAAACTGGGAGTGTTACTGGGAGTTCGAAGTTGATAGTGTGGCGTATCGCTGGTGGATTCATCCATATTATGATGGGGTTGAACACGCAAATAAGACTGCAGACCGTTCCCACATCAACCCCATTCAGGCTCTAATACGAAACTATCAAAAGTGTAAAGGCGATTGCACAGACCCACTTGTGGAGCCGGACGTGCTGTTCAATCAACCTTTCGCTCTCCGAGGGATTTTCTCTGAAGACGCCATTGTATCAATGCGTCTCGAGGGTAACAAGCTCCGCGCGGTAGAGCGTGAAAGTGAAGGAGCGGAACTCATCCGCAAGTTTTCTGAACTCGTAGGTGAAAACCCCCTAACTGACACGAGAAGTTATGGGCTGTATTCTATCCTTGGTGCTCTGTTTCGGCGTTCATTTATCGTAACATCAAACATCAGGAGTGTTCCTCAGACAAAGTACGACATCTACGAGAAATCGAGGGCGGACTTGAATTTGCGGGATGGCGCGAACCTTCCGCTTTATCTTTTCAACCTCAAGAATGGGGATGCTCAATCCCGCGAGCGGTACAAGAAAATCGCTGAACTGTTCAGGGAATTGACGGACCACGAGGTAGATGTGAAACATGAATCGCGAATTGTTCCCAAAGAGAATAAGCCCGGCTCCTTCATTTCCATTGTCGTTCCCAAATCTGAACGCGACATCCCTATTGAATTGACCGGAGCCGGGAACTGGGAAACCTTATTCCTTTGTTCCTTACTATGGGAGCCTGAGGGTCGCGTGATTTTTCTGGATGAACCGGCGGCTAACGTCCATCCGACACGACAAGCATCAATACTCCGAGTTCTGAAGCAAAATAGTGGCGCACAATTTTTCGTGGTTACCCACTCACCCTATCTCGTGTCGTGCGAGGATGACCAAAACATCCGGCAAATCCATCGCTTCTATCTGGAAGAAGATAGGACTGGGCATAAAAGGTTGACACTTCCGGCGGAAACTAAGCGTGCGGGGCAGATGATTCGCCATCTCTCACAATATGCCGAGGTCAGACAACTCCTATTTGCCCGTGGTGCAATCTTGCTGGAAGACGACACGCTTCTCGGAGCACTTTCAGTTTGGTTACCTAAGGCAGCCAAAACGCTAAGTAAGAAATCTCCTGAAGAACTTGACTTGGCCTTGCTCTCAGTCGGAGGGGACCAGCAGTTTGGTAATTATGCATCAATTTGCCGGAGCATCGGGATTCCCGTGGTCATCATTTGTGATGGCCCAGCTCTCTCTTACGACCTTCAGAATAAGAGACAACAAAATGTTCTAAAACAACTGGAAAGTGCAGGGTATACCGTTAAAAACAAACCACCGACCAAAATCAACTTCGCAAGCGTCAAGGAACACGCTGAGGAATGTGGAGTATTCACATTAGCAAAGACTGCGAATGAGGAATCTGAACAGTTTTTTAAGAGCATTTCAAACAAGAAGTACAACGACGCGGAAAAACAGTTTGGTAAGAGCAAGGCCCTCGTTGGACGGGCTGTGGGTCATGCGACTGAGTGTCCTTCTGAAGTCCGAGAGCTTTACAGCAAGATTCTGAAGCACCTAAGTCTTGATTAAGCAATCTGCAAATCAGAAATTCCCTGAGCCTGGTTTCTTCGCGAGGTAGTGTCGGGGCCGCGTGACGCAATTATGCTAATCGCTGGTCGTTAAGCCATAATTGAAAGCGGTTAGTTGTGGCTTCTTCCTTGAGTCCGGCGACCAAATCTCTATTGCGCCCTTTGTTTATGGCTGCCTCTGTGCTACCTGCAAAGGTGAGGCGGAGGATCGGAACGACGGGGAACGATTCCCCTCCATACTGAATGGACTTCAGGTTGGTCCATAGAGCCATCTTTAGTAGTGCGTCCTTGATGTCATCCCTTGAAGGCAAGGCGGTCCGCTCTGTATGTTTGCACTCGATGATGCCAATCGCGTCATTTATTACTTTCCACTCATCAATTGTCAGGTGATACAAGCCCCCCAGGTAGTTTTCAATGACAAGTCCTGCTTTAATTCCTGAAGTCAACTCCTTGGGTTGGATAGTATACATCTCTCGCCCCTGTGCAGACGCCGCGATTTCCCTGCTCTTTCTCTTGAACTTTTCTGCACTTTCGTAGAGTTCTTGGATATGGCGTTCAAAGGTCTCACGAGAGTGCATAGGAATCCCCGCCCTGGCCCGCATCTTATGCCCTGAAACTCCTGGCCGAGAAAACGGATGGTTTCTCGCACGCAGAAAAGATGAACTCCAACCCCGGAGTTGAACTCTATCGCTTCCGGTTTCAGGAGGGGCGGCCTGCGGTGTGGGTGGCGTGGCTTTCGGAAGATAAAGTCCGGGGAATGGACGACCCCCTTCCACGGGAGAAAGTGCCATTGAAGGACATTCGGCGCCCGGCTTTGCTGTGGGAGACGCCAACCTCTGCCGGAGACCCGAAACCTGTCCGGCTGGAGGTCAGCAGTCAGCCAGTCATCGTTGACCTCACGCCAACACCCGTCATCATTCAAGAAGAGACGAGGAGATAATTACCACACTGCCGGCAGGATTTCCCCTGCTTCTTTTACACCATTCCTGTTTACAGACCGAGAGCATTTTTCAGTTCCTGGTGGATGCGTCGCACGCGTTCAATCTGCCCCTTGGCGGGGAACCGTTCATAGAACCCCTCCGTGCGAAACCTGGGAGATAGGGCTCTCCAGGGGTCCAGTAGAGGCATAAAGGCTTCTTCGCCATCTTCTTCCCACCCCTCCACCACAGCCCCTTTATCCAGCAGGTCATTGAGCACCCGGATGAGGGCTTTCAGGGTAACGGAATTCGTGAACATAAACTCCTTCTTTCCCCAGATTTCGTACATCGTGCGGCGGACGGCGCGGAGGTAATCCGCGAACAGGTCAGCGCCCCGGTCGGACCGGAGGAGAAATCTCTTCTCAAACATCCTCTTGTGGCGTTCCACCACCTTGAGGACTTCGTTATACAGTTCCGACTGGAGAATCCATTTTTCCTGCTTACTGCGACCGCCCAGGCGGTTGATTTTATACTGCAAGGGGGAAATGCCATCGGTGTAAAGATGAGCCACGATTCCGGCGGCGAACTTCTTGTACGGGTTCGTCCCGAAGGTGACCCGCTCCATCAAGTCCACCAGGTGCGACTTGTTGATTTTCGTCTGGGTGGAGTTGATAATCACGAACATCTCGGCGGTGAAATCACTGCTCTTCCCGTCAAAAATGATGGTCGGAACCTGAATCCTGGCGATTTCTTCCGGATGCTTGAGACGGTAGAAATAGAGGGCTGCCAGGCGGTGCTGGCCGTCTATCACCAAAAACTTGCCGGGAGGCTCCTCCAGTTCCCCGAAATTCCCATCTTGCCCCAGGGGTTTGAAATCCAGAAAGGATTCCGTCACCAAAAGAATCGTGCCCGGGATGATGGGCTGAACACCGGCGGTTTCGTAGAAATTCACGATGCTTGCCACCTTCCGCCGACTCAAGGCTCGCTGAAATGCCCGGTCGCTCCTCTCTATTTTCCCAATGAACTGGGCGATTTCATCCTTCGGCTGCTTCTCTTCCTCCACCTTCTCACCCTCGTAGTAATAGCGGGAGATAAATCGGACTTTCTCCAGCAACTCCACCGCCGGGTAGTTCACAAAATAGAAGACTCCCTCTTTCTGACGAACCTGAATGGCACGCATTCACCTCTCAACCTCCTCACCTATATTATACACTGATAAAAATCAGGGGTTGTCAACTGTCAATACTACGGTGGAGATTTCCCGGGTGTGTATTATCAGGGCTTCGCCCTTGATGAAGGCGGGTGAACAGGACCAGAGTCTATTCCCGCAGGCGGTGAGAGCCGAGGGAGGATTTCCTTCCGGCCGCAGAGCGGGAGATGATGCTGGCAAGGAGGCAGGCATTGCGAAAGGCGTTCAGTTCCGGGTCCACCCGAAAGCGGGCGTAGTCGTCCGCCTCACCCTTCAGTTTCAGGGCTTCTATGTAGGTGTGCTCCAGCCCTGAGAGGGTTCGCTGAATGCCCACCTCTTTCCACATCAGGGTTTGAAGGCGGCGGAACTTTTCACGGGTGAACCCGGAGGGCAGAGGCTGGTCCACGCACTCGCAGGAAGGGGCGACAACGGTGGGGATAGCAGTGTCTGTAAAGGAGCGGATTCCCTCCCCGGCGTGGGCGCCGGCGCGCCATCCCCACACCAGCCCTTCTAACAGCGAGGTGGAGGAAAGGCGGTCAGCACCGTGAACCCCGCTTTCTGCGCACTCCCCCACAGCATACAGGTTAGAGAGGGTCGTCTGCCCGTTCTCGTTTACGGCGATGCCACCACAGAAGAAGTGCTGAGCGGGCTGAACCGGTATCCGCCCCTCCTTCAGGATGTCCAGCCCCACCTTCAGACATCCCTGATAAACCGACGGGAAGCGATGAGGGAAATCTACTTTTTTCAGAACGGGCTCTAAATCAAGCACCACTCCGCCGGTATCCTGGATTTCCTTTTCCACGGCGGTTGCGATGAGATAGCGGTAGGAAAGGTCTTTACGCACCGGGTCGTAGCGTTCCATAAAGGCTTCACCGCGGGCATTTCGGAGGATGGCGCCCTCTCCCCGGATGGCTTCCGTGATGAGAAGAGGCCTCCAGCCGGTGCCCTCCGGGGGGAAGTAGACGGTGGGGTGGAACTGAATAAATTCGGCGTGGCGAATCAGGGCACCCGCCCGGGCAGCCATCGCTACACCGTCGCCGGAATTCCCCGGTGGATTCGTGGAGTATAAATAAAGGTCGCCGATGCCTCCCGTGGCAAGTATCGTCTTCCTGGCGAGCAATGGCTGGAGTTCCACACCCCCCTTCTGAAGTATCGTGCATCCCCACACCCCTCCATCCCGTAGCAGAAGGTCAAAGGCATGAACCTCGGTGAGGACCCGGATGTGGGTCTTCTGCAGAATATATTGCATAAACGCTTTCTCAATGGCGCTTCCCGTGGCGTCAGCGCAGTGAAGAATTCGTGGAACCGAATGCCCTGATTCCCGCCCGAATACCAGACGCCCCTGAGAATCCCTGTCAAAAGGCACTCTTAGACGGCCCATCAGCACCTCCTCCACCAGTTTCGGACCTTCTGTGGTCAGAATTCTCACCGCAGAAGGGTCGTTGATTCCACATCCCGCTGATAAAATATCCCCCTCAAATAGCGCCGGCGAATCCTCAGCACCCAGAGTAGCAATCCCACCCTGGGCGTAGCGGGTAGTGGCTTCCGCAGGACCTTTCGCTTTGGTGATTAAAGTGACGGAAACACCCTTCTCAAAAGCGGATACAGCGGCGGATGCTCCCCCTATCCCGCTCCCCACCACCAGCACATCCGTTCTTTCTTCCCCCATCTTCATATATAAGCGTAACCCTAAATGTCTTTATCGTAAAGAATAGGCATCTTATTCTATATCAGCAGGGAGGGGGAGCCATAATGCCCACACAGGCGAAAATCATCAAAACGACCCGATATCTTCCTCAACAACTCACGAAAATTCCAGCGAATGGGGCTGGTGTAGACACAACCAGCGGGCTCCCCATAATGCCTCATCTCCCATATACCTATCCCCTCCACATCGGGAGGATGAAAGCGTAGAGTGAGAAAGTGTTTCACCACGGGGATGGCTTTTTCCCCTTCCATAAACTCACTAAAACTCATCGTGGAAGGAGGAATGACAAGGTTCGTGCTGCCTATCCGGGGAAGGGTTTGATAATCCTGCCTGATGCAGTTTCCACTACAGCAATGCCCATAAAGACCACCCGTCAAGGCATCATACAAAAGCCCCTCCAGATGTCCATCCTGATACAACACGGTTTTCCGGGGCTGACACCCTTCTCCATCCGCAGGCTCGGTGCCCCAACCTCCCGGCAGGGTGCCATCGTCTATGAGGGAGAATTCAGGCGACACCTGCTCCGGCGGGTGAGAACCTCCATAAAATTGCCCCGCGGTCACCTGAAGAACCTGTCTCACTGCGGATGGCTTCAACACAAATGAGGATGGGAGAACCTTCTCCACCCCGGGCAAAGGCGAAGCGGGGTGCTCGGTCTCTCGGTCCCTCTCCGGCAGGCTCCAGCATTCTTTCAACAAATCTTGAAAGAATCGTTTTTGAATCCAGAAAGTCGTGGCAGGAGAATGAAGCCCCCCGGTGACATACCGCCAGCCCGCTCTCAGATAAGAGCAGGCATACTGCAAACTCAACCCCTCCGAATTATAAAGCGAGACGGTTTTGATTTTCTCCCGGTATTCTATGAAGGGAAGCGGGAAAGAACAGGAAAGAGTATCCAGCCGGCTTTGAAAGGTGGAAGAGTCTAAAAATGGGTCGTAGCCCTGAGGGGCTCGCTTCCTATCATACACCCGGGGGAAATTTAAATTTTGCTTCGGGAAGTGTTTCAGGTTGCCTGCTGCGGATTTCAAACGGGAAAGCGCATCCTCGGGAGAGGGGCTGGAGAGGAAAATCAACCGCCCGGATTTCAACACCCGCAGGGCAATCCCTTTCTCCACTCTACGGGTGAGAACGCCTTCACTCACCTGGCGATAGGTAGTTTTTTCCTCATACACTTCCGCCGCGTCTGCTCCCAGCCTTCTAATGAGTTCCAGCATCCGTCATTATTATATAGTGGAGTAAAACGACCCTTTTGGGGTCAGGCACCAAAGGTTCAATTATTTGGGTGAAGATGGGAGTGGCTACTTCCGTCCTCCATCTATAATTAAGTTGTGTGAGGTGAGGTGAAGTATGAAGAGGTGGAAATTTTTCTGGGTCGTGGCGCTGGGTGTTCTTTCGGCACTGGCGGGGGCAGAACAGCGTTCTCTCTCCCTTTCTGATGCCATCACTCTGGCGTTGAAGCAGAATCCGGAGATAGAAATCCAGAGGCTGGCGGTGGAAAGGGCACGAAAAGAGGTGGAACGGGTGAGTGGGCGAACCTTCCTGGCCGGGATGGAAGTCCGCTTTCAATGGGCGCCAGACCAGCGGGGTCAGCAGCTTTTCGGCAATACATTCATCCGCACTTCCCAGAGTTCTACCACGGGCTCTGTTTCCCTTTTCAAGCCCTTCGGGAATGCCTCCAGTTTTGGCTTCTCCTATACCGAAAGCCGGCTGGGAGGCGCCACCTCATTCTTTGCACCCGGGGGAGGGCGGGTTACCTATTTTACTCAGACGGGCGTCCAGTATTCCTATCCCCTGTGGAGTGTAAAGCGGAAGGAATTCATCGCCCCCCTGAAACAGGCAGAAATCAGTCTTCAACTGGAGGAAGTGCGTTTGCAGGATAAAATTAGCGAAATTGGATTGTCCGTGCTATCTGCTTACTGGGATGTGGCGAGGAAAGCCACGGTGTTAGAGGCACGAGAAGGGGCCGTAAAAGAAGCACAACTGACTCTGGAGGCGGTCAAAGCCAGGGTTTCTGCCGGTCGGCTATCGGGTGTAGAGCTTTCTACCGCAGAAGCCAGTCTCGCCCAGAGGAATGTGGAACGAGAATCCGCCCTGGCGGATTACCGCTCCGCTCAGGAGCAACTGTCGGTGCTCCTGAATCTCCCCTTCGGCATAGAGTTTCAGGTGGAACCGCTGAAAGAGCCCGTTGTGAGCGTTCCATGGCCGGGGGATGGGAATATAGAAGAGGCAAAGATATTAAAAGAAATCATAAAGGATTCGCCGGCGCTTCAAAATCTTTCATTGCAACAGAGGAGTGCGGAGATTGAACTGTCTGCATCCCGGGGGCGTGGGAAGGGTGACTGGAGATTGAATTTCACCTTAGGGCTACAGGGCACGGGCGCCGACCACCCTCAATCCATAGAAAGCCTGAAATACACTGGCTGGCAGGCGGAGATGGTTTATTCCACCACCTTTGGGATGGAAAAGCGGGAGCCCGCTCCCCCTCAAGCCACCCTGTTCTCCCTCCAGCAGTCGTATTCATTCCAGAAAAAGAGAGTGGAGCAAGAAGGACGGAATGCCCTCCGTGGGGTGCAGAGCGCCATCGCCCAGGCCGAATCAGCCCGGCAAGCCCTCATCTCTTCCAGAAAAAGCCTGGAAGGAGTGCGCGCCCGCTATGATGTGGGGTTCGTCACCCTTCTGGAAGTCCTCCGGGCGGAAAGCGATGTTCTCTCCGCTCAACTGGTCTACATAGACTCCCTTTACCGGGCGCATCTCTCCCTCGCACAACTCTACCGATTGCGCGGAAGGCTCCCTCCGGTGCAGTCGTAACGCCGACTTCCCGGTCGGCAACCGCTCCTGTCATGAAGAAAGCCGGCAGGAATGCCGGCGCTACGCTCCACCGTTCAATCCCTCAATGATATAATGAAGGTAGGACGGTGAAGGAATTGTGTTCAAGCGGATTGCACTGGCGCAGATAGAAACCCGGCTGGGCGATGTGAAAGGGAATACCCGGAAGGTTTCCGATGCCATAGAAAGGGCGAAGAGTGAGAAAATTGACCTGCTGGTGACACCGGAGATGGCACTTCTGGGCTTCGGCGCAGGGGATGTCTACCTGGATAAGGTGGAGGAGAACGAGGGAGCCCTCCGGAGCCTGGTGAAAAAAGTGAGAGGCTTCACGGCGGTCATCGGGTATGTAGCCCGGGACTCATCGGGTTTCTTATATAATTCCGCAGCCATCGTTTTTAGAGGGCGCATAGCAGGAATTGTTCACAAAACCCAGCTGGTCAACTACCGCCTGTTTGATGAGAAGCGCTACTTCCAGCCGGGCAAGACCTTCACCCCCATCGCCACCCCTGCAGGAAACCTGGGGGTCCTCATTTGCGAGGATATGTGGTTTCCCGAACCTGCACGAATCCTCACCCTCCGCAATGCCCACTTCCTCGTTTGCCTTTCCGCCTCCCCCTACGACCGCGGAAAGGACGAAATCTGGGAGCATTACCTCCGCGTCCGTGCTATGGACAATATCATCCCCGTCCTATTCTGCAACTCCACAGGGTGCCACGATGGTGTCTCTTACTGGGGTGGTAGTATGGTCATCAATGCCCATGGGAATATCATTTCAAGAGGTAAATTCCTTGAGGAAGATTGGGTCGTCGCACAATTGCCCTCGCAAGATGCACAAATCGTCAGGAGTCGCGATATTCGGATCCGTGAACTCCGTAAGGATGTGCTGGAGGAACTCCTCCAGGCTTTTGATGAAAGGAAATAGGAAATGGGATAGGGGATATGAGAAATTTGAAAGATGAAAAGCATATCCAGAATCTCCCACAGCCCTTGCCTGATTCCTATCCCTTTTCCATAGAATTCCATCCTGAACAATTGCACAAGATTTTAGAAGTAATAGTCAACTCCATCCGCACCCGGGTAGAGAAAGCCAGCCTCAATGGGGGCGTGGTAGCCCTCTCCGGTGGTATAGATTCCTCTCTCGTCGCCACCCTTTCCTCCCTCGCCCTCGGTAAAAAACTCCTCCTCCTTTTGATGCCAGAAAAAGGCATTACACCGGATAAAGATACACAGGATGCCCTATCTTTAGCCAGGCGGTTGAAAGCGGACTGCGCCGTCATTCCCATCAATTCACTGATAGAAGAATTTATAAAGATACAACCCCGCCTCACCCACAGGGGCAACCGGATAGCCTATGCCAACATCAAGCCCCGGATCCGCATGATCATAGGCTACATCTATGCCAACCTTAGAAACGCTCTTTTCATCGGCACCAGTAACAAGAGCGAACTGTTATTGGGCTACGGCACGAAATATGGCGATATGGGCGCCGACATTTACCCCATCGGCGATTTATACAAAACTCAGGTATGGCAACTCGCCGACTTTATGGGCATACCCACCGCCATCATCCAGAAGGCTCCATCTCCCGGCTTATGGAAGGGGCAAACCACAGAGGCCGAGTTAGGGCACACCTACCGACTGATAGACCACATCCTGTATGCCCTCGTGGATATGGAATTCTCACCAGTTATCGCATCCGCCTATTTGCATGTTCCCCTGAGAGTGGTAGAAGAAATACACCAGCGTGTCATCAAGAACGAGCACAAGAGGAAAAGCCCCACCATCACCCGCATCTCCCCTATGTGCCTGGACAAGGACTGGCGCTACCCGATAGAACGCTACTGAAGACAATAGAAGGGAGTGTAAAGAAGATGCAGGGCGCACAAATCGCGTCCTTCCACTCTGCTCCCTCGCCGGGAACCGATATAAAGAAGGTGTGAGCCGCACAGGAATCGAACCTGCGACCCCTGGATTAAAAGTCCAGTGCTCTACCGACTGAGCTAGCGGCTCACCGGTATCTAATCATACCACAAACTGGCTCCTGCCTATGGGGTGTTATGGAGTTCCGTTAGCACTTCTTCTATGGCTGTGAGAATTTCATCGCGTCGGCTCCGCATCTTTCGCCAGACCTCCTTCAAGTCTTTTCGGGCTTTCTCCTTCTGCCCCATCAGGATGCTCAGGCTGGCGTTGAGGACGGTAATTGTGAGAATGGACATATCCTCCGCTATGGCGGGTTCAAACCGCCTGTAAACTTCTTCCAGCCGGTTCACCATTTCGTTCAGGGTTTCCTTCACCGGGTCCCGGAATTCCTTCCGAAACCACCGCTGGATTTTCTTCCACCACTTCTTCACTTGCGACATCCTATATCCCTCCCCTTTTTTGAACAATAGACCATTGAATTTCAATCCTCCGACTCCCGCTTCTCCACTTCACCCTGCCTGCCTCCCCTTCTTCACTCCCACCCCTCACTTCTCACTTTCACTTCATCCGATAGGAGATGAACGAGGGTAATCCTGCCAGAAAACAATGGCTCCAGTTTCAGGAAGCCATCGGGCTCTTCCTTCACCCCATCCACCTGCAGAGTTCCGTTGTAAAAGGTATCCATTATCCCTGAAACCCGGTGGGAGTTCAGGAGGAATTGTTCACTGATTTCACTGGCAGAGTTCACAAGAAGTGCTTCCACAACGGGACGAGAGCGCTCAGTCAGCAAGGAGTAAGGCAGTGCGCTGAGCCGTTTCAGGGAAGGAGAAATATGTAAAACGGGCAGGGAGACGGGTCCATCCAAGGTGTAAATCGTAACCGTTTCACGGGCATCCAGAGTGAGGGGCGGTTGGCTCTTTTGAGAGTAAAACCCATGAACCCCTCTCCTCCCGGTTATCCACACCACATATTTCATTTTTTCAGGCATACTCCCCAGCCCCACTCACACGCCCTCAGGCAATTCATCAAGGAGGAAGGAAATGGCCTGGTGGGAGGCATCCGCTTCCCGGTAGGAGAAATAAGGCTTTAGTCCGTCCACTTCCTTCTCTCGGGCTCGCAGATAACCCAGCCAGACCTTATAGGTAGTGGAGGCGCCGGAGGGCAGGCGGGCCACCGCCACCGCCCTTTGAATGGATGAATGAAAAACTTCGGATAAATAGAATTCCATCGCCTCTCGCTGGCTTGCAGTAAGTTCAGGATAAGAGAAAGACAGCGTGGAGCCGGAACGATAGAGGATTCCTGCCTTCTCCTCCACCCACTTCTGAACGAAAATGGGTGGTAGGGGCGAGGGGCTGAAATTCAAAGCCTCCCCCACCACCATTTCTGAAATTTCTACAGGAACCCCATCCGTCAGTGGATAGAACTTCAATGCCCAGTAGCGATGTGGGGTCGGACTGAACCCCGAAAGGTCTATGAAAATCTTCGCCGGCGAGGCGGAAAAGGTCAGTGCAGTCAGAAGCGTAGCCGGGGGCGAACTATCCCCACACACCACCTCCACCTTCCTTAAGTTCACCGCATCATACAGAATGAGGGCATCCATCCGTCCGGCTGACGAGTAATCCAGCGTCAAAATCAATGGATTGACGGAAGAGACGGCGGAGGAGGATTTGAAAGTGGAGTTCCGATTTTCATCGGTGCAGGCTTTATACCCATGGGGAAGCAACCCGTAGAACTGCCAGGCATCATCGGTGTAGAAATCCTGTCCGGTTCCGGGAACGAAAACGATGGTGATGCCGTGGCTCAAAGCCTGGGGAGTGGTGCTGGTAGTGAGAGGACCATTGTAGGTGACACCCCCATCATCACTCCACTGGAACTGAGCGGTGCCCACCTCACCCGGGGCAGTGATTTTCACCCGGTAATCCCTTTCCACTCCGTCGGCGGGGTTATACACCCAGTCAGAAACCGTCAGGTCGCCAGACCCCTGCGCCTGGCGAATCGGGAGGGTAGCAAACCCGGCAGAATGATTCTGCGTCGTGAACCCGGCACCCCACACATTGTTTTTAAGCCATACCCATCGTTCCTTCATCTTCGCTATCCATCCTACCCCGCCTCCTCTAAAGTTATAGGGTCTAAAAGTATAGGAATGACCCTTTTGGGGTCAGGCACCAAAAGGTGTCATTATTTTGGCGGGGCAAGGGAGCGATACAGGGAAAGGAGAGCGACTGCGGTGGCGGAAGCAGGAAACCGCTTCACCCATTCTTTCCCCCTCTGGATGAGACTTTCACGAAAGGAAGCGTCGGACAATATCTGCCGTGAGGCTTTCAGGAATGTTTCTTCTTCGGGTTCTACGAGGATGCCTCCTTCACCCACGGATTCGGGCAGGGAGGCTACCCTGCTTGCCACCACGGGCGCTCCACACGCCATAGCCTCCAGGGGTGGGTAGCCGAAGCCTTCATACCGGGATGGAAAGAGGAAGAGGGCACAGCCGCTGTAAACCGCACATAAATCCTCATCGTTCAGGTGAGGAACCCACCGGAAGTGAGGGATTTTTTGAAGTTGTGAGAGGATTTTAGACCCTGCGCTTCCCTTCCGCCCCACCACCACCAGGCCGATGGGATGGTCCTTCTGCAAGCCTTCTACTACACGGGATAGGAGAGGGAAATTCTTCCGCTCCTCCAGGGTGCCCACGAACAACGCATAGGGAGAGGAAATGTGATAGCGAGACAGGACTTCTTCCACCCTCTCCCGGGAAAGAGGCTTGAAGGCGGATGAAATACCGGGATAGACTACCTGAACCTTTTCAGCAGATTGGGGAAAGTGATGGCACAAGCGGGAGCGGGTGAACCCGGAATCCACAACGACCCTGCTCGCCTTTCGGATGGAGGCGGGGAGGAACCAGCGATACAGGATTCGTGCCCGGTGACTCACGCTCTCAGGCTCATCCCACGGCGACAGGTCATGCACGGTGATGATGCCCGGTATCCTTAATCCGAGGGGGAGGAGAAAGTCGGGAGAATGAAAAACCTCCACTCCCTCCTTTCTCAACTCCATTCCGAGGTAGAGCAGATGGTAGAGGAGACGGGAGGAAGGAAGAACCCGAATATGAGCCTTCTCCCAGCGGAGATGGATGGGCAAGTTCCGGCGAGAGAAGAAGAAAAGTTCCACCTCTTTATCCGTTAAAGTGTTCAGGGCGTCGGCGAGGAGGGCGGTATACCGTCCGATGCCCGCCCCGTGAACGATGCTGGAAATGTCCAGCCCCACTCTCATTCTACCCTCGGGTCAATCGGAAGAACAGACCACACCCTCATCTCGCGTTTTATCACCGGGGACGAAATGCCCGCAAGCCGCTTCAGGTAAGTTATATGAGGAGACTCTTTCTCCTGCCCGATGGTCAGGTCTCCGTAAGCCAGGGAAAGCCACTGCAGAAACTCCTTCATTGCTCCACCCGTGACATCTTTCGGGTTCCAGTTCACCACCACCCTCCCCGGCAATTTCTGTATAATTTCATCCCGCAAAGCGGGGAGTTTTCCCTTCTCATTCAGAATAAACACTTCTCGCTGACCCTTTAGATAAAACAGCATACAAACCTCATCAGCCACGATGATGGACTCAACCCCGGGTTCCGTTTGCATCCTCGCCATCTGCGCCTCCTCGCCACATCGGATGACATAGGTGGAGAATAGAGCATTCTCTCTAAGGAGTAAAAGAGCATCCGCATTACCCAGGTTCATCAGGTAGACCAGAGGGAGAAACCATACAACACCGGGCTTCCATTTCACACACCTTTCTATCCCCAATCCAGGCAAGACAACGAATGCTGGAAGCAGGAAGAACACGCGGGCAGGGAAAAACTCAATCCCGATGCGAATACCTGCCGTCATCAAAAGGGCATAGGCAGGAAGAGCCCAAACAAGCAGAAAGAAGAATCTTCTACTGAAGGGAACAGGCAGGACAGAAGAGGGGGCGGGCAGATGAAAATAACCGAACAGGCTGAGAATCAGGGCGCATAGCCCCCCGGGGATTGCGAGCCACAGGGGCGGAACAAACTGCCCCAGCAGGAAATCCCAGCCCCCAAATCCTGCCTTCAACACCCATTCCTTCACCATCCCCATCGGGGAAAGATGAACCTCCGCCCCGTGCGCCCTTATCGCCTCTACGAGAATCGGAACATACGGAAGAAAAACAAGAAAGGAGACCATCCAGCAGAAGAGCCAGAGGCCCTTCCCCTTTTCACCGCGCACCAGAAGATAGGCAAAGTGAAAGATAGCCCCCGTCCACGCCACCGGGTCCGTATAAATGAGCATAGCGAGAAAGAAGGCATACAACCCCCACCTCCAGGAACCCGGTCCTCTCCACCCCGTCGTTTGCCGTGGCATCCCTTCCACAGCCTCCAGAAAGAAAAGCGTGGAAAGGAGAAAGAGGAAGAGGGAGATAGAATAATAGCGAGCCATAGGGGCATAAAGGAGGAACGCTGGAGAGAGTGCCAGGAGAAAACCCAGCAGGCTCTCCACTCCTTTTTCGGGAAACATCCTGCGGATGAGTGCTATGAAAAGGGCAAGACAGCCCAGGGCAAAGAGGATGGAGGGATAACGGAGGGCGAGTTCCGAATTCCCCGCTACCATCGCCCACGGCTTCAAGACCAGCCAGTAGAGTGGAGGGTGCACATCCTCCAGCAGGGTCTTCCAGTAAGCATCCCACGGCTGAACCACCACAAGGGCTGTGTAGGCTTCATCGGCCCAATAACTGTAAAGAGCCGACCGAACCAGAAGGAGAAAGAAAGAAAACAAAAAAAGTGAAAGAGGGATGAAACTCTCTCTCTTCCCTTCCGCCATGCCAGTATTATCCTATCACACAGAAGAGAGTAGATAGCGGTGAATGTTTCACAGCCGAATCAGGGTGGTGGATGGTAAAACGAGAATGTAGGTTCCGCGAGGGGGGAGTGCCAGGCTCTCTTTCAGTATACGGGTGTAGGAGGCTAACTGCGGGCGATAGGGCTCTATTTCTCCAGTCGTGACTTTGTAATCCACGAGGATGAAGGAGTCGGGATAGATGAGAATCAGGTCAGCTTTGCCGTGAACCCAGCCAGCCTCACCTCTCTCATACAGGCTGAACTCTTTATGAACTCTTACTGCGGACTCCACCCACCCGGGTAAAGGGGTTTTCAGGATGTTTTCCGTCATCTCTTTCACTTCCAGCATCATGGCTTTAGAGAGAGCGAATTCTCGGCTCACCTTCTCCAGCACCCGCTGTGCGGTTTGGGGCTGAAAATCCCAGAGGTAAAGGAAGCGATGGAGGATGTTTCCCCAGCGGGCTTCTGCCTCGGTGGGCGGCTCTGCTTCCACTTTCACCGCTTCACGAATTCCCTTCCATTCAGGCGCAGGTATGGGAGCGAAACGCCTCTGATACTCCACCGCCGACATTTCCACAGGAACAGCCGGGGCGGACGCCTCTGGACCACGGACTTCAGGCTCCCAACTCAACACCTCAAGCCCTTCTTTCCGAAGATGCGATTCCACCAACGATTGTAACTCTTGTATAGAAGTGGCATCCAGCAGGCTGGATGGTTTTCCCCGCGTTCCATCCCCTTCGTCTCTAAAGGATTCATAAAGCCCGTGTCCCAGAGCAAACAGAGTGGAGAAGCAATGGCTGGCATTTTTGGGGAAGTCCAGCATCCATCTCCTGTTTTTTTTATCCTCCTTCACTTTGGCGCTGAAGAAAAAGATGAGGCGGTCCATCGCCCGGGTGCAGGCCACATACAGCCCTCGTTTCTCTTCCTCCCTTTCCCTCATCCGCTCACACTTCAGGAGTTGATTGAACAGGGGGGCTTTCAGTTTTTCGCCCTTTTCATCCGTTTCCGGCGTGCGGACGAGAATGCCTTCATCCGGGTAAAAATCCGAACGATAGCGGGAGGAGACCAGGATGTCCGGCGGCGAGGGCAGGTGATAATAATTGTCCACCAGAATGACCACGGGGAATTCCAGACCTTTTGCGGCGTGGACTGTTAAGAACTTCACCGTGGATTTATCCTGCACATCCACCGGAGCAGGCCCTTCCACCGCCCCTCGCTCCTGGAACACCTGAAAATACTCTAAGAAATCGGGCAGAGTGAGTGAGAACCTTCTGGAGAGGGACCTGGCTAAATCCACGAGTTTTTTCAGGTTGGCATATTTTCTGAGCCCGCCCGGGGTGGCTAATAACACCGCCCCCACCCAGGACTCCTGAAGTATTTCCTCCAGAAGGCGTGGAAGAGGGATTTTCCACATCCTCTCACGAAACCCGGTGAGCAACTCATCTACCGCTTGAATGCGAAGGGCATCCTCCTTCAGAGGCTCGCTTTCCACCCTCGTTTTCGTAAAATGCGCCATCAAGCCTTCATCCGAAACACCGCCGAAGGGGGATTTCAGGACGGAAGCATACGCTAACCTGTCCGCCGGGAAGAGAAGGCAGCGGAGAAAGTTGATGAAGTCGTGGATTTCAGGCGAGTCCCAGAACCCCCTGCCGGAGAAGGTGAAGAAGGGTATGCCAGCCCGGGTGAGAGCGGATTCATAATGGACAATCCGGCTAAAATTCCGTAATAACACTGCGATGTCGCCCCATTCCAGCCCCCCTGCCCTGAGTTCCTGCAGGAGGGAAACCAGTCGCTTCACCTCAAAGGCTCGTAATTCTTCCACGAAGGTGGACAGGTGGAGGATGACGGAAACCGGTAGCGATTCTCCCTCATTTCCCGATGAGGTGGATTCCCGAGCGGGCTTCATATATTCGTAGGGTATCTCCTGGAGCCCTTCCGAAAAAGTGAGGGAGAAGAAGCGGTTGTAATACTCCACCAGACCCTTTCGGGAGCGGTAGTTACAGGAGAGGTGCAATGGAGTCACCTGAAAATCCTTCCTCGCCTGATAGAAGCAAGCCACTTCTGCGCCACGGAAGCGATAGATGGACTGCTTCGGGTCGCCCACAAAGAAAAACCTGGCTCCCTTCCGATGCAAAGCCTGAAAAATGGCATATTGCAGAATATCCGTATCCTGAAATTCGTCCACGAGAATATAAGGGAATCGACCAGATACCTCTATCGCTATATCCTCATGGGCGGTGAGAAGGTCGTGAACCTTCTCTAACAGGTCATCAAAATCCACCAACCCCTGCCTCTTTTTCTCTTTTATAAACGAATCATATACATATTTTGTTAACAATAGAATATCTTTCGTATACTTTAATTCATCGGGCTTTTGACTATGGATTGTATTCTCTTGAGCCTCTTGTCCCGCTGTTTGTTTCCTGTCTTTTGTCTCCTGACTTCTCTCCTCCGCCTTCAAGCCATACACCGTCCACTTCTCCGGGGGCAGGTGGCGCGTTCTCGCCGAGAGGATGATTTCCACAATGCTTTTTAGAATAGAAGAAAAGCGATACTCATTCCGCGCCAGCAGGGCGGTCAGGGTATCTGCCCTCCCGTTTTCTTTTCGGGAAGCCACCAGCAGTGGGGACAGGCAGTTTCGCGCCACCTTCTCTAACAGATACTGGCTTTCCACCGGCTGAAGGACTTCAAAATCCGGGGGCAAGCCCGCTTCGCCCGCATAATCCCTGAGAATTCGTCCGCAGAAGGAGTGAATGGTGCCGATGGGTGCCTCCGCCAGGCGCTCCATTACGGATTCCGGGTGGAGAATTTCAGGTTTTAGATTCAGGATGCCTTCCCGGATTCTGGCACGGAGTTCTCCGCCCGCCTTCTCCGTGAAGGTAATTGCCACAATGCGTTCCAGCGGAGCAGAGCCAGTGGCGAAAAGATACAGGTAGGCGCCCACCAGGGTTCGCGTCTTTCCACTGCCCGCAGCGGCGCTCACCAGCAAATTCCCCCCACCAGATGTCCCACCTCCCGATGCCAGCGCCTTCACCGCTGACCACTGCTCCGGGTTCAACCCCAATCGCTCTGCCCACCCTTCTTCCATCTCAACCCGGTATAATTGTAAATCACAAAATAATGACACCGTTTGGTGCCTGACCCCAAAAGGGTCATTATTTCCCTGCGCCCACCTGCCACAGAGCAGATGCTACCCTGGCAAGGATGTCGGGGTTTTCTCTTTGCCTGCCGAGTTTTAGAGATTGTTCAAGAAGGCTCAAACCCCGGTTTCGTTCTTTCGGTAATACTTTCATAGCGATGTCATAGAAAGCCCATGCTTTCCAGCCCGGCATTGTGATTTTCTCCGCAATCTCTATGGCTCGCTCCACATCCACCCTTGCGAGGTCTGATGCGATGAAGCGACTCACCATGGCTGTATCTTTTTCATTTTCCAGTTTCCTGGCTTCTATCAGGGCGCGTTCATAGAAACTTACGGCAAGGTCGGGCTGGCGGTCCACCAATCTATTGGCGATATGATGAAAAACATCTGCCTTCCATCCAGGGTCTACCACTTTCTCCACGATGTCAAGGGCTTTTCTTAAATCTACTTCCGCCAGGGGTTCAGCGATTTCAACCCATGAGAGGTTCTTCCAGTAAGGGTCAGGAATCTTCTCCACTACTTGAAGAGACAAAGAAAGATTTACTCTTGCCGCTTTTCTGGCGAGACTGGAAAGGAGGCCATCCTTATTGAGCCACGACGCAGGCTTCGGTTCAAACTCGGGCATTTGCTCCACGATTTCTAAAACCAGGTCGGGGGATGTCCTCACCGCCTGAATCGCAATGCTTTCAAGAGTCTCTGCCTTCTCATTTAGAGCGGTTATTTTCTCTGAAACTTCCAGGGCCCTCCCTATATCCACCCTGGAAAGACCCCTGGAGATAACGGAAAAGGCGTAGTCTTTCCTCCACCCGTCATACATCTCGTTTTCCGCTATATGAATGGCTACTTCAAAGAGACTAAGGGCACGCCCCGGTTCCATCTCAGCCAGTTGAGAGGCTATATCGCTGTATACCTCCACTTTGTTTTGCGGATATTTGATTTCTTCCGCTATGGCCGTGGCTTTCTCCAGTAAGGCGAGGGCAGAAGTTTTATCCGTTTTCATGAGTTCGCTGGCAATCTCCACAAGAGTTAGGGATTTTTCAGTGGGGTTAGCGATTTTGTCCGAGATTGCCAGGGCCTGGGGCACATCTACTTTTGTGAGGTCGGAAGATATTTTATGGAGTGCTTCATCTTTTGCCTCGGGGTCTGAGACTTCATCTGCCCACTCCAGAGCACGCTGGACATCCACTTCTGCCATCTTCACGAGAATCTCCAGTAGACTTTTGTATTTCCTGTAAGGGTCAATAATTTTCTCAGCCGTTGTGATGCCTTGCTCAAGGAGTGTGATGGCACGCTCCTTATCCGTCTTACCGATATTTTCAGCAATCTGCCAGAGTATCTCAGCCTTAGCAGAGGCGAAGGCGTCAAAATTATCCCTTGCCCATTTTTCCGCCGGGTAAAGCCATTTTTCCTTCAGTTTCTCATCTAATCTTTTCAAAGTGATGCCTAAAAAACGGAGCAATTCAGATTCGGGAATTTTTCGCACCACTTCAAGGGCACTCTCTGGATTTATTTTTACTAACTCCCTGGCGGCCTCAAGGAGAGCGTCCGCACTGGAGTAGGGATTCTCATTTTTCATCGCCACTTTCACGGCACGGTCTACATCCACTTTTGCCATCTCCACTGTCAGAACATAAAGTGCTCCACTCCTTCTGCTGGAGTCGTGGCTTTTCTCCGCCATAGCCATGGCTTCGTCAAAGATTTGAAATACCCGCTGGCGAAGTTTCTCCCGCCCCTCCGGTGCAGGCTCTTCCGCAAAGGCAATAGATACCCACCAAAGCATGAAAAAGCAGGCTATCCAGCGGGATTTCGGAGTGGGGACTTCAGACCGGGGATTCCGGATTTTCAAATCGTCATCCTTCCCTTCCACCGAAGGGGGTGCCTCACAGCACAGCGAAAGCGGATGAATCCCCGAATAGAGTCTGAAAGATGCGGATGGCATACCAGGGGTAGAAAAATTGGAGGGAGCCCATATAGTTGTGGCCATACTTGTAGCCTGCATCCCCGGGGGTGAATAAATCCTTCGCTTGCTTCTCCGCATCCTCCGCCTTCGGCGCAAAAATTTCTCCAGAAGGGGGCGTTTTCTCCATCTCCTGTAAAATAGGCTCCGGATACGCCAGCCCCACCACCGCCTTCCCGTAATTCCGCAGTATGACGCCAGGCTCCATAGGCGCAGGAGAACTGGCAGACGCCTCATCCATAGCCCCCAAACCCACCCCCGCCTTCAGCAGTACCACAGGAAGGAAAAGGCTATAAAAAATGAAATAATGCCACCGAGCCGATAAACAACCCAATTTTTGAATTCCTACCTCCCTCGCCATTCCGTCATCTCTTCTCCGGATAAAAAGTATTCATCTATCACCGTTAGATATTATACTCCACTTTCCCAGCGCCAAAGTCAAAATAATGTCACCTTTTGGGGTCAGACCCCAAAATCTCAGTTATTCACCTTGTGGTATAGTATGGTTGAGGAGGTTGGATGAAATATGATTCGTGTAGAGGAAGCGCTGGAGTACCATCGGCGGGGGCGGAAGGGGAAAATAGAACTCGGGGTCACGAAGCCCTGCAGGACGCAGAAGGATTTGTCCCTCGCTTACACCCCGGGTGTGGCGGAGCCTTCCCGGTATATTCATAAAGACCCCGCCCTCGTGTTTGAGTTCACAGCCAGGGCAAATCTCGTGGCGGTAATTTCCAATGGCACCGCCGTGTTAGGGCTGGGAAATATTGGACCTCTGGCGGCAAAGCCCGTGATGGAAGGGAAGGCGGTTCTCTTCAAGCGTTTTGCCGATATTGACGCCTTTGATATTGAGTTAGACACCCAGGACCCCGACCTGGTGATTCAAACGGTTCGTCTTCTGGAGCCCACTTTTGGCGGAGTGAACTTAGAGGACATCAAGGCGCCCGAGTGTTTTTATATTGAAGAAGAGTTGAAGAAGCGGATGAAGATTCCCGTCTTTCACGATGACCAACACGGGACGGCTATTATCACCGGAGCTGCCTTCTTAAACTCCTGCGAACTCACGGGGAGGAAGCCCTCTGAGGCACGGATTGTCATCAACGGTGCTGGCGCTGCGGGGATCGCTCTGGGAGAATTCTTTATCCGCCTCGGCGCAAAAAGGGAGAACATCCTCCTGTGCGATACTCGGGGGGTTATTTACACCGGCAGAACGGAAGGGATGAACCCCTACAAGGAGCGCTTCGCCCGGGACACACCCCTCCGAACCCTCCGCGAGGCAATGCGGGGCGCCGATGTATTCATCGGCCTCTCCATCGGCAATATTGTGGATGAGGAGATGGTAAAATCAATGGCGGATAAGCCCATGATTTTTGCCATGGCGAACCCGGACCCGGAGATTCCTTATGAAGTAGCCAAGCGAGCCCGTCCCGATGCCATCATCGCCACCGGTCGCTCGGATTATCCCAATCAGGTGAATAATGTTCTCGGCTTTCCGTTTATCTTCAGGGGGGCTCTGGATGTTCGCGCCACGCAGATAAATGAAGAGATGAAAGTGGCCGCCGCTCATGCCCTTGCCGACCTCACCAGAGAGAGTGTGCCAGAGTCCGTGATGCGAGCCTACGGCAACCAGTCCTTTGAGTTTGGACCTGACTATGTGATACCCAAGCCCTTTGACCCAAGGGTGCTATTATGGGAGGCACCCGCCGTAGCGAAAGCCGCTATGGAAACCGGCGTGGCGCAGATACACATTGACCTGGACCGCTACCGGCAAGAACTGGAAGCACGCCTGGCTCGCTCCCAGGAAGTGATGCGCGTGGTCATAGACCGGGCGAGAGCCAATCCCAGGCGCATCGTTTTCCCGGAAGGGGAGGAGGAAAAGATTTTGAAAGCGGCGGTCACCCTGGTGGAGGAAGAGATTGCCCATCCCATCCTACTGGGAAACCCGGAAGCCATTCGCCAGAATGCTCGCCGACTCCACCTGTCTATGAAGGGCATCACCGTGATTCATCCCGAAACCTCGCCCAAATTTGAGGAGTATGCGCAAGCCCTGTATCAACTGCGGAAGCGGAAGGGGGTCACTCTATCCGAGGCTTCCCAGTTGCTGCGTAATCGCAATTATTTCGGGGCAATGATGGTTCATCTGGGTGATGCGGACGGGCTCATCGCCGGCGTGAATCAGCACTATCCCGACACCCTCCGCCCCGCCCTCCAGATTATTAAACCCAAAAAGGACACCACGAAAGTCTCCGGCGTTTTCATTATGATTCTCAAAGACAGAATCCTCATCTTCTCCGATACCACCGTGAATATAGAAGCCACCGCTGAAGAACTGGTAGAGTTCGCATGCCAGAGTGCAGAACTGGCGAGGAAATTCGGCATTCAACCCCGTATCTCCTTCCTTTCCTTCTCCAACTTCGGCTCCGTCAAGCATCCCCTCACGGAAAAAGTAAGGAAAGCAGTGGATATTATCCACCAGAAATATCCTGACCTGATTGCGGATGGGGAGATGCAAGCGGATACCGCTCTCGTCCAGGAACTTTTAGATGAAACCTATCCCTTCAGCCAGTTGAAAGGTGGGCCTGCCAACATCCTGATTTTCCCCGATTTAACCTCGGGAAATATCGGGTATAAACTGGTGGAGCGGCTGGCGGGGGCGGAAGCCATCGGTCCCATCCTGTTAGGTATGGACAAACCCGTTCACATCCTCCAGCGAGGATGCGATGTGTCTTCTATCGTCAATATGGCAGCCATTGCAGTCGTGGATGCTCAGGAGGTGGAAACCCGTTATGGAAGTCATGGACCGTGACCAGATTCTCCAGCAAATTGAAGCCCTGGAGCACGACCTCACGCCGAACTCCTCCGGAGAGGATTGGAAGGCGGTCGGCGACCTGTACCTGCTCCTGTTTGAATTAGAGAATAACGCTTCCCATCTGGATAACGCCATCCGTTATCTCACCGAGGCAGCGGAGAGGGACCCGGAAAATGCCCGCGCCCACGCCAACCTGGGGCTTGCCCTGATGGAAAAAGGCTCCACCACGGAGTCTATGGCTTCCCTGAAAAGAGCCTTAGAATGCACCTCACTGGACACGAAGCCCCACTTTGTGGCTCATTACCTTCTGGGGAAAATCTACACTTCCCTCGCACAGCACGATTCTGCTCTCCGCCACCTGATAGAAGCCCACCGCCTGGACGCCACCCACCTGGAAGCCTGGAACGACCTGGGGGTGGCGTATGCACGCCTCGGCAGAAACGAGGAGGCGAAGTATCAATTCCGCAGAATCCTGGAAGAGGACCCAAACAATGCCCTCGCCTTAGAGAATCTCTCCCGCCTGGAAGCCGTCACAGAAACGAGCGAAGGCGAGGGTAAGGGCGAAGCCGAACCCCCATAGCCCAAATAACTGAGATTTTGGGGTCTGACCCCAAATGGTGACATTATTTCATCGCCAGTAGAGCCTGATAATCCTCTAAGGTATTGATGTTCAACTGGGTCTCTGGTGAACGAAGGGGGTATTTGACCGCCCGGTCAAAGTATTTCAACACCAGTTCATAGCCGGAAACATCTCCGCTGATAGTAAGGAGTTCCGGGAGGACCCTCCGGTGATAGATGATGGGGTTACCCTTCTTCCCTTCTCCGTAAATCGGGAAGTAAAGGGGAGCAGAAGGATGGATTTCCGTTTCCTTCAGTAACGAGTTAATCAGGGAAGGAGAAATCAGGGGCATATCGCCGGGGATGAACAGAACATATTCCGTTTCCGGCTTAATGGCTTTCACACCTGTAGCAACGGAAGTGGAGCGTCCCTCTCGCCAGTCAGGATTATACAGGATTTGCAGGCGGGGGTCGGAAATCAGCCCTAATAAAGCATCCAGAATCCCTTCATATTGATACCCGCATACGACCAACACCGATTCCAGTGAGGATTGCAGGGCATTTTGAACCGTGGCATAAATGAGGGTTCGCCCGCGAAAGGGCTGTAAAAGTTTTGTTTTCACATCCGGAAAACGGGTAGAAGGACCCGCCGCGAGAACTATCCCGGGTATCTTCTCCATCCTTGAGTATATTATACCAGTGGTGCCACCCTGTGCTCCGCTATTCCTGAAGTGGATTTTAAGGGGAATTCCTGTGGAAAAGTTATAGGATAAACTGCGAATAGATTGAAGATATTCAGTGGATTGCATACCCTTTTATTTTTTCCAGTGGTTTTCCAGAATGCTTCCCCATCTTTTGCACAATGTTCTTGTTCATCTTTTATCGTTGTGAACTGGTATTCGCGTGTTTTGCACAATTTCCACACACATTTTTATTATTCTCTATTATTTTTTTATGATTTAGAGTTAGAATACAAAAGTGGCAATGGAAAAAAAGGAGGGGAAGAAAATGGTCAGGTTGAAATTTTCAGCGGGGAAACTTCAGGAGATTCTGGATGTGGCGAGTGTGGTGAGCCGTGGGGCGAGAGCCCTTTTTCCTGAACAGCCTTTCGTTTCTCTGAAGCCTCAGGAGAAGATGGTGGTGTTTGAATCTTTCGGGCAGGAGAGTGCTGTGAGGTTTTATTACTCGCCTGAAGGGAAGAAGGTGGACCCTCTGCCCGCTACGGTGGCTGTCCCTATTCGCGAGTTCCGTGACCTGGTCAGCAAGATGGAAGGCGATGTGACTCTTGGCGTGAAGAGTGAGGATGAACTGGATGTGGAATGCCCTGTGGCAAAGTATTCCCTCCGTGGCCTGTCGGAGGAGGAGGTGGCGGAGTTTCCATTCGGGAAGGAGTTGCCAGTTTTTCAGTATGAGTTTGAAGGGGCGAATCTGAAGAGGATGCTGGAGCAGGCTATCTTCCCTACGACGGGTGAAAGGGAGGTGGATTATAGTCGTGGAGTTCTGTGGCATCAGTTGCCGGGTGCACTGCGTATCGTAACTACGGATGGGTTCCGCCTGGCGATGTGTGAGGAGAAGGTGGCGGTGGAGAAGGAGGGGAAGAGTATCCTGGACTCGGAGGGGGTGAGAGCGCTGGCGCGTATCTTGCCCGATGATGATACGAGGATAGAAATCAGTGTGGGGGAGAAGTTCGCCCGATTCTTGTTCCCGGAGTTTGAGTATTATGTCTCGCTACTCAATATGGCTTACCCGGATTATGAATCCATTATGCAGAGGGAAACGCCACATACCTTCACATTGAAGCGGGAGGAAATGGTGAAGGCGCTTTCCCGGGTGGTGACCCTGACCCGGTCGCAAGCAAGGGCTTATATCGCTCTTTTCTCGTTTACGGACAGGGAAGGGGTGATTGAGGTGGAATCGGAAACCCTTGGGAAGGGAAGGGAAACCCTGGCGGGAACGCTGAAGGGGGAAGGGAAAACGCTGGCTCTGAATTGTAAATATGTGATGGATTATCTGATGACCCTTTCAGAGGAGCAGGTGAATATTGCGTATAAAGATACGACGAGTGTTTGTGTGTTTTCACCTGTGGGAGAGGGGAAAAGTCGGTATTATCTGATGCCCGTGAAGCATCCATCCATTGAGGGTTAGAGGGCTCCGGCTTCAGCACTTTCGGAACATATCCTGGGCGGAGATGAAGCCTGTGTCCGGGATAAATCTGGTCTACGGAGAGAATGGGGCGGGGAAGACGAATGTGCTGGAGGGGGTGTATTATTTGCAGGGGCTGAATAGTTTTCGGGGTGCCCGTAGAGGGGACCTGATACAACACGGTCAATCCTTCGCCATTCTCCAGCAGAGCGTAGACACTCAGGAGGGAGTGAAGTCCGCTGTAATTCGGATTGATGTTCGGGGCGTTGGGGCGCTGGTGAACTCCCGTCGTCCTCCCTCTTACGCCGACTACCGTCATCAGTTCCCTGCCATCTATTTTTCACCGGAGAATTACAATCTCGTGGATGGCTCGCCAGCCCTCCGTCGTCAGTATCTGGACACCCTCTTCTCCGCCGCTGACCCGGATTATGCCCAGCGACTTCGCACTTACCGACGCATTCTTCTTCATCGGAAAGCGGCCATCAAGCGCCAGCCCTCCTCCTCGGCTCTCCTGACGGCCATTCACCATCAAGTGGCTTTATCAGCGGAACGGCTGACGAACCGAAAAATGGCTCTCTTCTCCAGGTTCAAGAAGGCTTTCAGCGGTCAGGAGGAGAGCCCCTGCGGTCTTCAGTTGAAGATGGCTTTCTATCCGAAAGTATCGTATCGGGAAGAAATGTTCCAGCGTCTGCAGAAGGAATTCACGGGCATGGCTGTGCCCATTGGACCCCATCGGGATGAACTGGAGTTCACCTTCCAGGGCAAGAGCGCCAGAGCCTTCGCCTCCAGAGGGCAGAAAAGGCTACTCCTGTTCCAGCTGAAACTGGCGGAACTCGCCTTTCTGGAAGCCAGAACAGAAGAGGAGGCAATCCTTGTATTGGACGACCCATTCAGCGAACTGGATGAGAGAGGTGTTTCCCGCCTGAAGGACATACTCCGCACCCGTCAGGCTTTTCTTTCTGCCCTCACTCCTGACGCCCTGCCCAAAAGCATAGATGTGCCTGTGGCTACCTTCCACATCTCCTCCGGAGTCCTTTCCTCTCCCTGAGGGAAGGGGGGAAATGAAAATCACTCCGCCCGGGTTCGGATGCTCCTGAAAGTGAGGCAGTTGTATAATGGAAGCGGTTAGAAGGAGGGGAGAGAAAAGGTGAGCGACCTGACAAAGAAGAAATGTATTCCCTGTGAGGGCGGAGTTCCACCCCTGAGCGAAAGCCAGGCGCAGATGTTCCTTTCTCAGGTGCCTGGCTGGAGTCTAAAGGAGAGGTGGATTACGAAGGAATATCAATTCAAGAATTTTCAGGATGCCCTGAGGTTCGTGAACCGGGTGGGGGAAGTAGCGGAGGAAGAAGGGCACCATCCGGACATCCATATTTTCTACAGTCGGGTGCGATTTGACCTCTGGACTCACGCCATTGGCGGGCTTTCGGAGAACGACTTCATCCTCGCCGCAAAGATTGAGGAAATTGCCAGCATCCGGGAATAGGGTGCAGGGGCAGGGAATCCTTCCCCCGATAAAAATGAAAGCCCCCTTACGCCGGGCAGGCGGAACTCCTTTTGTGTTATAGTGTGATTGGATGAAGGGAAGAGGCTGGCAGGGTGTTACCCATCCGGGGTGGTTCCTTTTGCCCGTGATTTCTGGCGTTCTTTTAGCCCTTTCCTTTCCCCCTTATTCCCTGTTCTTTCTTGCCTGGGTGGCTGTGGTTCCCTGGTTTTACTTTCTCCTCACGCAGTCTATTCGGAGGGTGATGGCGGGGGCGTTTCTGTTTTCCTCTGTTTTTCATTCAATCCTGTTACGCTGGCTGATGGTCTACCAGCTTCCTGCCTATCTCGCCGGTCTGTTCATCATTGATGGCGGGTATGCGGTATTGCATTTTTCCTGGCTGAAAATACTGGTGGGCAGGGAGCCGAAGAGGCTAATTGCCCTTGCCCCACTCACCTGGACCTTTTATGAGTTTTTCAAAGCCATGGGCGTGCGGGGTTTCCCGTGGAGTAACCTGGCGCATAGCCAATGGAATTTCCTGCCCATCATTCAAATTTCTTCCATTACAGGGATTTATGGTGTAGTAGCCCTTATAGTTTTCGTGAATGCGGGCATTATTTTTCTTGCCTTCCTGCTGGCGAAGTTGCTTCAGAAGGAACCGGGAGCGGGTGGCAGGGAATGGGCTCTGGCTTCTCTTCCCTTTGCCCTCTTCCTCGTAGTCTTTTCCTTCGGCGCTGTTCGCCTGAAGGTTTCCACTTTCACCGGTGTCCCTGTGCGGGTGGCGGTGGGGCAGAGCCGGTTTATCACCACCGGACGGTGGTCAGAACAACAGAAGAAAACAGTCCTGAACGAATATCACTCCCTCCTGCATCAAGCGGAGAAGCAGAAGGCGGACCTTCTGATTTTCCCGGAATCTTTCGCCGAAGATTCCGACTATCCCGGCTCCTCGTTAGATACGATGGTTCGGCAGTGGATGAAGGGAAAGAAAATGGCGCTGGCTTACGGAGCGTTAGGTGTGGATGACCTCTACTCTGAACAGCCAAAAATCTATGCGGGCTTCTTTCTTCTGAATACTGACGGGCGGAAGGAGCGGGAGGAGAAGCGCAGGTTAGTTCCATTTGGTGAATTTGTTCCCCTCAGAAAGTGGGTCACCCGCTGGCTTCCCCAGTATCCCTGGGGAAGCCAGGACATCACCCCGGGGAACTCGTATCATCTTCTGTCCTTCACTCCGTCGGGATGTCGTGGAGGGGTAGAAGGGTGCGGTCCATTTCCCGTGGGGGCCCTGGTATGTTTTGAAACTCTTTTTCCTGAAGAGGCACGGGAGTTCGCCCGTCGGGGTGCTCAACTTCTGATTTCCGGCACCAACTCTTCGTGGTTTCAAGACTCGCCTGCCACGGTTCAGATGATTTCTTTTGAGGTGTTCCGACCGGTGGAGACGGGGCTGTATTTCGCCCGTGCCGGCACCGGCGGAATCTCCACCATCATAGACCCGGCGGGACGGTTCCTCACCCGCCTCCCCCAGTTCACTACCGCCGTGGAAACGAAACCTGTTTTCCTCCGTCCTTCCACCACCTTTTATGTTCGTCACGGAGATGTCCTGCCGTGGCTGTTTGGCGCCATCGCCTTCGCTTTCGTTGCTCCCGTCGGGAGGCGTGAAGAGTAATTTGGAAAAAATCCTTCACCTTGAAAAATCCCGCTATCACCATATCGCCGTGGTGGAGAGAGGAGACACCCGAATCCTGAAGTTTGACCACACGGAGCAGTCCAGTATGTCCGTTTCCGACCCGGCTGCAGGGGGTTTTGAATACACCGACTTCTTCCATCTCCCGCTTCTGTTTGAACTACCCCTCCACAGAGTGCTTTTCATTGGCCTGGGGGGTGGAACCGGACCCAAGGTCTATCGCAGGCATTATCCCGGTGCTTTTTTAGATGTAGTAGAGATTGACCCTGTAGTGATTGAGATTGCTCGGAAATACTTCGCCGTGGCGGAAGATGACCACTTGAAGGTCTACCCATCCGACGCCTTTGAGTTTTTACGCACTTCTACCACTCTGTATTCCGCCATCATACACGATGCTTTCGTGATTACGGGTGGAGTTTCCGGCTCCCCCGCCCATCTCACCACTCCGGAGTTTTATGGGATGATTTACGAACATCTTCTGGACCGTGGGATGCTCATTCAGAACCTCACCGGCACTGCCTGGGCAGAATCCACACGCCTGAAGGTGGAAACCCTGAGACAACTCTTTCCCGCCGTCTATCTGTTTCATGTAAAATCCAGTTTGAATGTAATACTAACAGCCCAGAAGAGCCAGCCCATTCCGAGGAAGGAACTCCTCCGCCGGGGCTCTTCACTGGCAACCCACCCGGGTCCCTTCCACTTGAACTTCTACGAGATGGCTTCCCTGCTGTCCGAAGCCTACTGAATTCCCCTTGAGTCCGGGCCCTTACAAAATACCACTACAGGCCGAGTTCTAAACGGCGGTTGATGGCTTCCAGTGGGACGCCCAGGTTCTGTAACTTCAGCGCCGTGTCCACCTTCTTCCCGTAGTCTTCGGTGAAGGCATCAATACTGGCATAGTCAAAGGTGAACCACAATCGTTCGCCGAGGAGTTGTTCAAAGGGTGGCATCAGTTTCTGATTGATTTTTTCGGCGATTTTGTTCAGTTTCGGCACCATAGTTTCACGCCAGAAGGTGGCTTTCTGCTCTCGGGCGGTGGCGTAATTGGCGGTCTCCAGCCCCAGCATAATGGGGGGAACATGGAAGACAGCGAGGATGTCCTTCCGGATGTCCTCCCGGAGTTCTTTGAATGCCATATCTTTCGGGGTGGAGGAGAGGGAGCGGTATTCCAGCCCGCCGAAGAGGATGGGGGGCTTGTAGAAACCGTGAATGCCGGAATAACTGGATTCAATCTCCGCTTTCAAGCGTCTGAGTGCGGGCTCGCCTAACTCCTTCTCGGTGAAGAAATAGCCGGAAATGTTAGTTCCTTTCTTGAAATAGTCCCGGTTGTATGCCACGGTATAGAAATCCATCAGGAGGGAGTTCAGGAGAGGGCGGACGGCCCCCACTCCTTCTGCTTCGCTCCAGGGTGAGAAATACCGGAAGGCAATGATTTCGTCGGGCTTGAATTTCACACCTCCATCAGGGGCGGAGTTCACCGTATATTCCCACCCCCCGATGAGGGCCTGGCTGGAAGGGATGGGCTTCATCCGGTCGGGGCGGAGGACATAAATCTCCAGCGGCACCGTCAGCCCCACCACTTCCCAGAAGGCTCGCCCCGTTAATTCCAGATACCCCACCGTGGCTTCCAGTAGTTCCGGGAAACTCATATTCGGATTCGGCTGATACAGCACCTTCCAGGCAGGGTGAGATTCCGGTACTTCCACCCACGATGGCTTCCCGCGGCTTTCATCCCGCGCTCCGCCACCGGAGGGGCGCTCTTCCCGATAGATTTTGAACCCCACCCGGGAGGCGTTGGCAGTGATGGCTGAAACGCAGGCATAAACCCAGGCGCTGGCGGAATACGCTCTCAGCCACTGCTGGGCAGTCCAGCCTTCCAGACCGTCATTTTCAAACCGGAACCCGGCGTCTCGCCTTTCTGCGGACAGATGGCGTGGCGTGCGGCCCCTCTTCCAGAAGCCCGCCACCCAACTCCCTGCATCCGAGATTCCTTTCACCACATCCATCCAGTTCATCCTTCGTTCCCTCCTTCCATCATAGACCACTTTATCTTCAGACGGGTTTGAATAACGGGCTCACCCCCCTAGGGGGGGCACCCAATAATGCACCTTTTGGTGCCAGGCACCGGAGGGTGCATTTTGGTGCCAGGCACCGGAGGAATACGACGATATGCAGCGGGGAGGAGGCAAGCTCCTCCCCTACATAAGAAATAATGCACCTTTTGGTGCCAGGCACCGGAGGGTGCATTTTGGTGCCAGGCACCGGAGGAATACGACGATATGCAGCGGGGAGGAGGCAAGCTCCTCCCCTACATAAGAAATAATGCACCTTTTGGTGCCAGGCACCGGAGGGTGCATTTTGGTGCCAGGCACCGGAGGAATACGACGATATGCAGCGGGGAGGAGGCAAGCTCCTCCCCTACATAAGAAATAATGTGATATAATAATTTATACGAGGAAGGATGAAGGCTAAAAAATGCAGGTATATGGAGACGGGCGGAATGAAATTTTGCGAAGATGGAGGCGTTTTGACCCGGATTGGACGCCTCAGAGGGAGGTGATAGTATGCCCGAGGATAACCTGAAATTGCTTTCCCTCGTGATGGCAGATAAATGCCTGGAGGGATTGAAGGAATTCATCATTCGGTGCCATAGGACGGCGCCCGATATGAACCGAACCCTGGAAGTCGTCAGGGGTGAACTCTTTTTGAAGGTGGATGTGCTGAAGGAGATGGGAATGGATGTGGAGGACCTGCGGCGGGAGGTGACGGAAGCCCACCTTCCCTCTGATTTTTTTGAGGTGGCTGACCGGATGCAAAGTATGATTGCTCGCCTCCTGCCGGTTTATACTTCCCGAACCGGGAGAGCCATTGCTTGACGCAAATCCGTGTGGATTTATTTTGAGTCGGCGGTGGGTGGAGTCAGGGCTTTGAGTTTTTCCTGTATCTGGGAGAGGAGTTTTTCCAGCGTTTCCTGTTTTTCTTTGAGTTGCTGGATGTCCTGCTTTAGTTCTGCCAGTTCTGGTTTAGAGGCGAGAGTTGCCTGGAGGGCTTTGATGGCATCGTGGGCTCGGTCACGAACCCGGGGGTCTGGGTCCTTATCCGCCACCCGTTGCAGGGCTTCTAAGGCTTCCTCTTCTCCCCGAACGCCTAAGGAGGTCAGGGCATCCATGCGGATGGTGGGCAATGGGTCGTCCAGAAGGGAAATCAGATGCTCCCGAACTTCTTTGTTTCCCTTCCCCAATTTAGAGAGAGCGGAGATGGCGGCGGAGCGAACGGGTATGGGTTTTCCGTATTTACTCCATTCTCTCGTCAGGGGAATTGCCCGGTCTTCCTTTGCATCGGCGAAGGCGGAGAAGACCGCCTGTCGGACGACTTCCTGGTAGGAATCGTATTTCAGGGCCTCTTTCAGGGCATCAAAGTTTTTCTTTTCATCCAGTTTGGCGAGGGCGGAGACCGCTGCTGCCTGAACCGCATAACTCTCATCCTGATGGAGAATTTTCTTCAAGCGGTCGGGCAGGTCCTTCTCTTTTGGGAAATTACCCAGGGCGGCGACGATGGCTTTTCGGACCCTGGAATCTGGCTCAGACAGGGTCTCTTTCAGGGTCTGGAGGGCATCCGCTCGTCCGCTGGTGCCTAACAGTTCTGCGGCCTCGCCCCGGACGGCGTAGAACTCCTCTGTATTTTTCAGGGTTTCAATCAGTGCGGGAATGACGCCCGGCTCATTCCATTTTCCCTTCAATGCCCGAAGGGCCATCAGTCGGCTGATGGCGTTAGGGGCGTGCTTCAACTGAACCAGCCATTCCTCGGTGGTTCTTTGAAAGTCAAGGGTCTTCAGCACCCACAGGTCCGGGTCGATGAGAACCATGTCCGGGCGCCAGGCTAAAGGCACATAAATATCCTGCTGTTGCTTTTCCATCGGGAAGGAGATAGAGAAGTGTTCCTCGCCGTGCCAGAACTCCACAGGCAGAGTGAAGTGGAAAATGGGCGTGCCATCATCGGTTTTCTGAACCTGCTGAATGTTCAAATGCCCTAAAAGGAGGTCAGAGTCGTAATCAAAGGAGATTTTCAGTTCCGGGTGACCCGGTGAGAACACCCACTGCTGGAAGAAGAGGTCTAAGTTTTTCCCTGTGGTTTCTTCCAGTGCTTTCACAAAATCCGCCGTGGTCACATTCTGATTCTGATTGGTTTTCAGGTAATGATGAAGGGCTTGAAAGAAGAGGTCATCGCCCAGTTCATATCTGAGCATATGGAGAATCCAGGAGCCTTTCTGGTAGTCGTGGGCGTCAAACTGGCGGAAGGGGGAGTTGGGGCGGTAGTCCACGATGGGGCGTTTGTATCGTCGGGCTTCGTTGAAGTATCCTTCAGCCGAGCCCAGCCGGTCGTATAAAAACTCATCCTTTCCCTTCCAGTATTCTTTATAGAGGGAAGCGAAGTAAGTGGCGAAGCCTTCGTTCAGCCAGGTATTCAGCCAGTCCTTGCAGGTCACCAGGTCGCCGAACCACTGGTGAGCCAGTTCGTGGGCGAGGAGCGATTCGCTTTCAAAATCGGGGCGAGCCCGGGCATCCAGTAGCACTCGCTCGTTCAGAGTTGTTGCCGAGGTGTTTTCCATGCCCCCGTGAATAAAATCCTCCACCGGTGTCTGGGCATATTTCGCCCACGGATACTTCACATTCAGGACGGTGGAAAAGAATTCCATCATATCCCTTATCATTCCAAACGAACGCTCCGCCTTCTCTATATCCACTGGCTTCACATAATTCTCTATGGGTATCCCTTCCCACTCCTGTGTGTAGACTGCAAACTCCCCTGCGATGATAGAAATCAGGTAGGTGGCGTGAGGAATTTCCTGCCGAAAGTGGAAGGTTCTGTGCTTCTCCCCCTCCTTCACCTCCACCAGCACACCGTTGGAGATGACCCGGAGGGGCTTGGGCACTGTGGCAATCACTTCACTGGTGGCGAAATCATTGGGATAATCGTATACGGGAAACCAGTGGCGATTATTTTCTCTTTCGCCCTGGCTCCAGACCTGAAGCAGGCGGTTGGGGTAGCCTTTTTCGGGGAGGATAAAATACAGCCCCGAGCGGGGCTGGGCGGAATAGCGAATGGACACCGTGAGGCTTTCCCCCTGCGGATAGGGGCGGTTCAGGGTTATCTCCAGTTTCCCGTCGTGGGTCGTGTAAGGGAGCGTCTGCCCCGCTACCTCCACCGATTCTATTTGCAAATCCACTGCATCCAGGAGGATGGAGGAGAGGGTATCCCGAAGAGGCAACAGCGTGAGCGTGGCGGTTCCCATCACTTTCTTCTGTGGGAAGTCAAAGGAGAGTTCCAGTTTCACATGCTGAAGGTCGTACGAGCGGGAGCGAGCATAATTACCCACCTGCTCTGAAACTGCGCTAAAAACGGCCCCCGACACAAGCCACCACAGGAAAAGAGTACAGGTCATCTGCCACCCTTTTGCAAGGGAGTGCCGACCGGGGATGGGACGCCTCGCCCTCTGAATTTCACCACCCATTCTCCTCACCGCCTCTTCTACCATTATAAACCAGAGAGAATAGAATGCCACTCTTTGTCTGTATGTTTTGTGGCACGGTTTGAATCGTGCCTACACCGTTTCCCGGGATGGATGGGTGAAGAGGAAGGCAGAGCCTGTGCGCGAGGTGACGAGAACTTTCCCAGGGCCTAAAGGCAATAACTGGGATATGGGCGTGTGGGTTTTGAGCGATTCCACAATTTCACCTTCAAAAGAGATGAAGAGAAGGAGGCCACCATCCAGCCCTGCCCAGATGTTTCCCATATAATCCACGATGGGAGGGGCGACGGGCATACCTGGAAGGGTGAGAAACCAGTGAATCCCGCTGTGGCGGGACACCCTGGCCATTTCCCCGGTCTTTATCATCAGGATGAAATCTTCGCCGTAGGCAAGAGAGGGTGGGAAGAGAATCTGCCGTTCCAGGGTCCATCGTATTTCCCCGCTCTTGCCATTCAGGCTATAAAAGGTTCCCAGTTGGGTTACAGCGTAGACGGCACCGCTTTCCCCAGCCACGGGGCAGTCTTTCAAGGGGGCATCCAATTTCTTTCTCCAGAGGATTTCACCCTCCGTGCTGATGCAATAGAGGCGAGAATCCAGAGAGCCGAAAATAATTTTATTATCCGGAGTGAAACAGGGGGAGGAAACGATGCTTCCATGAGTGTTCACGGTTTTCTCCCTATGGCCTTTGTGATAGTCGTAGATGTAGAAGGTGCTGTCGTAGGCGCCGAAGTAGAGATGGTTTTTGTGGGTCAGAGGGGAGGGGGCGACCCACTTTCCATTCTCCAGGGATTGCAGGGCTTCGCCGTCGGGGCTGAAGAAGCGAAGCCCTCCTCCGAGGGTGGGCACGAGAATCAATCCTTCCGGGGTCTGAGTGATTCCCTTTCCCGCGGGTGCGCCCACCGGGATTTTCCATAAGCCCTTCCCGTTTTCCGATAAAGCGAAGAGTTCACCGCTCATCGTGACACCGAAAAAACGATGCGACCTGGAATCAAATATCAGGGGCAGGCTGGAAATGAAATCGTGAGTGAAAGTCGTGGGCTTTCCCGGTGGAGGAAAAGCGTAGGGGAAGCGGGAAGAACGGTATAGATTCCCGCTGGAGGAGAGCCATTTTTCCTCTTCCGCTCGCATGATTTCGCGCCGCGTGATTCGTTGTTGATACTCTCGCATCAGGGGCTGAACGGATTTGGATTCTGCGGGTGCGGGTGAAGGAGAAAGTTCCAAAAGTTCATCCAGCCATTCCGTGATGCTGGAGGGACGGAGAAGGGGGTCTTTCCTCAGCCCCCGCAGGACGAAGGTGGATAACCCGACGGGGTAGCCTTCGGGTAGAGCCGATGGTTTCTGAGGCTCTCTCTCTTTAATTTTTACCATCAACTCTACCGGGTTGGAGGCCGTGAAAGGTGGGGAGCCGACCAGGGCTTCGTACATCACAACGCTGAGGCTGTAGACATCGGTTCGGGGGCCGGGCAATTTCCCTTCTAACTGTTCAGGAGCCATATACTCCGGCGTGCCCATCAGGAATTCCTCCGAGGTGGAGGCGCTCCAGACCGCCGCAGAAGTGCCGAAATCTGCCAGTTTCACTGACCCGCGAGTCGTGAATAAGATATTCTCCGGCTTCATATCTAAATGTAGAATCCGGTTCTCGTGGGCGTAGATGAGAGCAGAGCCGGCTTCCAGGAAAATCTCTAAAAATCGCCCATAAGGGAGAGGAATCTTCTTTTGAATAATGTCCCGGAGGCTTCCCCCACCGATGTATTCCATAACGATAAAGAAGAGCCCCCGGTCCCGGGCAAAGTCCTGAAAGCCTACAATGTGCGGATGCTGGAGGGTCTTCAATAGAGTCGCTTCCCGGGAGAACCATTCATACCGCAGGCGGGAGTAAGGGAAGACTTTCATCGCCACGAGACGCTGGGTGGGGATGTGAACCCCCTTATACACCACCGCCGTTCCACCCACTCCAATGATGGACAGCACCTGATACTCGCCCAGCGTTTCACCTAAAACCTGGAACGGGTCTGAGGGCTCCACCGTCTCCCATCCCGACCTCACCCCTTTTAACTTTTCCGACCCTTCGCGTTTCCCCTCCATCTCCAGTTTTGCATCCCCTTCAGTGAAACTTTCGTTCATTCTGTTGCAGGTTGTATTTCACCCATCCATCTTTTACCGAGGGGGTAGAAGGGCGTGCATCTGTTTATTCCTGCATACAGTGGGTTTATCCGGGCAGGAAGCCTTTGCCGGGGACGGAGAGGAGGCGGATTAAGAGGACGGTGATGTTATCCCGGCCACCCCTGGAGTTTGCCAGGAAGGTGAGGGCGTGGACCGCTCGCTTGATGTTGGCGTTCATCTGAAGCGTCTCCTGAATGACATCTGCTGGCACCTCGCTGGTAAGCCCGTCGGTGCATAGAAGAAGGCGGTCCTGAGGCTCTACTTCCACCCGGAAGAGGTCCACATCCACTTCCAGGGAGGAGCCGAGGGCCCGGCTGAGCATAGTCTGCACACTTCCTTTCTTGTCCGGTGATTCCACCTGAATGGTGTGGTCTTCGGTGATGGGGACGAGGTGGCTTCGGCGGAAGATATAGGCTCTGCTGTCGCCGACGCTTGCCACATAGGCGTGCTGGGCAACGAGGACGCAAGCCACGGCGGTGCTTGCCATTCCCTGGCACTGTTTTCTCTTCTGGGCTTCGTAATAAATGGTTCTGCAAGCCCATTTGAAGGCTCTTTCCAGGCCGTCCGGTGGCTGTTCTGTGGTGGGACCTTTGTAGTAGGAAGAGTGGATGCTCTCCACGGCGAGTCTACTTGCCACATCGCCGCAGTGGTGTCCGCCCACGCCATCTGCCACCACATACAGCGTTCCTTTCCTCACCAGGTCCACGGGGTTGCGGGGTGTGAAACACCCCCAGGCATCTTCGTTCACACGGCGGACCTTTCCCTTCAACGAAACGGCGGTGAATTGCGTTTTCGGGTGAGGTAAGCGGAGCAGAGCCATGGTGGGTTCCGCCCTCCTTCTCAGGCGGTGGTTTTCAGGCTTTCCACCACCTTGAACAGCAGGGTAGTGGCGCCGATTTTAATCCGGTCGTTGCTGTGCAGTTCTCGTCGCCCCTCCAGGCGTGTGCCATTCACATAGGTGCCGACTTCCGACCCCAGGTCCTGCAGGATATACCCTTCCCCTTCCTTCTTGAGGATGAAATGCTCGGAAGCCACATTGGGGTCATCCACCACCAGGTCGCAGTGGCTTCCACTGCCCACTACAGTCTTGGGGAGTTCTAACAGGAGTTCCTTGCCCGAGGAGGGTCCGGTGAGGAATCGGAGCACGCCCAGTTTCGTCTTTTCTCGCTTGAACACCAGAGTTTTGGAGATGGACTCGGCCTGCCACTGGGGCATCACAGGAATTTTCTCCTCCTTCTGTTTCTCCTTTTCTTTCTTGCAGAACATACATTCAGTCCAGGAGGGTTCCATTCGGTTGCCACAGGTGGGGCATTTTCTAACCGCTTTTTTGGAGATGCGCAGGATAAGGAGAGCGGCGAAGAAACCTCCCACCGCCAGGAAGGTGAGAAGGGTGAGAATCAAGCCGGTGGAGGGAGTCGTCGGCTTTCCCTTCAACTCTCCTTTCGCGACCCACACGGGTTTTTTCGGCTGTAAGCCTATGGGGAGGGGAAATTCCCGGGTGGCGGTGTATTCCAGCCCCCCGTGGGTGAGTTTCAGTAGAACCGCATGCTTCCCTGGACCCGGCTTTGCGTTGGTTACATAAGTCAGGGCATACTGGCTGGCTAAATACTGAGCGACGATGAAATACAGGTCCTTCAAGCCTGAAGGGCTGGAGGTTTGAGCCAGATGCCCGCCGGACAGGATGGTGAGGCGCTGGAGGGTGGGGACATCGGCGTCGGAGCCGTAAGCGAGGCTGAAAATAGGGATGCCCAGGTCGGAGGCGAGGCGTGCTATATCCTCCAGCGTGGTGGCGCTTCCTTCGTCCTTACCATCCGTGAGAAGGACGAGGGCTTTTCGCCCCGCACCCCGCGCCGCCACCTGCTTCAACCCCTCATTCAAGGCATCATACATCACCGTTCGGCTCCCTCTGGGGCTGAATGCATTCACCGCCCGATTCAGCGCCTCCCGCCCCTGCTCCGGCGTGTATAAAGTTTCCACCCCGTCGTGAAACCCAAACAGGAAGAGTTCAGCCCGAGGGTCCAGGTTCTGCAAAAATGCCTTCAGCGCCTCCCTGGCAGAATTCAATTTCCCTTCCTTCGCCATAGAGCCAGATTCGTCCACCAGAATGGCGATGCTCAATTTCTGCTGGGTGGCTTCCGCACTGCTCACCTGAAACTCCTGTATGGGCTTCCCATCCTCCAGCAGGGTGAATGCGGACTCCTTCAACCCCACCACCGGGATTCGCAGGACATTAAACACGGAGAAGTAGATGTGGATTTCTGGATAATCCGAGTATTCTACCTGATGGATGAAGAGGTCAATGGACTTTTTACCGGACGAATCCTGCGCCAGAAGCGTGGAAGCCAGCAGGAGAAGGGAGCCGAGAACCCGGATTCCACGGGCAGAGACCCACTTCCTGCCCCACCCCTTCAAAGGTTTTGCCCTCTTCCTCATATCCACCACCTACAATCATACTACCAAATCTGCCCGGCAGAAAAGAAGTTCCGCCGAAGGCGGGATTCGGGTCCCTTTTATGCTGTGTGATACGCCGTGCCGCCATTCTTATTACTCCTTTCCTTTTTCCCTTCCAATTCAAACAACTCCGGCACATTCAAATTTAAGGAAAACTCCTTGATGCGTCTTTCTGCCAATTTTACATACTCTTCGTTTATGTCATATCCAACATAATGTCGTCGGGTTTTTATCGCAGCAATAGCCGTCTGTCCGCTTCCAATAAATGGGTCTAAAATCACCTCGCCCTCAAAAGTGTAAAGTTGAATCAATCGGTAAGGCAATTCCACCGGAAATGGTGCAGGATGACCGACTTTTGTTGCTGGCTCTGCAGCAAATGTCCACACGCTTTTGGTAAATTCAAGAAACTCCTCTTTAGAAATTGTGCTCTTTCTTCCAAGATTTTCCCTTGAAAACATCCCTTTAGAAAAGACCAAAATATATTCATGAATGTCTCTCAATGTTGGATTTTTAGCGGAAAGCCAACTACCCCACGCAGTTGAAGGACTGCCGCTTGAGGCTTTATTCCAGATGATTTCACCGCGCATTAAAAAGCCTAAATCAAGCATATCCT
>JBBIMK010000013.1:0-54393 GCA_037444445.1 bacterium | reverse complement strand
AAGGGGGGCGTATCCTTAAACAATACATCTATCCCAATCCTGTATCCATAGGCCCCCCTGGGCCGGGAGAACTGGTAACAGTTCCCCCAAAAAAAATTCGCTAAAAAACTACCTTAGAGGAAGTGTGTTGCAAAATTGGGTAAATTTCTTCATAGTCAGCCTCTCCTCTGGGTACTTCTGGCATTTTTTCTTCTTCTCTATCCTCTTTTCTTCCTGCGTCTCTTCATCTATGAACTCGGTGACCCTTGGAGTGGAGTCCTCGATTTTTTCTTGCCCTTCCTCGCAATTCTGTTCCTTCCCCGCATTATTCAACGCTTCTTACCTTTTCTTTTGTTGCTTCGACCATTCCTTGTAATTGCCTGCCTCGTTGCACCCCTTACTGCCCTATCTGCCACCTTTTACTCCTTCCCTCTAAGTCCGATGTCCATCGTCCTCGCCGCCCTCTACGGAGTTTTGTTCATCTGGCAGGTTCTATGTTTCCCTGCGCTACTCAGGAAATCCCCGATGGTTTTTCTCCTTCTATTTTTGCTAACCAACGGCATCCGCTCTACTCAAGAGTTCATTTATTCCAGTGTTCCAGAAAATACTCTACTCCCTTTGCAATGGATTTTTCCACTGCAGGTCATTGGCATTGTGCTTACAACGGTTGGTGTTTCCCTATTTATCTATTTCGAGCGACAGGTAATATTCGCTCCTACGCAGAGCGAGGGTTAACCTTTGTACCACCACTGAGAGGTGTGCCTTCACACTTTCTTCGTAAGAAGATAATGTTTGTGCAATTGAGGGGGGGTCAGTTTTTCTCTCTTCTTTCAAGTCCTTTCTCTTTGTACTTTTTCATCCCGCTTCTGCCATCCTCCATTATACAGGAAAGCAATAGCTGAAGTTTTAGAATCTGACCCCAAAAGTGCAGAGGGCGAAAGCCATGCTCCAGAGTTACGCTAACCTGACAGGAAAATTCCCCACTGACGGGGAGGATGTTCGCAAGGTATTGGGGAACCCCTTTGCCCGCAATTCGCTGATTCCCGCACACAGATTCACATTGGCGACATTTCCCGGGATGCCCCACCTGAGGATACTGCTGATTGGTTCAAGTTTTTCTGAGCGAACTGGGAAACACTGCGAGTCCAGTGTCCCTTGTTGGAGAAAGTTGTGATGGAGGGGCATGAAATTATGGCAACGAGTGCTATCCTCGGTCTCGCCAGTATGGCAAATTTTATAAGACGAGGGAAGGTTCCGATGCCGGAATTGAAACTCACCCGCCAGGTTCTGGGACCGGAGCCAGCCCAAATTGTCTACTCACCCAAGACTAAAGAATTACCGTGAGCCGGGGCTTATTTTTGCTTCCGGTGTCAAAGCATCGCCTAACCAGTATTGTGATGCAATCTTCTTGACTTTTTCCATCTGATGTAGAAAGAATTAAAAGGAAAAGGTCTCCCTGTCATTGACAGGGGGGAGGGAAGCACTTACTATAAGGAAAGGATGAAGGAAAAGATGGAGAAGATGCTGGATGGGAAAGGGGCGTTAGTGACGGGAGGTAGCCGCGGGATAGGCGCCGCCATCGTTCTGGACCTGGCGGTAAACGGGGCGGATGTGGCATTCACCTACTCTGCCCGGAAGGATGCGGCGGAGGAGGTTCTGCAGAAAGTGAAAAGCACAGGTAAGAAAAGCATGGCAATTCAGGCGGATGTATCCAATTTTCAGGAAGCCCAGCGGGTGGTTCAGCAGGTATTGCAGGAATTCGGGCACCTGGAGATTTTAGTGAATAATGCGGGCATCAATCGGGATGCGGTGGTGTGGAAGATGACGGAAGAGGAATGGGATGCGGTGATAGGCACGGACTTAAAAGGGTGCTTCAATTATATTCGGGCGGTGGCTCCCCTGTTCAAGGAACAGCAGAGGGGAAGGATTGTGAACATTGTGAGTATTAACGCACTGCGGGGGAAGTTTGGGCAGGCGAACTATTCCGCCGCCAAGGCAGGGGTCATTGCCCTCACCAAGTCGGTTGCCCGGGAGATGGGCAAATTCTCTGTCACGGTGAATGCCGTGGCGCCCGGGCTGATTGAAACGGATATGGTTCGGGAGGCGCCTGAATCCGTCCGGGAGAAAGCCCTGTCGGAAATTATCCTCGGCCGCCTGGGACAGCCGGAAGATGTGGCTTATCTGGTAACCTTTTTATGCAGTGAAAGGGCTCGCCACATCACGGGCGAAGTGATTAAAGTAGACGGCGGGCAATATATATGACAGGTGATGAGGCGACGGGTGGCGGATGGATTTTTGCGAACCCACCAGAGAGGAGTTGCGGGGGAGAGTATTATTCGGGAGAGGCGAGGGCATTCCATTTCTTCGTCAGTTCATCCCTGCGGGGCTTATACACAAATTCGTAAAAATATCGCTGGGAAAGTAGAATGCCCTTGTCCATCTTCTCCAGCATCTGGCAGGCTTCGTTCCAGCGGCTCATTAAAATACGGTATGGGCTGCATCAGCCAAACCGGCCCGTTGAATCTTTCTTCCACATAAGCCTCCGGGTAAACTCCATCTCTTATTTAGGTCAATCTCCACAGCGCCTTTTACTCTTTCTTTTTCCACTCTTCCTGAAGGGGTGCGAAGTCGGGATTATCCAGGATGTCCTGTAGATATTCGGGCTCCAGAGAAACCGCTTTCTGCAAAAGGGGTTTGGCTTCTTCCAGTTTATTCAAACGGGCTTTAATGCAGGCGAGATAATAGAAAGCCCCAGCCCTCTGGTCATCCATCCGAATCACTTCCTCATAGTGGCTTTCTGCTTTGGGGTATTCCCCCAATAAAGTGTAGAAGTAAGCGAGATTATTCAAGGTTTGGATAATCTGCCGTCGTGTGATGGCGAGGGACTCCTTTAGGGTGCAGACTGCTTCATCAATACTTCCCCTGGCTTCCTGCGCTCCTGCCAGCAAAAGCCTGGCATCCCAGTAATCGGGATAAATCTCAAGAGCGTGATTTAACAACTCAATGGCTTTTTCATAGTCTCCATCATTCATCCGGGAAAAAGCCTCCACATAAAAAGTGGAGGGATTATCTTTCCATTCCTTTTTCTGCATCATCTATATCACCATCTGTATTATACCAATTTATACTCAGAATAATTAATCTTTTTAGCCGGGAGGGGCTTCGGGTGAAGAGAAAGTGGCTGTCAGATGTCCATGCACGAGGATGTCGCCGGTTGCCCAGAGGTATTTCAGGGAATCGCCAGTGAAAACAGCGGTGTGATTCAAAGTAAAAGTGAAATTCTCGGCGTAAAGGACTTTATCCGCATTCATCAGGCGAAGAGAGTGGGACTTTAACTGGAAATTCTTCGCATTGAGAATCACATCTCCCTCTGCCTGAAGCACCCCATCGGTGAAAGATAAGGACATCTGATGGGAAGAAAGGGAGCCTTCCACGGATGAAATTTTTATATCTCCTTCCATCAGTTGAATTTTTTTCTCTCCGGGAAAAAAGGTGAAACTCGTGGCAGAGCCTTCTACACCCGAGGAGGAAAAAGTGGCCTTGCCGGAAATCTGGAATTGAAGCGTGTCATAAACTCCTTCTATCCCTTCCATAGAAAAGTCTGAAGTGGTGAGGGTGAAACCTCTGGAAAAGCGCAGGTTTTGAAGGGCGGAAGGAGAACCTTTTTTAACCTGCAAGAGCAAGGCGCCTGCCTTCAGATGCAGAGAATCCAGTTTCAGGGTTCCCCCTTCTGGCATTTCTATTTCCAAGAAATCTTTTTTATCCCTGACTTCCAGAGGACCTGCTCCGTTGAGGACGAAATGGGCGGCGAGGAAGATGTAGAAGAGAAACAGCAAGAAAAACGGGTGGAAGAGGGAAGAGGCGGTGGGATAGGATTTCGTTGCTTTCATCTGCCCCTCAAAAGATGAAGAAAACTGGAACCTGCAGGTGGGGGTGGAACTTGAAAGAAATCGGACAGGGTGGCACCGAGGTCGGCAAGAGATTTGCGTTCACCGAGGCTGGAAGGGGTGCGGTTCCCGACGGACCCGGGAGAATACACGAGGAGGGGAACATATTCCCGGGAATGGTCGGTGGAGGGGGTGGTGGGGTCGTTTCCGTGGTCGGCGGTCAAAATCAAAAGGTCATCCCGGGTCATATATTCTAACAGTTCAGGAATTCGGGCATCAAACTGCTGGAGGGCGTTCGCCAGCCCTTGCGGGTTGTTCCTGTGCCCATATAGCATATCAAAATCCTCCAGGTTGGCAAACAGGAAGCCAGAAAAATCCTTTTTCAGCCATTGAAGGCATTTCTCTACCGCCTGGTTATTGGAGCGGGTATCCTCGTGGGCGGTGAGTCCCTCGCCGGCGAAAATACTGCCAATGATTCCCACCGCAACCGTTGGGATAGAATTGGAGGAAAGAATGTGCAGGAGGTTCTCTTCCGGCGGGAGAGCGACGAAATCTTTCCGGAGGTGATTGAGCCGCTGGTAATTGCCGGGATAGCCGGTGAAGGGTCGGGCAATTACCCGGTCCACCCAGCCATATTTTTCCGCTAAATCCCGAATTTTCACACAGATGGAGTAGAGTGAGGAAACGGGGATAACCTCTTCGTGAGCGGCAATCTGCATCACCGAGTCCGCAGAAGTATAAAGGATGGGCTGACGGGTGACGGTATGCTTTACACCGAGGAGGTTGATGATTTCGGTTCCCGAAGCGGGCTTGCCATACAGGAAGTTCAGCCCTATTTCTTCCTGGAGGCGAGAAATGATTTCCTGCGGGAAGCCGTCGGGATAGGTGTGGGGAGGAGATTTACGGATAACCCCCATCATTTCCCAGTGGCCGGTGAGAGTATCCTTACCGGGGCTTAGAGGAGCCATCTTCCCGTAAAAAGATAGGGGAGGGGATGCAGGGGGGACGCCGAAGATATGGCCGATATTCCCCAGGCCGAGTGCCTGGAGGTGGGGCAGGTTCAGCCCACCCACGGCGACGGCTGTATTGGCAAGGGTATTGGAGCCTGCATCGCCATAGGAGTCCGCATCAGGAGCCTCGCCGATGCCCACGCCGTCTAAAACTATCACCACCGCTTTCATGACCGTTGTGGGGTTGATATATCGGGAGGTGGGGATTTCCACCCGCCCCTCGGATGCCACCTGCGGTAGGCTTCCTTCAAAGTATTGGGCAGGATATGGGTATAAATTTCCGAGGTAGAGATGTCGGCATGACCTAATAGCATCTGGACGGCACGGAGGTCAGCCCCCCCCATCAAGAGATGAGAGGCAAAGGAGTGGCGAAGGGAATGGGGGGAGAAGAGGCTGGGGTCAAGCCCAGCCTTGATTAAAGCCTTTTTCAGGATTAAAAAGGCCATCTGACGGGTCAAGCGTCCGCCCTTCTGGCTGACGAAGATGTAAGGGCTGGGGCGATTTTTCAGAATTTCCTCCCGCCCCTCCTTCAAATAGCGGGTTAGCCAGTGGAACGCCGTTCGGTTCATGGGCACCAGACGCTCCTTCCTCCCCTTTCCGCGGACGAGAAGGAAGAGTTCATCCGGGTGCACATCCTCCATTTTCAGCCCCACCGCTTCAGAAATTCGCAAGCCACAGCCGTAAAGGATTTCCAGCAAAGCCCGGTTGCGAAGAGCCACGGGAGAGTTTCCATGGCAGGCTTCCAGAACTGCACAAACCTCTTCATAAGTCAAGAATCTGGGAACCGTTTTCAATCGGCGAGGGGTTTCAAACTCATCCGCCGGGTTTTCATCCATATATCCTTCCCGCAGGGCGAACTTGAATACCCCCTTGAGGGCGGAAAGGGCTTGCGCTCTTGAGGATACCGATTGCCCCTGCTTTGCCATTTCACTGAAAAATGCGGTCACTTCTTTCTCCTGAATGAGGGAAATGAGCCTTGCGGGATGGGATTTCACCTTTTCATTCGGTGGCAGGCTCTCTAAAAAAGATTGGAACTTCTGGAAGATATTCCGGTAAGCGAGGGCAGTATTTTTAGATAAGTTCCGCTCCGACAGAAGGAAATCCACATACTCCTCCGCCACATCCGAGAAGGGCTTCATACAGGGTCAGGGTGTCCGCTTTGCCATTTCCTTATGTTCCGGGTGCGATGGAATGGGTTTGTTCAAACCTCCTGCCGCCATTGTCTCATAAAAGTTGGGCGTGGAGGAAATGTCCTACACTTCGTAAGAAGGCGTAGAGGTCATCTGCGTCCACACGCGCGAATTGCAGAACTCTCCTATCGTCCACCTCCCAATACCGGTGGACGAGGAGATTACGAAATCGCGCCATCGTCATCATACGCGGGGTCAAACCTGGGGGCAGGATGCCCAACCGCTCCAGACCCTGGAAGCAATCCGCATACCCGGATGGCGATTCCCCGCCCAGCCGAGCTAATAGATGAGAACAAATGGAAGCCGCGTCTTCAATGGCTTGCAAAAGCAAGTGCTTCACGCTAAGGATATTTCGCTCTTCGCTCCAGAATTCGTCGTCGGATAGGGCAACATACTTTTTCATTTTTTCCAGGCTCTCACGCAAAGAAAGGGCCCGGGTTTTGAGAACCTCCAGGTCCACCTGCTGTTTCATCGGAAGGAATCCTTCACGATTTGTTCCGTGAGGGGGCGAAAGTCCCAGTATTCCAGCCAGGTTCGCTCCACAAAATTCAGGCGGAATGCTTCATTTCTGGAGAAGAGCAGGCGCCCGGAAGTGGCTCTAAACCGAAAGCCAGTGGGTGCGGAATTCAGCAGGTGAACCTCCACAGGCAGTTTCAACTCTCGCGACAGTTTTACCGAGAGGTCTGCTTCATAATCCCACGCCTGCATCTGCGGGATTTCCTCCGCCCACACCGCCACATCCACATCGCGAAAAGGCAAGTCTTCCGAGAACGAACCCATCAGGTAAGCGAAGACCACCTCCTCCTGCCTTTGAACCAGCAGAGTCAGAGCGCTGATAACCTGCTCCCTTTCTTCCAACCCCATCTCTTTCGGTCTCTCATCCATTCCGCTCATTTTGGTTCCTTGGAGAACTCATTCTCCATTCATTATATCACGCCCGACCTCCTGGGGATAGAATCGCCCATTCCGTCTCCAGCAGCTCACCGGCTGAATGCACCTGCTTTCCTCTGTCCACATCCTCTATCCCGGCACCATCATCCCCCTAACAATACCTGAAACTCCGGGTCATTTCGGATGGGGTCAAAATCAGCATCCGTCTTCGCCATTTCCTTACGCACAGGGTCCAGTTGAATCGCCATTTTCAAATCCGCCACCACCCTCTTCTTATCCTTTTCCTTTCTTTCCGAGCCGAACTTCAAAGAGTAGTTGCGAGCGGTTGTAGTAGGCTTGGGCATTCTTCCGTCTCTGCTTACTTTCTCATCCATTTCAAAAAATCTTCCACCGAGAGTTGGGCTTGTTTGAGGATGCTTCTGAGAACATCTGGAGGCAAGTCCCTGCTATGGTATGGAACAGTGATACGAAGGCCCGATTTTGCCGGATGTTTTAGTTGAATATGACTTCCTTTCTGATGGTGAACAATAAACCCAGCCTTTTTCAAGACCTGGACCACTTTTCTGGCAGGAAGAACGGGTAATTTAGGGTTCAAGCAGATTTTAGGAGGACGGAAACTTTTTCACGGATGGGTTCTTCAGAGGGTTCCTCCCCTTCCGGCAAAGGCTGACCATCCTTCAGAAGGCCCTCCAGATGGCATTCTATGGCTTCTTTAGCCATTTTTCGGGCTTCCCTGAGAGTCTTTCCATAGGTAATCACGCCTGGGAGCGATGGCACTACAACCCCATATCCACCTTCTTTTAGAGGCTCAAAATAAACGGTGTATCTTATCATCTTCATTGCAATCAGCCCCCTACCGGGAGAAATTATATCATAACCCGCAACTGATTTCCGAAATCAACCATCTTTTCCTGCTTCATCACTTCCTTTTCCCTTAGAGCAGGTTCTGAAACTCCGGGTCATTTCGGATGGGGTCAAAATCAGCATCGTCTTCGCCATCTCTTTATTTTCCGGAGCCAGTTGAATCGCCATTTTCAAATCCGCCACCACCCTTTAGCAAGGTAAGGAGGTTTCACCCTCTCCATCGGAATCAATCCATCATCTTCACGGATAGGGGTTGCCGTTCAGCCAGATTTGGAAGCGGTTCCGTTCCGCTTCTTCCTTCAGCCGGGGGCGGGGTCTTTGGGGTTGTGTGAATGCTATCCATCTGGTTCAGCCTCCGGAGCGCTCCGCCTGCACCATCCGGTCGTGAGTGCGGGTTCGCTTACCAATGCAGGAGTCGCAGAATCGCACTGCGACATCATAAATCAATCGGGCAATCTGGAAGGTTTTCAGTTTCCGGTAACCGCCGAGCCTCGGAAGCAGGGACTCATCCTCAGCCATTGTCGCCCATCACCCAGTGGGAACCGGTTAGTGCATTTTAGCGAGGGCGGTTTTCATCCGCTCCATACCCAGTTGAATTTCTTCCACGGAGCGGGCAAAGCAGAGGCGGAGGTAGCCTTCTCCCCGGGAGCCGAAGTCCGTTCCAGGCAGGAGCGCCACCCCACCTTCCTGGAGGAGATAGTCGGCGATTTCTGCTGAACGCCCTCCATAAGAGGAGATGTTGGGAAACACATAGAAAGCGCCCCTGGGTTTTTTACAGCGGATGCCGGGAATGGCGTTCAAGCCGTCCACGATGGCATCCCGCCGTCTACGGTATTCAGCCACCATTTTACTGGCTTCCTCCTGAGGGCCCTGAAGGGCTTCAATCCCCGCTACCTGGATGAAAGGGGCGGTGCAAGAAATCATATTGTTCACCATCAGGGTCACCGGCTTCACGAGGAGGTTCGGGTTCATCACTCCATATCCCAGGCGCCAGCCCGTCATGGCGTAGGTTTTAGAAAAGCCATCAATCAGCACTGTTCTCTCCTTCATCCCCGGGATGGAAAAAATACTGTGGTGCTTTCCATCGTAGATAATTTCGCTATAAATTTCATCCGAGATGACCCACAGGTCGCGCTGAATCGCCACCTCTGCGATGGCTTTCAGGTCATCCGGTGCGAGAACTCCACCGGTGGGATTCTGGGGTGAATTCAACACAATCAATTTCGTTCGGTTCGTTACGCGGCTGAGGAGGAAATCTATGTCCATCACAAAATCTCTCTCCTCGAGGAGGGGAACTTCCACGGGGATACCGCCAGCGAAACGGATGGCTGACTCATAGGCTGGATAAGAGGGATTGGATAGGATGACCTCGTCGCCGATGTCCACCAGGGCAACAATGGAAGCGAAGATGATGGGTTTGGCTCCATGCCCGACGACCACTTCATCGGGGCTGACTGGGACACCCCGGGTGTTTGAAATATGACTTGCGATAGCAGACCGCAACTCGGGCAATCCTTGAGAGCCTGTGTAATGGGTGTAGCGGTGCTCTTCCAGGGCTTTTCGGGCGGAGTTCTTGATGTTCAACGGCGTATCAAAGTCTGGCTCACCGATTTCAAAATGGCAGTAGCGAATGCCCTTCTCCTTCTCCAGTTGCTGGGCTCGAGCCAGCACATAAAAGGCTCTCTCCCCCGACAGCCTTTCCACTGCTGTCGCTGTAGGTCGCATCCTGCAACCACCTCCAGAGCATTATTATACCATCCGCTGATTAGCCATCGGGGTCATAAAATGGGGGGAGGCACTACCCGGAGGATAGAAACTTATGCCCTTTTACAGCAGGTCGAAGTTTTCCAGCAGGTCGTCAGGCTCTAAAGTAACCGCTTTCACACCACGGGCATAGCGTGCCTGAGTGGCAATACCTTTGATGCGCTGGCGCATGACTTTTCCCTGGGTAGTGATGGTAACGAGTTCTTCTTCGGATAGGATATTTCTGACGCCGATGATGTCGCCCGTTTTTTCGGAGAGGCGGTAGACAATCACGCCCTTGCCGCCGCGGTGGGCGTATTCGCGGATAAATTTAGCGGGGAGGCGTTTGGCATAACCTTTTTGAGTGATGAGGAGGAGGTTTTCAGATTTGGAGAGGACGCAGGCACCGGCAACGGAGTCATCGGGTGCGAGGCGAATGCCCCGGACTCCTGCAGCCACCCGGCCCATCGTTCGCACCTGCCCGACGGAGAACAGGACGCCCCTGCCTTTTCGGGTGACGATAAAAATCCGGTCCTGTTCATCCACCCAGAAGGATTCCAGGAGGCGGTCGCCCGGGCGCACCTTCATCACCTGCTTTCCACTCCGACGCAGGGGGAGCAGGGGTGGGAAATCCAATTTCTTTACTTTCCCCCGCTGGGATAGGAGAACCAGATAGGGTTTATTCTCCACCGAGGCTTTCAACAGAGCTACATCCTCTTCACCAACGCCTTTTAAGAGATTGATGATGGGGCGTCCCCGCCCGTAGCGGTCCGAGTCGTAAACCGTGTGTGTATCCAGAGAATACATCTTTCCTGCCCAGGTGAAAATATACAGGGGGTCCGTGGTCCAGGCGATACAGAGGTCGTGCACGGAGTCGCCCTTGGTGAGTTCCAGGCCGATGAGCCCCTTTCCGCCCTTCCCGTAGGTTTTGTAGGCCTCCAGAGGCACCCGTTTGATATAGCCTTTCCTCGTGATGGTTACCACCACTTGCTCGTGGGGGATTAACTGGGAAAGGTCCACCTCTTCAGGCTCTTCAAACCGGGTTCGGCGGGGGTCCGCATATTTGCGCTGGATTTCCATCAGTTCCTCAGAAATGAGTTGCTTCAAACGCTCCGGGCTGTTCAAAATCTCCTCTAAGGATTGTATCTTCTTCCGGATTTCTTGAATTTCCGTTTGGATTTTGTCGGTTTCGAGGCGGGTGAGGGTTGAAAGGCGCATATCCAGGATGGCTTTTGCCTGAATTTCTGTCAGGGAGAATTTCTTGATGAGGCGGGCTCTGGCTTCTTCAGTGGATGGCGACCGTTTAATCAGTTGAATAACATCATCTATGTGCTGAAGGGCAATTTGCAAGCCCTGCAGGATGTGCTCCCGGTTTCGGGCTTCCCGGAGTTCAAACTTCGTTCTGCGATGGATGCATTCCCTTCGGTGTTCCAGGAAAACTTCCAGCGCCTGCTTGAGGTTGAGGATTCGGGGAACACCTTTGACCAGAGCGAGGAAGGTAACATTCAAGGTTACCTGCAATGGGGTGAGCCGGAAGAGTTGATGAAGCACAAGAGGGACATTTTGTCGGCTCTCCAGTTCCAGCACGATGCGGATGCCGGATTTATCCGTTTCGTCCCTCAGGTCTTCAATCCCTTCCAGCCTTCGGTCCTTAATCAGGGAAGCAATTTGCTCTACGATGTCCGCTTTCCGAATCAGGAAGGGGATCTCTGTGACGACGATTCTTGGGTGTTTTTTATCCTCTTCCACCACCACCTTTGCTCGGAGGGTGATTTTACCTTTTCCCTCGCGGTAGGCTTGATAGACTTTATCTCGCCCCACAATCACGCCGCCCGTTGGGAAATCAGGACCGGGGATTTTCGCCATCAGGTCATCCACAGAGACCTCGGGATGGTCCTGGAGAAGAAGGAGGGCATCCACCAGTTCACCGAGGTTGTGGGGTGGGATGTTGGTGGCCATACCGACGGCTAATCCGAGGGAGCCGTTCATCAAAAGTTGGGGGAGTTTGGAGGGTAGCCAGACAGGTTCTTCCGTGGAGCCGTCAAAATTGGGGCGGAAGTCCACCGTTTCCTTCTCTATATCTGCCAGCATTTCCATGGCGATTTTGGAGAGGCGAACCTCGGTGTATCGGTAGGCGGCAGGGGGGTCGCCGTCCACAGAACCGAAGTTGCCGTGCCCCTCCACCAGAGGATAGCGCATAGAGAAATCCTGGACCATACGAACGAGGGCATCATACACCGCCGCATCCCCGTGGGGGTGGTATTTTTTAATCACTTCACCCACGACGCCGGCAGACTTGATGAACCGCCGGTCAGGATACAGACCCTCCCGGAGCATGGCATATAAAATCCGGGTGTGAACAGGTTTTAACCCGTCCCTGGCGTCGGGCAATGCTCGCCCCACAATGACGCTCATGGCGTATTCCAGATAAGAGGTTTTCGTTTCCCCCTCTAAGGGGACCGTAAGGATACGCCCCATCTCCCCGCTGAAGGGTAATTTCTCATCCACCACGCTCTTCTTCCCTCCTGTCAAAGTAGATAAAGCGCTTCAGCAATTTATGATAGTCCGTCCAGTCAGAATCGGGCTCTTTCTGCGTTTGAATCTGGTTTTTGAAAGCCCAGTACTTGGCATCCAGATTATCCAGCATGTGAATCACGATGGCTTCCAGGGTCTGGGGAAGCACGGGCGAGCCGAGTTCCTGCTCCCCGTGATGGGAGAGAATAATATGAAGGAGTTTCATTTTCACATCCTCTGGGAAGTCAGGGATTTTTTCTATCTTCTTCAGGACCCATTCACAGCCCTGGAAGATATGCCCTAACAGGCGACCCCGGGTGGTAAAATCCACCTTCGTCGTAATGTCCAGTTCATAAATTTTACCGATGTCATGGAGGATTATGCCGGCAACGAGCAAATCCCGGTTCACTTCTGGATAGATTTTTGCAACCGCATCGGATAGCCGGAGGAGAGTGGTGATATGTTCAATGAGCCCGCCAATGACAGGATGGTGCATCATCTTTGCCGCAGGCGCCGTGGGGAGTTTCTCCTCCTTCAGTGCCTCTTCTAATAACGATCGGAGAGGGGGTAATGAAACGCCCGCCACATACTCTCGCAGGGTTTTTAGATACACATCGGGGTGGAGAGGGGTTTTCTCCACGAATTGCTCAGGCGACCAGTGGGAGACTTTTTCCAGCCATTCCACATCCAGTTCCGGGGCGCCCATAAATTTCCGCCCCCTCCCCTTCACCTGCACCACTTCCCCCTCGGAAAAGGCATTCATCTGGGAGGCTGGAGGACTCCAGTAATTCCCCGCTATTTCACCCGTTTTATCCGAGAAAAAGAAAGAAAGGAAGGGCCCCCCATCTTTCTTCCTTCTGACTTCAACCCTGCGGATGAGAAGAACCCCCTCAAACGGGGCATCCGGGATTATATCCTTAATCCAGCCCACCATTCCTATACTATATCATAAAATCCATCCAATACATAGCCTTGCTTGATACATACATTCGGGCAGGGAGAGACCTGCTCTCCCAATTTCAGACAGGAGGATACCCTGTCTCCACGCTGGTCCTATGGCAGGAGGATAAGTTCGCGGAAGTCAATACTGGGAATGGTGTAGGTGTCGGTGCCGACGATGTTTCCGCGATGGTCTATCCAGTAGTAGTTGGAACTATTTTCCACCTTGTATTCTTTGCCATATTTTTCGTCCACGACATCCACGACGCCGAGAATGGCGTTAGAGCGGCGGCGGTCAATCTCGTCCATTACGCCCTGCCGGTTCCAGTAGGTGTCGTTGATGACCCTGGAAATGTGCTCGTGGGTCTCGCTGACGACCTTGCTTGTTTCCGCGGTCAGATTCTGTTGCCTTTGAGCCCAGTCGGGGTTGACCTGAAAGGTATTCAGCATATGCTCGCCGATAGCCTGAGCGGTATCCGCGTGGTCGCTTTCGGCGAGGAAGCCGGCGAGGTATTGCATATTCCAGGGACCGGCGCCGATGCCCTGAATGTAGGTCTGCTGGGTGCCCGCGAAGTAGTAACCCTTCATCGGTTTGTCCTCTTTTTTGCAGGTGAAGGCGACCTCGCCGGTGGTGAGGACGAGCCCCGCGCCGTACACTGAATAGCGGGCGTAAATCTGGTTGAAAATGTCGGAGATGTCAGGACGGTCCTTGCGTTCCACAATCTGGAGGTCGGCGCACTGGGGCGCGATGCGGAGGTTCACCTACTCCTCAGCGAACTGGACGCCCGGGAGGTAGCGTTTGACGAGGAAGACGACGCCGTAGCCAGGGGAATAAAGGGAGCCCTCGTGGAAGCCCGCCATCGCCAGCGTGGGATTCGGCTCGGTGAACAGCGGAATGTCCTTGTCGCCGAGGCGGAGGCTGATTTTCCCGTCGGGAGAGACGGCGGTGACTTCGGCGCGGATGTCAACGGTTGCGAACCGGAACATCCCGCCGTCAATGCTCCATCCTTTGGGAACCTGGAGGCTGAAGGCGTTCTCGCGAGGGTCCTGCCATTGGACGAAGGCGGGAAGTTTCACGGCGGATGCGGAGCCAGGCGGCGCGCCCTTGATGCGAAAACTCTTGAGGATGCGAGCGAAAGTGTCCACTGATTTTGTGTAGATTGTTTCGGGTGCGGAGGTCGCATAGAAGAAGCCTGCGGCGCCGCGGGCGCTTGTGGTGTGAACGACGGCGGCAACAACCCTGGCACCTGCGGACTTGCCGGTCATACGGAGGGCGGACTTGCCCACCGCTTGCGGCGACTCCCACTCCCCGTCGCCGACTTCCTGTTTGGCGAGCGCCTTCAGGATGGACGGAAAGGCTTTTTCGTCAGGGTTATCGGGGACGAAGAAGGGGAGGATGACCACCCTTTCACTGGAGGCGCCCGTGATGTCAAGGCGTCCCGACTTCGGCTGGACTTTCACCCTCCAGCCGGGCGGGAGTTCCACGGAGAAGCCGGCGGGGTTCTTGTGAGTCGTCCATTTCGGCGCGGGCTTTTTTGCGGAGTCGGATTTGGAAGCGGACTTCGGCGAGCCGACGCCCACGGCAAGGTGGTTGCCCTCGTGACCGCCCGTCATCCAGAGGGTATCTGTCAGCGCCGACGAGTACTCATCCGAAAGAGCCTTCCCGGGTAAGAATATACCCATCGCATAGAGAAAAATAATCCCTTTTGCAAAAATTTTTAACCTCAAAACTTCCCCTCCTTTACCATCAGGCATCTTAATTATAATAATGTCACCATTTGGTGCCTGACCCCAAACGATGTCATTATTTCAAGAATATTGGTTTATAATGGGTAAGGATGGAAGAAAGGGAGAATCGGATGATGCCCCTGGAGGGGCATCTGGAGGAGCTGCGGAGCCGAATCCTGATTTCTATCTCGGCAATTCTTCTTCTTTCCATCCTTTCTTTTATTTATGTGAAGCCTATTTTTCACTTCCTCCTTTCGCCTCTTGGAGGGGAGAAACTGGTTTTCACACGCCCCGCGGAGGGTTTTGCCACGCTGGTGAAGGTGGCGCTGGTGTCGGGAGTCATTCTTTCTTCTCCTGTGGTGTTTTATCAGGCGTGGGCTTTCGTGGCGCCAGCCCTGTATCCGGGTGAGCGACGGATTTTCTACCTGTATTTTTTCCCTGCTGTTCTCCTATTTATCGTCGGTGCTGGCTTCGGGTATCTGGTTCTCGTGCCACTCACCCTGAAATTTCTCCTGAATTTTGGTCGTGAACTGATGTCACCCTTCATCAGCACAGCCGCCTACCTGGGATTTATTCTCTGGATGATTGTGGCGTGCGGGATAATTTTTGAGGTTCCTTTGCTGTCTTACATCTTCAGTCGGATTGGATTACTTTCGCCAGATTTTTTAGCCTCCCGGTGGAAGTGGATTATCGTAGGTATTTTTATCCTTGCGGGTGTTCTCACTCCCTCTCCTGATATTTTTTCCCAGTTAGCACTGGCGATTCCCCTGATAATTCTGTATATATTGAGTTATTTTATATCCCGACTTGCCTATTCCACTAAACGGGGATAAAAATATATGATACAATAACACCAGACGCAGGGGAAGGCAGAGGAGAAGATTTCCCCGCCTTGCCTGGCGCGGGCAGGAGGAGAAATTTATGAGCCGAGTTGGGGTTTTTCTGTATAGTTCGCCCGAAGAGATGGGGGAGGTATTTCAGGCGGAGCAGATTGCCGAGGTGCTGAAGAAGGAAGTGGCAGAGGTAGTGTATGCGGGTGTGCATCCTCGTCTTCTTTCTGAGGAAGGGCTGAGGATGGTTCGGGAGAAGGTGCGGACGGAAAGATTAGACCGGGTGGTGGTAGGGGCCACCTCACCCCGGAGATACATCAAAGCCTTCCGAAAGGCGGCGGAAGAGGCGGGATTAAACCCCTACCTGTTATCCATGGTGAACCTGCGTGAGGAGTTATCCTGGGTTCACACACACAATCCCGAGGGAGCCATGTTAAAAGCCATTGAGGTGCTCACGAGGGCGATTCAGCGTATGCTGTTTGCGGAGCCACTGAAGGTTCGGCGAATCCGCGGAGAGAAGCGGATACTGGTGATAGGTGGAGGGGCTGCAGGGATCCATTTATCTCTCCTTGCTGCGAATGCAGGAGTGGATGTTGTCCTCGTGGAAAAGGAGCCGACCATCGGAGGGATGTCTCCACTCCTGGCTCGCCTGTATCCCCATATGGAAGATGCGGAGGATGAACTGGTTCCCCTGATGATGGAAGTTTCCCAGCGTTCGGATATCAAAGTATATGACTACAGCGAAGTGGAGAAAGTTACTGGCTTTCTGGGCTCGTTTGATGTGACGATACGGAAGAAAGCCCGCTTAGTGAATGCAGAGGTAACGCCAGATTTCACCAGGGGTATGGACGCTTGCCCGGTGGAAGTGCCGGATGAATATAATGCGGGGCTCAGCCGGCGGAAAGCCCTGTTCATTCCTCATCCACAGGCGGTGCCTCGTCTTCCCGTGATTGACCGAAAGAACTGCCTTCGGTATAAGGGAGAGAACTGCCGGCTGTGCCAGCAGGCTATGCCTGAGGGAGCGGTGGATTATGAGCAGAAAGATATGGTGGTTCACGAGCGGGTGGGGGCTGTGGTGGTGGCAACCGGAGCCGGGTATTTTGAACCTTCCACCTACTCGCATTACCATTATGGGGATTATCCCGATGTGCTGAGTTCGTTTCAGATGGAGCGGTTGGTGAAGCGGAAGGGGCTGGTGAAAGAGCCGTTGCGTCGGGTATCGGATAATCAACCGGTGAAATCGGTGGTTTTTTTGCAGGATGTGGGCGGAGAGGACACCCAGCGGGGCATCCCTTATGCTACCGAACTGCCGGAGATGATTACAGCCAAGCAAGCGATTCTGGTGAAGGAGATTGACCCTTCCATAGAGGTGTATGTTTTTTACCCGGAGCGCCGTTCGCATACGAAAGGATATGTAGAGTTCGTGCGGTCAGCGGAGTTAAAATATGGAGTCAAATATATCCGGGGGAAAGCCTCGGAGGTGAGGCAGGAAGATGGGCGCTTGCGGGTGAGCGCTCAGGATACGATTTTGGGGGAGCCGGTGGAGGTAGTGGCGGACCTGGTGGTTCTGAGCACGGATATGGTTCCGTCGGAAGGTGCGGAGGAAATTGCGCGCATCTTAGGCGTGAGGAGGGACGAGAGGGGATTTTTTGAGGAGGCTCATCCCGCTTTTCGGCCGATTCAATCTCCACAGGAGGGAATCTATTTTGTGGGAGCGGCTCTGGGGCCTGCCGACCTTCGGGAGGTTCATACACAGGCGGAGGGGGTTGTGGGAGCCTTTCTGGCCGACCTGCCGGAGGAGGGGCGAGTGGCGGAGCCTTACCTCGCTGTTCTGACGGATGTGGAGCACTGCACCGGATGTTTTGATTGCGGTAGGGTTTGTCCGTATCACGCCATAGAACTGGTGATGAAGCCGGGGTCAGCCCGTCGGAAAATCGCCCACATCATAGAGAATTTCTGCACCGGATGCGGGCTGTGCATCCCGGTGTGCACGCCGAAGGTTCTGGATTTGAAAGGTCAAAATCTGAAGCAAGTCTATGCGGAGGCGGAAGTCACATGGGCGTAAGTGAACGGCGATTGACCATTCTGGGGATTCTTTGCGAGCATGCGGGGGCACAGGCGGCAGAAACGGCGGGCATGGAAGGGCTGATTTATTCTCCCGATGTTCGCCTGATGCGATTGCTATGCGCCGCTGACATTGACCACCTGTTAATCCTCAATGCACTCTGGGAAGGTGTGGACGGCATCTTTGTGGTGGGTTGCCCCACTGAACGCGGGTATTTTCGCGGATGCAGTGAACTGGCTCAACGCCGTCTGCAAGCGATGAAGGATGTACTGGAGGTGGCTGGATTGCCCGCGGAGCGCTTTCGGACCCTGTGGATAGAAGCCAGCGACGGAAAGGGCTTTGTGAGTTTCGTCAATTCCTTTTACGAGGACATCAAACGCCTGGGACCCTGGAATGGATTCCGGGGCAAGGGAGAGTGAACATAGATGAATGAACTGCGGATGATTTTACAGCGGGAGGCGCGACGCCTGATGGAAGCGGGTCAGGTGGATGTGGTCATCGGCTATGCCCGGGGACCTTACGCCTGGACGACGGCGCCCTTTTTCGCCTTCAATAAAAACGATTGCATTCACCTGACGGTTTCTTCCTTCTGCACCCAGAACCTATCCGTCTACCTGCCGAAAGTGGAAGGGCGGGTGGCAATCATTGCCAAGCCCTGCGATGTGCGAACCATCATAGAATTGATTCAGGATAATCAGGTGCGGCGTGAGAATGTGAAAATCCTTTCCTTCCGATGCCCCGGCATGCTCAACCCGAAGGTGCTGGAGGAGAAGGGAGTAAGTCCGGACCAGGCGGGAACAGTCAGCTCAAAAGATTATCCAGAAGCCCTGTATGACTGGTGTCGGGTGTGCATCCATCGGGAGCCGCCGGATGCGGACCTGAAGGGTGAGCCCCGGTTCCTGTTTGAAAAGACCGACTATCCTATGCCCGCTGACCCCACAACCCTTGCTGACCGCCTGGAGAAGAAAACCCCTGCAGAACGCCTGAATTTCTGGATGGGTGAGTTCGCCCGGTGCATCCGCTGTAAAGCCTGCATGCATTCCTGCCCCGTGTACTACGGCGGAGGGGACCAGTTTGATTCCATTGAAGGTGCCACCGGAGAAAACCAGCCTGCGGAGAACTTCAAAATCGTTCTCTCCTTCGTCCACTCTCTGGCGGGGAAGTGCACCGAATGCGGAGCCTGCGAATCAGCCTGCCCGGTGAGGATTCCTCTGCTGGCTCTTCATATCCCCATGTATAGAAAAATGCAACAGCGGTACGGAGGCTATGAGCCCGGGCTGTCGTATGATGAAGTATCGCCCTTACTGAAAGCGGAGCCAATGCCGCAAATCGTGGAGGGGGGTTAAAATCATGCTCGCGGATGTCCTGATCGTCAAAGCGAAGGTGAAATACTGGTTAGAAGCCCTTCTGGATAAGGTGGAAGTGATTGTTCCGAAGTTCACAGGCACCCTCATAGAGTATGCACCTTTTCGGCGTGGGGAAGAGGTGATGCTGGAGTTCAAGACTCCTGTCCTATCCCCGAAAATTTTCTTCTTTCCAAAGTCAGAAAGAATTCTGAAATATCAGAAGAGGAAATCAGCGGTGAATGTAATACCGGCACCTGTAGAGACCCGTGGACGGGTGATTTTTGGGGTGAAGCCCTGCGATGCGAAAGCCCTCCTGCTTCTGGACAAGCAACTGCTCCGGGTCGGGGCGCCGGACCCTTACTACCAGGCCCATCGGAGCCGAACCACCTTAGTAGGCCTGGGAACCTCACAGCCGTTTGAGACGGAATTTTCCACCAGTGTGGGCTCCAGCCCCTTCGGCGAAGAAGGCCTGGATATGCTGTTTTACGACCTGGGGAAGGAATTCTATGTGAAAGTGCTAACCGATAAAGGGAAGCGCCTACTGGATGACAACTTCACACCTGCGGAGGAATTTCATCGGAAGACAGCGGAGGAGATCAAAGCCCGCGCCGAGGCGAAGGCGAGTTACTCTCTGAACCTGGAGCGCTGGCAGAAGTATTCACCACTGGAAATTTTCAACCTCCCCTACTGGAGCGAGGTGTACCTGACCTGCATAGAATGCGGGGCATGCACCTTCGCCTGCCCCACATCCAGCAATTTCCGTATCGTGGATGTGGAAACCGGCTCGGAAGGGGAACGCTACCGGGTGTGGGATGCCCCTACCTTTGAGCGTTTCGCTGAAACCTCGGCGGGTTATAACCCCCGTCTAACCCTGAAGGAACGCTTCCGGGACTGGGTGCTGGAAAAGTTCCTCTTCTTCCCTCTGGAGCATAAGGACATCAACTGCACGGGATGTGGACGATGCATTGAGGTCTGCCCGGTGAAGATAGATTTCCGGAAAGTGGTCGGCAATGTTCGGTTTGAGTGAGGTGAGGAAAGATGGGGACTCAGAAAGCCAATGTATATATTCCTGACCTGGCCGTGGTGGAGGATATTCGGGTGGAAAATCCGTATACGCGGACGTATGCGTTGCGTTTTCTTGACCCACTGCTTGCCAGGAGTTTTGAGTTTTTACCTGCCCAGGGCGCAATGATTTCTGTCTTCGGGTATGGGGAGGATTCCTGCTTCTTTTCCTCCTCGCCCTCCAGTCGGGGGAAAGTGGAGGTCACCCTTCCCGTTAGTCGGGGTGTTTCCACCGCCCTGACAATGCTGGAAAAGGGGAATATGGTGGGCCTGCGAGCACCCATTGGAAACGGCTTGCCTCTGGAAGAGATGAGGCGGAAGCGTATCTATCTCATCGGACACGATTCCGGCTTAATTCCTCTCCGCTCCCTGGCTAACTACGCAGTGGATAACCCCACAGAGTTTGAGCGGATTGTGGTGATGGGGTCGTTTGAGGAAGATACGCAATTGATATTCCTCAGTGAACTTCTGGGCGTCTGGCCCGGTCACTCTATCTTTGATGTGAGGGTTTTCTGTGAGCATATCCTTTCCCCGCGGGAGGGAATCCGGCCGGGGGGTATAGGCGAGTTGTTTGATGCGGTGGAGCCTGCGCCCTCCAATTCCTATGCGGTTGTCTCCGGTCCTGTGCCCTTTATGCGGGATGTGGTTTCCCATCTGATTGACAGGGATTTTCGGGATGCCCAGATCCTGCTTCTGCTGAATCGGAAACTCAACTGTGGGTTCGGCATCTGCGGGGGGTGTAAAATCGGTGACCGGTACCTCTGCCTCACCGGTCCTGTCTTCAATATGGCAGAACTTCGGAAACTCCCCCCGGAATTCTGATACCCTGAAGTGAGACCCTTACGGGCGCTTGGAGTGTAAAGGATGGTGCATTTTTCGCCTGCGAAATCTTCGAATGGGCTGGCTTTTTCCTCTATACTTGACCTTCCCACTTGTAATTTTGAAAAAATGTGTTATTATTTTCTCCGAAAGGAATGAAAAGGAGGTGTAGATGGGTATGCTTTTCCTGAAAAAGGAGAACTTTTATTTCTTTATCTCTATGGGGATCCTCCTGTGGGTTCTTTCTTGCACGGGAGGAGGCGGGGTCACACAGGCTCCGGGACCCGGGCCTGGAGGTCCGCCCCTGATGCCTGCGGTGGTTCGCATCCTATCACCGGGCTCTGGTGCCACCTTATCGGGTGATTTTACGGTCATCGTGGAAGCCAACGATGGCTATGGCAATGCACCTTCACGGGTGGATTTATTCGCAGGAGCCCGCCTCTGCCACATGGTTCAGTATGGAGATTCCCATCTCTACATCTACCATCTGAATACGGGCGATATGCCATCTCCGCAGGAAATGACTCTTCGTGCAGAGGCTTATGGGGTGGGAGGAAGCAGGATAGTTCCCCAGAATCCTCAGGAGAGTCAGGTGTCGGTGGATGTTTTGCCACCACCCGCTCCGGGAAGCAAGGTGAATCATCCTCCTGTGATTGTGAATGCGGGAGTAGGTGCTCAGTATCAAAAGGATTTCGGCGGGGTTGCCCCTTTGCTGGTGAACTTTCAGGCAATGGGGTCGGATGAGGATGGGGATACCCTGTCCTATCACTGGGACTTCGGGTTCGGCGGCAATTCTGCGGTGACCACTACACCCACAGTCAGTTTCACCTACCCCGTGCAGGGAACTTACACCGCCATCGTCTTTGTCAGGGACAGTCGGGGGCTGGATTCCACCCCCTCTCCCCCCATCACCATCCGTGTGAACACCCAATCTCCTCCCGTGGCTTCTATCCTCGCTTCCCTCAATCCCAATGGTCCCTTCAGCCCCAACCCCATTTCAGGGAAAGGGACGCCGACCCTCACCGTCTACTTCCGTGCAGCGGCAAGCGACCCGGATGGAGGCTCCATAAATTCTTACCGGTGGGATTTCGGCGATAATAGCGGGATAGCCACAGAGACTGACCCGGACACTTCTCATACCTACAATATCGGCACTTACATCGTCACTCTTCAGGTAAGGGACGATGAAGGTGCTACCAGCGCTTTTTCTACCCTGCTGGTTCAGGTGGGACTGGCAAGCCCGCCGAGGGTGAATGCGAGGGTTTCTCTGGACCGTGTGGTCTATTCCGATGGACCCATCACCGCCGACATCGGGCAGATGGTGTGGTTCACTGCCACTGCAGTGGATGATGATGGGACGGTGGTTCAAGCCACCTGGGATTTTGGAGATGGCTCTCCACCCCAGGTATTCACCACTCCTCCCTACGATACCTCCCATATTTTCACCCAGGTAAAATCCTATACGGTTGTTATTACCGCCACAGATAATGAGGGCATCAACGGGAGAGACACGGTTGTGGTGAATGTGGGGAATCCTGTTCCTCCGAAAGTGACCGGGCTCGCCTGCTCTGGCGGTGGTGGGCTCACAGTCACTGCCACGGCTGACCCACCCAGCGCCGAATACACTGGCAGCCCTGTCACTGTGAACTTCTCCGCCAGTGCTACCACCACCGGCGGAGGTATCACCTGCCAGTGGAACGACACGCCCAATGAAGACGGATATAAAGTGGAACGGCAGATTCCTCCTGGAGGGTGGACGGAAATTGCCAACCTGCCCGCTAACACCACTCAATTTACGGATAACAATCTGCCTCCCGCCAACCAGTATACCTACCGGGTCACGGGTTGGAATTCATTGGGAGCAGGGCAGCCTTCAGACCCTTACACGGTCACCACTTCCACCGGAAATCTGACATACACCTGGAATTTTGGCGACGGAACTCCCAACGGAACCGGACAAACCACTTCCCATTCGTATCAGGGTATAGGGCCAAACTATCGGGTTCGCCTCACTGTTACCGACGCCCAGAATAACACTTTCACGAAGGACCTCATTGTTGTCATCACCGACCTGCCCGTGCTGGGTTATCCATCTACAGCTCCACCTTGGGGCCCTGATGGAAGCCCTGATGGAAAATTGAACCGCAATTCAACAGCTGGCGGACGAGTCGGGCCAGATGAATTTCGCGGTTCCGTTCTTCATATCAATTTCTGGGGTTACTGGTGCTACTGGTGCCTTGTGGAATTCCCGCACTTACAAACGGTCTACAACGAACAGAATGCCAATGGCTATGAGATTGTGGCGATCTCCTTCTACGAATCAGTGTCCGAAAGTGAATACTTTATCAACAGGGACCCCGACCCAGGCTCAGACCCACCTAATGGTGGCAAACAATATACCTTTAAATGGGCTCATGATACACCAGAGAGCGATAGCAGACGAGCAGACACATACGTTCGTTATCGGGACACTTTTTCTAACGAGCAAGGCATAAGCGCTCCGTGGAGTTACTTTGTTGACCGCAATGGCTATGTCCGATACTACCAGATAGGGGCTTTCACATCGCCGGATGCATTGCGACAACTTCTGGCACGCCTTTTGCCCTGGAAGCAGTGAGTGTCCCGCTGAACGAAGTGAAGCATCTGAATGGAGATTTTTCGCTCCGCTCAGAATGACGGGCGGGAGCCCCATTACAAAACAAGCGGGATTCCTTTACCACCCGGTTGAGTTCACTTCGGGAGGAGACGAGCTCCTCCCCTACACCAGGCGAATGATATTTATCATGGAGAGGCGAAGTCTTACCGGGGCTTTGAGGCAAGCACAATTTTCTTCGTGGTGTCGTTGTAGTAGGCGATATAGATTTTGTTATCCGTTCCACCGGTGAGGGCAACGCTGGGGTATCCGCCGTTCGTGCCGATGTTATCTGCCACGATTTCTGTCTTCCAGGAGGCGGTGGTGTTATCCCACCAGGCGTGCTTCACCTGATGGCTGGCATCCACATAAGCGATGTGATAAGTATCTCCGGGGACATAAATCAGGTGGGGGTATCTGCCGTTATTTGCGCCCGCTTCTACAGTCCAGGATAAATTCCAGTTCGCCGGCGTGGTGCAGTTAGAATCACAGGCGATAACTTTTAACCCATCACTTCCAGCATAGTAAGCAATGCGGAAGGAAGTGCCATCGGAGGAGGCGAGAGAGGTATAGGCGGAACCTGCAGGTAAGCCCGTCAAAATTGTGAGAAGTGTGGGTGCAGTGGGGGAGCAAGTCATATTCTCGCAAGATAGAAATCCAAGGGAGTTATTAGAAGGGTCAATAAGAGAGAGATATATAGCGTTGTTTCTTCCACCGGAAGCATAGATAGAGGGATAAATTCCCGCAGGGTCTCCTAAGGGTACCGGGGAACAAGTGCTCTCTGAGCAGTGAACGGCGTATAAAGTATTAGAAGGCAAACTGGCGTGAAGGGCGAAATCATCCGTTTCACCGGACGCTTTTGAGCGGGCAAGCCCGCAATAGTTGCCCAGGTCGTCCCCCGTGGCACCAAAACTGCTATGAAGAGTGGTCCAGGTCGTTCCCTGTGAATAGGCGTAGACGAAAAATTTCTTTCCAGGTGAAATAACGCCGGTGCCATCCTGGTATGCCATAGAGGGCTTGCCATCGGCGCTTAATGCCATACTGAGATATTTCCCCACCTGAGGGCTTTGATATGCTGGATTGGTTTCTACTACTATGGGGAGCCCCCAGACTCCACCGGTTCGCTTGATATAGCGGGGTCCGTTAGAGGCATTGTAGTAGCCCAGGTGCAAATCCGTGCCGTTGATGTCGGTGATGAGGTTCACCCATCCGGCACCATTGGGCGCTGAATCCACATCGTCCTGCGAGGGGAAAATAACCACAAGGGTGGCATTCACAGTTCCATTTCCGCCGTTAGAGGTCACGCTAATCGTGCCCGTATAGGAGCCGGGGTTCTGACCGGTTCGGTTTACCGTTACATTCACCGTGGAAGTTTGCCCTGCTGCTGTGCTTCCGCTGGTCTGGTCAAGGGTTAACCAGTCCAAGGATTCCGTAAGGTTCCAGGTGAGGGTTCCACCGCCATTATTTTTTATTTGCAACTGAAGGGAGTTGACCGATGAGGGGAAGTTCAGGGCGGTTTGCAGGAGTTGAAGGAGAGGAGCAAGCCCGCCGCCACCACCCCCACCACCGCAGGAGTAAAGCAGTAATCCTACGATTCCAAAAGTTAGAAACCTTTTCATCGTTTTCCACCTCCAACTCTGAATTATATACCAGAGTTTGGAATATGGCATAGGGCATAATCCTGTTCCTCGGGAGGACGGATAGCCCTTTCCAAAAAAGGGGGGGAGTTTGATACACTATAAGCTGGATAGTGGAGAAAGGAGGATAGATGTTAAGATACTGGACGGCAGGAGAATCCCACGGCAAATTTCTGGTGGGGATACTGGAGGGGCTACCCGCCGGCATTTGTATATCGGAAGAGAGCATCAACCATTATTTGAGGCGTCGGCAGAAAGTGCCCGGGCGTAGTGTTCGTTCGCACCGTATTGAGGAGGACAGGATTCAAATTTTATCCGGGCTGTATGGGGGGAGAACCACTGGCGCACCCATCGCTCTTATGTTACCGAATCGGGCACCGGGAGAGGAGCCGGAAGGGGAGAGATTGGGCACCATTCCCAGGCCCGGGCATGCGGATTATGGGGGCTATGTAAAATATGGTTTTACCCATCTGGCGCCGGTGGCGGAGCGAGCCAGCGCCCGGGAAACTGCCATGAGGACAGCCCTGGGCGTCATCGCCCTCCAGTTCCTGAGGGCTTTTCAGATTCAGGTGATTGGCTTTCTTCGTTCTGCCGGTGAATTCTCAATTTCTTCCGCACCGGAGAATCCTGAAGAACTCCTGAAAGAGCGGGATGCTTCCCCTTTCTACTGCCCTGAGGCTGAGATGACAGAGAAGGTGAAAGCCCTGTTGAAGAAAGCCTCTTCAGCCGGCACGACCCTGGGGGGTAGTTTTGAAGTGCGTGCCTGCAATGTGCCACCCGGATTGGGCTCCTATATTCAGTGGGATAAGCGGCTGGATGCACGCCTCGCCTTCGCATTTATGTCCATCCCTTCTGTAAAAGCGGTGGAAATTGGAGAGGGCCTAAAGATATGCAAGCGTTTCGGGAGCGATGCTATAGACCCGATTCTACCGGGAAGAAGAGGGGAGAACATTCCGATTACCCGCCCCACGAACTATGCAGGAGGAATTGAAGGCGGAATGACCAACGGAATGCCCATCGTGGTACGGGGGTATGTGAAACCTGTGCCAACCCAGAAAAAGCCCCTTCCCTCAGTGAACCTGCGGACGGGCAAGCCAGCACCTGCCTGTTATATTCGCTCCGATATTTTCATTGTTCCTTCTGCCTCCGTGGTGGGCGAAGGGGTAATGGGGCTTGTGCTTGCGGATGCGTTGCTGGAAAAATTCGGTGGCGATTGCATTCAGGAAACTCTCACTGCTCACCGCTCATATTGCAGGCGAATCGGCTTCCTGCAGGGCACGAAACGATGAACCCTCTGGTGCCCAGCGTCAAGGAGTTTTTTAGTCTGATAAAATAGAGTCAGTGCACGGGACGGGGTCCCGAAAGGAGGGAAAAAATTATGCCGATAGAATTCAAGATGCCAGAAATTGCAGAATCCATCGTGGAAGGCGAAATCGGGAAGTGGTTCGTGAAGGAAGGGGAGTTCGTAAAGAAGGACCAGATTCTTTTAGAGGTTCTGACGGAGAAGGTGAATGTGGAGGTTCCATCACCGGTGGAGGGCAGGCTGATGAAGTTCCTGCATCGGGAAGGGGAAGTGGTGAAGGTGGGGACGGCTATTGCCCTGTTTGAAGCCGAAGAAGGGAAGGAGGGGAAAAGGGAAGAGGCAGAGGAGGAACCCGCCTCACCCCGGGTGGAGAAAAAAGAAGGAAGGGTCGGGGAAGGGATTGTTCCCTCGCGCCCGGAGGAAAAACCACTTGCCACCCCTGCTGTTCGTGCCTACGCCAGGGAAAAGGGTGTGGACCTGACAAAGGTGGAGGGAACGGGTCCTGGCGGAAGAATCACGAAAGAGGATGTGGAAAAATTTTGGGGGGCAGGCATAGGGGCTACTGCTGTTCCTGTGGTCACACCCGCAGGAGAAGTGGAAAGGATGCCCTACCGCGGGAAGCGAAGGATGGTGGGCGACCGTATGCGGCTGTCGTTAGACAGAGCCGCCCACACCCTTGTGGTGGAAGAAGTGGATGTTACGAATCTCGTCTCCTTAAGAGAGCGGATGAAGCCGCGAGCAGAAAAAGAAGGAGTGAAACTCACTTACCTCAGTTTCATCACGAAAGCCCTGATTCCTGCCCTCAAAGCCTATCCTGGTATGAACGCTTCCCTGGATGAAGAGAAGTCAGAATTGATTTATAAAAAGTATTACAACATCGGCATCGCGGTGGATGTGGAAGATGGATTGATAGTGCCTGTGGTGAAGCAAGTGGATAAACTGTCGGTGATTGAGATTGCGAGGGAGATTGAGAGGCTAACGGAGAGGGCTCGGAAAGGGACCCTCGGGCTGAAAGAAGTGCAAGACGCCACCTTCAGCATTACATCAGCGGGACATTTAGGCGTTTTTCTGTCGGCTCCCATCATCCACTATCCGAACTCCGCAATTTTGGGCGTGCACCAGATTAAAAAACGCCCGGTGGTGATGGAGAATCAAATTGTCATTCGGGATGTGATTTACTTTTCCATTTCTTTTGACCATCGGATTGTGGACGGTGCAACTGTGGCTCGCTTCCTTCAGGTTTTATCTCAAACCCTGCAGACTCCTGAACTCTTGCTGATGGAATAAATGGGGGGCTGGGGAATAGAGGTGAAAGGGCAGATGAAGTGGGAAATTCATTTCATCGGTGAAGTTTTTCGTGCCCTTCACCTTCAGTGGCAAAAGGAGTGAATGGAATTTAGCGGGCAGGGGCTGAGGGTTTCCCGGCGGCCAGGTCTTTGTTCATACAGCATTTTTTGTATTTTTTGCCGGAGCCGCAGGGGCAGGGGTCGTTGCGTCCCACCTGTTTCTTCTTTCTATCGGGGAGTCTGGGGCGGGATGGTGGGGTTTCTCCCTCCGCCTTAGCGCCTGAGTCATCGGGGGCGGAATACGATTTTTCAATCGTCTCAAACACGCCCGCCGAAGGCTTCACCTGGACCTGTGCCAGGAAGATTTCGCGAACGATGTCCTTCTGAATATTCGTCAGCAGGCTCTGGAACTGGTCAAAGGCTTCCTTTGCATAGACGACGATGGGGTTCACATTGCCGTAGCCGCGAAGACTCACGCCCTCTCTCAGATGGTCCATCATATCCAGGTGTTCAATCCATCGGCGGTCTATGGCTCGCAGGGTAGCCAGGCGGGCAAGAGCCTCCGCAATCTCGGTTCCTAACTCCTCAACCCGCTTTTGATACAGCGGGTGAATGAGTGCCCGGAGGAAATCCTGGAGGGCGGAAAGGCGTGCATCGGGATTCGGGGGTGCGTTATTTAAGGCTTTCTGCCTTAACTCTTCCTCGGTGAGGGGGATGGGCATAAGGAAGTGAAGGTCTCTATGAAGTTCCTTCAGTCGCCATTCAGCGGGAGAATCCTCTCTGGGGCAGTATTCGTTGAGGAGGCTATCTATAACGGCATCCAGGAAGGAGTAGACTTTATCGTGGAAGCCGGGTTCGGTGAGCACTTTCATCCGCTCTGCATAAATGACTTCCCTCTGTTTGTTCAAGATGTCATCGTATTTCAGGAGGTTCTTACGGATTTCAAAGTTGTTGGCTTCCACGCGTTTCTGGACGGATTCAATCGCCCAATTTATCATACCGGCTTCCAGGACTTCATCTTCCGGGAAGTTGAAGCGGTCCATCAGGGCTTTGACCCGGTCCTGGCCGAACTTACGCATAATTTCATCCTCCAGGGAGAGGAAGAACTGGGAGGAGCCGGGGTCGCCCTGTCTTCCAGCCCGTCCCCGGAGCTGGTTATCAATGCGCCGGGCTTCGTGGCGTTCCGTGCCGATTACATGGAGGCCGCCCTGAGCCACCACCTTCTGATGTTCATCGCGGGTGATAAGTTCGGCTTTCTTCAGGGCTTCCTGAAAGGCTTCCGGGTTCTTATCCGGGTCTTTTCCTTCTGCTTTCAGGATTTCTCTGGCAAGGAAAGCGGGGTTGCCGCCCAGGAGGATGTCGGTTCCTCTACCTGCCATGTTGGTGGCGATGGTGACGGCACCGAAGCGTCCCGCCTGTGCGACGATTTCTGCTTCCCGCTCGTGGTGCTTGGCATTCAGCACCGAGTGAGGCACACGCTCTTTCTCTAACAGCCGGCTCAACTTTTCCGAGTTCTCTATGGAAGTGGTGCCCACCAGAACGGGCTGGCCTTTCTGATAACGCTGGAGGATGCTATTCACCACTGCACGGAATTTCGCTCTTTCCGTTTTGTACACCTGGTCGTTCAGCGTGTGGCGGATTAACGGGCGGTTGGTGGGAATCACCACCACATCCATTCCGTAGATATTCACGAACTCCCGCTCTTCCGTTTTGGCGGTTCCTGTCATGCCAGCCAATTTTTTATACATCCGGAAGTAGTTCTGGATGGTGATGGTGGCGAGGGTCTGGCTTTCTGCCCTCACGGGCACTCCTTCCTTGGCTTCAATGGCCTGATGGAGGCCGTCGGAGTATCGGCGTCCGAACATTAAACGCCCGGTGAACTCGTCCACGATGATGATTTCCCCGTTCTTCACCACATATTCTTTGTCCGACTTCATCAGGAAACGAGCTTTGAGCGCCTGATATACCCGATGATTCAAATCTGAATTCTCAAAATCATACAGGTTCTTGATGCCGAAGGCTTTCTCCACCTTCTGCATCCCATCTGCGGTGAGCGTGACGGAGAATTCTTTCTCCTTGATTTCCACATCGGTGTCCGGGTTCAGGGTGGCAATGACCTGGGCGACCTCGCGGTAGATGCGGGTATCTTCTACACCCATGCCGGAAATGATGAGCGGGGTGCGGGCTTCATCTATCAGTATGCTGTCCACCTCGTCCACGATGGCATAATTCAATTCCCTCTGAACCCGGTCCTCCAGACGATAGACCATATTGTCGCGGAGGTAATCAAATCCGAACTCGGAGTTGGTGCCGTAAGTAATATCGCAGAGGTAAGCGGTTTTTCTTTGCTCACATTTCACCATTTTTGTGCCGTAGACGGCAGTGGGGTCCCAGTCAATGGTATAAGCGGAATCGTGCTGTAAGACGCCCACAGTCAACCCTAAGGAGAGGTAAATGGGGCCCATCCACATAGCGTCCCGACGAGCGAGGTAATCGTTCACGGTGACCAGGTGAACCCCTTTACCGGTGAGGGCATTGAGGTAAATGGGGAGGGTAGCCACGAGGGTTTTCCCCTCGCCGGTGGCCATTTCTGCGATTCTGCCCTGGTGGAGAACAATACCGCCGATGAGTTGGACATCAAAGTGACGAAGGTGGATGGTGCGCCGCCCTGCCTCCCGCACCACTGCAAAGGCTTCCACCAGGAGGTTATCCAGTTTCTCACCCTGCTTCAGGCGGTTCCGGAATTCCTCTGTCTTCTGTCGTAGCGCCTCCGACGAAAGGGCCTGCACCTTCTCTTCCAGGGCGTTGATTCGGCGAACCACCTTCCACAGTCGGGCTACTTCCCGCTCATTAGAATCAAAAACTTTCTTCAGCAGTCGTATCATCCTGATCCTATTTTACCACACACCATCTCACGGGGTCACCCAGGTTGCCTACGGCGGAACTTCTCTTGTGCTGGGAACGATAGGCGACATTTTGGCTGGCATAAAAAGGTTTGATATGGAAGAGGCAGGGATGGGGCGGAACAGGGCATTGCCCGCTGAAGGTCGGTTGGAAGACCGGCACTACAAGCACGCCACCGTTGACACCCGTGCACCGGCGGATGCCGACTGAAAGTCGGCGCTACGAGGGGGTGGCGCCGGCATTCCTGCCTGCTTTTATGTGGTCAGTTTCCGCTTGCAGAGGGAGAGAATCTCATTTTTGAGGGTTTTCAGGGGTTTATCCGTGGAGATGACAAGGCGGGCGTGGGGAATTTTCTGACGCTGGGGTAGCTGGCTTTTCATCCGCCTCTTCGCCTGCCGATAGGATAGCCCGTCTCTTTGCCTTAACCGCTGGAGGCGGATATGGTAGGGAGCGACGGTGAGCCAGATTTCATCAAAGGGCCAGGTGAAGCGGGCTTCAAATAGGAGAGGGGCGATGACGAGGAGGGATTGTTTCTTCTTCCGACATTCATGGATTGTGCGCAGGATTTCCTTTTTAATCTTCGGATGAAGAAGATTTTCCAGATATTGGCGGTCTGCCGGGGAGGAGAAGACGAGGGAGGCGAGGGCTTTCCGGTTCACAGTTCCATCGGGGGAGAAGACAGGATTACCCCACCGGCGAAGGATGGCCGCTGCCACACTTTTATCCGAAAGGAGGAGTTGATGAGCGATTGTATCGGCATCTAAGATGCGGATGCCGAGTGAGCGAAGGATTTCAGCCACGAGGGTTTTGCCACTGGCGATATTGCCCGTGAGGCCGATAATCATTTAGGGCGCTTATCCCGGCGGGAATGTCGGGAGGTGCTTTTGTGCCAGAAATCTCCCAGAGAGGCCTGTCCATCGGTGCTCTGGTAGTAGGCATCGGTTTTTTCTTCCACGGCAGAGACGCCCTTAATGCTCAAGCGGAGGCGGCGCTGGGGTGCAGAAAACTCCAGGACCTTCACCTGCACCTTCTGGCCGATGCTGAGGACTTCCGCCGGGTCGGACACCCGGTCATCGGAGATTTCGGAGATATGGACCCAGCCCTCCACGCCGTCGGCTATTTTCACGAACACACCGTTTTTTTTCCTGGCAATCTGGGTGACCACGCCCTCCAGGATATCGCCCACATGAACTCGCTCTGCGAGGGCATTCCAGGGGTCGCTGGTGAGGGCTTTCAGGCTGAGGCCTACGCGCCCGCTTTCCGCATCTTTGCTAATCACTTTCACCTGAATCACATCCCCCACTTTGAACCAGGAGGAGGGTGCCACATTCCGGTCCCAGGCGATCTGGGTGGCGTGTAAGAGGCCGTGAATCCCGCTGCCGAGGTCTACGAAGGCGCCGAAGGATACAATCTTGGCCACCGTTCCTGTGAGGACGCTACCCACTACAATTTCGTTCATCCGTGCCTGCTTTTGCTGGTTCTGCTGTTCTTCCAGCACGAGGCGACGAGAGACGACGATGCGGGAACGCTCCGGCTCCACCTCAATGATTTTCACTTCTATCTCTTTCCCATACCAGTCCTGCAGGTTTCTGACGGGCTTGAGGTCGATGTGTGACTGGGGGAGGAAAGCCCGGTATCCGATTTCAACGATGAGGCCTTTTTCCACCGCCTTAATGACTTTTCCCGTGTGAATGGTTCCCCGTCGCATATCCTCCTGAAACTCTTCCCACAGGTTTTCCTGCTCCACGAGTCTGCGGGAGACCTGAAATTGCTCCGAGTCCGGGTAGCGGCCGATGACTTTCACTTTGAACTCCTCATTGGGTCTGGCTTTCTTGCCTGCCCTGCCTGCTTCTCGCTGGGGAAGCAGGGCTTCCTGCTTGGCTCCGATGTCCATCAGCCAGCCTTTGTCTGTTTCCATCACCACCCGTCCCAGTATCACATCTCCAATTCGTGGCTCGGCGAAATGGGTTTCTTCCATCTCACATCCCTCCTGTATGCCGGATGACCGGAGACCCGGGACGGCAGGCAGAATACCGGGGGTGGAATATCCGTGGATGGAGTTCCGTCCGATATAATGGGTTCCGGGTTTCGGATTTAGTGTGTTTCCTCATAGGGGGTGAGTTCTCCCCAGGAGTCTCCAATTTTCAGCTCCACTTTCAACGGCACCGAGAGGTCGGGTGCCTCTTCCAGGGTGGTTTTCACTACTTTAGCGACGGTGGGGAGAGCAGAATGTTTGACTTCTAAAAGGAGTTCATCGTGGACCTGTAAGAGGAGGCGGGCTTCGGAGGGGTTTAATTTAGGGTGAAGAATCACCATAGCCCGCATCAGAATGTCAGCGGAGGAGCCCTGGACGGGGGTGTTAATGGCGATTCGTTCCGCCTCACGACGCAGGGTTGCATTGGCGGAGGAGATCTCTTTTACCCATCGCAGACGACCGAAGAGTGTCCGAACATAACCGTTTCGGCGCCCAGCCTCTATCGTCCGCTGGATGAACGCTTGAACGCCCGGATAGGCGCTCATATATTTGTGAATATAAGCCTTTGCTTCTTCACGAGAAATATCCAATTGCTGAGCCAAGCCGAAGTCGCTCATTCCGTAGATGATGCCGAAGTTAACCGCTTTCGCCCTTCTTCGCAGGTCCGGGGATACTTCTTCCCTGGACACCTGAAATAGTTCCATAGCGGTTCGGGCGTGGATGTCCTCACCCGAAAGGAAGCTCTGTCGGAGGTTATCATCCCCTGATAGATGAGCCAGGAGGCGAAGGTCAATCTGGGAATAATCCGCTGACAGGAAAAGATAGGAGGAATCCGTGGGGATGAAGGCTTTTCGGATGGGGGATGCCCATTCGCCACGGGCGGGGATATTCTGGAGGTTCGGGTCACGACTCGCCAGACGCCCCGTAGATGTTCCGGTCTGTAAAAAGGTGGTTCGTATTCTTCCTTCTTCATCCACTTGCTTTGGCAATGGCTCCAGATACCCGCTCCATAACCTGGAGAGGGTGCGATACTGTAAGAGAAGTGGAACGAGGGGATGGGCATCCCGCAGGGCGGACAGCACTTCGGCGTCTGTGGAGTTTTTCCGAACCTTCGGCAGTTTTAATTCGTCAAACAGAACCGTGGCCACCTGGGAAGGAGAATTTAAGTTAAACGGATGTCCCACCATCGTGTATGCGGTCTCTTGCAGGCTTTGCAATTGTATTTTTAGCAGTCTGGAAATCTCTGTGAGAACCTGTGGGTTCAGCCGGATACCCCATCGTTCCATATCCGTTAGAACGAAAGCGAGGGGAACTTCCCACTTCAACAGAATCTCTTCCATCCCTTCCTGCCGGATGGAGGAGAGGAGAGGTGGGAAGAGGATTTTTAGCAGGCGAGCCTTCACTTGATCGTCCCGGGGTAGAAGGGAGTCTTGCAGATACCGGCGCCGCAAATAGTCCCAGTCGTTCTTTTCATCCGGGTGCAGGAGATAACTCATCAGGGCAAGGTCATAGACTTTGCCGCCGGGGGTGCATCCCTGAGGAAAACAGTGGTAAATTTTTTTGACATCGTAGACAACCTTTTCTATACCCGCATCCAGCCACACCTGACGGAGAAGTTCCAGACTCCCATTTCCCCATACCAATCTCCCGGCAGAAGATGAGGAGGAACGGGTTGATTGAGGGAAGGGAAGGAAACTGAGGTAATGGTCGGATGCAACGGAGAGCCCTTCCTGTGTGCAGGAGAGATAAACTTTCTGGAGAGTCAGGGCGTTCTTCAGCGTCGTTTCTAACTCCGTTAGATGCACCTTCTCTTCCACCTGGACAGGAGGGACAGGGGCAGAGTCGGGAGGAAGGAGGGAGGTGAATTCCAGTTGTTTTAGCAACTCCCGGGATTCGGGTGAAGAAAGATTCAAAGGCAGGAGGGGGATGTGGGACAATTCCACATCCCGGCGGAGTGAGACGAGGAGGCGCCCCTGGAGGACCTGTTCCCGATGCGTGTTCAGGGATTTCTGGAGTTTTTCCGGCAGGTCTTTCAGATGGGCGAAAATGGCTTCAAGGGAGCCATATCTGGCCAGGAGGGCTTTCGCAGTTTTTTCCCCCACGCCTGGCACGCCCGGGATATTGTCCGAGGCATCCCCGATGAGGGCTTTATAATCCACCAGGTTGCCAGCGGGGAAACCGAACTCCGTTAGAAAACGCTGTTCATTATACACCTCTACATCCGTTACACCTTTCCGTGTGACGACCACCTGAATGCCTTCTGACAGCAGTTGAAGCAAATCTTTATCTCCGGTCAGGATTAGAATCTTCCAACCTTTTTTCTGATAATCAGTGGCGAGGGAAGCGATGAGGTCATCGGCCTCCATGCCTTCACGGGCGAGATAAGGGATTTTCAGTCGCTGTAAGAAGGATTCAAAACCTTCCAGTTGAAGGGATAAATCTTCTGGAGTTTTTTGACGCGTGGCCTTGTAAGCGGGGTAAGATTCTGCCCGAAAAGGCTTCCCCTTATCCAGGGAAACGACGAGAGCGGAGGGATGAAAATCTGCCCATGCCCGGGTTAACATTCGGAGAAAGCCATACCATCCACTGGTGGGAAATCCATTCGCCGTGCGCATGGCGGGGAGGACGAAAAATGCCCGGTACAAAAGGCTGTGACCGTCCACTAACAAAAGGGTATGGCTACCGGGCTGGAGAGTCTGGGCGTTCGGCTCTACTTTTTCCTTTTCGGGCAAATCAAATAAACCGGCAGGGGATGGTCTGGACATTATGTCAGGACCTTTTCGGGAAGGAGGGGCGGAGGGAAATCGGCGAGGGTATCCTCGCAACCCTCGGGAGCCGAATCCTCATCGGGAAAGGCATGCCCTTTCAATTTCCTGATGGGACCTGTGTTATAATGAGAGTGGAAGGGCCGAAGTGGCGGAACAGGCAGACGCAGGGGACTCAAAATCCCCCGGCTCTCGGGCCGTGAGGGTTCGACTCCCTCCTTCGGCATTCTCCTTTTCCGACTCTGTTGATTCCACCGGAATCCACTACAACCCGGTCCGATCTCCATGTTTTACACGATGACTACGAGTGCCTGGCTGGTCGTGACGCTCTCCTCCTCCTTCACCAGAATTTTATCAATCTTGCCGGAACGAGTGGCTTGAATTTCATTTTCCATCTTCATCGCTTCCAGAATCAGGAGCACATCGCCATCGTGAACCTGTTGCCCTTCTTCCACCAGGATAGCCACAATTTTTCCCGAAATGGGCGCGCGGATGGTTTCTGCCTCCCTGGCGACCGTAGTGGCTTCTCTCCGACGAGCCAGGTAGGCGGTTTCTACGGTGTAGCGAAACTCTTTGCCATTTAAGAGGACTGTATATACCCGGTCCTCCCGTTTCACTTCAGCGAGGTAGGGTTTCCGGTTAATCAGCAGGACTAATTGAGAGCCGTTTTCTCTCACCCATTCCACTTGAAAGGGGACGCCATTGATGATGCCTTCCCTGGGTCCTGTGAACTCCATTTCGTAGGCCTGGTTTCTGGAGGAAGTGACGAGGAATTTCATGAGGTTCTCCGGGTGATTTCCTGCCTTCCGGTGATCGCCCAGAGGGGTGCGGGTGCCAGTTCACGGCGGGTGAGAACCCCTCCCTTGAGCCGACGGTTCATCTCCACGAGGGCAGAAATTATTGCCCCAGCCGCATCCTCCTCCTCAGTTCTCTCCACATAGCGCTTCATCTTTTCCTCAATGAATCCTGTAGATAGAGCCCCTTCCCGAAAAGCCTCGCTGGCAAGGATAGTCAGGTGAAAGGGGATGGAAGTTTTTATGCCAGAGATGAAAAACTCGGATAGGGCACGGGTCATCCGAGAAATGACTTCTTCCCGGTCTTTCCCATGAGCAATGACCTTCGCAATCAGAGAGTCGTAAATCTGTGGAATCTCATAACCTGCGAACAAAGCGGTATCTACGCGAATGCCCGGGCCGGAGGGGATGTGAATTTCCTGAATCAATCCGGGAGTGGGAGCGAAGCCTCGCTCCGGGTCCTCGGCTGTTATCCGGCATTCCATGGCCCAGCCCTGTAATTCCAGTTGTTTCTGGGTGAAAGAGAGTTCTTCGCCTGCGGCGATACGAATCTGCTCCTTCACGATGTCCACGCCTGTCACCATTTCTGTCACCGGGTGCTCCACCTGGATACGGGCGTTGACTTCCATGAAGTAGAAGGTTTTGGCGTCTTCCGTGAGGAGGAATTCCACGGTGCCGGCGCCGATATATCCCACCGCCCGGGCAATCCGGATGGCAGAGGAGGTGAGTTTGGAGCGGACTTTCGGCGTTACGACCGGCGAGGGGCTCTCTTCTATTAACTTCTGATGCCTGCGCTGGATGGAGCATTCCCGTTCAAATAGATGAACCCGATGCCCGTGGGCATCGCACAGGATTTGCACCTCTATATGTCGGGGGCGCTCAAAATATTTCTCCAGATACAGGCTGGCGTTGCCGAAAGCGGCCTGGGCTTCCGTTGAAGCGGCTGTATAGGCTCGCTCCATCTCTGGGGGTGAGGAAACGATGCGCATCCCCCGCCCTCCACCTCCCTCCACTGCTTTCAGGACCACTGGATAGCCGACCTGCTTTGCTACTTTCAAAGCCTCATCCACGGACTTCAACACGCCCTTTGAACCCGGGGTGATGAAAACTCTCAATCGCTGGGCGGTCTGCCGAGCCCTCACCTTATCGCCTAAATATCGGATAACCTCCCAGGGGGGACCAATAAAAGTGATGCCCTGTTTTTTACACAGTTTGGCGAACTCATAATTTTCAGCGAGGAAGCCATAGCCCGGGTGGATGGCATCGGCGCCGATGCTTTTTGCAGCCTGTATGATTTTGTCGAAGTTGAGGTAGGTATGGGCGGGAAGCCCGCCTCCGATGAACACCGTTTCATCTGCCAGTTTCACGGGGAGAGAATTCCGGTCGGCTTCCGAATACGCCACCACGCTGCATACCCCTAAATCCCGGCATGCGCGAAGAATCCGTAAAGCAATTTCGCCCCGATTCGCTATCAGAATCTTCTTAAACATTCTTCATACACCTTCACAGGGGCATATTACCATGCTTTTTGGACGGGCGAACTTCCCGCTTCGTTTTCAGCACCTCCAGGGCTGTGATAATGTTGGGGCGTGTGTCCCGAGGGTCAATGACATCGTCCACATAGCCCCTTTCTGCGGCAATGTAAGGGTGCACCACCTGGTGGCGGTAGGCTTCCAACAGTTCCTGCGCCAGAGCAGATGGGTCGCTGGCTTGCTCCAGCTCTTTCCGATGGAGGATGCTTACAGCGCCCTCGGGTCCCATTACAGCAATCTCCGCAGAGGGCCAGGCGATATTCCAGTCGCCTCCGATATGCTTGCTGGACATCACGCAGTAGGCTCCCCCGTAGGATTTCCTCAGAATCACGGTGATTTTAGGCACGGTGGCTTCACTGTAGGCGAAGACGAGTTTCGCACCCTGGCGAATCACACCACCGTGTTCCTGGTCAATTCCGGGCAAAAAGCCGGGGACATCTTCCAGGGTAATCAGGGGGATGTTGAAGGCATCGCAGAAGCGGACGAAGCGGGCGCCCTTGACGGAGGAATCTATATCCAGGACTCCTGCCAGGACCTTGGGTTGATTCGCCACGATGCCCACCGGTTGCCCGTTCATTCTGGCAAATCCCACCACGAGATTCTGCGCCCAGTGGGAATGAACCTCAAAGAAAACGCCGTTGTCCACTATCAATTGAATGACATCCTTGACATCGTAGGGCTTATTCGGGTCATCGGGAATGAGGTCTAACAGACGGTCTTCACGCCTGTTCGGCGGGTCATCTGTGGGCACCACCGGAGGGTCCTCAAGGTTGTTGGAAGGGAGGTAGGAGAGCAGGGTTCGGATGCTTTCCATAATTCCTTCTTCATCGTCCATCATAAAGTGAGCGACACCGGATTTCTGGTTATGCACCTTCGCCCCGCCCAGTTCCTCAAAAGTAACTTCCTGGTGGAGAACCGTTTTGATGACCTGGGGACCGGTGAGGAACATATAACTGGTGCCTTTGACCATGAAAACGAAATCGGTGAGAGCAGGGGAGTAGACAGCGCCTCCGGCGCAGGGGCCCAGGATGGCGGAGACCTGGGGGATGACGCCGGAGGCGAGGGTATTGCGGTAGAAGATGTCGGCATAGCCTGCGAGGCTGACGACACCTTCCTGGATTCTCGCTCCGCCGGAGTCGTTAAAACCCACCACAGGCGCTCCCACCTTCATAGCGGAATCTAAAACCTTCACAATCTTCGCTGCATGGCGTTCTCCCAGGGAGCCTCCCATGACGGTGAAATCCTGAGAGAAAGTAAACACCAATCGCCCGTTCACGGTTCCGAAGCCGGTGACCACTCCGTCGGTCAGAAATTTTTTAGAATCTCCAAAAGCCATTTCAGCAGTTTTAACGAAGGCATCCATCTCCTGGAAACTGCCCGGGTCCATCAGGAGGTCAATCCTTTCCCGGGCGGTGAGTTTTCCTCTGGTGTGCTGTTTTTCAATGAGTTCCGGCCCACCGCCTGAGCGAGCTTCTGCCCGCAGGGCTTCCAGGTGTTCAAGTTTTTCTCTGGAGGTTTCCATCTTCATTCACCGGGAATTAACCCGCATTGGAGTTTATTCCTCCTGATTCCTGCTCGCGCTCACAGAGTTCAATGAGGACACCGGAGGAGGCGCGGGGGTGAAGGAAAGCCGCTTTTCGCCCCCCTGCGCCTGTGCGTGGAGTTTCATCCACCAGGGCAACGCCTCGCTCCTTCAGCAAACGAAGGGTGTCTTCCACCGACTCTACCTGAAAGGAAATGTGATGAATGCCCTCACCCCGCTTTGAAATAAATTTCGCCACCACACCCAGGTTCTGGCAGGGCTCCATCAGTTCTAAGGTCACTTCCCCGGCCTTCAGAATCGCCACCCGTATATCCTCCTTCGGCACTTCCTCCACCCTCAACAACTCCAATCCTAACCCCTCACGGTAGTATTTTATCGCAGAATCCAGATTTTTGACGGCTATCCCAATATGGTCAACTCTCAATTATTCAGCCTTCTTGATTTTGCTTTTCCTGAATTCCCTAACCGCAGATAGCATAACAGATTTCAGAGGAATTTTCAACTTCCTGGCAAGAGCCCGACAAACTTCGTATTCTGGCTTCGTCGTTGTCACTTTCCCGTCCCAGTAAGCAATTTTCACGGGCACCCTGCCGTAGGGCGTGTTCACTTCCACACTTTCCCTGGGCAATGCCAGGCGTTTCACCTCTTTCCACCGTGCACCCAGAGAGGTGCTTTCCAGAAAAATCGTTTTTAGAAGGGCAGGCAGATTTTTTTTCTCTGCTAAGGTGGAAAGCAAAAAAGCAGGCCTGCCTTTTTTTCCTACCACCGGGGTGATGAAAGCCTCCAGAGCGCCCATTTCAAGAAGAAGACCGGGAATATCCGCCATCACCTCCGGCGAGAGGTCATCCACCAGCGTTTCTATTTCCACCATTTCCTCCACTGCCGGGTCCTTTTCCCCCAGCCATATCCGAAGGGTGCTGTGCTTTAAAGACCGACGGGAGCCGAATCCATACCCGCAGGACAGGAAACGGAAGGCAGGCAACCCCTGCTTGCCCAGAACCCTCAGAATGGCAACCCCGGTGGGCGTGCTCAACTCCAGCGGGATTTTTTCTCTCCGAATGGACAATCCTTCAGCCAGTTGTAAGACGGACGGAGGTGGGTTCGGCAATTCACCGTGTTTCACTCTCACTCGCCCGCTCCCCATAGGTATCTCAGAATAAAAAATTTCGTCCACCCCCAATTGCTCAAACCCAAAAACTGCCCCTGCCACATCCGTTAGGGTATCCAGGGAGCCCACCTCGTGTAGATGCACCCTGGAGCGGGGAACGCCGTGAACCTTCGCCTCTGCCTCCAGCAAAGAGGTGAGGATTTCCATCCCTTTCTTTTTCCCCGGCGCAGTCAACGGCAGTCTCTGAATGATTTTCCGGGCGCTTTTGAGATTCCACCGACTCCCTTCATTAAACTTCACCTTCACCAGCCATCCGGATAGAGAAGAGACCCGGATTTTTCTGAAGGCGTATTGAACCTTCCATCCCTGCTCTGCGAAAGCATGCTCCAATGGGGTGAAGGAAACTCCGAGGCTATGAAGGGCGGACAGAAGCATATCCCCGCTTACGCCCCCCACCAGTTCCACAAATGCCTGTCTCCCCATGCCTTCTCCATTGTATCACTATGGATGAGAAAGGGAAGAGGGAGCGTTCTCTACTACTACATGTTCCAAATTTTTCACCCCAGGATAACACTATCTTCAATCACAGGCGATACTTGACGAACCTGTGGATAACTTTTGGGCAGGGGCGTTTTGCCCCCCACCCGCCGGCAAAAAATCCCCACCTTTACGCTGTCTTTCCTGTTATCCTGAACGCAGAACCCGTCATTCTGAGCGAAGCGGAAGTCCCGATAAAAGCCATCGGGTTCCCGCTGCTTTCCAGCGGGAAATCTCAACCCTGAAATGGAGGGATGAAAATGGAAGAACACAAGCGAGAAAATTCGGATGTATGGATTTCCACATTTGAAACCTGTGAAAAGAAAAGGGAAGGGCCCCCCACAAAAAATTCATAGGAGGTGTAAAATATGAAGTGGAAAATGGGAACCACGATAGGAATGGTGGCACTTTTCTTCAGCATAAGCATCGCCTGCGACGGAATTACGAAACTTAAAGATGCTGAAGATTGGTGCACCAGTAAGGGGGGCGATTCGAAAAATTCCAACAACAAGACGGTAAGTGGGCCGCTCGATGCGTCTACTGCGCCGTAGACGCTATCGATCCAGATCACTGTCCTGGCCCCACCTTTCACAAAGATTGGGCGGATTTGAATGGCGACGGTAAGGCTAAAAGACCCAGAGCCACTACGCCCCAGAGTGAAAGGGAATGGTTCTGCACCAACGAAAACGGTGAAGTGACCACCTGCCAGGACACAACTCTAAAAGATATCCGGGTGGAATGCACCGACCCGGAAGTAGGAGGAACCTGGCATGAACCTGCGAATGGTTCTCCTTACTGTTCCGCAGGAGACACCGCAGCATTCTTTCCGGATGTGGATGGCGACGGCTACATCCAGGAGACGGAGCCCTATTGTGAAGGGCTGGATAGCAACGGAAACCCGAACGGGCAGGAAGTGGCTTGCCCGTTCGATGAATTAGCTTTTGAATAAGGAATAAGAGGAAAAGGTGGGCCCTTCCCTGTCTTTCATTCCCTTGAAACTCAGGTGGTCAACTGTGAGGAAGATGATAATCTTCCTCATTCTGCTTTACATCCGCGAAAATGTGACATATCGCTTATCCTATGATTTATATGTGGCTTCAAACGAGTTCATCAATATAGTTCTACTATTTTTACTGCTCTCTTCGGGCAGGAAGAGACTCCCTCCATTTCTACCGAGGGGCAGGCAAAAGTGGCTGATGGAAATATCTGTCGGATTTTTAGCCTTCATCGTCTACCTCATTTTATTTCATCTGTTACCCTTCATTCACCTGTTATCAAAGGAATTTCCACCATCACCAGAAGGATGGTTATCCTTACTTCGTGAGATATATGGCCCTCGTACATATCAATTGCTTGTAGAATATAACATCGGGATGGCAATTGAAGTTTTAAATGAAGAAATTTTCTTTCGGTGGTTTTTAATGAGCACGCTAATCCGATGGGTCAGAAATAAGTGGATGGGTTTGTTTCTACAAGCCATTTTCTTTACATTGGCACATCCCCACAAAATCATATCTCCGTTTACTCTTCATCTCACCTGGTTTGCTGCAGCAGACGTTGCTTTTTCGGGATTTGTCCTGGGTATACTGATGCTATGGAGGCGCAGTATTATCGTGCCTTATCTTGTTCACCTCCTTCCGCAACTATCCATCTATCCCGGCTATGCGCTTCGGTGAAGTAAAATGAGAAAGATATTGGCTGATTTTACTCATATAGAGGTTCATGAATTTGTAACACTTTTTCTACTAATATACTTCTATAATTTTTTGAAAAATGATTTAATTTATGAGGCGCCGTGGCGGTCCCTAACATTTAGGATTGTTATCTGGCTGGGAACAATTCTCGGGGTCCTGCTCTTGCTCCGGCAAAAGGAGGATGCCTGAGGATGAAGATGGCAACAGGAGTGAAGCCTTTCTGGAACTTCTGGCGGTTCAGCCTTACGCCAGCCCGGGAAATCGGGAATGCGAGTCTCTCCCTGAATACAGCCACCGGGGCTCCAATCCCTTCCCCTGGCCTGTGGGAACCACCACCGTCACCTCGGATGGCAACGGGAATATCCGGGTGATGGAAAATGGAGGCTGGCGGGTGGAAGCGGATTTCTCCCGCCAGAATACGGCGGGATCCCGATGGGGTATATCGGGAGATTATGAGAATCGCTTGAAGAGGTTCTCCATTCCCGGCTACCCCGAAATTCGCCTGACTTATGATGGCGTGTCCCGATACAAACCCATCGGGATTGCGGCTGCGCCCCAGGGCAGGGTGGTAGAGGCTGGTGCGGGACGGGGATAGAATCATCCCCGGGTGTGAGGCATCGGGGGGCGTCGTTGCCGCTGTAAATGGTGGAAGGTTCGTGAACTTCATCAAAGCATTCCAACATTCTCAAGAATGTGAGAATATTTGAATGACTCATTTTTGGTTAGATTTCAGGTGTTCAATACGAGTCCGAAATATATGAAATAGGTTAACCTGGAAATTATATGGTCCTTGCCTTTGCGGGCAATATCCTTTCCGATAGAACGAAGATGAATAAAAAGGCGAGGGTAAGTTTTTACCCGTTGGCTATTGGTTAATCGAGGTAGCCCAGGTCCTGGAGGCGTTTGCGGAGGCTGGCTTCTTCTTCGGGCGTGTAGGGAGCGGGGGCTTCTCGCTGGCGGGGCTTGCGGTATTTCGGCTGGATGAGGGGCAAGAAGGATGGCTCAAAGATGTCGGTCAGCACCCGCCCATCCACATCCTCTGGGATGGGAACCTGCTGGAGCGCCAGGAGAGAGGGCATCACATCCATAATCTGGGCGCCCTGTATACGATAGCCCTTTTTAATTCCTTCCCCTTTTGCGAAGAAAATCCCTTCCATTGTGTGCCAGCCGGAGAAGGGAATGGGATTTACATTGCGGAAGGGGATGATGTGCAGGGGAACGAAGAGTTTTCTCAATGCTTCAGGCGTTTCTTTCAGGTTCAAATTCTTCAGCGTTCCAGTGGCTTCTACATTCCAGACTATCAGGATGTCGGGGGCTTCTTCTAAGAAGGGACCGGAATAGACTTCTTCCCGACGATACGCTTCTACCACAATGGGGATGTCGGTGCCGGGCACCCGGAGGCTTTTCAGGTCTTCTATAATGGCAGTTCGCAGGGGTTCATACTCCGACGGTTCCACGATACCTTTCGGCTCTCTTCCTTTGAGGTTGATATAGAGAAGCCCGGCATTTCTCGGGTCGGGGAAGAATATCTTCGTTTTTTGCCAGTCCAGGAAATTCAGGAGGGAGAAAGAGGAAGAGAGGAACTTTTTGCTTCTCGGGAGGAGGCGATTCAGGAAGTTTCTAACCGACCAGGGGAGGTGCTGTTTTGCCCACAGGTAGGCTTTCCGGCTCCCCACCCAGAGGCTAAAAAGGAGGGTTAATAACCAGAGGGTTCGCTGGGTCTTCGGCATCTGGATAAGGAGTTTCAACCACCCTTTCCAGGAATAATACTGGATGTAATCGGGGGCGACAAAGAATGGGCCCATTCCGTGGTCAGACAGGAGAAAATAATAGTTCTCCTCACCCAGTTCCTTCATCAGTTCTCCGATGAGTTCATCCACTTTCCGATACAGGTTCAGGATGGCGGAGCCGAATTTTTGATGGCCCTGCGGGGAGAACAATGGATGGCGGTCGTCCATATATTTCCAGAAGTAATGGGCGATGAAATCCGTTTCGCTAATCACCATCATCAAGAATTCCGGGTCATATTCTTTCCAGAGGTATCGGATGAAGGGCTTGCGTTCGTCCAAAATCTGGAAGGCGGAGGATAAGAAGGATTCATACGGGTCTTTGTGTCGGTCATATTCTGGATAGGGGCGGTAAGGGAAGCCCACTGCTTTTTCCATTTTTTGCTTCAAATCCGGCGGGTAAGTGATGCAGGCGTTTTTATCCTCCGGGATGCCCATTCCACTGATGAGGAAGCCGTTCACCTTCTCGGGCGGGTAGGTGATGGGGACATGGAAAACCCCTACTTTTTTCCCTTCACTGGAAAGGATGCCCCACAGAGTTTCCGCCTGGATATGGGAAGCGTTGGGGTAATACACTTCGTAAGTGCCTCTTTTCACCTGATAGAAATCAAAGACGCCGGTTTTCGCCGGGTTCTTGCCGGTCATAAATGAGGGCCAGGCGGTGGCAGTGATGGGGCAAACGGTGGAGCGAAGGACGCCGTGGACGCCTTCACTGGCTAACCGCTGGAAGGTGGGCAATTTCCCTTCACCCATCCACTTTTCCACGAGGGAGAAGGCGGCTCCATCCAGCCCGAAAACGATGACCTTTCTCATTTCACACTCATTCTATCAAGGAAGACTGGAGAGGGGGGCCCCATTGAGTTCTGGTCAGTTCAGAAGAGTCTTGCGGAGAGCGAATTCAAAGCGGAGCACCGCTTCGTGAATAATTTCCTCACTGACATCTAACGGGGGGAGGAAGCGAATGGAGGAATGGCCCACGGGCAGGACCAGCAGGCCTTCCTGAACGCAATTGGAGAGGATTTTCTTAACCAGTTCGGGATTCTTCTTTTTGGTTCTTTTATCTTTCACGATTTCCACGGCGAGCAAGAGCCCCAGCCCTCTCGCATCACCGATGATTTCGTATTCTTCCCGCAAGTGTTCCAGTTGGTTGAGGAAAAGTTCACCCCGTTGAGGGATTTGAGGGAGGACTTTTTCCACCTGAAGGATGGTAAAGAGGGAAAGGAGAGCGATGAAGGGTTCAGCGGTGGAGGTTTCGGCATGTCTGCCTCTTTTAGAGAAGAGGGGTTTGGGGCCGATGCAGGCGCCCAGGGGAAGCCCACCACCCAGGGCTTTCGCCGAGCATAGATAATCCGGCACCACATCAAAATGCTGGATGCCCCACATTTTTCCGGTTCTGCCCAGTCCCGTCTGGACCTCATCGGAAACAAAGTAGGCTCCCAGTTCCTTACAGACCTGGAAAACGCCGTGGATGAATTTTTTCGGGGGCGGGATAAACCCGGGCTCTCCTGCTACGGGCTCTATCACCATCCCCGCCACATCTTTCCCTTCATAATCCAGTTTGTCTTTGAGGAACTCCACGCAGGCAGTGGCGCAGGTTTCTGCCTCTTCAGCAAAGGGGCAGCGATAGCAGTAAGCATAAGGGCTCCGAATCACCGGGAATGCCTGCGGGTAACGCTCACGCTGGACGCCTTTGGAGGAGGTGAGGGGGAGGGTGAAGCCGGTTCGTCCATGGAAGGCGGGCTCAAAGGCAATAAATTTCGTATTCTGGCTGTGGTCCAGGATGGACTTCACCGCCGTTTCCACGGCTCTGGCTCCGCTGGTGGTGAAGGAGACTTCCTTTTCAAAATCTCCCGGGGTGATTTCAATCAATTTCTTCGCCAGCAGGATCTGGGGCAGGTTGTCAAAGTCGGCGGAGGCGAAATGGAAGGGCACCTGACGGAGGGCTGTGAGGAGTTCGCGGTATTCCTGGGGGAAGAGGCCGAAGGGACGAGCGGCCACCCCGGAGGTCATATCCAGATACTTCCTTCCGTCCACATCATAAATCCAGACCCAGTCGCCACGAAGATGGTCCAGCACCGGGTAAATATCCCGGGAGTGGGTGGCCTTCGCCAGAACCCGGTCTGCTTCCTGAAGCCACTCCTCGGAAGTTTTTTCATACTTTCCCGTCAAGAGATTCATCAGGTTCTCATAACAGACTGGGGAAGACAGAAGAGTTTTCTCCATCTCGGATGACATCTCTAATCCTCCAGAATTCTTTGTTTCATGCGTCGGCTTTCTCCAATGCCCGCCTGAACCAGGTCATGAATGTGAACCATTCCGATGGGGTGGTCGGTCTCATCCACCACTGGGAGGACGGTGATGGCATGGTCTTCCATCATTTTCAAGGCTTCCGTGGCGAGGCGGTGGCGGTGGATGAACTTTGGATTCTTGGTCATAACCTCCTTCACTTTCAGAGCATAGAGGTTTTTCACGGTAGAGGAGGGGGATTTTCCGAGAAGCCTGCGGATGTCGCCGTCCGTGATGATGCCAGTGAGTTTTCCATCGGCGTTGACGGCGCTCACCGCTCCCAGCCTTTTGTCGGTTACGGTGAACAGAGCGGTTTCAAAAGATTCCTCCTGAGAAATCACCGGGTTTTCCTCTCCGCCGTGCATCAGCTGTTCCACTTTGAGAAGCAGGCGTCTGCCGAGGGTTCCGCCGGGGTGGAAGAGGGCGAAATCTTTTTCCGTGAAGCCTCTTTCCTTCGCCACAGCGATGGCTAAAGCATCGCCCATAGCGAGGCTGGCAGTGGTGCTGGCGGTGGGCGCCAGGTTGATATGGTCTGCTTCCCTTTTCACGGGCACTTCCAGCACGATGTCGGAATATCGGGCAAGGTGAGAATGAGGGTCGCCGGTGATGGAGATGATTTTCACGCTCCGGGAGCGGAGGATTTGAACCAGTTGCAGGATTTCCCTCGTTTCCCCGCTTTTAGACACGACCACCACGATGTCCTCGGTGCGGACAATGCCGAAGTCACCGTGGGAAGCCTCCACGGCGTGAAGGAAGATGGAAGGGGAGCCGAGGCTTGCCAGTGTTGCCGCTATCTTTCGGGCGATATGCCCTGACTTCCCCACACCGGTTACCACCACTCTACCCTCACAGTTGAGAATTGCATCCACCGCAGAGACGAAGGTCTGATTCAAACGCTCTCCGAGGGCAAGCACGGCAGAGCCTTCAATTTCAAACACCTGCCGGGCTGTTTGCAGGATGCTGGCGGACCGTTCACTCACCCGGGATTCCAAGGCGTTTTTTCACCACCTGATATTTCCGATTGTCCTCCTTCTCCACGAACACGAGAGCGGTTTCAAAGGAGGCGATTTCGGATTCATCCAGCAGGGCATAAGAGAGGACCAGGAGCCGGTCGCCTATCTGAACGAGGCGAGCGGCCGCACCGTTGATCTCGCACACCCCCTCTTCCTCCGATGGTATCACATAAGTGGCAAACCGCTCCCCGGTGTGCACATTCAAAATGTGAACCTGCTCATAAGGAACGATATTCGCAGATTTTAAGATTTTTAATGAGAGGGTGATAGAACCCTGATATTCGAGGTTGGTTCTCGTCACGGCGATGCCGTGAAGTTTAGATTTTAACACCCATCTCTGCATCCCTGTTTCACATCCTTTTCCTATTGCGAAGGGTCTGCTTCATCACGGTCGCTGGTTCATTCCTCAAAGGTTTTCACTCCCAGCAGGACATTATCAATTAACCTCGTGGTGCCGATATAGACAGCAAGGGCAAGCACTGCTCCCTCCTCGCCAATCCTTTCCAGCGGATGGAGGGATTGAGGGTGAACGACTTCTACATAATCTATTCGGGCGGAAGGGGCGGTTTGAATCTCCCTCTCCGCCAGTTCCTTCAGCAATGAGGCATTCCTCTCCCCTTCCGCAAATCTACCTTCTGCCTTCTTCAGAGCCTGGAACAGCACCACCGCTTGCTTCCTTTCTTCCGGCGATAGATAGGTGTTGCGGGAACTCATCGCAAGGCCATCTGACTCGCGAACAATGGGCAAAACATTGACATGGACAGGCAGGTTCAAATCCTTCACCATCCGTCGGATAACCAGGGACTGCTGATAATCTTTCAGCCCGAAATAAACCTCCTCGGGATGGCAGATTTGAAAGAGTTTCAGGCAAACCGTGGCGACGCCCCGAAAGTGCCCGGGTCGCTGCTTCCCGCACAATGTCCGGCTCAACTCTTCTACTTCCACAAAGGTGGTATAACCTGCGGGATACATCTCCTCATCCGAAGGAGCAAAAATCACATCCACTTTTTCCTTTTCCGCCATCTGGCAGTCCCGGTCAAAATCTCTCGGATATTTTTTGAAATCCTCGTGAGGAGCAAACTGAGTGGGATTCACATAAATGCTCACAATGGTGATATCATCCTGCTGTTTGGAGGCGCGCATCAGGGAGAGATGGCCCTCATGAAAATACCCCATGGTGGGGACGAGGCCGATGAGTAACCCGTTCAATTCTGCCTGCTCATAAGAAAAATCATACATTTCCTTCACCTTACGGATAATCCTCACTTCTGGACACCTCGTAAAAACTCCGGGTCAAAATCCTTCATTTCAAAACTATGTGCCGGGGAGGGGAAATCGCCTGAGCGGACCTCCTCCATATAGGATTTGACGGCGGTGCGGAAAATTTCCTGCCCCTGCAAAAACTTTTTCACATGACGGGGCTGATACCCGGGCGTCAAGCCCATCGCATCGTGGAAAACGAGAACCTGCCCATCGCAGTAAGGACCTGAGCCAATGCCAATGGTGGGCGCACCCACTTCCTCCGTAATGGTCTTCGCCAGCTTCCACGGTATGCTTTCCAGGACGATGGAGAAAACGCCTGCGGAGTCCAACTGCCTGGCATCGTTGAAAATCCGACGGGCCGCCTCTTCAGTCCGCCCCTGGGCTTTATATCCCCCGTAGGAATGAATTTTCATCGGCGTTAGCCCCAGATGCCCCATCACAGGGATGCCAAAACTGATGAGGGTATCAATGACGGGAAGAATCTCGGAGCCTCCCTCCAGTTTCACCGCTTGAGCACCCGCCTTCAAGAATAGCCCCGCATTCTCCACCGCCTTCTCCACACCTGTCTGGAAACTCAAAAACGGCATATCCCCCACCACGAGAGCGCGTTTCACCCCTCTTGCCACCGCCCTTGTGTGATGGAGCATCTCCTGCATACTCACCGGCAAAGTCGTTTCATACCCCAGCATCACCATCCCCAGAGAGTCCCCCACCAGAATTACATCTATCCCCACCTCATCCAGCAAAAGAGCGGTGGGGTAATCGTAGGCGGTGAGAGAAGTAATTTTCTCTCCCGCGCCCTTCATTTTTTTTAAGGTAATAGGGGTAACTCGCTCCATCCGTCATTAAGTATACTACAATTGGACAGGGAAGGGATAGGAGATAAGGATAAGTCAACAGTCAGGAACGAATAGCCAGAGGCAGGGGCAGGTCTTTTCCTCCAATGAAATCTTCTATTTTTCATTCCTGACTTTTAACGAATAAGCACGGGCGAAATTGTAGCGGGCGACTGGAATCTTCGGGCTAATCCCTGGCTCCTACAGGTCGCTGGCGGTATACAGAATTTCGCCGGCAATAATGGTCATAAGGACTCTGGGCATTTCCGAAGGGGGCTGGTTTAGCAGGGTGAAGTCCGCCCACTTTCCCGGTTCTATGCTTCCGAGGTCATGCTCCCGGAAGGATGCATACGCTCCGCTGGCTGTATAAGCGAGGATAGCTTCTCGCTCTTTCATTTGCTGAGAACGGAAGGGGGCATACAGAGCACATCGGATGCCATATAGAGGGGAGAAAGGCATCATATCGGAGCCGAAGCACATTTGCAAACCCTGGTGCTGGATTTCCCACAGGGGATTCATTCGGGACATTCTCTCCTTCCCCAGGCGCTCTTCATACATTCCGCCGGGCAAGCCCCACTCGCCGATGAAGTTAGGCTGAACGCTGGCGATTCCGCCCAGGTTTTTTAACCGCTGAATGTGGTTCAACGAGGGCATTTCAAAATGTTCTATACGAGGGCGTGAAGTCGGGGTTCTGGGGAAAATCCGTTCGTAAATCTGCAGGACCTGTTCTATGGCTGCATCGCCGATGGCGTGGACGCAGGGCTGGAAGCCTGACGCCGTCACTTGTCGGATGCCCTGCTCCAGTTCATCCGGTGGCAGGTAATGCTCACCCCGGGAGCCGGGCAGGTCGGAATAATCCTCCGATAACAAAGCGGTGTGGGCGCCGACAGAGCCATCGGCAAAGAACTTGACTCCACGGATGCTCAGCCAGGGGTCGAAACGCGGGGCTGTAGATTCTGGATTGTAGACTCTAATCTGGAGGCGCTGGACCTCTTGCCACCCTTCCCAGACAGGAATCAGGTAGAGACGAATTTTCAGCTCTCGTGCCTGGATTTCTTCCGCCTTCTGGCTTTTCTCCCACAAACAGAGATAGACGGGCAAATCCTCTGGGGAGGTGATTTCATGGATAGTGGTAACGCCTGATTTCAGGGCTTCCTGAACCCCGCGCTGGATGTCTTTTCCCCGCTGCAGGGGCGAGGGACGCAAGCGATTGCGAACCTCATCCAGGGCCCTCTCCTTCAGGATACCGTCAGGAAATTTGTCTGATGGGATACCCAGTGTGTGAAGGGCAAGAGAATTCAATACGCCCAGATGTCCGTCTATGCGGAGCAAGAAAACGGGATGCTTCGGAGCGGCGGAATCCAGGTCCTGACGGGTGAGATACTGATGCTCCTGCCATCGGCTTTCATCCCATCTTCGGCCGGTGACCCACTCCCCTTCCGGAATAGTCTGGCAATAGGCTCTCACGGCGTTCAAGGCTTCCTGCCGTGTGTTGCAGGAACTCAGAAGGAGTTCCCGAAGGGAGGCGCCGTAGCCTGTTAGGTGGGTATGAGCATCCACAAAGCCGGGATATAAATATCCGCCCTGCAGGTCCACCAGAGCATCGCCGTGCTGGACGAGAGGGCGAAGGTCAGAGGCCGAGCCGATGGCGAGGATTTTTCCATCCTCCACCAGCACTGCCTCAGCCGGTGGCCTCTTCCCCTGCAAGCACTCGGTAGTGAAGACCTGCCCCCCGATGAATAATCGTTTCATATCCAGTTGTATATTATAGCCAGTAACCGATGAGGCAATTTCAGATAGATTTCAGGTGATGGAGGGGAGTGAGTTCAACACTACCTATTTAGGTCTGGCGGTATTTCTGCTTGCCCTGCTCGTAGAGGTCGCCACCGTAAGTATCGTTGATGACCACAGCGGGGAAGTTCACGACCTGTAGTTTTCGGATGGCTTCGGGACCTAAATCTTCATAGGCGATGACGGTAGCGGAGTGGATGTAGCGGGCGAGGAGGGCGCCCGCACCCCCCACGGCTCCAAAATAGAGGGCTTTGTGCTTCTGAAGGTCTTCTTTGACTTTTTGTGAGCGTGCCCCTTTGCCAATCATCCCTTTTAATCCCTTCTCCAGTAGATAGGGCACATACACATCCATGCGATAGGAGGTGGTGGGGCCGGCACTTCCGATGGGCTTGCCGGGGGGCGGAGGCGTGGGTCCCACATAGTAGATGATTTGCCCCCGCAGGTCAAAAGGAAGAGACTGCCCTGCCTGGATGGCAGACACGAGGCGTTGGTGTGCCGCATCCCGGGCGGTGAAGAGTATGCCGGTGATTCGCACGGCGTCGCCCGCTTTCAATCCCTGTATCACATCCTCTGTTAAGGGAGTTTGAATCTTTTTCTCCCGGGAGTTCATATTGCCTCACCCCTTCGTCCTTTATTACAACACCACTTCCGCATAGCGGGCGGAGTGGCACTGAATATTGATGGCTAAAGGCAGCTGGGTGATGTGGGTGGGGAGGAATTCTATGTGAACATCCAGGGCAGTGGTGGTTCCACCGTAGCCCATAGGACCTATGCCGAGGCGATTCACTGCATCCAGGAGTTCCTGCTCCAATTGAGCATACCGGGGGTCGGGGTTTCGGATACCGATGGGTCGGAGGGCAGCCTTCTTTGCTAAAAGGGCGCATTGGTCAAAGGAGCCGCCGATGCCGATGCCCACCACGATGGGTGGGCAGGGATTGGGACCCGCCCACTCCACGAACTCCAGCACCTTCCTCCGGATGCCTTCCAGCCCTTCCGCTGGAGTGAGCATCCAGAGTCCGCTCATATTTTCACACCCGCCACCCTTGGGAGCAAACAGGATTTTCAGCCGTTCACCGGGCACGATTTCCGTATGTATCATCGCAGGCGTGTTATCCCCTGTGTTCTTCCGGTCAAAAACCGGGTCATTCACGATGGACTTCCTGAGGTGGAAACTCCGGTATGCCTCACGCACAGCCTCCTGGATGATGTCATTTAAGAATCCGCCGGTGATATGAACTTCCTGACCCAGTTCCACCAGAAAGATGCCGGTGCCGGTGTCCTGGCAAAGGGGGAGTTGTTCCTGCGCCGCAACAGTCACATTTTCCAGGAGGATGGAGAGGGTTTGCTGTCCGGTGGGGGAGGCTTCCCTCTCGTGGGCTTCCTTCAGGGCTTTTACCACAGCGTCGGGGAGGATGAAATTCGCCCTCTGGATGAGACCCACCACGGCGGAGAAAATTTCCGTTGCAGAGATTTCCCGCATCCATCATCACCCATTCTTAAAATTACCACCAGCCCGCCCGACGAAATATGACAAGCATCAGGATGGAGAGAACCCCCATTCCTGCCATCACTATCCAGAAGCCCGCAGGTGAATCCTGAAGAGGCATGGCGGGAAAATTCATCCCGTAAATCCCTGTAATCAGGGTTAAAGGCATCATAATGGTGGCGATGATGGTGAGAACTTTCATCACCTCGTTCAAGCGGTTAGAAATGGTGGTGAGATAGCCCTCCAGCACGGAGGATAGAATATCCCGATACGACTCCGAGAGGTCAGAGATTCGGACCAGATGGTCATACACATCCCGGTAATACATCAGAAGGTCGGGATGGATGAGGGTATGCTCACCGGAGGAGAGGAGGCGGAGAACCTCTCTTTGAAGAACAGAGAATCGGCGAATTTTCATCAACTGCCGCTTCAGGCTTAGAATTTCATCCAGGGATTTCCGTGGGGCTTTTGCCAACACCTCCTCCTCCACCGCCTCCATCCTTTCCTCCAGAGCGTCCAGAACAGGCAGGAAGGAGTCCACCATACTATCCAGGAGGAAATGCAGAAGGAAGTCCGGGGTTTTCTGTAAGAGGGCAGGGTTTTTGTCCAGCGTATTCTTTAGCGTCTGGATGCAGTGGAGAGGCTGGCTGTGATAGGTGACCAGGAAATGGGAGCCGAGGAAAATGTCCACTTCCACCGTTTCCGGTTCTTCCCGATTCAATTCTGACTTCAACTCGTGCATAATCAAGAAGAGGTAATTCTGATAATCATCCAGTTTGGGGTGATGGATGTGGGCGATGGCATCTTCCACTGCAAGAGGATGGAAGTGGAAGAAGTCTGTGAGGAGGCGATTTTCATCCTCCGAGGGGCTATCAAAATCTATCCACACCGAGGTGGCTTCCGGAAGTTTCAGGACTTCTCCAGCCCTCCGGGTGGTCTTCACCACTTCCCCATTAGAAGATAGATAAACGAGCGTAATCACATCCTCATTTTACCACAACAGCCCTCCCTTCAACAGGCAAAACAAAAGGTTTTCCGTCTCACGCAGAGTCGCCAGGCTCCATCCGGGGTTTTCGGTGAACCGGCGAAGCGCCTCGTCCTGGTGTCGCACGAAAATCGTTACAGATTGAAGCCTCGTAATCATTCTCCTAACCCCCTGCGAGAAACTACCTGAAATAGAAGAAGTGGGAGACATCCTCCGCTTGTTAGTAGCCCCGCTTAAAATATCGCAGGGGTTCACTGCCACTGAAAATGCAGGGCGAAATGCCCATCTCACTGCCCCCTGAAGCGGGATTTCATCCCCCCCGCTTGACTTTTTCTTTAGCTTATAGTAGGATAATATTGCAAGGTTGGA
>JBBIMK010000012.1:35907-57363 GCA_037444445.1 bacterium | reverse complement strand
CCCTCCACTGCTAATCGTGTTTCTCGGAGGGCTCGGATTTGTGGCGGGAAGAGGATTTTCGCCGGTCGGTGGAGTAGAAGCCCGGTCCTTTAAAGGCGATTCCAAAAGAGGTGGGAATGAGTTTTTTCATCTTCCCACCGCATCGGGAGCAGGTTTCCGGGGGCTTCTCCGACGAGAGAATAATCACTTCTATCACTTGCCCGCATTGTGTGCACTGGTAATCAAAGATGGGCATAAGTATCACCCCCTGTTAGAATGGTATATGCGAAATGCACCTGAGGTTCCAACATTTCCCCTCATTCCTTTTTCACGATGTGGGTTCTGGAGACTGGGATGATGGCATCGTCCTTCCAGTAGTCCGCCATTTCTACCCGCTGGGATACGGCGGTGTGGAACTGCTCCATAAATTTCTGCATATCCCGGCGCATTCGTTCAATTTTTTCCCGGAGATTCAGGATGATTTCTACGCCAGCGAGGTTCACACCTAAATCGTCTGTGAGGTTTAGAATCAGTTTGAGTCGCTCCACATCGTTGTCAGAATACAAACGGGTATTCCGGGAGGTGCGTTTCGGTTTCACCAGCCCCTCTCGTTCGTAGACGCGGAGAGTTTGAGGGTGAACCTTCAACATCTCCGCAATGACTCCAATGGTATATAAGGGTTTATCCCTGTCTCTTTTCTCTTCTTCTGCCACTATTTCACCTTCACCTTACCTGAGAACCTGATTTCACCTGCCATATTGAAGGTTTGCCCTGGGGTATTCTGGATGAATTTTCTCAAACTCGCGGAGGAGTTGTTCTGCCTGGGGGGAGAGGTTAGTAGGCGTGACGAGGAAGATATGGAGGATGAGGTCGCCGCGGGCTTCCGAGCCGATGTGGGGCATTCCCTTCCCTCTAATCCGGAGGGTGGCACCGTTCTGGATGCCGGGTGGGAGTTTCACCACGATGGTTCCGTCTAAAGAGGGGAGAGTGATACGAGCGCCGAGAGCTGCCTCCACAACAGTAACAGGGATTTTCGCACTCAGGTTCGCCTCTTCCCGATGGAAGAAGGGATGTTCCCGAACCTGGGTGACGACGAACAAATCACCCGGATGCCCCCCTCTCCTTCCGGCATTTCCCTTCCCCGCAATGCGGAGCCGGGTGCCCGTATCCACGCCGGGCGGGATTTTCACTTTCAGGTGCTCCATTTGAGGAACCCTGCCGTTCCCGTCGCAGGCTCTGCATCGCTGAATGCCAGTTTTCCCGGCACCGCCGCAGGTCCGGCAGGTCTGAATCATCCGTAGAAGCCCGCTATGGTAAGCCACCTGCCCCCTTCCCTGGCAGGCAGGGCAGGTGACGGGTGCGGAGTGGGGGTCCACCCCGCTCCCGTGGCATCGGGAGCAATGTTCCAGACGCTGAATCTCAACGGTGGTTTCCAGACCATGGAAAGCATCCTTCAGGTCTAAAGTGACTTGATAAACCAGGTCTTCGCCACGACGGGTTCCCCCCGCTTCCGCGGTCCGACTTCGGGTTCGGGTGCCGAAGATGGATTCAAACAGGTCATCAAAGAAGCCGGGCCCAAAGTCAAATCCGAACTCGGAGAAGTCAAAGCCAGGTCCCGGTGTGGCGACCCCTTTCCTGAAGGCAGCAGGCCCGTAGCGGTCATACCGGGCTCGCTTCTCCGCATCGCTTAAAACCTCGTAGGCTTCATTGATTTTCTTAAACTTCTCCTCCGCCTGCTTATCGCCCGGATTCACATCGGGATGATACTTCCGAGCCAGGTGCCGATAGGCTTTCTTAATCTCCTTCTCCGTGGCGGTTTTCGGAACGCCCAAAATCTGGTAATAGTCCTCAAACTCTTCCATCTTCACTCCCTGTAAGGCAACCCGGAGGGCGAAGTGCCCCCGATTACCCGTCTGGCAGGCCCCATCATCCTTCTACCCGTCCTGAGTGCTTCATCTTTTCATACAGCCGGGGCCCTGGAGGGTGCGGTGGCGACCCGAACTCTTGCAGGCCTCAGAAGAACGCCCTTAAATCGGTAGCCTTTCTGAATCTCTTCCAGGATTTGTCCCTCGGGATACTCTGCTGTTTCCAGTTTATCTACCGCTTCGTGGAGGTTGGGGTCATACATTTCGCCGGCGGCAGGGATGGTTTCTAAACCGAGGTTGGAGAGGGTGCGCATCAGATTCTCGTAGGTGAGGCGTAGACCCTCCATCAGGGTGGAAGGGTTGGGGGAGCTGGAGACCTCGGCATGAAAAATCGCCCGCTCCAGGTCATCCAGTGTGGGCAGGATGGAGAGGAGGAGTTTCGCCTGCCCGACTTCTTTTGAAATCTCCTTCTCGTTCTCCATCCTCTTCCGGTAAGTATAAAAGGCATTCCGCTCCTGCTGGAGGGAGGAAAGGGCAGTATCTCGCTCGGCTGACACCTGAGCCAGTGCAGACTGGAGGGAGGCAATCTCCTTTTGGGCTTGAGTAAAGGTTCGGCGGTTATTCCGAAAACGCCCTGCCGGGGCCCCAGTGGAGAGGGATTCCGGGGCGTTCATCATTCCTTACCCCCCTCATACTCGGCGTCTACCACTTCCCCTCCGGGTGGAGGGGGTGTGGAAGGACCTGCCTGGGTGCCGGACCCGCCTGACGAAGCTCTTCCCGCTGTGGCGCTCTGGTAAATCACCTGGGATATGCGGTGGCTGGCGGATGTAATCTCTTCTATGGCACGCCGAATCCCCTCCGGTTCGCCCTTATTCAATGCTTCCCTTCCCCTCTGTATCGCTTCGCGGAGGGCGCCAGCATCCGCCTCTGGAACCTTGCTACCGTGCTCTGTCAGGAGTTTTTCGGAATTGTATATCAGGGAATCCAGGGCGTTTCGCTGTTCCGCTTCGGTGCGCTTCTTCTTATCCTCCTCCGCGTGCAGTTCTGCCTCCCGCACCATTTTCTTGATGTCCTCTTCGCGAAGGTTGGTAGAGCCTGTGACGGTGATGCTCTGGCTTTTTCCAGTGCCCAGGTCTTTTGCAGTTACATTGAGGATGCCGTTAGAATCAATCTCAAAGGTGACCTCAATCTGGGGGACTCCCCGGGGGGCTGGCGGGATGCCCATCAGGTGGAAACGCCCCAGTGAGATATTGTCCTTCGCCATCTCCCGCTCACCCTGGGTGATATGAATTTCCACCGTGGTTTGATTGTCGGAGGCGGTGGAAAAAATCTCACTCTTCTTGGTGGGGATGGTGGTGTTGCGGGGGATGAGCTTCGCCACGATACCGCCCAGAACTTCCACGCCAAGGGTGAGGGGGGTTACATCCAGGAGAACCACCTCTTTCATTTCTCCGGACAGGACTCCAGCCTGAATGGCAGCTCCGATAGCCACCGCCTCATCCGGATTTACCCCCTTCGTCGGCTCCTTGTGAAAGATTTCTCTAACCTTCTCCTGAACAATGGGAACGCGTGTAGCCCCGCCCACTAAAATCACTTTGTCAATCTCCTCGGGCGATACTTTTGCATCCTCCATGGCAATCTGGCAGGGTCGGACGATGCGGTCCAGCAGACCGGAGATGAGTTTCTCAAACTGGGCCCGGGTGAGTTTCATATCCAGATGCTTGGGACCGGAGGCATCGGCGGTAATGAACGGCAGGCTAATCTGGGTTTCAGCCACGGTGGAGAGTTCAATCTTCGCTTTCTCCGCCGCATCCCGAAGACGCTGAAGGGCTTGCCGGTCCCTGGAAAGGTCAATGCCGTAAGCCTTCTTGAAGTTATCCACCATCCAGTTGATAATGGCCTGGTCCATATCATCCCCGCCGAGTTGTGTATCACCGTTGGTGGCTTTCACTTCAAAGACGCCTTCGCCGATCTCCAGGATGGAGATGTCAAAGGTTCCGCCGCCGAGGTCAAACACAGCGATTCTCTGGTCGCCGGTTTTGTCCAGACCGTATGCCAGTGCGGCGGCGGTGGGCTCGTTGATAATCCGAATCACATCCAGCCCCGCTATCCGCCCCGCATCCTTCGTCGCCTGCCGCTGGGCGTTGTTGAAATAAGCGGGAGTGGTGATCACCGCCTTCTCTATCTTCTCCCCCAGATATGCCTCCGCATCCATCTTCATCTTCTGGAGGATAAGAGCGGAAATCTCCTGCGGGGTGTACTCCTTGTCATCAATGCGAATGCGATAATCCTGCCCCATCTTCCGCTTGATGGAGCGGATAGTTCTGTCGGGGTTCAGAACCGCTTGACGCTTTGCCGGCTCCCCGACAATTCTCTCTCCTTCTTTGGTGAAGGAAACGACAGAGGGAGTCAGCCGGCTCCCCTCAGAATTGGGGACCACAACGGGCTCACCCCCTTCAATGATGGCTAAAACAGAGTTGGTGGTGCCTAAATCAATGCCCACCACTCTTGAGCGTGCTGGCATAAATCACACACCTCCTGAAATTTTTTTCTCTGCGCATACCTCCGGGGTATCCCCCTGGAGGGGCTGAAAAATTTGGGATTTTCAGCGTCATTCTGCCTGACCACCATAAGGATACTACCATACTACAAAAATTTTGTCAAGTTATCTAAACAATTTTATTCAACATCAGGGATTTAGCGATGCTTTTGTCTCAGATTTACGGCTGGAAAGTGGGAATTTTTCTTGCAGGAACCCGCCCGGGCCCTATCCAGTCGGCGATGAACAGGTTGATTTCGTGCTTGCCCGGTGGTGAGCCCCGGCTGGATGACCACACCAGTTTTCTGCCATCCGGCGAAAAGTAGGGAAAGGAATCAAAGCCGTCATAAAAGGTGATTCGCTGAAGATTTTTCCCCTCGCCGTCCACCACATACAATTCAAAGTTTCTCCCCTTCGGGTCCTCGTAATTGGAAGTGAAGATTACACCCCGGTCATCGGGGAGGAAATAGGGGGCAAAACTGATGCCGCCCAGGGCCGTGAGTTGTCGGGGCTTGCCCGCAAGGCTCCCGTCCGGGTTCAGTTCTGCCACGAAAATTTCCATCCAGGGTGGACTGATGAGATTCTGCTGGAGCAGGTCTTGATACTGTTTTATTTCTTCTGGCGTTCTGGGGTGATACGCCCGGTAGAGGATTCGCTTGCCATCGCGGGAGAAGAAGGCGCCCCCCTCGTAACCCACCTCTTCCGTAAGCCTCTGGAGGTGGGAGCCGTCGGCATCCATCAGGTAAAGGTCTAAATCCCCGTCGCGGTAAGAGGTGAACACAATACGCCCCGTATTCCAGTCCACGACTCCTTCCGCATCATACCCCCAGTTGTCGGTCAGCCTCTGGAGATTTTTCCCATCCCGGTCGGCAGTGAAAATCTCGTATTCCGGAAATACAGGCCAGGCGTAACGCTGGATGGGATTTGGGGGTGGCTTCGGGGGCTCATCGCCATACAAATGCGTGGAAGAGTAAAGAATTCTTTCCATATTCGGGAAGAAATAGGAGCAGGTGGTTCTTCCCTTTCCGGTGCTAACGAGGTGAAGTTGAGAGCCATCGGGGCGGATGAAGAAAATCTGGTCGGCGGTGTAAGGCGGGCGGGTGCTCTGGAAGGTCAGCCACCGCCCGTCGGGTGAAAAATACGCCTCCGCATTCCACCCCTCAAAGGTCAACTGCTTCAAATTCTTCATAAACTTCCCCTCACCCGGAAACAGAAGATGAGGAGCAGGTTTCCCTTTCCCGCCCCTGTTTCCCGCACCCGACAACGCAAAAAGCAGGATACCCACCATCCACCCCGTAAAAAAAATGCGTTTTCTCATCTTTATATCCTCCCTCCCGTTGCCATAAAGAATTATACTCAGATTTTTATCGTCTTTCTCTCTCTTCAAAGTGAGTGCCTGATTTCTCGTATTTTTTTCGGTGAATGACACGGACAGACTGCGTTCTCGGGCAGAATGACGGATGGCATGAAACCAGGGGGGCCAATACATTTTGAGCCGATGTGGAAAAACTCTTGACGATTTTTGCAGGGTATGCTACACTGGAAAAGTGCCCGGGATAGATTCTGCCCCTGTAAGGCGATTTCCCCGGGAGGAGCAAGCGCATCCTGACTGAGTCAGGATCCCTGCGGGCCCACCCCAGGGGAATGTGGCGAACGGGGTGCCGCACCGAGGGCTCCTCCGTAAGTGGGATTTGAAGGATCTCGTCTCGTGTGAGAACACCATCTCATTCCAACCTTGCTCAGGATTCTTCAGCCGGAAGGGGTAAAAATCTACCCGGGTTTTTTTTGGATAAAACGCAAACACCCTGTGAGCACGGGTAAATCCTGCCTGCATTCTCCGTTACTGCTCGTCGTTCTTGTTTTTTCTATCTTTGTGTTATATTTATTCTTATGGTTACTTATGCAACGCTGTGATTTTTCTCTTTTTATTCCTGAAGGGCGAGTGGGAGGAAAATTTCAGCCCCTGCAAGAGGTGAAGAGAGGATGAAATTTCGTCTTTTACCCGCACGGGTGGAGTTCTATGATTTTTTTCATCAGGCGGCGGAAAATAACCATCAGGCCGCTCTAACCCTGGTGAAAATGGCAGACAACCTGGATCACTCGGAATCTATTGCGGAGGAAATCCGCCACCTGGAGCACCAGGGCGATGACATTACCCATCGCACCATCCAGATGCTGAACAAGACCTTTGTCACGCCCATCGACCGGGAAGATATTCACAGCCTCATTTCTGCCCTGGATGATGTGGCGGATTACACGGAAGCGGTTTCAGAACGATTGTGGCTGTATAAGTTGAAAGGCTCTAATCCAGCCCTGAAGGAACTGGCGAGGATTCTTGAGACAAGCACATCCCAGGTCTTAAAAGCGATGAAGGGGTTGAAGGACCAGCGACAGCGTTCCGGGATGTTTAAAATTTTAGAGGAGATTCATACACAGGAGAACCAGGGCGACCAGGTGCTACGCTCCGCCCTCGCTTCCCTGTTCGAAAATAACCCCCATCCGCTGGAGGTTATGAAGTGGAAAGAAATTTATGAAACGGCAGAAATTGCCATTGATAAGTGTGAGACGGTGGCGAATATCGTGGAAGGCATCCTGGTGAAATATGGCTGAGGAGGCGGGAAAAGTTGGAAGGCGTGACGCTGGTGCTCATTCTGATTATCATTCTTGCCTGGGCGTATGATTTTTTTAACGGGATGAACGATGCGGCCAACGCCATCGCCACCACCATTTGCACCCGTGCCTTATCCCCGTATCAAGCCATTGCACTCGCCCGGGCTCTGAATTTTCTCGGTGCCTTCCTCAGCACGGAGGTGGCGAAAACGATTGGGAAAATCGTGACACCCGCTTATGCCACTCCCGGAGTGATCATCTCAGGTCTCATCGGCGCCAACGCCTGGTCGTGGCTGTGCACCTACGCAGGCATCCCCATCAGTATCACCCACTCTTTGATTGCCGGGTTGATGGGGGCTGCCTTCGCGGCTGGCGGCCTGCACGCCGTTCAATGGCATGCGGTGGGGAACAAAATCTTCATCGGTTTAATCGTGTCTCCCGTTGCAGGTTTTTTCATTGGATTCCTGCTGATGCTGGCGATGATGTGGATTTTCCAGAATGGAACCCCTTCACGCCTGAATCTGCTGTTCCGGCGAGGGCAAATTTTATCCGCCGGGTATATGGCTTATGCCCACGGCTTGAACGATACTCAAAACGCCATGGGAGTCATTACCACCGCTCTGGTTTCCGCCGGCATCCTGAAAGATTTTGTCGTGCCCTTCTGGGTGAAAGTGGCATCCGCTTTCTTTATGGCTCTCGGAACTTCTGTCGGCGGGTGGCGGGTGATTAAAACCCTCGGCATGAGGCTGGTGCATATCCAGCCGGTGCAGGGATTCAGCGCTGAGGCAGGTGCCGGCACCACTATACTGGTAACTTCCCTGGTCGGTATGCCCATTAGCACCACTCACGCCATCGCTACAGCGGTGATGGGGTCGGGTGCCGTTCGGAGATTCTCCGCCGTCCGCTGGGGCATCGGCACCCATATCATCTTCACCTGGATTTTCACTTTCCCCGGTGCAGCTGTCATCGCTGCCGTCGCCCTCACCCTCCTCCATCTCTTCGGGGTTAAATAATGTCAACAGTCCTGTAGGGCAGAAACCCACGCACCCACCGCTATTTCACGGCGACCCACTCGTGGCCACTCTACGAAGAATGCCTCAATCCAGTGCTTGCCTTCAGAGGCTGACCGGGAATAGTGGTATGATGGAAGTGTGAAAGGACAAAAGGAAGATTTTTACCAGAGGAGTCTTCCACGGGAAGTGTTCCGTCTCAGGGTCCAGCTGGCGCAGGTTAAGGGAAACGAGAAGAAAGTTGCAGAGCACCTGGCCTGGGTTCGGGTTTTGCAGGGGTTTGTGGAAACTGTGTCTGCCGTGGGTTTGGAGGAACCCCTGCCTCGAACCGCAGAAGAGATTCTCACTTCCCCTCATCTGATTTTTCTCCCCGCAGGGGTCCAACTCCAGGATTTTACACCCTCGTTTGAATGGGGTAGCAGGTTATTCAAAGAACTGACAGGACGGGAGCGAGAAGACTTATCCCGTTCCTCCGAAGTGGGCGGTGTGTTTATCCCTCCCCAGCCTCCTAACGAATATCGCATCGTCTTCGTCTACTGGGACGATGTTCTGCAGAAGAAAGTGGCGGCGAGCCAGTCGCGAACCCTCCTCTCTACCCGTAATGAAGCCCTCATCGCCCTGGGTTATACCCTCCAGATGGTCTCCGCCATCCAGTCTGCTTATGAAAGCAACCCGCAATTGCCAGAGTCCTTAGAATCTGCCGGCTTGCCTCTGCTGAAGCCCAATCCCTCTGCCTTCTCACAGCCCCTGGTGCAGGAGGTGGCAACCGATTTCTTCCACCTTCTCCATTGCGATATTCGGGAAGAGCCGAGACTGCAAATCTACCGTGACGCTCTCCTCTGGGCCCAGAGGGAAATTACCTCCCTCAACCTCTAACCTCCATTCCAGATGCCTGCCATCTACTTCCCTATCCCGCGGGGAATTTTCAGATAGTAAAGAAAAGAACCGATGAAAAACCCTATCACATAGCCGTAAGGAAGACCCACCACTAAAAGAGCCACTAAAAGACAGATGAAAAGGTCATAACGCGAATCCGCAATATCCCGAATAAATAGCATCATCATAATACCTTCAAACAGGAGGATGACGCCCAGGATGGGCAGAGGGAAAACCCGCAGGATTTCCTCAAACCCCCGGCTGAAGAAAAAGCCCACAACGAGATACAGGAAACCATAGATGACGACGGAGCCACCGGTGCGGGCACCGAAGACATAATGACCCGCAACCCCCCCCGCACCATGACAGGTGGGGATGCCACTGAAAAACGGATTGAGCAGGTTCATCAGAGAGTAGGTGAACCCGATTTTCTCCACTTTCGGAGCCCTCTGAGGAAATAAATCCCTTAAAGTTTGATGGGTGGCAATGACTGAGTTGGTAATAGATAGGGGTAGTTGAGGGAGGCTTAAAAGAAGGAAGCCTTGAAGGATGTCCTCCAGCCCCGGCACATGAGTTTTCGGCAGGGCAAAGCCAACGGCCTGCTGGAAGTTTATCCCGGGCAGATGAAAAAACAGGGCATAAACCCCACCGAGAATCATCAGAAATACAGCGGGAGGATACTTCCGATTGCCCATCCAGTAAAGGGCAAAAGCAAACCCCAGTGAAGACAGAACATACCCCCTATAGCCTTCGGAGGAAACATACCGACTGAGTGCGAGAGAGGCGAGTGAAACACCCAGCCCAAACTGTATCCCACGCACTACGCTTTTCGGCGTAACCTTCACCAGCCACTTGAGTAACCCCGTGAGGGTAAGTAATAACATCAGGAAGCCGATGGCAAGCCCTCCACCGTATAATATGGACCCGCTATACTCCCGGGTTATCATAATCACTGCCATGGCTTTCAACGGCTGAACGGGCATAGGAAGTCCGTAATATACCCCCGTGAGGATTTGCAGGAAGCCGAAAAGAATCAGTGTGCTGGCGGCATCCAGCCGACAGGTAATCAGCATCCCCAGAAGCAGGGGCAGGTCTGTGCCCATATCCCCGAAACTTCCCGAAAACTCATTCCGGTCCAGCCGGATTCGCCCTCGCCACCACTCCCGAAAGTTCCACCCTTTCCTCCCCTGCGCCATTTGCCCCACAGCATCTACCTTTCTAACATTATAACAAATCGTGGAAAAGTGGCGGAAATAATAAAGTAGAGTGAGGAGCACAAAAGGGATTCTACATTTTCAATACACTCAAAGATGCGAATTCGGATGGAACCTTACTTCAGGCTTTTTATGAACCGGTCTATGGGGATGGCAGCGAGGGTCATCACCCGAATACTTCCCCTGGCGCCCATTTCCACCGAGATGCGAGCGATGGTCTCGTTGTCGGGCGCCTCCACGACGGTAACGAAATCGTAAGGGCCCAGAACGGCGTACTGGGAGAGGACCTTCGCCCCCATCCCTTCCACTTCCCGGTTGACCTCCTGAATCCGCTGGGGACGCTTCTTTAGCGTCTTCGCCCCTTCCTCCGTCAACTGTGAGAGCAAAATATAAGTGGACATTCCATTTCACCTCCTTTTCTCTACTCTTCATTATAACTGATGCAGGGGGGCAATACCCGTGAGGTTAAAAAAATCCGACCGCTGTTTTAGGGGGGAAACTTCAGGGGCGCCTGCCCCCCCCACATTCATACGAGGGAGCGGTAAGCCTGTAGGATGGATTGAATTCGGGGCGGCAGGTCGTGGAAGTATTCCACCCTTCCCACATTCGCCCACTCTTTTTCCAGCACGCCCAGCCTGCCCTCACCGCTGGCATCTCCTTCCTTGTAAAACAGGATGGCAATGTGTAGCACCGCCTCCTCCAGGTCCTCGGGCACAGCGAATCCGGTGGGCGGGTCCGCATCCCATCCCGTGGTGGCAAATCCCGCCGTATAGACCACACGAATGTGATGAAATCCCTCCGGAAATCCGACGGGAAAATAGAGAATCCCCTCCGCAGTCCACTGGTAATCCTCCGCCGGCACTGTTCCTCCATCCACCTGCAGGGAGGATAGGGAGGCCACAGGGTATTCCCGGAGGATTATTTTTTTAGATTTCGGCAGTGCAGAGTGAGATTCGGTTCGTTCCTGCAGTTCAAAATCCCGATGGCAGTAGCCTTTCACAAACCCGCTGGAGACCATCAGCAGACGCTTCAACCATTCATCCTTTGAAGTGTCGCTCACCGCAATTCCTAACTCCTCCTTGAGTTTCACCAGCCGTCCTAAAGCGCCCATATTCCTTCTGCCTCCCGAATTTTCACTTAAAAGCCTATCGCGAAAGTTTCATTCAGGAGGGGGCTGGCAGGCTATACCTTGCAAATAGGGTTCACTTTTGGTGCCCGACCCTAAAAGTGTCGCTGTGACTCCATTTCATTTTGCTCTCCTGTGCATCAGCCTGGCAGGCGCCGAGTTCCCATTTCACTCCAGGGAAAGCGTGCCCTTCAAAACTTCGGGGTCAGGCACCAAAAACTGACATTATTATAGGGGGAAATGAGGGGGTCAGATTTCGCCTTTCCGGAAGCGCTCCTGCCGCTGGCGAATTTCGGGTGGAAGATTCGTCAGGAAGCGGTTCCAGTGTTCCAGCCACAAAAGCCGTTGTTCGGGCGGCCACTGGCGGAAAGCCTCCAGTATTTCGTCGTCCACATAGTAGTAAAAGCCGCCGGTGGCTGTCGTCTCGCCTGAGGGAGTATCCTCCCTGTCCCCCCTCATTTCCTCTTCTGAGAACATCCGCCTTCCGCCACTTCCTTCATCTGACCATCATATAGAGAAGATTTGTCAAAGTGCAAAAGGTCTAAAGCCCCGGAGGGTGTATAATTGGGGGGTGGCGAGGAGGAATGGCAAGAGGATTTGTTTTGAGGGCGGAGTTTGAACCCGCAGGCGACCAGCCGAAAGCCATTCGCTCCCTTTCCGACGGCTTCTTGAATCAGCACTTCCTTCATCAGACCCTTCTGGGCGTCACCGGAAGTGGAAAAACTTTTACCGTGGCGAATGTGATTCAGGAACTCCAACTCCCCACCCTGGTTCTTACCCACAATAAAACCCTCTCCGCTCAACTATATGAAGAGTTCAAAGCCTTCTTCCCGGAGAACGCGGTGGGCTATTTTGTGTCTTATTATGATTATTATCAGCCGGAAGCGTATGTGGTTCATAAGGATTTGTATATTGAGAAGGATGCAGACATCAATGAGGAAGTGGACCGCCTTCGCCACCATGCCACACGGAATTTACTCACCCGCAAGGATGTGATTATCGTCGCCACAGTATCCGCCATCTATGGGTTGGGCTCGCCAGAGGAGTATATGAGCAAGTTACTGCGTCTGCGGGTGGGCGACCGAATCTCACCCCAAACCGTCGCCCGTAAACTCGTCTCTATGCAGTATGAACGCAATGAACTCGCTTTGACACCGGGTAAGTTCCGCCTGAAAGGCGATGTCCTGGAAGTCATCCCCTCGGATTCCCACCTCATCACCCGGGTGGAATTCTACGGGGACGAAGTGGAGGCGATTTCGGAACTGGACCCCCTGGACCGTTCAGTCGTCCAATCCCCACAGGAGGTTCTCCTCTTCCCCAATACCCATTATGTGATTCAGGAGGACAGGCTGGAGGACATTTTAGCCGATATTGAAGAGGAACTCAAGGAGCGGGTGAACTGGTTCAAATGTAGAGGTAGAAATGTGGAAGCCCAGAGGCTGGAGCAGAGGGTGAGATATGACCTGGAGATGATTCGGGAAACGGGCTATGTGAAGGGGATTGAGAATTATTCTCGCTACTTTTCCCATCGCCAGCCGGGGGAGCCTCCTGCCTGCCTGATGGACTATTTTCCGAGGCCGTTTTTGACTGTGGTGGATGAAAGCCATGTAACGATACCGCAGTTGCAGGGGATGTATCACGGCGACCGCTCGCGGAAGGAATCCCTGGTGGAGTATGGGTTTCGCCTGCCTTCTTGCTTTGACAACCGACCTCTCACCTTTGAGGAATGGGAAGAGCGAACCGACCGGGTTTTGTATATGTCCGCCACGCCCGCAGAATACGAGGTGAATAAAAGCTCGCAGGTGGTGGAGCAGGTCATCCGCCCCACCTATCTGGTGGACCCGGAGGTGGAAGTGCGCCCCGCCTCGGGGCAAATTCAAAACCTCCTTTATGAAATTGAACACCGAGTGAAACGCCACGAGAGAACCCTCGTCATTTCCCTCACCAAAAAGAATGCGGAAGATATTTCCTACTACCTCAAAGAACGGGGCATCAGGTCAGAATACATTCATTCCGAGATTGATACCCTGGAGCGAGTGCGCCTCCTGCGCTCCCTCAGGAGTGGCAAAACCGATGTCCTGGTGGGTATCAACCTGCTGAGAGAAGGGCTGGACCTTCCTGAGGTTACCCTCGTGGCAATCCTGGATGCGGATAAAGAGGGCTTCCTCCGCTCGGAAACTTCCCTCATCCAGATTATGGGTAGAGCATCGCGGAATATCCAGGGGAAAGTGATTCTCTATGCCGATGAAATCACCGGCTCTATGGAGTCCGCTTTGAATGAAGCCAGGCGCCGGAGAAACCTCCAGGTCCAATACAATCTCAAGCATCACATCCAGCCGAGGAGCATTCAGAAAGAGATTCGCCCATCCACCATCCTCTATGCAGAGGAAGATGAAATCCTGAAGACGAAGAACCCGAAGCGTATCAAAGCCTACATCACAGAATTGGAGGAGCAGATGATGAAGGCAGCGGAGCGGCTGGAGTTTGAATACGCCGCCGTCCTTCGGGATAAAATTATAGTCCTAACGGAGCAAATGGAAGAATACGAGCCCGCCGCCCGTAATTTCCATTGATGAAGAAGAGGAAAGAGGGAATTAAGAAAAAAGGGTGTATGGGTTCCCGATGTTATCGTCCCACCTGTTGAAAAGCGGATTTACCCGACAATTTAAAGTACTTGACAGAACACGGGTGGGTGGTGGTAATATAATTTATGCTCTTCAGTTGGAAGGGCTTGCAAAAAAGGTAGGGGTGTGTGGTAAAATGAAAATAGCAAGAGGAGGAATGGTGGTGATTTCGGTTCTGATGGCAACGCCAGCCCTCGCGGAGGTTTCTGGAAAAGGTCGGGACATCTCAGGGTTGACAATGCGGGGGTATCCTATAGAATAGAATAATAATCAGGGGTGATGCAGATGCGATGGAGGATTTTATTTTTAGTTTTTGCGATGTGGTCGGTGATTTCCTGCGGGGGTGGAGGAGGAGCGCCGAGGTTCACGCTGAATGTGAGTGTCTCGGGGCAGGGGAGTGTGACGAGCAACCCCGTGGGGATTACCTGTCCGGGGGATTGCAGTGAATCCTATGCTCAAAACACGCAGGTGACGCTGACGGCGAATCCTGCCCAGGGATGGCAGTTTTCCAGTTGGGCAGGGTGTGATTCGGTCAATGGCAACCAGTGCACGGTGACGATGAATGCGAACAAGAATGTGACGGCGAACTTCACTCAGATTACCCATCCGGTTTCGGTGAGCATTCAGCCGTCTGGGGCGGGAAAGGTGACGAGCAATCCACCGGGGATTGATTGCCCGGATAATGCCTGCCAGGCGAATTTTGCCCAGGGTTCCACTGTGACCCTGACCGCCCAGGCAAACCAGGGGTATCGGTTTGACTCCTGGCAGGGCTGCGATTCAGTTAATGGAACTCAGTGCACGCTGAACATCACGGGAGCGAAGAATGTGACGGCGACCTTTGTGCAGGTGTTCACGCTGACGGTTAACAAGCAGGGAACGGGCACGGGGACCGTGACAAGCACCCCACAAGGCATTGATTGTGGACAAACCTGTTCTGCCAGTTTTGATGTGGGGAGTCAGGTGACGCTGACGGCGAACCCGGACCCGACTTCCCGGTTTGATGGATGGGGCGGGGATTGCTCGGGCACAGACCTGCAGACCACCGTGACAATGGATGTGGATAAGACCTGCACCGCCACCTTCACGCTGGAATCCCTCATCGTTTCCGGGCAGGTGAACTGGGATACGGGTAGCCCGGCCGGAGATGCGGATATCCTGGTGCGGACGGAGGATGGAAGTGTTCAGAAATCCACTCAGACGGGAACGGATGGGCGGTATGCAGTGGGAATCAGTCCCCAGACTGCCCAGGTGGTCATTGTCCGGGCACAGAAGGATGTGCCCCCCATAGTCGCCAGTTTCAAGCGGAGCGCAGAACCGCTGTCGTCCGGCCAGTTGACGATGCCGGATGTGATTCTTCCCAACCCGTCGGGAGCGCAGTTGACCTGCGGGGGCGGAACCTGCCAGAATCCCGACAACTCCGTTCAGTTCCACAATCTTCCGGGAAATGTGGCGAATATGTGGGCACGCTCGTATGACCCGGAAAACAATCCGGAAGCCTTCCCGGGTGAGTTCGGAGAGCAAAATGGCCCCATTCTCTCCAATCTGTTCATCTGGGTTGCGGCGCAGGATTCGCAGGGGAATGCGATAGGGCCGATAGACCCGCCTGCCACCGCCCGCATCAAAATCGCCCCCGTCCAGTGGCCCTATCTGTTTGACCAGCAGCCCAACCAGAACAATGGCATCCAGATTCCCATCTACTTCTTCAATGAACAGCAGGGGGCGTGGGAATCCCAGGGGAATAACGGTGTTTTGACGGATTCTGGCGGAAATGTGATTGATGAAAGCCAGCAGGATGCCATTTTGAACGGGACCTACCAGGGGGATATCTATGCACAATTTCCGGTGAACCATCTTTCGTGGTGGAATGTGGACTATCCTCCGCCGGCATGCCAGTGGGAATTCGGAGATGCCCCTGACGGTCCATATCGCTCCCTGCTTGCCTCCAACGGCCCCCGGCACCGGGACCTGAATCCCCCGCGTTTCTGGCTGGGCAGATGGGTGGATTGCGAAACTGATTCGGAGCAGGTGAACCGGGACAGGTATGACGACGGCGTTTTGCAGAGGGACCCGCTAAAAATCCGGGTGTCCAACTGGAACTGGCCCGGCACCTTCTACCTGAATGTGTTCATAGACCAGAATAATGACGGGGATTGGGATGATCCGGGTGAGTGGGTGGTTCAGAATTATCCGGTCAACATCCCGCAGAGAAAAAGCGCTTCTTCGGATGAATTGCCCGGATTTCCCCAGAACATCACCTGGCCTCAGAACACCTGGCTGAGGGCGATGGTGACCGAGAGGCAACTTTCCACACCCAGCGATTTCGGGGAATTTGACTTCGGGGAGACGGAGGATTTGATCGAATTAACGCACATTATGCATGTTTTCGTTTCTGGTTCCGGCAGGGTGGTGAGCACCCCTCCTGGAATTGACTGCCGTGCTGGGGAAGTGCCGGACTGTCAAGAGGAATTCCCTGAAGGCAGGACGGTGAGACTGGATGCAGTTCCAGACCAGGGGAGGAGCTTTCTGGGCTGGAGCCAGGATTGTGCTTCTGCGGGGAACAATCCCACCTGTGAACTTGTGATGGATACGGACAAATGGGCAGGTGCGCTCTTCCAGGTGGGTCTCACCGTGAGGATTGAAGGTCGGGGCACGGTGAATGTCAACCCGCCGAATGATGATTGCACGGCGGACGAACAGCCCTGCACCTATGGATACAACCCATCGGAGGCACCCACAGTCGTGCTCACTCCCACACCGGAGCAGGGGTGGGAGTTTTCCGGCTGGTTTGGATGCGACTCTGTTCAGGGTTCCCAGTGTGTAGTGTTTATGTGGCGGGAGGTGGAGGTAACCGCACGGTTCCTAACGCTGGGGATTGTGACCCCCTCACCGCTTCCGGATGCTTTTGTGGGGCAGGCATACACCGCCTACATTGACGCTACCGGTGGGCTCAAGCCGTATACCTGGAGCAAGGTGAGCGGGACGGGTGATGGATGGCTGACCTTTACGCAGGAGGGGGACCGGTATAAATTGAGCGGGACGCCGACGGCGACCGGGCAGGCGAATTTCCGTGTCCGCGTGGTGGACTCCAGCTCCCCCCAGCGAAGCGATGAGAAGGATTTTCTCATCAATATCCTGCAGGCGGGGGCACAGGACCTGATTATGCGTTTCCGTGACCGTTGCGGGAATCCTCTGCCCGGGGTGTGGGCTTATCTCACCGAGCCGAGAACCGAAGAACAATTCAGCTCATCGGGGGGAACGGTCCAGTTCTCCAATGTGCCCGTCCCATACACCGTGACCTGGGGTTATGACGATGGAGATGCGAACACCCAGGACAGACTGGATACCGCACGGATTACCGACAACAGCCTGAGAGATGTCACAATGACCATAGATGATGTTCCCAGGACGCCCTGCCCTGGTGAAGGTTCGGGCACCGCTTCTGTCTCCGGTTCGGTGAGCGGTCAGAGTGGTGACTCTGGAGGGGTTGGTGCTACTCTGCCTGTGGCTCCAACCTCAGACACCGTGTTCGCCCTTCCCTTAGACCCTGCATACTCTCTCCAGTTCACTTCTCTACCCGATGATGGTACTGCGGTGCCCCTCGCCCTGGGGGCTATGGCTGTTGACCCCGTCTTTACGGAAGGTTCCCGTTGCGTCCGAGTCGGGCTCCTGAGAAATATGAGCATTCGCAAGGGAGACAATCTCACCGGTCAGAACATCTCCCTTGACTACAACTGCACGCGGGACGAAAACGGAAACTACACCTTCCCGCCCAGCTTTACACAATTCCACCAGGCAGGTGTTTCTTCCGGTCTGAATCCTTCACCGGAAGGGGGGCAGTTGCCAGTATTCGGTTGGAATGCAGGGGGACAGAATCCGCAGAATGTGCCCGGGAATTTCTCCATTCGCTTACCTTCAGGCGCTCCATACCAGACGGGTGACCGATATCAGCATATATTCCAGTTCGTTTTCGTTGAGCAGTTTCGAGGGGATGGAGGAGGGAGTGACCTCACGCGGGGGGTGTGGGTAATGTATAACAAGCCGGCGGCTGACCCGGTGGGGGATGTGCGCTTCCTTCCTCTGGCAAATCCCGTGAACCCACAAAATGAAGCCACAGGGGTTCCGCTGACCGTTCCCTTCCAGTGGAATCTGGAAGACCCGAATGACCCGGAAATTGTGATGGTGGAACTTACAATCCGTTGTGTGCTGGCGGGACCGAGCGGGGGGTGTCCGGAGCCAGGTGCGGAGGTTTGGGGAATCCACCTGCAGGGGACTCCCACGCAGTTTACCCTTCCGGACCTGAGCCAGGCGAGCCAGAAACCCGCAGGTCTGGGGATGTCCCCATCCACCCTGTATGAGTGGAAAGTGGTCACCACTTATCTGGACCTCAATCTGATTGTGCAGGGTGGCAGTGGAGAGGAATTACCTGTGTTCAAGGAATCCGGCTGGGATGGGATACGATTCTCCACTGCGCCGTGAGGGTGGGCTTCAACGGAAGGGATTTGACCGTTTTTGAGATGGAATAGAGGAATGGGGTGGTAGTGAGTTTTTCCTGCTGGTGGTTGCGGGATTTCGGGGCTATGTATATGCGTCTGTAAGCGGATTTACCGATACGGCAAATGCGATAGCCACCAGCGCGGGTTTCAGAACCCCAGATGTCTAACTTCCTTTTCACCCGCTAATCTATCATCCTATCTTTATTCTTCTTTCAAATGCAGGGGAAACCCCACCGGCTCCCCGATGAATTAGCGGGAGGGCAGGTTGCCCTTCCCTGCATCTATTCTATCGGGTGGTTTATAATACTCAATTGCAGTGCGGAGGTGAAGGAAATGAATATGCTGGTAGCAGGAGTGGTGCTGGCGGCGGGGGTAGGAAAACGGTTCCAATCCCCTCTCCCCAAGGTGTTTCATCCCCTCCTCGGCAGGAAGATGGTGGTCTATCCCATCCGGGCATTGCAGGAAGCGGGTGCATCCCGAATCCTCGTCGTCATTCAGAAGGGCTGGGAAAAATGGCTGGAACCCGATGCCCCGGGTGTGGAGATAGTCTATCAGCCGAAGGTCACGGGCACGGCAGAGGCAGTGCTGATGACCCAGCCCCATCTACACAACTTCCGCGGGCTTCTTCTGGTCATCAACGGCGATGTGCCCCTCATCACTCCTCAAACGCTGAAAGCCTTCATTCAGGATTATATGGTGCGGAAACTCTCCGCCTCCTTCATTGCGGTGAAGGTGGAAAACCCTGCCGGATATGGCAGGGTTCTTCTCTCCCCTCGGGGCGAGTTCCTTCAGATTGTGGAAGAGGCGCATCTGACGCAAAAGCAAAAGAGGGAAAAGCGGGTAAACGGCGGAGTGTATCTATTCCCGGCGCCAGAAATCTTTCCGTGCCTTCAGAAGGTGCCCAGACACCCCATCACCGGTGAAGCCTACCTCCCGGAAGTCCTCACGATGTTAAAACAGAAAGGGAAGAAAGTGGGCGTGTTTGAAACCCTGAACAAAGAAGAGGTGCTGGGAATCAATACTCGCAGGGATTTCGGGCACGCCATCCGCATCCTCCGGCAGAGGGTGAACGAAAAGTGGATGCTGGCTGGAGTCACGCTGGAGGACCCGGACTCCACATTCATTGATATAGATGCGGAGATACAGCCAGATGCAATCATCAAGCCCTTCGTGGTGATAGAGGGAAACACGAAAATCCAGCGGGGTGCAGTGATTGGACCCTTCGCCCATATTCGCCCTCAAACCGTGATAGGGCCCGGGGCGCATATCGGAAATTTTGTAGAAGTGAAGAATAGCCGAATCGGCGCAGAAACGAAAGCCTCTCACCATGCTTACCTGGGCGATGCTACCATCGGGAAGGGGGTGAACATTGGCGCCGGCACCATCACCTGCAACTACGATGGCTTCCAGAAATATCCCACCACCATTGAAGAAGGCGCATTCATCGGCTCTGATTCCATCCTCGTGGCGCCCCTCAAAATCGGTAAAAGCGCCTACACCGCCGCCGGCTCCGTCCTCACCAGAAATGTCCCCCCCTTCGCTTTAGCCATCTCCCGAGCGAGAGAGCGCCATATCTCTCGCTGGGTCACCGGGAGAAAGAGGAAAAAAGCCCAAAAAAAGTGACCCTCTGGGGTCAGGCACCAAATGGTGACACTAAATCTGAACATCCCAGGCGTTTGCCAGGTTGGTGCTGCCTCCGATGATTTGCCGGTCAGGGTCCTCCTCCGGTCCAGCGCAGTTGCTTCGGGTTGTGGCGTTGTGGAAAATCTGTATTCCACCTCCTCCGCTGGAGCCCAGAAAAAGCATATTCTGGGGAACATCCAGGTAAAGCCCTATAGGGAAGGCAAAAACGCTGGTGTCTATACAGCGGGATGGGGAAATATCTCCGCTGGCTGTGGAAGCGGAATAGTAAATGGTGATTTCCGGGCTAACACCCGGAGAATAGAAATTTGCCACATAGAGATGGTCGGCGACGGGTTCCAGAAAAATATCTGCTGGACTTTGTAATAGAGTGTTCGCACCTTCAATGACTCGGTCAGGAGGCACATCTCCGTCTACGGAGTCCGCATTATCCCATACGCGGACGGCATTCCCTTCCCAGTCCGCCACATAAAGGATATTCCGGGTGAGGTCCACCGCAATCCCTTCTGGATTCACTAAGCCAGTGTTGGTGCCTGAAATCACACGGATAGGAGCCACATCCCCGTTTATGGTGCTGGCGTTATCAAAAACCAGCACACTGGCGTTATCCCAATCGGTAACATACAGCCAGTTATTCACGGGGTCCAGGAAGAGCCGGGAGGGACCGGAAAGTGTGGTATTGGGTCCAGTGAGCACGCCATCTGGTGCCACATTTCCGCTTAAGGTGGAGAAGTTTTCAAAGCGGAGGACGCTTCCGCCCCCGTAGTTTGCCACAAAGAGGCGGTCGTTCACATTATCGTAGAGAATCCCATCAGGGGAATTTAACTGGGTATCAGGGCCGGAGACCTCCTGGTCCGGTGGCACATTGCCGTTAATGGTATAAGGGTTATCCCAGCCGAGGAGTTTATTGTTATCACTGCTGGCAAAGAGGCGAACAGCAGGCGGGGGAGCAGGAGTGGCGCTAACTTCACTGGAATATCCGCTCTCGTTGGTGGCGTTGTCCACTGCTGTGACCACATAGTAGTAGGTGACACCGTTGGTCAAGCCGGTGTCCAGATATTGGGAGGTGGTTACGAGGGAAGAATTGATTGGAGTGTATGGACCGCCCGGGGTGGTGGAGCGATACACATTGTAGCCTGCCACACCGGACCCGGAGTCGGTGGCATCGTCCCAGTTCAGTGCTACACTCTGGTTCCCGCCCACCGCAGTGAGACCGGTGGGAGCACCCGGCGGGATGTTGTCGTGGGTGTAGGTGATGCCAGAAGAGCAGGAGGAGGTATTGCCGGCAGCATCGGTGGCAGTGCCGTAAAAGGTGGTGGTGGAGTTGGGAGCAACGGTAACGCCGATGCCGAAGGCGCCGGTATCATCCGCATTCCCCGTCCCGGCTTCCGTGCCGGTGCAATCATTGGTGGTGTAGAGGCGGACAGTAGAGCCCGCTTCAGCGGTTCCGTTAATCACGGGTGTGGTGCTGGTGTTGGA
>JBBIMK010000012.1:26175-35807 GCA_037444445.1 bacterium | reverse complement strand
CAGTAGAGCCCGCTTCAGCGGTTCCGTTAATCACGGGTGTGGTGCTGGTGTTGGAAGGGGATGGGGGAGTAGTGCCGGTGAGAGAGGGTGCACCCGGCGGGATGTTGTCGTGGGTGTAGGTGATGCCAGAAGAGCAGGAGGAGGTATTGCCGGCAGCATCGGTGGCAGTGCCGTAAAAGGTGGTGGTGGAGTTGGGAGCAACGGTAACGCCGATGCCGAAGGCGCCGGTATCATCCGCATTCCCCGTCCCGGCTTCCGTGCCGGTGCAATCATTGGTGGTGTAGAGGCGGACAGTAGAGCCCGCTTCAGCGGTTCCGTTAATCACGGGTGTGGTGCTGGTGTTGGAGGGGGATGGAGGAGTGGTGCTGGTGAGAGAGGGTGCACCCGGCGGAGTGATGTCTATCGTCCAGTCATAGGTGGCGGGAGTGCCGGTATTCCCTGCATCATCCGTGCCACGCACTTCAAAGTGATGAGACCCTTCCGAAAGAGGACCCGGATACTCTTTCGGGGAATTGCAGGCTTCCCAGTTTCCGTCATCCAGTTTGCATTCATAGGTGGTATTGGTGGAGGTGAACTCAAAGGTGGCGGAAGTCTGGTTCGTGGGGTTGCCAGGTGTGGAAGTGAAGGTGATGGTAGGAGGTGTAGTGTCCACAGTCCAGGCGTAGATGGCGGGTGTGGGGTCGGTTCGCCCCTTCCCGATGGAAGTAGCTCGCACTGCAAAGGAATGAGGTCCATCGGGTAAATTCGTATAGGTCTTTGGTGAGGTGCAGTCCTCCCAGGTGGGTCCTGCATCCAGTTTGCATTGGAAAGTAGAAGGCTCGCTGGCATAGAAGGTAAAGGTGGCATCGGTCTGATTGGTCAGCGCTGGCGGATTTGAGTCTATGCTGGTCTCCGGATATATCGGCTCAGGCGTTGCCTGCGTGGTGTTAGAATTCGCACTCTCATTCCCCACATCATCTACCGCTTTCACATAATATTCATAGGTGGTTCCGTTGTCTAAACCTGTGTCAGTGAACTGAGATTGAGTGATAGGAGAGGGGTTGATGAGGGTGAAACTGCCCGGTGGTATGGCGCGGTAGACATTGTATCCCCCGGGGTTGGGGTCGCTGACATCATCCCAATCTAAAGCCACCTCCTCATCACCCGAAATTGCGCTGAGATTAGCAGGAGCAGAAGGTGGCGTGGTATCAATCGTCCAGTCCCGGAAGGCTGGCGTCGGGTCAGTATTCCCTGCATCATCCGTGGCACGCACTTCAAAGTGATGAGACCCTTCCGAAAGAGGACCCGGATACTCTTTCGGGGAAATGCAGGCTTCCCAGGTCCCCATATCCAGTTTGCATTCATAAGTGGTGCCCTCCGCATGAAAGGCAAATGTGGCTGAAGTTTCCCGGGTGCGAGAAAGGGGCCCGGAGTCAATAATGGTTTCCGGAGGAGTGAAGTCATTATTCACATTAACGCTCACTGGAGTAGAGAGAGTGGAATTGGCAGAGGGGTCATACGCCTTCGCCGTTATAGAATGAGCCCCGTTTGGCGAGCCAATTGTATTCCACGCAATGGAAAAGGGAGAGGAAGTATCCTCGCCAATTTTATTCCCATCCACGAAGAACTCCACCTTTACGACGATTCCGCTGTTATCCGTGGCAGTGACCGTGATGGTAATGGTGCCCGACACATCCTGTCCGCTTGCGGGAGATGTAATGCTAATCACCGGCGGAGTGGAATCCCTGCCACCGCCACCCCCACCGCAGGCAAGCAGAAAGAATTGCCCCAGTGCAAGCCACCCCACCGTCCAGAAAATCATCCCTTTTTTCATTACAATCACCTCCGATTTTGGCTTATACCAGAAAGGGTGGTAAAAAGTCAAGTGGCAGGGAACAAGATGTGATGACTTCTGCTCAATTTTGAGCGGGACGCCAGAAATGATGCGGTAGACACCCCCCGCCCGCCCTAGGGGGGTGAGCCTCTGATGCGGCTGAAATCGGAGTAACCTGTTAGGCAGGATGAGGGAAGAGTTGCATATCCCCACTTTCGGAGAAGTGTTCGGGGCGTGGGCACTTCATCCTGCCCGCACCCTCCCGGTGGTGTACGGACCCGCCACCTCACCCCGAACCCCGGGCAGGTTTCTTGCCATCCAGGCATGGGAAAATCCAGGTAAGCAGTATGACCCAGACTATGCTTCTGTATATGTCCTTTCATACAGAGTCCTATTGAACGTCTCACAATTATATATCAATGGTATTTCTTTGACAGATTTGGAGGGGGTAAGCATTCATCCGAATGACCCGGTGGAGTTGGACCCCACGGGGTTGAATTTCGGTCCGGCAATGGCGTGGGTGAAGACCACTCGCCCGTTTTCTGGCGACCTCTCTTTTGATGCGGAAAGCGACCTCTACAATCCTGTGGATGTGATTCACGACATCCTCCAGCGGTATGCCAACTTTTTTCGGTTCAGCGGGGTGAATGCGTGGACTCGCAGTATCTACGATTATTTCGGCGTAAAAGCCAACCTGGAACTCCTCAATTCCCTGAACACGCTCCACTTTTTGATTCAGGCAGGAGAGTGGTTCGGGCTGGACATCTTCTTCACTCCGAAGAAGGAACTGGTGCTGAAGCAGAACCTGATTACGGAACGCTCCCACGATGTCTATCGCCCGGAGATGGAGAAGGGTGAACTGGAGGAGCCACCGGCTTTTCTTGTGGATGGTGAAAATCTGGCCAATCACATTCACCTCTTCGTGAATTATTCCTGGTTTCGCAATCATCCGTTCTATCAAGTGAGCCGGAAGGATTATGCCAGCATCGGGGTTTACGGTGAGGTGGAAAAAACGGTGGAAATGAAAGGGTTATGGGTGGCAGAACCCCTGGCTCAGGCGTTCGCACAAAGCCTGCTGGACCTCTCCCGGGGAACGAAGACCCACTTAAAATTTCTGAACCTCCCGCACCTCTCCCTCGCTCCGGGCGATGTGTTCCAGTATAACCACTCTTACTACAAAACCAGGAAAATTCAGGTGGATTTGCAGAAGCAGAGGATGCAGGTGGAAGGAATCCTCATTGCAGATTCACATATTCAGGATATACAGCCATTGCGAGTGGATGCCCGGGTGGATATAGCACCGTTCATACCTTGCACAGGCGGACAGCAGGGACCCCTCTCCATCCATCCATCGGATACAGTGTATTTCGGCGTCTGCGTTGTGGGGGGGTCCGGCTCTTACACTCTTGACTGGGATTTCGGCGACGGAAGCCCCCACGCCTCCGGGACCACCACCAGTCATCTGTATGCAAAAAATGGACGATATATCACCACCTGCACTGTAACGGATTCCATTACGGGTCAGGTGGTCAGGGATGAAGTGGTGATTCGTGTCCTGACCGACCTCGTGGTGTGGGGATTAATGGAGCGATGCAGGGACCCGAAAAATCGCCTCAAAACCTCCCAGAGCGATTATGTGAACCCGCCTTTTGCCAATTTTTATGCGGAAGGCTGGGGCGATGATATCACAGTGTTTGAGTGGGAATGGAATGACGGCTCGCCCAACTCGGAAGGCGAAACCGTCCGACATACCTACTTCCCGAAAGGTGTTCCCTACACCCTGTATCAGCCGAAACTGCGAGCCTACAGAGGCCCTGAATATGCCGAAGACCTGGATATGGCGTTCGTCGTTCACGAGCCCTGGATGATGAACGGGCGGATGATGCGCACTATGGTCTCGGACTCCATCACCGGCCCCTGGCTCCCCTGCACTCAACGAAAGCACCTCTGGTATGGCGTCCTGCCGAAAACTTTATACTTCAACGCTTATGTAGAAAATATGACCTCACCCGCTTTTGACTGGGATTTCGGCGATGAAACCCCTCACGGCACTTTACAACTGGTTTCTCACACCTACACCTCACCCGGGAATTATCTCGTGACCCTCACCATCACCGACGGTGGGTTCACCATTCGGGATTATATCCGGGTGATGGTGTTTGAACCTCTTGTGTTTCAGACGCAACTCTCTCTGGATGGCGCTGCGTGGATAGATTTCCCGACGACGCAGAAAGTTCCCCGCGGTCAGCCCGTTTATCTACGCGTGGATAGTCTATCAGGGGGTGAGGCCCCGTATGTTCCTCAACTGCGAATAAACGGGGCGCCTTATGCCTTCGGGCACGCCTTCACCCTGAAATTCGGCTCCTCCGGCTCCCATCTTTTATCCTTTGAACTTTCCGACCGGCACGGTGCAAAGACCCGCGTGAACTCCTCCGGCTCAGCCCAATCTGCTACCCTCCTCGTGGAGTGATGTCACGATTGGAGCCTGAACCCCAGGCACTGACATTATTTCCTCGGGGAGTCAAAAATGCGCCCGAGAGGACTCGAACCTCCAGCCTTGGGATCCGGAGTCCCACGCTCTATCCATTGAGCTACGAGCGCACCAGAATTATTGTAGATGACAGAAGCGAAAATGTAAAGAATATCCCCCTTTGTGATTCAGTGGGTCGGGACGAGTTCAATCATTCGTTGAACGAGGGCGGCGTAATCGTAACCGAAAGGCACGGCGCTCATAGGTAGCAACGAGAGCTCTGTCATCCCGGGAATGGTATTCACTTCCAGAATATAGGGCTTGCCCTCATCCGACAGGCGGAGGTCTACCCTCGTGGCTCCAGCACAGCGGAGGACCCGGTGGCTCTTCAAAGAGAGGGTGCGGATTTCATCCCGCAAGCCACCGGGTAGAGGGGCAGGGCACAGATACTCCGTCATCCCTTTCGTATACTTGGAGGTATAATCGTAGAAACCACTTTTAGGACGCATTTCCACCACTTCCAGCGCTTCTTCACCCAGAATGCCCACGGTGATATCTCGCCCGGGAATGAACTCCTCCACCAGCACTTCGGAGGAATAAGAAAAGGCTGACGCTACGGCCCCGGGCAAATCCTCCAGTTTATGAACAATCCCCACGCCGATGGTGGAACCCTGATTGTGCGGCTTCACCACCACATCCTTTCCCAGGTCAAATACAGGGGCGAAAGAATCCCCCTCCCTTAAAACTACCCAGCGGGGCGTGGAAATTTGATGATGCACCAGAACTTCTTTCGCCTTCGTTTTATCCATACAGAGCGCACTGGAGAGAACGCCAGAACCGGTGTAGGGAATCCCTGCCATTTCCAGCATTCCCTGAAGTGTTCCATCCTCGCCATACGGACCGTGGAGAGTAAGGAATGCCACATCCACTTGACTCTTCAGGAGGGTGTCTAACAAGCGGGGCACGAGTTCTCGCGTGACATCTATGGGCAGAACCTCATACCCCAGGTCGTGGAGGGCTTTTTCCACTGCCTCCCCGGAGCGTATGGACACCTCTCGCTCCGCCGAAAATCCCCCATAAAGCAATGCCACCTTCCGTGCCTTCATCACTGGATGCCTCCTCCTGATTTCATCCTTCACTCCACAGCGGTGAATCGGTGAGGATTTCAGGACCCTTTTCCGTTACCAGAACGGTGTGCTCATAATGGGCGGATAGGCTTCCATCCGCCGTGACGAGTGTCCAGCCATCCGAAAGCGTTTTAACCTCCGGCCCCCCTTGATTGACCATCACTTCAATGGCAAGAACCATTCCAGGTTTGATGCTCAATCCCCTGCCGGGCAAGCCGTAGTTGGGGATGAGGGGCTCTTCGTGAAGGGCAAAGCCCACACCATGGCCGAAGAGTTCCCTGACCACGCTGTAGCCGGCCTTTTCTGTCGTCGTTTGTATGCTGTGGGAGATGTCTGATATCCGGTTCCCCACCACCGCTTTCTGGATGGCGTTGTCCAGCGCTTGCCGGCTGACTTTCAAGAAGGCTTGCACTTCCATCGGGATGGCGCCCACGGGAAAAGTGAAGGCGGTGTCGGTGAACACATCTTTATAAATCAAGCCCACATCCACCGACACAAGGTCGCCCTTTTTGAACACCTTTTCCCGCAGGGGGAAGCCGTGCACCACCTCGGAGTTCACGGAGACGCATAATGTGTAAGGGTAACCGTGATAGCCTTTGAAGGCGGGTATGGCGCCCGCGGAGCGGATACACCCCTCCGCTTCCGCCTCCAGTTGAGCCGCATTTCCCCCTTCCACTATCCAGGGCTGAAGGGAATATAAGATATCCGCCAGGAGACTGCTTCCTTCCCGAATGAGTTCTATCACCGAGGGTGGCTTCACGATGAAGGTCTTCACGAAATTTCTCCTTGCATCACCAGAGCAATCACGCGGGCAGTGGATGGCCCCACGACGCCATCGGGCTTGACCCCGAAAATCCGCTGAAACTCTTTCACCGCCCTCTCCGTTTTTGCGTCAAAGATGCCAGACAGAGGCCCGGAATACAGCCTCACATCTTTCAGGAACTGCTGGAGGCGGAGGACCTTTTCACCCCTCATACCGCGTTTAAGCGCCTCGGCCTGCGTGGACACGAGAGGCTCCGCCCGCCCGATGATTTGCTCCTCCGCCGGCAGAGAGAACCGGGATGGGTCAATCACCGGCTCCTGCCCTGCTGGTCGCAGTTCCCGCAGGGAACATACACCCTTCGGTAAAAGGCTCGCTACGAGTAACAGAAGTAGAACTGCCTCCCTTCCCTCTTTTTTCCCTATCCTGCTCACCACTGTATGATTCTACGCCATTCCACATAAAAAATGCAAGAGGAACAACTGCCTTACCGGTAGGGAAAACCCTCTGAGCCTGCCTGAAAGTCTATACTGCTCACTCTGTATTCACGATGTGGAAAGCCCCTTGACGAGCAATCTTTGAATCCAGGAATTTTACTCGGGTGTCCGGGAGGCTGAGCGTCACAAGGGTCAGAGATTCGGGGGGAGCGAGGAATGCGATGCATCCCCCCCCGCCGGCGCCGCAGACCCGAGCGCCCATCGCCCCCCACTTCCGGGCTGTGGATATCAGAGCCTCTATTCCCGGGGTCGTCATCCCCGGTATCATCTGCTTCCGAATCTGCCAGTCCGCATTCATTGCTTCAGCAATCTGGCGTATATTTTCAGAGGCGAAGGCTTCTCGCATCCGCTCTGCATTCTCCCGCAGGGCATCAAAGAAGACGATGATTTTCGGGTCATGGTCTATTCGCCTCTTGAATAGTTCCCAGTTATTGGCGCCGGAAAATCGGGACTTGCGTGAATACACCAGAAGAAGGTGCTTTTCAAGGGTGGAGAGAAAGGAGGAGGAGCAAGCGGGCTGCCACCTCACTCCACTATAAGTGTAGGTAAGGAGGTTTGCCCCGCCATAAACTGCGGCGTAATAATCCTGATAGCCTGTGGGCACCCTGATGCACTGCGTCTCCACACTTTTCACATGCTCAATCAGACGGTGAATGGGCCAGGATTCGCCCTTCCATTTCAGGAGGGCCCGGGTGAGGGCAATGGCAAGGGCGGAGGAACCGCCGAGTCCAGCCCCCGCCGGCGCCTCGCAGTCCATCTGGATTTCCACCCCCCCCTCTATTCCCATAGAGCGAACTATCCTGACGGGCAGTGCGAAAGAGCCTCGCCTGCGCACCAGAATCTCTTCCGGCGAATCATAGGTAACGCAAAGGCGTCTCCCCTCCCTCTCAAAAAGCAGGCGAACTTTTCTCCCCGGAAGGGAGCGAAGTGTCACCGTGGCATACAACTTAACGGCTACATTCACAGTGTAAGCGGGATAGTGAAAAAGAAAAAGCGGTGGGATGTCCAGGGTGCCGCCGGCGAAATCAATCCGTGTCGGCGCCCGCACCCGAACCACCCGCCCCTCTTCCGCTTCCCTCTTCATCCTTCCCTCCTATCTTATCACATCTCATAGAAGTGAAAAAAAGGGAGACAAAACACAAACTGCAACGGTGGTTGCTCCTTTAATCCTGTAAGCCCTTACCCCTTGCCGGATGAACCCTTTACTCCCTTATGTCCAGAAGGGTTTGGAAGTCCTCCGGCCCTCGGATTTCCAGAGGGCGGGAAGAAGATGGGGAAATCTTCTCCCTCTGTTCCTTTTCCTTCTGAAATTCTTTGATTCTCTGGGGGAAGGTGAAGATTTTCTCAAATCTCGGGCTCTTCTCCTTTGCCTTGAAATGAAATAGCAGGGTTCCATCTCTCCCCGGTGGAATGGGTCCATCCTTGTAAACATCCCGTTTGGAACCCACGGGCACTTCCTCCATCCATCCTCTGGTTCTTGTGAGTTCCCGAATCTCCTCCTGGTCCTCCTCGTTCAGGTCCACCAGTTGGCGATATTCCCGGTATTCTTTCTCGCTGGGAATGGGATAGCCGAAAAGGTCTGTCATATAGCCTCGCATGAACGGCCAGGGGTCATTTTCAATCGCTTCTGCCAGATGGGGTGGGCGCCAGGAAATAACAGCCGTGGGAATCACAAACCCCCCGGTGGCTTTCGCTTCTCCAATCATCTCCTTCCGAACCGGCTCAGGAACATACCGGGTGACCTCCTTCACAAACTCAATCGCCTCCTTTCTCTGCTGTGGTGTGAGCATTCGGCTAATGATTTCATTCTTTTTCTTCAGCACATTCCGGTAGACATTCAGGTTGAAGCCATTCAGGTTCCGCATATCAAAATCCGGTCGGACTTCAAAGGTTTTGAACCCGCCAGGTTCACCGGGATAGGGAAGGGTGTAAGAGCCACCCTCCGTCAGGGGGCGGAGAGGCGCTTTGATCCCTAACTGATAAGACATCTGGGCACCCCCTGAATTCACGGGATTACCGTGGAGTCGGTAGCCGATGGCTTCCCACTTCCATTCCATCTTCAGATGCAGACGCATTGGAATTCGCCCCGCCTTCACATACGCCTGGATGATGTTATCCCCGCTGGAAAGATGCCTCCCCTCCTGGTGGAGGAAAAATCGCATCTGCCCCGCATACAGAGCACTGCAATTATTTTTCGTCTGTGTCAACTGACTCCACCCGTCCAAATCCTGCTTGCAAAAATAGTGGGCAAATTCAGGAAGCGTGAGGACGGGAGGATTAAACTCCCGCAAAGGCTGTTGCAGGTCCGGGTTCTCATCATTGCTCACCCGAGCAAACAGGTCTTCCGCCAGCAGGCGGGACAATTTGGAACCGTCCTCCATCAACAGCCAGTAAGCCATCTGAATCCCGTGCTCCCCCTCTTCCACAATCACCTCGTGTGCCCATTTCCGGAAAATCTCCGGCATATACCCCAGGGTGTGCAAAAGATTCTGCTGCTGACTGGACGCAAACTCGGTAGAGCCCTGCACATAGGCAATTTCTAACTGCCTTTGCATAAAACTTCCACTCATCCAGGAAAGCATCTCTTCAGGATAAGGACACGCAGGCACGCCCAGTATTCGGGCTAAACGCTCGGAGATAAATCGGGGCTTGCCCGCATAAATCCCGTGTGAAATGGGCTCCTTCAGGAGTTTATCCATATCCGAGGCAATGACGCGAAACTCCCTTCCCTGAATAATTTCCATCACACCTGAGCGTTCCGCCCAGGAGAGATAAATCTCCCGAATGTCCTCCACCGACTGAAGGTTGGGCTCGGGCAAATCCTTCGCCCCGAAATCCGGCTTATTCGGGTCCAGACGAACCTGCCGAAACTCTGCCATCTCTTCTCACCTCTCCATTCATCCCTGCTACCTATATTATATAACGAAATACTGTCACCTTTTGGGGTCAGGCACCAAATCGTGTC
>JBBIMK010000012.1:20956-26075 GCA_037444445.1 bacterium | reverse complement strand
CACCTTTTGGGGTCAGGCACCAAATCGTGTCATTTTTTCCGCGTGGTGAGGACGACGGATTTGGTTTCTACATAATGTTCCAGTGCTTCTATGCCGTGTTCTTTCCCCAGCCCGCTGTGTTTGAACCCACCGAAGGGAAGTTCGTCATAGATGGTGGGTGGGGAATTGACCCAGGTGTAGCCGGCTTCCAGCCGCTCCGCCGCCTCTGTGGCTCTGGCTAAATCCCGGGTCCAGATGGAAGACCCCAGACCGTAGATGGAGTTGTTTGCCTTTTGTATGGCTTCTTTCAGGTCTTTGACTCGGAAGATGGGAAGGGCAGGACCGAAACACTCCTCCTGAACGATGCAGGAAGATTCGCTCACATTCACCAGAAGGGTGGGCATATAGAAGAAGCCTTTTCTGAATTCTTCACCCGTGGGGCGCTCGCCGCCGATGAGAATCTTTGCCCCCCTCTGGATGGCATCCTCCACCTGCCTCTCCACTTCTTCCCTCTGCTTGTAGGTGTGAAGAGGTCCCATCTGAACCCCTTCTTCCAGTCCGTTTCCGAGTTTGAGCCGTCTCACCCGTTCCACCAGCTTTGCTATGAAAGCATCCGCAATTTTTTCAAACAGGTAAAGGCGTTTGACGGCGAGGCAGGCTTGCCCGCAGTTAAAGAATCTGCCCACCGCGGCGGCTTTCACCGCCTCATCCAGGTCCGCATCGTCGCACACAATCATCGGGTCGGAACCCCCTAACTCTAAGGTAACACGCTTGATTTCTCGCGCCGCCACCGACATCACATGCTTTCCCGTTGCCGTCTCACCGGTGAACCCGATTTTCCGCACCTTCGGGTTCCTTAAAAGCTCCTCTCCCACCACGCTTCCGGACCCGGTGACGATATTCAGAACGCCGGGAGGAAGCCCCGCTTTGTTCAGGATTTCCACACAGCGGATGGCGGTGAGAGGTGTAGTGCTGGCTGGCTTCACCACTACCGTATTCCCCGCTATCAGAGCCGGTGCAATTTTATTCCCCATCAATGAGACGGGGAAGTTCCACGGCACGATAGCAGCACAGACGCCCACCGGACGCTTGAGAATCAACCCCGTTCTGTCAGCATCCCGTAGCGGGATTTGCCCCCCTCTCATATACGCCCAGTAGCCAGCGTAATACTCCAGCGTGCTGGCAAACCTCCGGAGTTCCGCCATGGATTCCTTCCTCGGCTTCCCTTGCTCCTTCGTTAAAAGAACGGAGAGTTCCTCCTCTGACTCCCGGACCATTCTCGCAGCCCTGTTCAGGATGGAGGCTCTCCTGAAAGGAGGCGCTTCTGCCCACCCGGGAAAGGCTTCCACTGCTGAATCAATCGCCTTTCGGACATCCTTGACAGTGCCATAAGGAACCCTGTCCACTACCTCACCGGTGGCGGGGTTGCGTATCTCCATTATGTCGCCTCCTTCGGAATCCGCCCACTCACCCGCTATCCAGAACTTTGCCATAATCTATCGTCACTCCCTGTCATAGCCGTCTACCCTTATTCTAATGCATCCGCCTCGCTTTTCAAAATGCCCCCTTTTGGGGTCAGGCACCAAACGGTGGATGCGTTTATCGCATTGACTTCACCGCGAGCGACGGGATAAACTCCGCACCTGGCTCGGCCACCGTCTGCGTCCCTCACAGCGTGAAGTCTTCCTGTGTGGATTCGCGCCCCCCTGAATACGACAGCACTCAATGAGGGAAGAATTGAATCAGCGAGGAGGGGGCGAAGCCCCGATAAAAGACATCTGGGCTTGCAAAATTCCAGATTTTATGGTATCGTAATAAGATGATGTCAACAGAAACAAAAATCTCCCTTTACACCCACACGCCGAACGCCCGCGGCGAGTGCCGGAGATGGGGGGCTGAATTTATCGCTGAGGAACCCAAGAATACGGGAGAGGGCGAGCAAGGTGGCGCGGGGACGTTCACTCGCCTCGTGATTCGGGCCCGCTAAGGAAGAGTAAAATGGGGTTGAAGGACGCACCTATGGAAAAGCAAAAGCCCCAGCCTGAACGGACGATAAGAGACCCCTTGAAAGCGGCGATCCTTTACCTCTGGAGTCGGGCACCGTACCGGCAGGGGCAGGTAAAGTTCCAGAAGATGATGTTCCTTGCGGACTGGCTCCACTTTCTCAGGCATGGGTATACGCTGACGGGCACATCGTTCAGGATGCATCATTATGGGCCATACTCTGAGCGGCTCCGGGAAGCGCAAGAAGAATTGGAGATTGAGGGGCTTCTGGAAAGGGTGTCATACGAATCGGAGGGTAGCCACAAGGGCTCGCTCCATCGCATCCGACACGCGTGTAAGGTGTCGCTCTCCCCGGAGGCCAAAGAAATCCTCGACGAAGTCATTCGGCTTGTGGGTCGCTTGCGCCCGGACCAGGCGATGAATCTTGTTTACACCCTGCCGCCCGTTGTTCTTGCGCGAAAAGGCGATTTGATTGAGTTTGAACGGCTCAAGAGCCCAGCGGGCCTCCGCCGGTTTGCTTCGGAATGGGAAGGATTCGTAAAGACGGTTCTGCCACGAGGCGAAGAGCCTACTGGCGCGCTGGACCCCCTTTACGAGGAGACGAAGCCCCTGAGGGCTTCGGTTAGCGCCTCACCCGATTGAAACAGCCCCATATCCATCTGGAGCAGGGTCAGATTTGGCTGGCACGGGACGCTGACATCGTGATGCCGGGACGGGGCGCGCGTACCCCTCATACTACACGACCGGTCGCCGTCCTCACCAGCGATTTCATCTTGAAAGTCGACCCTCAACAGCCAACGGTCCTGATCGCACCGCTCTCTACTCAGATGGACTACTTTGACAAATACCACGATGTCACCATCTTACGAACCAACCATCCGCGTCTCCAAGACTCGCGTATCGTCCTCTCGCTCCTCCAGCCCGTGCGAAAGGACCTCCTCGTGGACTTTGTGGACAAACTGACGCCATTTGAAATTGAGGCGGTAAAGGTGCGATTGGCGGACATTTTTGCGCGACCGGCGCCCAAAGAGTAGCCCCCGCCCTGAAGGAGACTCTGAGCACCTTGTTTTTCCAGACACGGAAACAGTACAGGTTGCGCGGCACAATCGGAAATGCACCGTCAGCCGACCCCCACAAGAAGCCTTGCAACGGTGATACTATATGTGGTCTGCGCTCACCTGAACTCTTCGTTCAAAAAATAGAAGCCCTCCTGAAGTAGCCGCGAATCCGTGCCTCCCGAATGGATACCGCCCAAAGCTGGTGGTCCGCCGTTCCGTGGCGGCAGTTCCTCCTGCGCCCTTCACAGGAACCTGTAAAGTATCATTCCGCCTGATATGTTCGGGCATTCCGCCTTACCATTCTTGCCCGCTTGACAGACCTGTGTCTTTATAATAAAATCCAAAATCAGTAATGAAGAGGAGGGATATGAAATGAGGAAATTTTGGGTGTATGGTGCGTTCTTCTTCGCTATTTTGGGCGTTTTGACATCTTGCGAGGGGGGAGGTCCGCCGGTCTCCTATCCGCCGGGGGCTTCGCCCAACATTGAGCCGCCCACCGCGCCTGCGGCTTTCGTCGGCACTCCGTATAACCTCTCCTTCCGCTGGACGACGAACCAGGCGAAACCGCCGTATTTCTGGAGTCTGATTGGCAATATGCCGCCCGGGTTGCAGTTTGAGCCAGCGAACGGGCGGGTTTATGGAACGCCGATTCAGCAGGGGACCTACACTTTCACGGTGGTCGTGCGCGATTCCAACTTGCCCCAGCGTGAAGAGTCGCGCTCATACACCATCAATGTGGGACCGCCGACGGGCACCGGCGGGCCACTGAACATCACGATTACCACGCTCCCGACCTGCAAAGTTGGCGTGCCGTATATGGCGGAAATCCTCGTGACCGGCGGCCTTCCGCCGTACACCTGGAGTATGGATGGCAACCTCGTTCCGGGGCTGAGCCTGAACCAGACGGCGGGCAAAATAGAAGGGACGCCGACCACGACCGGTTCCTACACCTTCACCGCGCGCGTCTTTGACAGTCAGTTCCCGCCCGCGTCCGATGCGCAATCGCTCACGATTACCTGCATTGACCCCTTGCAGATTACCACCGAATCCCCTCTGCCAGACGCCGAGGTGGGCATGCCTTATTCCCAGCAGTTGCAGGCGAAGGGCGGCGTGCCGTGCGTCGCCGGTCCTCCGTATAATTTGGCGTTTGAGAGCGGCTTCTTCCCGCCCGGTTTGACGCTGAACCCGGATGGCTCCATAACGGGAACGCCGACCACACCGGGAACCTACGACTTCCTCGTGCGCGTCACCGATTGCGACACCCCTGCGGAAACAACCACGAAGAACCTCTCCATCACTGTGAAGTTAGTGGATGCCGACCGCTTCCTGTGCGTGGACGGCATCAACGGGGACGATGCCACGGGCGACGGCTCTTCCGCGAATCCGTTCAAGACGATAAACCGCGCTCTGCAAGTCGTTTCCGCAAATAATATGAACCCGAGCCTGCCTCGCATTGGCGCCATTCGTATCGACGGTCTTCCATTCGGTCCCCCGCTGGAATACCACGAATCCATAACCCTGTCTGCTGCCAATGGCACCGATGTTTCCCTCCTCGGCGGTTGGTTCGATTTCTGCCTCTCGCGCCTGCCGGTGGGCACGCTCAACGCAGTCATCAAAGGGCTTGGAGGACCCGCCATCACTACCCTGGGCCTTTCTCCCGCCGTTCTGATTGAGCAACTCCAACTCAACGGAGATGATGCGACCGTTGCAGCAAGTGCTGCCATCACTAACTTAAATAGTAGCCCCACCATTTCCAGGAATGACATTACCGGCGGGAATGCCACCGGGCCTGCTTCTCAAAGCATAGGGATACAGAACCTGGCTGGCGCCTCTCCACTTATCGTGGAGAATACTATCCATGGCGGGGTTGCAGGGTCCGTTACCACTGGCATTCTCAATGCAGATGCAGGCACCAATCCGGAAATCCGGGATAATACGATAGATGGAGGCGACCCCTCCGGCGGTGGCACCACCACCTCGGTGGGCGTGAAATCCTCCAACGGCTCCGCCCCGCTGATTTACGACAACACCATCACCGGCGGAACGGGCACCAACGCTTACGGCATCTGGGTGGACCC
>JBBIMK010000012.1:18400-20856 GCA_037444445.1 bacterium | reverse complement strand
ACGGTCCTGGGTGGTTGCGGGTTGAATAGTGCCACCGGCATCGGCGTTGACCCTGCCTCCGCATCGATAGGGAGTAACGAAGTATGGGGCCGGTCCGGAGGTCCGGCGAACACCACCGCCATTGGTATCCACTTCAACAACTCCACCGGAACCATCGCCTCCAATACTGTTACCGGTAATGGAACCAATCTCTCCGTGGGCATTCTGGTGGAAAATGGGACGGTCGCCAACCAGCCGGTCATCGGTTCCGCGGGGGAAGGAAATACTATCAACGGCGGCGGCTCTTCCGCCAATGACGCCATCGGCATCTGGTGCGTCAACGCCGACCCCACGATTCAGAACAACGACCTCATTATTGGCTCTAACACTCTCACAAATAACCAGGCCATTGGGGTCTTCCTGGACGATTGCGACAATGTGACCATCAGCAATAATACGCGCATTGAAGGGGGACCTACGGATGACACCGTGGGCTGGAGCGTCGGGATACGCGCCGATTTCTCCACCGGCACCACCATTTCCAGCAACCCGATGATTACCGGCGGTGGAAGCCTCGTTTCCACCGGCATCCTTTTCTTCGGGAACTCCTCGGGCACCATCACCGGGAATACCGTCAATGCGGGATCCGCCACCAGCCTCAACGAGGCCATCGTCTTCTCCGGCTCGGGCGGAACGGTTACGAATAACACAATAGATGCCAACGGCGCGGGCGGGATGGACGCCTACGGCATTCGCCTGTTTGGATGTTCCAACCCCGCCATGGGTCCTGCGGGTGGAAATACCTTCCAGGGCGCCTCCGGCAACGGACGCCACCTGTGGAACGGCAATATCCCCAATGTGGGCGCACCGCCTCCCTGCGGAGTTTCACCTCTTACTGTGAATGCGGCGGGCAACACCTGGAGTGAAACCCCTGCACCCGCTGGACTTCAGTGCGGTCCTGCAAATGATTCCTTCCCAACCACACGAAATTACGAAATTGTCAACGCTGGTCACTGCATTCAGTTCTAAGGAGGCGAGTGGGAATGAATCAGAAGGCTTATGAAGGGATAATCAGAAGAAAAGGAGGGGTGAGCACGATGAAAAAATGGCTCTTGCCAGCAGGTCTGTATCTATTCATCGTCTGGATGGTGGTGGGATGCGGAGGAGGTGGTGCTCCCGTTCTTCAACCCCCTGGCGACGACAGGCACTTCGGCGACCCATATCTCTTCTCCGCCGATGTGGAACTCCCGGGCGATTATGTTCCCGATGAAATCCTCGTTGTCTTCAAGCAAGACATCCCCCAGGCAATCATTGACCAGATAAATCAGCAGTTTGGGATGGAAGTGATTCGCGTGACCTCGGTGACCCATGTCTATCAGTTAAGGATTCCGCCCGGTCTGACGGTGCCCGATGCGGTGAATCAATACAGGGCGCTTGCGGAAGTGGCGGAAGTCAGCCCAAACTACTATATGAAGATTGCGACGACCCCCGACGACTCCTTTTTCGGACAGCAATGGAACTTTCATAATATCGGGCAGTACATACCGAGTTTCGGAGCGGGAACGGCCGATGCCGATATTGACGCCCCTGAAGGGTGGGACATCCAGACCGGCTCGTCAACCATTCAAATCGCCATCTTGGACACGGGCATTGACCATGACCATCCCGAGCTGGCGAGCAAGATTATCTGGGATGCGAACCACATTGGGGCGCCGAGCGGCGTAGACGACTTCCAGGGGCACGGAACCCATGTGGCGGGGACAGCCGCCGCCATCGGGAACAATGGCGCTGGCGTGGCGGGCGCCTGCTGGAACTGCCAACTGATGAATATGAAAGTCCTGGGTGACTACGGGAGCGGAACCTCCGCCGCCCTCATCGCCGCCATTGATGACTGCGTGGATGAAGACCCGTTGGAACCCCATTTCGGTGTCCATCCGCAGTGCGACATCATCAGCGGTAGCCTTTCCGGCCCGGGCGCCTGCGCCGGCGTCGCAGGCCTTCAAACCTCTATCAACAACGCTTTTGCAGAGGGGGTCATTCTCGTCTTCGCCGCCGGCAACAGCAACAACAACCTGAATGCCACCCCCGAATGGCCCGCCACCTGCAACAACGTGGTTACCGTCGCTTCCACGACCAACTCTGACGCGAAGTCTGGCTTCAGCAACTTCGGTGCAAACTATGTGGAAATTGCCGCACCCGGCTCCGCAATTCTGAGCACCGCCCCCATCCACCCCAACAACATCGGCTACCGCTATTACGGCATCATCAGCGGAACCTCAATGGCGACCCCTCTGGTGAGCGGCTCTCTCGGAGTCATCTGGTCACAATTCCCGACACTGACCAACCAGCAGGTCATTGACCGAATGTGCCTCCGGGCGGACCGCATCGCCGGCACGGGACCTTTGACGACCGATAACTGGTTCTGCGGACGGCTCAACCTCTTCCGCGCCCTCCAGTGAGAAATAATGCCCCCTTTT
>JBBIMK010000012.1:0-18300 GCA_037444445.1 bacterium | reverse complement strand
CCCCTTTTGGGGTCAGGCACCAAACGGTGTCATTTTCCTATTCGGTGGCGACCACGACGCCTTTAGGCTCCAGGTAGTATTCCAATGCTTCTTGTCCGTGTTCTCTACCGACTCCGCTCTGTTTCACACCGCCGAAGGGAAGTTCATCGTAGCCGATGTGGAGAGAGTTAATCCAGACATTGCCGGCTTCTAACTGCTCCGCCGCCTGATAGGCTTTCGTCAGGTCAGAAGTCCAGATGGATGCTCCCAGGCCATAGGGGGAAGAGTTTGCCATCTGAATGGCTTCCTTCAGGTCTTTGACTCGGAAGATGGGGAGGGCAGGACCGAAGCACTCCTCCTGAACGATGCGTGAGGAGGCGTCTACATCGGTGAGCAGGGTAGGGAGGTAGAAGAAGCCTCTATCATATTCTTCACCCGTGGGGCGCTTCCCGCCGATGAGAATCTTTGCTCCCCTCTGGATGGCGTCCTCCACCTGTTCTTCTACTTCCTTTCTCTGGGCTTCTGTGTGAAGTGGGCCGATTCGGGTATCTTCCTTCAGCCCATTTCCCACCTTCAGGCGTTTCACTTTTTCTATCAAGCCGGCCATGAAGTCATCTGCGATTTTTTCAAACAGATAGAGGCGTTTGATGGCGAGGCAGGCTTGTCCGCAGTTATAAAATCTGCCAACGGAAGCGCCGGTGAGGGCTTTCTTCATATTGGCATCGTCGCAGACAATCATCGGGTCGGAGCCGCCTAACTCTAAGGTAACACGCTTGATTTCCCGCCCTGCGACTTCCATCACATGCCGCCCCGTTTTCGTTTCCCCCGTGAAAGCGATTCGGCGAACCTTCGGGTTTCGTAAGAGTTCCTCACCCACCGTGCTTCCCGGTCCAGTGGCGCAGTTCAAAACCCCATTCGGTAGCCCTGCCCTGTGAATGAGTTCTATGATTTGAAGTGTGGTCAGAGGTGTAGTGCTGGCAGGCTTCACCACCACCGTATTCCCCGCTATCAGAGCCGGGCAGACCTTGGTTCCCATCAGGGTGATGGGAAAGTTCCACGGCACGATGGCTCCGCAAACTCCAACCGGCTTCTTCAGCACCATTCCATACATTCCCTTCTCGGGTAAAGGCACATAGGCTCCCCGAATCTTCGTGGCAAGCCCGGCATAGAACTCCATCCCGTGAAGGAAGTGGTCTATCTCCCGCACCGATTCACTCACCGGTTTACCCTGCTCCTTTGTCAGAAGCACAGCCAGTTCGCTTTTCTTCTCCTGGATGAGTTCCAGTGCTTTGAACAGCACCTGTGCCCGTTTTTCAGGAGGAGTCTCCGCCCACTCCGGAAAGGCTTGATAAGCCACATCTATCGCCCTTTGAGCATCCTCTTCCGTGCCTTTCGGAACGGTGTCCACCACCTCACCGGTGGCGGGGTTGCGTATCTCCATCCTCTCACCGCTGATGGAATCCACCCACTCGCCCTGAATGAACATCTTCATCTCTTTCATCCCCCCTCCACTTGCTCCTTCGCTCTTTCCCTCTCTTCTTCCGCCAGGCTTTTTTACCCGGCCCCGGTGCGTTGAGCACCGTTAAGCAGTATACAAAATACAAGAAGGTATGTCAAACCACTCACTGTTCATACTGAACCGTCAGCCGTGTTACAATGAGGGTTGGGCAGGCGATTGAGGATGGAAGTCCCCAGAATTCCGCTGGGCAGGACGAAGGTGGAAATCCCCCCTCTCGGCGTGGGCACCTGGCAGTGGGGGGATAAATTCTACTGGGGCTTCGGCAAGGAATACAATGAGAACGACCTGTATGAAGCGTTTCAAAAAAGCTTGAAGTTGGGCATTGATTTCTTTGATACCGCAGAAGTGTATGGAATGGGGCTATCAGAACGCTTCCTCGGAACTTTCATCCACAGGACGCAGGCAAAGGTGGTCATCGCCACGAAGTTTATGCCCTGGCATTTCCTGAAGGGAAGCCTGATGAAGGCATTAAAAAGGAGTTTGCAAAGGCTGGGGCTCCCACGCGTGGACCTGTATCAGGTTCACTGGCCCATCCCTCTTCGTCGGGTGGAGGTCTGGGCGGATGCCCTGGCAGATGCCGTGGACGCAGGCTTAACCCGTGCAGTGGGCGTCTCCAACTATAGTCTTCACCAGATGAGAAGGGCTTATGAAGTCCTCTCCCGGCGCGGTATTCCATTGGCTTCCAATCAGGTAGAATACAGCCTTTTGAAGCGGGAGCCGGAGCGGAATGGCCTTCTTCAAGCCTGCCAGGAAATGGGTGTCACACTCATTGCCTACAGCCCTCTGGGGATGGGCATTTTGACCGGGAAGTATACTCCGGAACATCCACCTCCCGGGTTTCGCAATCGCCGCTACGGGGGAAGGCTTCTTTTTCAGATACAGCCTTTCATTCAACGCCTTCGGGAATTTGGGGAAGCGCACGGGGGAAAGACGCCCGCCCAGATTGCCCTCAACTGGGTGATGTGCAAGGGAGCGGTGCCCATTCCGGGCGCCAAAAATGCCCGCCAGGTGGTTGAAAATGCTGGCGCCACCGGATGGTATCTGACCCCTGAAGAAGTGGCTTCCCTGGATGAAATCAGCCGAAACCTTCACCCATAAGCCCAGAGAGCCATGCCTCCGAAAGATTCACTTTTTCTGTGATTTATACGCCGGGATACCCAGACGAGTCCGATATTTCTGAACAGTGGACACGCTGACGCCAAACTGACGAGCAACTGCCCTGTCCAGCATCTTTCCCAGTGCTTCCAGGAAGGCTTTCTGCGACATTAACTCCTCTGTTCTTCTCCTCGGATAAACAGGAGGGATGCCCAGACGAGTCCGATATCTCTGGACAGCGGACTTGCTGACGCCAAACTGACGAGCAACTGCCCTGTCCAGCATCTTTCCCAGTGCTTCCAGGAAGGCTTTCTGTGACATTAACTCCCTTTTTCTCATCGCCGGATGAAAAGAGGGGATGCCCAGGCGTTTGCGATATCGGACCACGGTGTTTACATGGACGCCAAATTGTTGAGCCACTTCTTTATCATACATTTTCCCCAGAGCATCCCGAAAAGCTTTGCTGGAGAGGAATTGCATTTTCCGGGCCCGATAACTGGGGATGCCCAGGCGTTTGCGCGCCCCTGCAACCCTAATAACGGATAGGCCGAATTGATGAGCCAATTCAGTATCCATTCTTTTTTCCAGATAGGGCAACAGAAGAGCCTCTACCCGCTTCCAATGCGCAGGAATCTTGAACTTCTCCCGCAGGAGACCAATGAGCTCGGGAGACACCTGGAGAAAGCGAGCAATCTGTTTGTCATTGTAACATCTCTCATCCTCCCAGTAAGCCCTCAACTTCTTCATAAATTCCTGGTCCGTGGAATACTTCAGAACCGCATCCACATAGGAGAAATAGTGAGAGGATAAAGGGAGCCCCATTTGCACCCGCAACTGGCGGATGCGCTCCCGAGTATACCCTGTTCTTCTGGCTACTTCCGCATCATAGACACCTTGCCGGATGAGAGCCAGCGCTTCCTCATAAGTTTCTTTCTTTCCCATTCTCCATTCCTTCCTTACCCATTTCAAATATTGCATTGAATCTTAATGTTTGTCAACTATATGGGGCTTGAAGGCGGAAGGAGACGCTGAAGGATTCTATTCTCAGGAAAGAGCTGAATATCAGCGTCGTGGGTGTGAAAAAGCCTGATGGAACCGTGATTTTTAACCCTTCGCCGGGTTCCGCAATCGTCGCCGGCAATACGCTCATTGCTCTTCCGGACCCGGAAAATCTCCGCAAACTGGCTACTCTGGTCTCTCCTCGCCCGGCCCCTGAATCTCTCCGTCTGTGAGGAGGCTCAGGCTCGGGATGGTGCCACAGGCGCAGGAACGCTGGCGGGGAAGGTGGGAAAGAGAGGTGAGGAAGAGAGCCCACAAAAAAGGCTGGAGGGCTTTCATTTTCTCGTTCACCTCCTGAGGCGTGAGAAGGGATGAAGAGATGCCGGCGGCGGGGTTGGTCACCACAGCCACGAGGGCGTAGCAGATGCCTGCTTCCCGCGCCAGCACCCCTTCAGGCACCCCCGTCATCCCCACCACATCTCCGCCTAACTGCCGGTAGGCTCGTATCTCTGCCGATGTTTCAAATCTCGGCCCTTCGGTGCAAACATAAATCCCTTTCAGATGCAGGTGCGGAACCCCGCTTCGCTTCTGTTCCCGGAGGATTTCCCGGGCTTTGCGTATGCTCTCCCGAATCTCCGGGCAGTAAGCCTGGCTCACATCCACATGAATCACTTTCCCTTCCTCGGAGAAGGAGGAGGGCCTGTTTTTCGTGAAATCTATAAAGTCAGAAATTAGAACCAGGTGGTCAGGTTTCATTTTCGGGTTGATACTGCCTACGGCGCTGAAGGCGAGAATCCGCTCCACGCCCATTTCTTTCATTGCCCACAGGTTCGCCCGATAGGGGATTAAATGGGGAGGATATCGGTGCCCTTCCCCGTGCCGGTTCAAAAAGTAGACCTCTGCATTCCTGGTGTGGAATTGAACCATTTCCACGCTTCCATAGGGAGTTTTCACAGCAATGCGTTTGCCTTTCTCCGCACCGATTCCCGGCGAATACAGCCCGCTACCGCCAATGAGACCCATCTTCCTCATTTCCAAACACTAATTGTAATCTGCGAATGGCAAAATGCCAAATGCTTGTGAAAATCTGATAGAATTTGACTGAGTGAGCCAGTGAATGAATGGGGTGAAGGAGAAGATACCGATGGTGGTAGAGGCGAAGTCATTGATGAAAAAGGCCTTCTGCCCGCCGAAATATAACCCCGGGGTAGCCTTTTTCGCCACCCTTCTCTGCCCGGTACTGTTGACCCTGAAATCGGGGCTGGTTTCTGTAAAATTAACTCCGGGAAGCCGAAGACGACTCTGGGCGCTCAAAAACGCCCACGCCATCCTTACCCCCAATCATACCACCCTCTACGAACCCGGCATCCTCTGGTGGGTATCCCGCTGGGTCCCTGGCAGGTATTTTTTCGTCTCCTCCCGGGAACTCTTTGATATGTGGAATGGATTTTTAGGCTGGATTCTTCAGCGGGTGGGCACCTACTCTATCCAGAGAGGAACGGTGGACCATGACTCCATCCAGACGACTCTGACCCTTCTCACGCAGGGTCCTCATAAAATCGTCATCTTCCCGGAAGGGCATACCTATCATCAAAACGACACCCTTTTACCTTTCCTGGAAGGCACTTTTTTCATGGCTTTCCGGGCTCAAGAACGGCTGGAAAAGGCTCTTCCGGGCGAAGCCATTCTGATTGTTCCAGTGGCGATTAAATACCGGTTCCGGTTCAATTCCAGGGTGCGAATCATTCGGGGGTTATCCGCTCTGGAATCTGCTCTCGGCTTGCCGGCTGGAAATGACACTTCCACAGAAGGATTGTATCAGCGTCTGCGGACCGCTGGCATCACCATTCTCAGCCGGATAGAGGAAGAATTTGCCCGAACCCCGGAGGCGAAGGAGAGCATAAACGAGCGAATCGGTATTCTGAAGGAAATCATTCTCAAGCAGTTAGAAGCGCGTCTCGGGTTCGTGGAGAAGAAAGAAACCACCGTGCTGGCTCGCCTGAGGAAGGTGATTTTCAGCGCCGCGCCTCTGTTGTTCCCGAGAGACCCTGGGGTTGACCACCACCCCGCTTCCCTTCTTACGGAGGATGAGAAAAAAGTTCTGATTAAAAATACCCTTCGGTTATTAAATTTCATCGCCCTCTACGATGGCTATGTGCGAGAGAACCTCTGCCAGGAACGGTTTCTGGACACCCTCCACCGCCTGGAAAGAGAGGTGTTCGGTGATTTCCGCACCGAAGTCTGGAAAACCGCCTATGTGAATGTGGGCAATCCGATTCGCCTGTTAGACCACTATGAAAACTATAAGCAGAGGAAGATGGAAACCGTTCAGCAGGTTACTGCTCTTGCGGAAGCGGAGGTTGCCCGTCTGCTCAAGGAAATGGAACACTTCTGCACTCCCCTGTAGAAAAAGCGAGTAGTCAGCCATACACGGGACTCTATCAGACGGTGCGGGTGGATTCTGATGTGGCGCCCGCCTGCCGTAGGGCGGCAATGGCCGCCGCCAGACGAGCCACTGGAACCCGAAAGGGAGAAACGCTGACATAATCCACGCCCACCTGCTGAAAGAACTCAATAGAGGATGGGTCGCCACCGTGCTCGCCGCAGACTCCAACCTCCAGCCTCGGGTTCGCCGCCCTCCCCTGCTGAATTGCCAGTTGAATTAGACTTCCCACCCCTTCCCGGTCCAGCACCTGAAAGGGGTCAAAATCCAGAACCCTCTGCTGAATGTAATCGGGTAGAAATTTCCCCGAATCATCCCGAGAAAAGCCCAGGGTGGTCTGCGTCAGGTCGTTGGTGCCGAACGAAAAGAAATCCACATATCTGGCAATACTGCCCGCTGTCATGGCGCTTCGGGGAAGTTCTATCATCGTCCCCATAGGAATTTTTAAGGATACATCATATCGCTCCGACACGGATTTCACAATCTCTTCCAGACGCGGGCGTATCCACGTGAGCTCCCGCTCAAATCCCACAAGAGGAAGCATGACCTCCGGGTGAACGGTAACCCCTTCCTTCAAAAGCTCGCAGGCAGATTCCGTCAGGGCTTGCATCTGAACCTGATAGATTTCCGGGAAAGTGATGGCAAGGCGAACTCCCCGGTGGCCAAGCATCGGATTGATTTCTTTCAGGTTCTCTATGGAGGAGCGCACAAATTCAAAATCCAGCCGTAGACGCCCTGCCAGCTGTTGTATCATATCGTCGGTGGTGGGCAGAAACTCGTGCAGGGGCGGGTCCAGAAACCGCACCACCACCGGTAGCCCCTCCATCAATCTCAACAGCTGCTTGAAGTCCTCTTTCTGCATTTTCCGTATCCGTTCCATAACCCCATAGATGGCTCTTCGGGTGCTCTCACCGTCGCGGACCTCTCTCAGCCTGCGTTCCTGCAGCGCCAGGAGGATGAGTTCCCGGAAAGCAGTGATGCGTTCCTCGCCGAAGAACATATGTTCGGTGCGGGCTAAACCAATTCCCTCCGCACCCACGGGAAGGGCCGCCCGGGCATCCTGAAGGGTTTCCGCATTCGCCAGCACTTTCAGTGAGCGAAAGGTATTTGCCCACTGCAATAACTCTTCCATTTCGGAAGAGGGGGAAGGAGAGGCTTTGGGAACATCGCCTGGATAGATGGCGCCGGAACCTCCATCAATCGTCAGGATGTCATATTTTCGGATGCGGGTACCGGGTGCATCAAAGAACCCGCCCTCAAAGTGGATGAAGAGTTGTTCAGCGCCGACGACGGCAGGCTTTCCCATCCCCCGCGCCACCACCGCAGCGTGGCTGGTCTTCCCCCCTCTCGTGGTGAGGATGCCCGCTGATGCCACCATCCCCCGTATGTCATCCGCTGAGGTTTCATTCCGAACCAGTATCACTGATTCACCATTCTTCTTCAATCGCTCCGCTTCTCGCCAGTCAAACACCACCATGCCAGTAGCCACACCCGGAGAGGCAGGAATACCGGTGGCTACGGGCTTCACTTTATACTTCGGGTCCACCGTGGGATGAAGCAAAAGTTCAAAATCTTCAGGCTTCTGGCGAAGGATAGCCTCCTGACGGGTAATCAGATTCTCGTGAACCATATCCACAGCGGTCTTCACGGCGGCTTTCGGTGTGCGCTTCCCGGCTCTTGTTTGCAGTAGCCACAGCTTCTCCTCCTCAATGGTGAATTCCATATCCTGCACATCGTGGAAGTGAGCCTCCAATCGTTGAGAAATATCCAGCAGTTCAGCGTAAACAGAGGGCATCCAATCTTCCAGTGAAAATTGAACGCCGTCGGTTAAGTCCTTGCGAGAAAGGGGAAAGGGAGTGCGGGTGCCGGCAACCACATCTTCACCCTGGGCATTGGGAAGAAACTCGCCATACAGGCGCTTTTCACCCGTGGATGGGTCCCGGGAAAATGCCACACCCGTTCCCGACCGGGGACCCAGATTCCCAAACACCATCGCCACCACATTCACAGCAGTTCCCAGCGTGTCCGACACATGGTAAATCTGACGGTATGCCTTCGCCCGCTCGTTGTTCCACGACTCAAAGATGGCTCGTGTTGCCAGCCAGAGATGCTCATACGGGTCCTCAGGAAACTTTCTGCCCGTATAGTGCTCAATCAAGTGTAGAAATCTACTGGCTATCTCCTGCCAGTCCTCCGCTGTCAGGTCTTCATCCCGGGTGGTTTTTCGCCTGCCTTTCACCCGGTCCATCTCTTTCTCAAACAGGGGCCCAGGGATATGCAGAACGATTCTTCCCATCATCTGGAGGAAGCGGCGGTAGGCGTCATAGGCGAAGCGAGGGTTGGAAGTTTTTTTCGCCAGCCCCTCGGTGATTTCCTGATTCAGCCCCAGGTTTAGAATCGTGTCCATCATCCCGGGCATAGAAACAGGGGCCCCCGAACGAACGCTCACCAGCAAAGGATTCCTCGGGTCACCCAGCTTCTGCTTCTTCACCCGCTCCATCTCCCGAATATGCGTATTCACTTCCTCTTCCAATCCCGGAGGCACCCGTTCTTCCCTCAGATAATATCGGCAGGCTTCCGTAATGATGGAAAATCCAGGTGGCACCGGGATATGTAATCCCGTCATCTCATCCAGTCCCGCCCCCTTACTCCCCAGATATTGAACCTTCTCCTCCCACGAGGAGTAAGGACTTTTCCCTAACATCACACTCCATTTCATCTTTTCATCCTCTTATTCCGTTTACAGGTGCGGATTGAGAATACTTTTGCCCCTTCTTTCTCCCCTCTCTGCGCCTCCTTGTTCCCGATACTATGGGCTATTTGGCTCTTTCCTTATCCACCGCTCTTCATCACCTTACACACAGGGCAGGCAGGTCCCATCGCCGTATGCCCGATGAGGATAAGCCCTGCTATCAAGCCTATCCACCTGTAGCCGCTGGCAAGCCCGGGTATCAACGCCAATATCACCAGTAAAATGCCAACGACATAATCGCAATGAAACCATTTCATTGCCTACCACCTCCTTCTATTTACTATCGTAGAAGTTTATTACCCATCTGTCAACCAAGTAATGACACCTTTTGGGGTCAGGCACCAAAAGTTCAGTTATTTTTGACCGTGTTTGGTTCGTGACCCGATTCACGATTTCCTTCGTTCAGCACGACATTCATTCATCACGTCGCTGGTTGGACAGGGGAGGGAGGTAGGGATTATAATGAAAGGAGGGTGATGGAGATGGAGATTGAACTGTTATATTTTGATGGATGTCCAAATCACGAAAAGGCGGAGGCGAGGCTGAAGGAACTGATGAGGGAACTGGGCATCCAGGCTCCTATCCGGCGCATACGGGTGGAGGATGAAGCGTCAGCGGCAACCTGGCGGTTCATCGGCTCGCCCACCATCCGCATCAATGGGAAGGATGTGGACCCGAACGCCAGCCGGGATATGCAGTATGGCTTAAAGTGCCGGATTTTTCGGACCCCTAAAGGATTTCAGGGCATCCCGCCGGATGAATGGATTCGGTCTGCCCTTTTACAGGCGGGGAATAAAACCGCCCTCTCAGGAAACCCCTGATGAAAGAAGGTTATTTCAGGATAGAACGGGAGATGACGAGGCGCTGTATCTGGTTGGTTCCCTCGTAAATCTGAGTGATTTTCGCATCGCGCATAAAGCGTTCTACGGGGTAATCTTTGATGTATCCATAACCGCCGAAGATTTGAACTGCGTTGGTGGCTACCCACATAGCCACATCGGAGGCATAAACTTTGGTCATGGCGGAGTAGCGGGTGAAGTTTTTCTCGCCCTTATCCACCGCTTTCGCCACGGCGTAGATTAACTGGCGGGCGGCTTCTATTCGCGTGGCCATATCCGACAGGAGGAAGGAGATAGCCTGAAACTGGCTGATGGGTTGGCCGAACTGTTTTCTTTCCTTTGCCCAGGAGAGGGCGAGTTCGTAGGCGCCCTGTGCCAGGCCAAGGGCTTGCGCCGCCACCCCGGGTCTTGCCATATCTAAAGTTTGCATGGCATGGATGAACCCACGCCCTTCCTGCCCACCTAAAAGATTTTCTGCCGGCACCCGGCAGTTATCAAAGTGGGTCTCATTCACGGGCACACACCGGATGCCCATTTTGTCCTCTAACTTCCCGATGCGGAATCCCGGCGTGCCCCGTTCCACCACGAAGGCAGAGATGCCCCGCACGCCCATTTCCGGGTTCGTGGAGGCGAAGACGGTGAAGATTTCCGACACTTCCGCCCCCGTGGTCCATTTCTTGTCCCCGTGTATGATATAGGCATTCCCATCCTTCGTGGCTCGGGCTTTCAGACTCCCGGCATCCGAACCCGCTTCTTTTTCACTCAGGGCATAGGCAATCCGCTTCTCGCCAGAGGCAATCGGGGGAAGCCATCTCTTCTTCTGCTCCTCCGTTCCGCCCAGGATGATAGGGAAAGAGCCGAGGGCGTTCACCGCATAAGCCACACCAGTCCCTCCGTCAACCCGGGAAAGTTCCTCTACAATGATGCAGAGGTTGAGAAGCCCGGCGCCCGCACCTCCATATTCCTTCGGAATCCACGCCCCGGACAGCCCTGCCTCCTTTAGCGCCTCCATCACAGGCCAGGGATATTTGGATTCCCGGTCGCATTCTGCCGCTATGGGCTTCACCACCTTCTCCGCTATCGCCCGAGCCTTCTCCCGATACTCATGATTCTCCTTGCTCAATAAAATATCCATCTCTTCACCTCCTTCTCCTTCATCGTCCATACAAATAGGATATGCCTTTTCACGAAAACTTACAAGGGAATACTTCATAAGGCATAAGCCAGCATCCGGAGTGCGAAGATTATGAAAGGGAAGAAGAAAAGGAGGGAACGCCAGACCCTCGCCACCCCGGGCGGGTTCCTGGCTTGTATCTTGAACTTGCAACCCGAAACTGGAAACCGGTGAATGGGAATTACGAATTTTTTATGCTGGTAGTAAAATATAGAAGATGAGGAAAGGGAGAAAGGAAGTCCTTTATCTTTTCTTCCTGCTGGTGCTAACCCTGATTTACTTCCGGGAGTCTCTTTTCTATGGGCGAGTGATTTATGAAGGTGATACGCCTCTCGTGGGGTATCCCACGCGCTGGTTTCTGGCGTGGGCTTTGCATCAGGGGTTTCCCCCCTTCTGGAACCCATTTTACTACCTCGGGTATCCTTTTTTAGCGGAATCGCAGGGCGGGGTGTTCTACCCCCCGAATCTTTTATTTGCCCTTTTCCCCCTCTCCTCTTTCACCTATTTATATCATAGTTTGCTGGCGTTTCATTATTTTCTCACCGGCGCTTTCGGTTATCTCTGGCTCAGGCGGAGATTCGGTAGCCCGGAACTTGCCCTCTGGGGCGCTATGTCCATTGAGTTCTCCGGCTTTATGATTTCCCACCTCTTCCACCCCAACCTGATTCATGTGGTGGCTTTTTTTCCCCTCACACTTTACCTGTATGACCTGTATGCGGAAAGCAGGAGGCGATGGCTTCTAATGGCGCTGACGGGGGTGCTGACTCTGCAGATATTCGCCGGACATTTCATCGCTCTCACCATTTGTGGAACCGGATTGCTGGCTTATTCCCTTGCGTTTTCCCTGTGGGAATTATTTCAAACCAACCACTGGAAGCCAGCCCTCCAGCCTGTATGGAGCCTGGTTTTGTGCTATCTGTTCGCCATTCTCCTCGGCGCCCCGCAACTGGCACCCAGTATGGAGTTCGGCTTTCAATCTGCTCGTGCCCTCATCCCTCCGGTCAATGAGGGCTTCCTCAATCCCTCCCACTTCCGGCTTCTCCTCTTCCCGAAAGCCTTCGGCAACCTGTTCTATGAGAAGGGAGGATATATCGGCTGGATCCCTGTTTTCTGCCTCGTGTTCGCAGGTATCACGATGAAATCTATTCCTGCAAGAATCCGCCCTCCCATCCTCTTATTTATCACCCTTTCTCTTCTGGCTCTCTGGTTCACCCTCGGTCCTTACTCCACCCTCTATCAGTATATGGCGAAGATTCCGCCCTATTCCCTGTTGAGGTATCCTTCGCGTTACCTCTGGTTATGGGATGTTTTTGCCATCGCCGGAGCAGGGTATGTGCTATCCTTTCTTCTTTCCCGCTACCCGCCACGATGGCGAGGGCTTATCTTCTGGCTTTTGCTGTTTCTTCAGGGCTGGGACCTGGCACGGATGGGCTATCATTATACCCAGACGACGGAGCGGGGGTATTATGAAAATATCCCTGCCCGAACCCAATTTCTCCAGAAGAATCTAATCCCCGGGGGGCGGGTTCTTTCGGCAGGCTTCCGCTTCTTTGAGGACCCCTCCTTCCGATACCAGCCCTTCATCCGCACTGAACAAGGCTCTCCCACCCCCACCGAAATCGTTCCCTTCCTCCTGGCGAATCGGTATCAACTCCCCACGATGGCTTTCTTCTTCCAGACCACTTTGCTCTACCGCCGATATCTGGTGTTCAGCAATGAACTCCAAATCCGCACACGGCAGGAAATTCTGAACCTTCTCGGTATAGACCTCCTCATCCTTCCGAAAATAAGGGATTTCCCTTTTATAAACGAGGCAGTGGAGCATTATGTGAAAGTGTATCAGGATGAGTATGTGGAGATTTATCGGAATCTGGACCCCCATCCGAGGGCTTTCGTGGTGGGGAAAGTCGTAGTGGAAAAGCCGGTAAAAAGTGTCATCAAATGGTCGCCCGCCGTTGATGTCACCCTGACTAAGGTTCAATTCAAGGATAGAAATATCCTGGAGAAATTATTCTCCCTGGGCTTTGAACCTGCTCGGGAAGTGCTTCTGGAAGAATCCCCCCCTGAATTTCAAGAGAGTGAAGAGATTTCTTCTAATGTAGAGTGGCAGAAGGACAACCCGCAGGAAGTCGTGCTGAAAGTGCGCACCGCCACCGAGGGCTTTCTTGTCCTTTCCGATGTATACGACCCCGGGTGGAAGGCATGGGTAGATGGCGAGCCCGCTAAAATTTACCGGGCAGATTACCTCTTTCGTGCCGTCCAGATTCCCGCCGGCGAGCACACCGTAACCTTTCGCTACTTTCCCCGCCTCCTCATCCCCGGCATTGCTCTTGCCCTTCTGGCTCTCCTGTTGGGCGCGGCGATGGCTTCCCTTCCCCGCCCCTCCATGAGGAATGAACATTAATCTGTGAAACAGGAATATTCCAGAATCCTTGACTTGAAAGGTTTTTGCAGGCGATACCTCGGGTTGGAAGTGAGTCAAGAGAGGATAGATTAAAGGCGATAATAGATTATATGGAGGGAAGAATTCAATTGAAAGTGGGTGCGGAGATATGAGAGCGCGCGAAAGGAGGTGCTTCGTTTGCCACCAAAATCCGCGTTTGAGCGCCTGAAACGGCAGCGGATGGCCTCCTCAAAGTCTGTCTCAACGGGGCTTCTATAACTGTAGCCAGGCTTTTCTCGTGACCTCAACAATAGGAATTGCTCGACAGGTGTGCACTGACCTTGTCGTGATTCATTTTTGGGCTGATGAAAATGAGGTCCGAGAACCGCAAAAGGAGGATGCAGGCGGAAATCCCAATTGGACACTGGGCGGTAAAACCAGGAATCTTATCACCCAATCTACCGAGGATGGTGTGCAAGAGGTGGTCATTGACTCTATACCAGCCAACCGCATATTTGCGGTGGAATATGTAGGGCATATCAGTTATAATAAGTGTAGATAACACAGGGAGTGGTGAATGATGTTTTGGTTTGAGACCAAGCCAGATGCGGTTCAGAACCGCAGGAATTTGGATGTCTTGAAGCCGTTCACCAACGCCGAGCCCGGAGACGGCGGTATGGAATTAGGGAGGTTCATTGCCAGAATCTAAGCATTTACATAATTATCCTGACTTTCATTTTAATTGTGCTGGGGATTGCAACGATAGTAGTTATGTTCTGCTGGAGAAGCGAAGGAAACCTTCCCAGCCTCAGTTTTTGGACCTGAAAGATGCCAAAGCCTACTCCAACCGTGCCTGTGCCTACTCTTTGAAGTTCGGACGGGATAAAGATGAAGAGGACAGTAAGAAAGCGGTGGCAGATTTGAAAATGGCGATTCAATTGGACCCTGTGTGGAAGGAAATGGCGAAGACGGATGCCGACTTTGACCTCATCCCTACATCATATCTGTCCGTCTCATTCTGAGTGATGCGAAGTCCCGATAAAAGACATCGGGCTCCCGCTGCTTTCCAGCGGGGAATCTCAACCCTGCCCGTGAGATTGGACGCTCACTCTTTCCACTCTATTCTCATCCCCCCACTCTCCACTTTCCAGGAACCGCCAGTGGATTCCTCCCGCTTCTCTATTTTCTCAGTGTTACCCAGAAGGTATTCCACATACGGGTCAGAGGCGGAGGTCATACGAAACCTCGGTTGAGAGGAAGTCCGCAAGTCTGCGTACACTTCCTTCAACCTTCTCTTCAATTCTTCAGGGTGCTGTTTGTATTCCGCTAACAGTTCGTAGAAGTTCTGTCGCTTCTTCTTAAGTTCAGGATTCTGGAGAACCATTCTCATTGCCCAGTTTTCATCCTGCTTGCGAATGGCTTCTCGGAGTTTTTCTTCCGGAATTCCACCTGCTTCTAAGGCGGTGAGGAAAGCGGTGAGGAGGGCAATTTCATCCGAGAGAGCGGAAGAAGCGCCTGCACCAAACGAGCGGGTGCCCACAACGGTGGAGAACACGGTGGCGCAGAATCCTAATACCGCCTCCTCCTCACTGGAGTTCGCCCATTGAATCAGGGTTTCCGGCGGGACGATGCCCGTGCCTGCAACAGCCCGAAGCAATGGCGTGTAAGCCTCCACCACCTGAATATCCTGCGGAATCTCTAAAGCCTGAAGCATAGAGGAGGCGATGGAGACCGATTTTTTCCACCATTCCGGGTGGGGTAGGGTGCCTCCGTGGATGAGGGCGATGGAGAAGGAAACCCCGCCCGCCTCACCGTTAGCAACCCCTTCTCTCGCCACCTCCAGTGGAGGCAGATAACTCATCACCATAGGATTTTGGCCCTTCAGAAGGCAGGACAATCCATCGGAAACGCTATGACACTCTCCGTCGGCAGTCAGGTTCTCTCCTGAATGCCCCATCATCAGCACCATCGTTTCCTCCGCTGGAAGAAGGCTCCCGGTTCTCGTCCCTGCTTGCAGTCCCACATCGGAAAGGCTGAAGCGGGTGTAAGCACCCCCATAGCCGAGGGAATACTGAACTCCAAGAGCGGACATGCGTGCCAGTAGATACGGCGGAAGACGATAGGTTGCCGTTACCGCCCCCTCACTCCCTTTCTCCACTTTTGCGGTCAGAAAGTTTTCCCCTTTCTTCAATGACAGAGGCTTTCCATTCAGCGTCAGGGCAGGTTCTACCGCTTGCTCCGGTAAAGCAAGAAGGCAGGTGGTTTCTTTTTCACTTTTGAAATTCGCTGTGACCCGGGCGAAAATGATTCCTCTCTCCTCCCGTAAGGATAACTCGGAGTTCGCCAGCAAGCAGGGCTGGGGCTCGGCGGAAGAAAATGGGGTGATGCCCATAATAGAAAGCATATTCAGCGCAGACCCCGTGTTCCTCCCGATGCGACTGAAAAGAGCGTAACCATAAAACAAACTCAGCAGAAGAAGGAAACCGGCAGGAAGGATATAGGGATAGCGATGATGGGTTTCCAACCCCGTTAAAAACAGGAGGACAGAGACGAGGATGGCAATGAGAATCAACCCTCCAGCTGCATCGGCGACCAATGCAGGGTCCTGAAATCCGAAGCCAAATACAGCAGAACTCTTCATTAACTTATACGGGAAGAATATCGCAAACGCCGGCGGTAGCACAACCCCCATAAACGGAAATATCCAGAATACTACAATGAGCGGAATTCCAAAAAGCCCGGGAATAAACCGGGAAAAAATAGCAGAAAGGACGGTGAGGAAAATGAAACCCGGCATAGCCAGCAGGAAAAGTAGAAGTGTCAGCGGCCATAGGACTTGAACATCCTGAACAAGCCATATTGCCGAAGGCAAGATGAGAAAGAGAACCCCATAAACCATCAGAAGGGAGAGATAGCGCAGGAGGAAAAGAGCGCCTGAAGATAAGGTAGCGTTCCTCACCAGGTCATCGGTGCGGAATCGTTCGTCCCGCCTCAGCAGGAGGAACAGGGTGAGAGCGGCGAAGAAAGAAAGGTAGAAGGTGCCAGAAAACACGCCGATGATACGATAATCCCTCGGCGCCCAGGTGCGTAAGCCCCAGGCTTCCACCGCCAAAAAAAGTATCCACGCCACTACCGTAACTGGATGAACCAGCGCCGCCTTCGCCTCACGAAGAAAAACCTTCATCCTTCACTGTCTCCTGCCACACGACATTATATAAGGATAAATCCGAAATTGGAAATCCTTGAAGTCAGGGTTATTAAAATCCGAGGATGGACTCGGGGCGCAGGAAGTGGCAGGTGTAGCCGTTGGGGTGTTTCTGCAGGTAGTTCTGGTGCTCCTCTTCCGCTGGCCAGAATGGACCCGCCCGGGTAATCTGGGTGACGATGGGTGCACCCCACTTGCTGTATTGATTCAAACGCTCCTTGAACGATACCGCAATCTTGCCCTGCTCCTCAGTGAGATAAAAAATGGCGGAGCGATACGATTCGCCAATGTCGTTGCCCTGGCGATTCAGGGTGGTCGGGTCATGCATGCGGAAAAACCAGCGAAGCAAAACCTCAAAACTTAATTGGTCGGGGTCATACACCACCCGCACCGCTTCCGCATGCCCCGGATGATAACGGTAAGTGGCATCAGGGACGGAGCCTCCGGTGTATCCCACCTCGGTGTGCAGGACGCCGGGGATTTTTCTGAGAATTTCCTGCATACCCCAGAAGCACCCACCCGCCAGATACACCTCTTCTTCTCTCTGCTTCTTCCGGAAAGTCCCGATGGAGGGCTTCTTCTCGGGCAGGATGCCCGCAGCCACGAAGGATGCCAGATATTTGCCATACCCTTCCCCCTCCATCTTTTCCAGCGGGACAAAACGCAAGGCTGCTGAATTGATGCAGTACCGCTTATGAGTAGGACCCGGTCCATCGTCAAAAACATGCCCCAGATGTGCATCCCCTTGCCTGGAGCGCACCTCGGTTCGCACCATATCGTGGGAAAAATCAGGTTTCTCCACGATATTTTCCGCAACGAGGGGCTTCGTGAAACTGGGCCATCCCGTCCCGGAGTCAAACTTGTCCAGTGAAGAAAACAACGGCTCCCCGCTGACAATATCTACATAGATGCCCGGCTCGTGATGATTCCAGTATGCATTGTGGAATGGAGGTTCCGTTCCGTTGTTGCACACGACTTCGTATTGTTCTGGCGTGAGCCGCTTCTTCAACTCGTCGCACGAAGGTCTTTTATATTCAGCCATCCTTTCCTCCTTTTTCTCCCGTGTGATTTTGGGCGTGCCTGTAACTTTAAGATGCGTCGTGGCAATGGCAAGCACCATCACCACCCCAGCCACCCCAATCCCGGTCAGGATATGGGCATACTTTCCTTTCCTGACCATATCCCCGAGCATCGCACCTCTCCCCTCTCTTCTATATCTAATTTAGTAGAAAAATTGATCAATGTCAAGAGAGAATCTTGCCAGTGATAACAATTGTGGTCAAAGGGGCGGGCCTTGAAATATCCCTTTTCACCTTCCATCCCCCCTTCTCGCTGACAATGGTGGCAGTGAATATAACCTGCCCCCCCTACAATCCCCTCTTCTCTCATGCGTGGCGACTCTGGATTATTTCGCCGTCGCCAGGTATCTCACGACTCTGAATATTCCACCCGCTCCGGTAAAAAGTGCTGCTCCTGATATGAAGCCACCTAAACCGGCGCTAATTACCCGTGAAACTTCCTCTTCGCGCACCCTCTCTTCCTTCCTTTCTTGGTCTTTCGGGCATTCTACTAATTTCTCTCATCTGTCCTGGTCCAATATGCTCTTACTTCCTCACGGGAAGAGCGGGGCGATGCCGTAAAAGAATTTTCTGTTTCAAGGCTTGCCCCTATGAACCTTTTGCACAGGGTCCCTCTTCAATTCATCCTTTCCCATTGCTGGCTTTGGCGTTCTGGCTTGCTTTTTCCCGGGCGATGGTCTCTTTGAGTTTCTTTTCATCTTCTTCCGTCCACAGCCCATCCGGGGTGCAGACCCTGCGAGCGGTGGGTTTTCCGATGTCATACTCGTAGCATTCTACGATAGGAGAAGTCTGCTCATAGTGTTCTCTTTCAGGAGTTTTCTCACGCCACACAG
>JBBIMK010000011.1:0-61082 GCA_037444445.1 bacterium | reverse complement strand
AAGCGCAATGGCATATAGCTCGTTTATATCCGAACTGAGTTCGGATATCCTTCTATTTTGGTGGTATAGACGAACTGAGTTCGGATATGCCACACTCTGGCTGAACCACAAATACCAATCCTTTCTGACAAATTTTGTCATATATCTTATTTTGTCTTTAACAACCTCTAAGAAAAATCTCTTTCCTATGATGTTAATCAGATACTTTATTGGTGTGGGCCTACTTAGTAGTTTTTCTATACTCTCCTCAAGAAAAAAAAGAAAGAAAAATGAGATAACTTTTTTAGTTGGGCAGTATTTTAAAAGTCTTTTTGTGGAAGGTGTTGTGCCTGGATAACCTTGTTCCTGCCATGTATATACCGCTTTGCGAAGTTCATTCACTAAGTAGGCTTTGCCTGGGCGTCTTTGCTCTGGATGTAAAAGTTCAGTCGGTTTCATTATTTACATGGATTTCCTTTTCTTAGCTTTCTTACTTGATACTTTATATGTTCAGCAAGTTCCCCGGGAGATAATCCTTCTGGCTTTTCTGACTGTTCCCTTCGTATTTTGTGTAACTCGTTTAAGAAGGGGCTTTCAAATATGTCAAAACAACCCAATTCCCATCGGGTTGCTTCCTTTTTTTCCATATTAACCTCGTCAATAAAATCTAATGGAGTATAAATAACAATTGTTTTCAAGAGCAGGGTCAGGTTAATATAATCCGCCGCCCTTCGTGTTCGCTCCCGGGCAAGATGCCGCAAATTCCATGTAACAAGATAATCCATTCCTTCCACACTGGCAATAGCAACATGGAGCGCATCTCTTTCAGGTATCCGTAATAATTTCAGATATTCTTGAGAGACCTCTACCGCCTCTTGAGAAACCTCTAATACTTTAAATTTTCGGATAAGACTTTCCAGTTTTTTTCTCCTGCTGATATTTTTTAAATCCGCTATTTCAATTTCAACAAGTTCTGAAATATAAGCATCGTAATCAGGAAGCACATTATCCCAGAAAGTAGCAGTCGCTTTATAAACCGGACTATCTGGTGGGTCAAAAAAGGCGCCCGGAACCGATGTATCCAGATATATCGTTGCCTTTCTTCTCATTTCACCCTCATCTTCAAACCCTTTTTTGTAGCGTTCCGAATAAATTTGTCATAATTTTCTCTTGCCTTTATGGACTGGCTGAAGTGCATAATCCCGCGGAAACTCCTTTTTTACCTCTTCCTCCAGCTTTTTAAGTCTTTCCTCTGGAATTTTTCTCGCTCTTCCTCGTCTAAAACCTCCGGGGCACCATAATTTCTAAAGGGTCATAATCATATCACTCATTTACCGTAGTGAAGATTTTATCTCGTTCACAGAAGGTAGAGGTTCTTGAATCTGGTTCTCGTTCTCCAGAATGAATATATCTGGTTTCCTCCCGCTCACCCATTGCCATCCATAACATTATTGCTAAATTGTTACTTCTGTCAAGTAATAAAAAATGGGGGAATTTCAGCCCCCATTGCCCTCTTTGAGGTAACAAAATGCAGGATTTGTTGACCACCCTTCATTGCCCATTTTCCAGACGGGTGAGGACAGGCACTGCGCCGGCATTTTTTGTGGTAAAGTAACTCATTGGCGAGGGAGGTAGCGGGATGAAAATCTTTGGGCTCATCGGGTATCCTCTTCGGGGCTCGCTTTCCCGATGGATGATGATGGAGGTAGCCCGACGGGAGAATCTGGATATTTCCTATCACACTTTTCCCATCAAGCCTGAACGGCTGAAGGAGGGAATCAAAGCCCTGCTGGCTTTGAAGATTCACGGGTTTCAGGTTACGCACCCTTTTAAGGAGAGGATTCAGCCCTTTCTGACTGAGATTGAACCCGAGGCATCTTCTGTGGGCGCCGTGAACACGGTGGTCATTCAACCCTCTGGCATGACCGGATACAACACGGATGTGTATGGCTTTGAAAGGGGGTTAGAAGAATGGCAGGGGAGGGAAGGGCTTTCGCTACCGGAGCGAGGGATAATCCTCGGGACTGGAGGGGGCGCCAGGGCGGTAGCGGTTGCTCTTCTCCGGCGCCACATCTCGCCGGTTTTCATCTCCAGAAGTTCCAAAGATGCGCTCGTTGTGCTAAATCAGAAGTGTTCAGTTTATCCCTATTCCGAACTGGCCACTCTTCTTCGTCAGCCGGCTATTCTCGTGAATGCGACACCTCTGGGCGCCTATCCCCATGTCCACGAAATGCCTCCTGTTCCCATCCAGGCCCTTACTCCGGAGCATCTGGTGTATGACCTGAATTATTACCCGTCCATCACCCGGCTGATGGAAGAGGCAAAAAAGAGGGGCTCCCCGGTGGAGAATGGGTTGTGTATGCTCTTCCACCAGGGAGCCCGCTCGTTGGAAATCTGGACTGGAACTTCTGCGGAAGGGGCTTTTGAAAAACTGTATCAGGAAACTCGGGAGGGCCACGAGCGATAAGGCTCGGGGCACCTGCCACTCCGGTTACATCTTCATCCCACTTAGAGCGGACGGGTTCGTAAATATCGTCTTTCCCTTCTGCTCCACATGATGGACCACAAGGGTCTTAAACTGGTCGTAATAGAGCCCGTGGATGTAGAGTTCCTTCGTGAAGAAGGCGGGAATGAAGTTGGGGGGTAAGTCCACGAGATGGATGAACTTCCCATCACTGGTGAGGAGACCGGCGTATTCATTCTCCTTCCAGATGTGGTCGGGGTCGCAAGCCATTCCGTGATTGAAGCAGTCAATTCCAGCAATGGCGCCGGTGAACCCTTTCACTTCCGAGCCTGCTTTCTTCGGAGGGGAAAAACTACCACTGGAACCTGTGGTCTTTACCTCAAAGGATTCTCCGAATACCGGTTCCCAGGATTTCTCCTTTCTCACCTGAAGCCCATCCGCTTCCAGGGCGACCACAGCTTTGTAGAGGGTGCCTTTTACGGCGACTTCTTTAGTGAAGAATGCCACCAGGATGTCCCGGGGAACATTGGTGAGGTAGTAGAAATTTCCGGCGTTATCGCCGAATCCAACCGTCTCCCCGTGTTTCCACGCATGGTCCGGGTCGCAGGTCATACCGTGGAGGAAGCAATCCACTCCTGTGAGCCAGCCTGTAAGCACCACGGATTCTCCGGCGGGTGCCTTCATCTCCATCTTTCCACCCCCTGCTGGCTTTTTCGCACCGTAGCCAGCGAGGAGAAGGGCAGTCATCACCAGTAAACCGACAAAATTTTTGCAGGTGCTTTTCACACCTCTCACCTCCATATCCTATTCTATTACAATTATTGAGGGCTTTCTCCCACCCTGTCTGTAATCCACATTACAGAATGCAGGAGAGGAGATGCTGAATACCCGATTCCCGTTCAAGTTGTGGTGCTTTACGGGGGGATGGAATCTGACACTCGCTCAGAGGAAGGGCTTTATATAGCCCTGAATACGAAGCGCCAGAGGATATAGGCGAAAACGAGGAAGATGAGAATGAGGACAGCGGGAGTCACCGGGAGGTTGAATGGGGATTTCTTTTGCTGGCTTTCTAAAAGCATTTGAAAATTATATTCACCGAGGATTTTTCGGGCTTCCGCCGGTGGAAGGATGGGTGGATTCTCATACTCGCATTGAGGGCAGAGGAGAACAGATTTTTTCTTCCCCACCCGGAGGAGCCATTTCAGCAGTTCTCCCACATGAGGGATGAAAGATAGAAGGTCTACAACCTCAAACGGTGGACGCTTCCCGGGTCCGGTATAATTGCATCGTGGGCACCGAATCACCGGTTCTCCCACATACTTGCTTCCCCACTCCTTTCCGGGTTCAGTATTCCGCAGGCTGTGTTCCACCCTTCTTTCTTCCACCCTTCTTCATTATAATCCTTATTGCGGTATAAGACCCGGCGAAGTGCACTCGTGACTTCGCCTGTTAAAACGCTAATATCATTGACAGATGAGTTAAAACCACTCAATACCTGACACGGACCTTCGGTAGTGGATTATTCGCCGAGGGATATTCCCTTTCGCTTTCCCCTGCAAGTCACGCAAGGGCACATCTCTTTCAGATACCGATAGGGATAAATCCCGTAAGAATGTCCATCTGTGAAGGTGAAAGAGATGGCATAATTTCCCACACCGTGAACCTCCAAAAGCCCCGGGTTCAGCAAGGGAAGCATCCGCAGAAGTCCTTCATCATTTTTCGGCTGACCCTGGCAAAAGGCGCAGGGGCAAATCCTCCGTAGATACGCGATGGAATACTGGCTCTCATGCCCATCGTTCCAGAGAATCTTCAGGCTGTTATCCTCCGCCCAGGATAGTTCTCCTTCGGCATTGTTCTTCGGTAATTTCAAGTCTTTCGCTCCTCCCATTGCATATTTATTTTATCATAGAAACTCCAATTAGGTGGCAAACTTACCCCGTGAGCCGTCATTTCTAAAAGTTTTATAATTAGAGTAGAACTATAAAAGGAGAGTGTTCATTCGTGAAGAGGTTGAGTTGTTTCTTGATGACGCTAATCGTTTTCGGTTTATTTTCAGGAAGAGCCTTTCACAGAGGGAGTTTTGTTGCCGTGGTGATAGAATGTGAAACAAAGAAGGCAAATGGAATTCAGGAGGTGAGTCAGGATGGCTTATCAGGTAGAGAAGATGGAGGTGTGGCGTGGGGAAGTGGAGGACCAGCCGGGCGCTTTATCAAAGGTGCTGGAGCCGATGGCGAAGGCAGGAGCGGACCTGACGGTTCTGCTGGCTTATCCTCATCCGAAGAAATCGGGTTGGGCACAGGTTCTGCTGGCGCCGGTGAAGGGAAAGAGGCAAACGGAGGCGGCGAAAGCCCTCGGCTTCTCACCCGATGAAGTCACCGCTGTGCGGTTGGAAGGCGTAAATAAGCCCGGTGTGGGGAGTTACATCACCCGGACCATCGCCGGGAAAGGTGTGAATATCTATGCCACGAACGCCCTCGTGGCGGGCAACCGCTTCGTTATGCTCTTTCGCTTCCTCTCTTCAGAGGATGCCAACAGGGTGGTCCGAGCATTAAAAGCCCTGAAACCCCTCCGGTGATATTCCACCCTGCACTGAACAGGCAATTGAACAACAAAAGAGGTATGATGAACTAAACTGCAAGTCAGGCTCGGACTTTTCAAAAATATCCTTCATTGATTGACTCTTCTCGCAGTGCCCCTATAATATAGGGTGGAGTAGTTTAAACAGATGGAACCTTTCTGGATTTTATGGGGAGCCCAGGGGATTTTACAGATTTTATTTTATATTGCCGTTTATGCTCTGCCTTCTTTCATCGCTTACTACAGGAGGTTAAAAGATGCCGGGACAATCACCCTGGTGAACCTGCTTTTGGGCTGGACGGTGATTGGATGGGTGGTGGCATTAGTCTGGGCGTTGAAAGGGTTTTTAGGTGAGAAAGCGGATGTCTTTCAGAAAATTCGTGAAGTAGAGGCGCGGCTGGAGCGGTTGGAGAGGAAGGTGGGAGTTTTAGAGCCGTCAGAACAGCCCCAGGTTGTCCAGCCGAAAATACCCACACCATTAGCGGTAAAGAGGGAAAAACTACCGATAACCCTGGAATGGGAAACCCTGGTGGGAAGGGTATGGTTCAGCCGATTGGGCGGGTTTGCTCTGGTGGTTTCCGCCCTGCTTTTCCTCCTGTATGCCTTCCAGAAGGGATGGATTGGGCCTGCGGAGAGGGTGCTGATGGGAATTGGGGCTGGAATCGCAATGCTGGCAGGAGGGGAATGGCTGTTCAACAAACATCGGTGGCGGGAGTCGGATGCCCTCTCAGGTGCGGGAATTGCGGTGTTATTCATCTCCGTCTTCGCTTCTTATTTCCTGTATCAGCAAATCCCTTCCGAGGTATACACCCTGTTCCTTTTTTCCATCACCCTGACTGGATTTGCTTTCGCGCTCCGCCACAATTCGTCATTTCTCGGGACACTCACTTTGATTGCCGGCACATTGACCATCCTATCTTTTGAAAAAGGCAGGTTCATAGAATTTTCTTTATACTTTTTCGTCTTGCTTCTATTAGCGGCACTCTTCAATTCCTTTCGTGGGTGGTTGCTCAATTTCTCCCTGGTCTTCTTTGTGACCTACCCCATCTATATTCTTTTCACGCAATGGTCTATCAGAATCTCACCGGGTGCCAGTGAGGTTGTATTTACCCTCGCCTTTGCTCTCTTCACCCTTTCCATCATCACCAAAAGAATGTATGGGAAATTTCCCATCCGGTTAGTAGATGCATTAGTTTTTTTTGCTAATTCTATAGTCTTTTTCTACCTATCCGGGGAATGGGTAGGGGAGGTGGTCAAGAAATTATATGGCAGGGTTTCCCAGGTAGAGTTGCAAGGGGGATATGCCGTGTTTTCGCTGTTGGTGGGGACATTTTTCGCCCTGCTCGGTCTATTTTTCTCCGGGAAGAGGGCATACGATGCCTCTCTGCGATTTGTGTCCACCTTTTCCAGCCTGATTATGCTGGACATTGCCCTTTTGAACTTCACGCAGAATTATGATTATCTTTTCCCGGCGATGTGCCTGGAGGCCGCTTTCCTCATTTACCTCAGCGCCGTGCTTTCCGATGCTTCCTTCCGAGTTCTGGGGGGTATCGCCCTGATGGTGTTGTTTCTGCTTTATCTCCCCGAGTGGTTTGTGTATTCCGGAATGGAAATATCGCCCTCCCCCATTCCTTTTCTCCATAAAAACACTATCCCCGCCTATACCCTTATGGGAGTGCTTTTCTATGCGGGCTTCTTCTGGAAGAGATTTCAGGAGCAACTCAAGGAAGAGGAAAAGAAACTTTCTTTCATCTGGGGCATTCTTGGCTTGATTTCCACCCCTTTATTTCTGTTCCGAGAAGCCTGGTATGTGGCTTCTTATCTGGATGTTTCTCAGTCGGCTCGCTTGATTCAAACCCTTTTCTGGCTACTGGAATCCGCTGTTGTTATCGGGCTGGGATTCCGATTCGTTAGCCCTGTGCTTCGGGCGTTTGGTTTCGTCCTGGCTGGGGTAACTTTCTTTAAAGTCTTTCTGTATGACCTCTTCTTTTTGCCCCCGGAGGTGAGGTTCCTGAGCGCCTTTGCGCTGGGAGTCATCTTGCTCGTGGTATCGTATTTATACAGGAGAGGAAGAATGGGTAAAGCCTCTCTCTTCACCCTCCTCTTCTTCTTTCTCTTCTCCACATACTCTTTCGCAGACTTTGACCCGAAGTCCTGGAAAATGGTGCGCGAGGCAGGAGCCCCGCCATTGGCAGGGCCTGTCTACTACTTCATCGTGGACGAATCCACCTTTCAGTATACAAACTCCGATGCATCCGACCTCCGGCTTATAGATGCGAAAGGAAAAGAGATACCTTATGTATTCCGTGTGATGCAGGGCAAATCTGTGGAAACTCCTTATTCATTAAGTTATTTCAACATACTTTCCTCGCCAGACAGGAAGAAATTTGAAGTGTCTGCCGAGGCCATATCTCCCATCACCCGGGGCGTCACTTCGGTGAACCTGAAGGTGAGTGGATATTTTAAAGGGAGAGCAAAGGTGTTTGCCAGTGAAGACGCAAAGAGGTGGAAGCAAGTAGCAGAGGGGGAGGTGTATAAACTCCAAACCCCGGCCCAGGAGCATCTTCAATTGTCTTTCCCGGGGGTCACCTACAAATTCTTCAAAGCAGAGATAGAAGTGGAAACTTACCTGGGAGGAACGAAAACCATCCGTTTTGACTCTTTTACTGCGGCGCACATACAGAAGAAACCCGAAATTTATCGTGAAATCCTTCCAACCCGTCAGTCTATTACACACCAGAAGAATCCGGCGCAAACCATCATTGAGGTAGAATGGCCCTATCCCGATATACCTGTTGAAGTCCTGGAATTGCACATTGAGGAGAGAAATTTTTTTAGAGAATACAGACTGGAAATTCCGGATGAGGAGGCAGGCAAGGGCAAATGGCGGGAAGCTCTCACCGGCCGACTGTTTCGCTATCAAGGGCATCCTGATAATCCCCTATCCATCCGTCTTTCCGACTTCCGGTCTCCCCGGAGTTTGCGATTCGTGATTGAGCATGGTGATAACGAGCCATTGAATTTCCTGAAAATACAGTGGAAGCAATGGGAGCGGAGGGTATATTATCCCGAGCGTTATACCCCACCCTTGAGGGTATATGCAGGAAATGCGGACGCTCGGGCACCCCGGTATGATTGGGCGGTGGAATATCAGGAAAAAGATGTGGGAGCAGGTCCAGTTCCTCTTCTGAAATGGGCAGAAAATAAAGCCTACGCTAAAGAGCCTATCTGGAAGAAGCCCGGGTTTATCACAACCATCTTTATTTTTCTTTCTCTAACGCTCCTTCTTGCGGCAATTCTTGTTTTCAGGATGCCTGCTCCCACCCGGTAACGGAAAGGCAAAGGTATTTATCCCCGCCCGGTGAAGACCCGAGGGAAAAATAAAGAACTCCCTCCAGTTGAATGACGCTCTTTCCCTGTTTTTTTCGTCCACACCATCAGGCTTGAATCTGTCAGGTTGTTCTGGTAAGATATAATATGCAATGGAATGAGAAGAGGTGAAAATATGAAGGGGAAAGAAGTGAAAATCTGGCTTTTCGTAAGCGTGGTTGCGGGGATTTTCCTGGGCGCATTTGCGGTGAGGATATGGGGGAATACAGAGCCCCGGGGGAGGTCAATGCTCGCCGGAGTTCATTCCCTGAACCCAGTATCCGGGGTGGTGAAAACTCCTGCGGCCAGTTCACCCCCTCTGAGTTCAACATCCGACCTGAGAACCGCCATCACACAGGTGGCGAAAGTGGTAGGACCGGCTGTGGTGAACATCGGCACCAAGAAGGGAAGAAAAGGGATTTCGCAGAGATTTCGTCGGTTCTTTGGGGAAGAAATACCCTTTCCCGAGGTTCCAGAGGAGCCGGCACCTCCCGAGCAATCCCTGGGGTCGGGTTTTATCATCACTCCCGACGGCTATATCGTCACGAACGCCCATGTGGTCAAAGGGGTGGATGAAATCAATGTGAAACTGACTGACGGAAATTCTTATGAGGGGAAACTGGTGGGGCTGTCGGAACCTTTTGACATCGCCGTGGTCAGAATCAATGCAAAGGAAACTCTTCCCACAGCGGCTTTCGGAGATTCCGATGCACTGGAAATCGGGGAATGGGTGGTGGCCATCGGGAACCCATTCGGGTTTGACCATACGGTAACGCAGGGCATCATCAGTGGTTTTGGGCGTCCCATGCTGAATTTACGAGTAGATTTGCTACAAACCGACGCGGCCATCAATCCCGGCAATAGCGGGGGTCCACTGGTGAACCTGAAAGGGGAAGTGGTGGGCGTGAACACCGCCATTCTTGCCTCTGCGGAGGGGATTAGTTTCGCAATTCCCGGGAAAATCGCCAGACGGGCCGCTGACGAAATCATCCGAACAGGAAAGGTGGAAATCGGATACCTCGGCGTCTGGATGCAAGATTTGACCGAGGAGGCGGCTCGCTCTTTTGACCTCCCCGAAAAATTTGGGGTCTTCATTTCTAAAGTGGAACAGGATTCCCCGGCGGAGAAAGCGGGTATCCAGGCAGGGGATGTCCTCTTAAAATACCAGGGTGAAAAGATTAAAGATTCCCGGGACCTGCGGGAGAAAGTCGTTCGCACTCCCCCGGGTACCCCGGTGGACATTACTCTGCTCCGGGAGAAAACCCAGAAAATCCTTTCCGTCAAAATCGCTTCTTTACCCAAACAGATGCAGGAAACACCAGAAGAAGAAGGGCCACCGGAAGAAGAGGGTCAGGAGGAAAAGTCAAAAGAGTGGGGAATGACGGTGAAAACTCTCACCTCTGAAGAGGCGAAGGACCTGGGCATTTCGCCTGTGGAGGGTGTTCTAATCACCCGGGTGGAACTGGGAACTCCTGCCAGCCGTGCAGGTCTGGAACCCAACCAGGTCATCGTCCAGATAGAAGGGCAAAAAGTCCAGAACATAGGAGATTACCGAAATCTGATGAAGAAATACCAGAACGCTACCAGGCTGGGCTTGCATGTAAAGCAAGAGAACAATTTCCTGAGGTACCTGATTCTGAAGCGATAGGTGAGCCGAAAACGGATAGACACGCTCCTGGTGGAGCGGGGATTATTTGAAACCCGGTCCAGGGCGCAAGCCGCTTTGATGGAAGGGAGGGTATATGTTCATTCTCTTCCGGTGACGAAGGCGGGAACACGGGTGGAGGAAAATGCCCCGATTGAAATCCGAAAGCAGGCTTTCCCTTATGTCAGCCGGGGAGGGGTGAAGCTGGAGAGAGCCCTCCAGGTGCTCGGCGTGGATGTGAAGGATAAAATATGCCTGGATGGTGGCGCTTCCACCGGTGGGTTCACCCACTGCCTGCTTCTTCACGGCGCCCGACGGGTGATTGCGGTGGATGTGGGCTACGGTCAACTGGATGTCCTATTGAGAAAGAACCCAAAGGTAGAGGTGTGGGAGAGAGTGAACCTCCGCTACCCACCGGCAGAGCTGGTGAAGAAATGGGAAGGGCAGATTGCCCTCCTGACTCTGGATGTTTCCTTCATTTCCATCGGAAAACTTCTCACTCCCCTGAAGGTCTTTTTGAACCCTTCCTCTCTTCTTCTTGCTCTACTGAAACCCCAGTTTGAAGCCCCGAGGGAGAAAGTAAAAAAGGGTGTGGTGAAAGACCCTCTGGTTCATCAGGAAGTGATTCGGAAAGTCCTTTCTTCCGTTAGAGAACAGGGCTACTTTCCCCGGGCTCTCACCTTTTCTCCTTTACGGGGTCCGAAAGGGAACCTGGAATTTTTCCTGCTGATGGCTTGCCAGGAGCCTACTAACGAAATACCCGTTCAGGAGGTCGTTCAGCAGGCGCATCAAGAATTTTTCAGTCAGAAGGTGGCGATATGAGGCTGGGCATAAAAATCAATCCTCATTCCGCCGGTTCACGGGAAGCGCTGGAATCAGTGAAAGCACTATTTCAGCGGAAAGTGGAGTGCTTGAAGATTTACGATGAAGATGCGGTAAAAAAGGAGATGTATGCCGTGCCGGTGGAAGAAAAACCGGAAATTGACCTGATGATAGCCCTGGGAGGAGATGGGACTCTGCTGACCACGGGGCGGTTAGCCGCCCCGTTGAATATCCCGGTTCTGGGTGTGAATCTTGGACGATTCGGCTTCCTCACGGAAGTCAGCCTCTCGGAACTCCCGCAATGGGTGAACCGCCTGCTGGATGGGAAATACTCTCTGGAAGAACGGATGACCTTGCTGGCAGAAACCTCTACCCCACACCGGTATATAGCGGTGAATGATTTCGTGATTCGGGAAGTAGATTATATCAAAACCGCCTACTTTGATTTCTCCGTGGATGGGGAAGAGATTCAGGGAGTTCCTGCTGATGGCATCATTGTGTCCACCCCCACGGGCTCTACCGCTTATAATCTTTCCGCCGGAGGTTCCATTATAGACCCGAGAGTGAGGGCATTGATTTTAACTCTCATCTGCCCTCACATGCTCAGCGTTCGACCCCTCGTTCTTCCTCCCCATAGCGAGATTGTGGTGAAATCCAGGAAGGAACCCGCCCTGATGGTCACCGTGGATGGTCAGTATGGGTTAAAAATCCCACCGGAGAGCCAGGTGAAGATGACCGTGTCTCCCTACATCTTCCGATTGGTGCGTTTGAAACCGTTTTCCTTTTACACGGTTCTGATGAAGAAATTTGGGTGGGGGGCAGGGAGAAAAGAAGGATAGGGTGGCTTTTCGTTCGGGTATCGTGGTCGTTTCAGGCGCCACCAATACGGGGAAATCCACCCTGGTGAATGCTCTCGTGGGCGAAAAGGTTTCCATCATCTCTGAAAAGCCTCAGACCACCCGATTCAAAACCTCCGCCGTTCTACACCTGCCCGATGCCCAGATTGTTTTCGTGGACACGCCCGGAATCGTGAACCCACGCCTGCCCGTGGAACAATTCCTCGTTTCCACCGCTTTTCAGGCTCTTTCCGGCTCCGACCTCATCCTGTTCCTCGTGGATGCCACAAAAGGGATAGGGAACTGGGAATCCCTGGCTCTTCAAAAACTCTCTGCCCTTTCCACTCCGGTGTTCCTTCTGATTAACAAGATTGATTTGATTGCTGAGAACCAGTGGCACGCCCGTGAAAAATCCTTATCCGCTGTCTTCCCATTTCAAAAGACTTTCTTGATTTCTGCATTGAAAGGAATCCACCTGAACCGGCTCCTGCAGGAAATTCTATCCATTCTGCCCGAAGGACCCCCCTATTTTCCAGCGGAGATGAAGACAGATTTACCCCTCCCCCTGCAAATCGCTGAAATCATCCGGGAGAAGGTTTTTGAACTCACAAAAGAGGAAATCCCTCATTCTACCGCCGTGATGGATGTAACTCTGGAGGAGAAAAGGGACTTACTTCATATCTCAGCCATTCTCGCAGTGGAGCAGGAATCCCAGAAGAAAATCCTCATCGGTAAGGATGGAGCTATGTTGAAGGCCATCGGCTCTTCCGCCCGAAAGGATATAGAAAAACTCCTCGGCAGGCATATCTATTTAGAACTCTGGGTGAAAGTGAAGAAGAAGTGGCGACAGCGGGAAGACCTACTGCGCTCCCTCGGCTACATATAAAAAAACGGCATTGTAGGGGAGGGCTACCTGCCCTTTATGAAAAGGGTATTTTGCCACAAAACGCACTCCGGAAGAAAGCGATGCCTCTCAGAGCGGTGAGGGTGCGGCGTGATGGCTCCAGCCCCGCCTCTCTCAGGGCTTCCGGGTTCTCGTGAAGGGCCTTCAGGGCTGGCAGAAGTTCCCGTTGCAGCGCCATCAGGGTCATACCCGCTCTTTGCCGGGTGGATTCTACATCGGAAAGGGAATCCCTGAGCAGTTGCGTCGCCAGCATAAACTTCCTGCGTCCCTCCCGGTCCAGTTTTTCCATATAAGTCTTCTCTTTCATCTCATCACGCCTCCTTCCCTCATTGCCTCAAAACCGATTCGCCTCACCATTATTATACTACCTACCCCCTATATTTGTGTCAAGGGGTTCGCATGTGGGTCAGAGGTATCTGATCTTGAAATTTTACCCAATGATACCGAAGTTTAGAGACGCGTTTTGGCAAGGCCTGGTATCTGGATTTGAGGATAAGTCAAGTTTCAAGGCCTGCCACCTGAGGCTGTTAGGCGGGAGGCGGTTTGGTGGCTCACTCGTCAGGCACGACCCTCTTGTCTCCTGGTATTGCAGGTGTCTTGATTAGAGGATTTTGGTGTGGGCTTGACCTTATAGAACCAAGAACCCTTACTCTGTCAGTATCAGGGGTCTGGCAGTTTAGCCAGTTTCCCCAACTCAGTTTGGAGCCAATTTTTTAGTTCATATAAATAACTACTAAGCTCGCAGCGGTTTTTCTCTGTATATTTCTCATCAACTGCCTCCCATTTCTTCTCAAACTCGTCCCTCTTTTCTTCCCCGATTTTCTTCCCTGCGCTCGGGTCTGGCCACAACTCAGCCAGAAAACTTAACTGGCTATTTATCTCCTTTCTAATAGAAGCATCCAACCCCTCCCTTTTATCTGATTTAAGAGCTGAAATACAGTCATCAATCCTTTTATTGAGTGTATAGCGGAAAACTTCCGAAATCCAGTACAGGCGGAACTGCATCGGCCCCCAATCAGCAATCCGCTTTGTCTCATAAAAATAGAGGATGACAGCGATGAGAGTGAGCAAGAGTATCCACATCGTCCCCAATTCAACCGATATCTTACAGAAAGTTGCTAATACGGCGACACCCAATCCAATTCCTATAAAGGACCACACATACCAGGGATAATTCAGGACTTTATTTCTCTTCACTTTTTCCCTCCTATTGCACTTTCTATGTGGATTTGCGGGTTCCTAACTGATTTCACTCAGGGGTCAAATAATTTTGTGGGCTTCACTTCGGGATTGCGGTGGGGATTCTCGGGAGGGGAACCGGCTATTTCTTCTATCGTCTTTTTGCCGGCTTTCAGGGATTTGAAGTTGGACTGAAGGGCGCTGAAGTAAAGAACATCCCATCCATATTTCTCGTAATCCTCGTTGAACAGCGGGTTCTTCAGCCTTTTCTGGAATTGAGTGTGGCGTTCATCCGGAAGGACAAGATACCGTTTCACAGGTTCTGAGATACTGGCGCCGCGCCTCAGCGACTCCATCAGCGGAGTAAACCTATCTACATCAAAAGAATAGACAATTTTTCTTTCGCTCACCCAGAGACAATCTACCCTTTCTGCATCCTCAAGGCTCAGCACATTGTCCACCTGGTTGAGGTCTGCGGTAACCCATTCACTCAGGGGTTTATTCTTGCGTGGATATGTTCTGGATTGTTCGGGCATCCCGATCCATACCCCGTATCCGAGGGCCCTGCCGATTTCAGCGAGGTGCCCGATGATTTGGTCGTGCTCTCTTTCAGTTTGTCTGATGACAGGCTTTAGCACATAAGTAGCGGAGGAGCCACTTCCTCGCTTGTTGCCATAGCGTTCCAGCGCTTCCTTTACGCTTGTGCTGTCCGTAGTCAACGAATTGGGGAATTCTGTAAAGACTTTCTCCAATGCTTCTGTGAAAGTGGCTTTTCCCCTCTCCATCAGCAAGCGTATAATCGCCTGGTCCACACGCTCTGAAAGGGGGATTTTCTCAAGGTTCTTGACCTGTTGCGGGTTTTTCAACCACCAGCCATAGCCCTTGTGCCCACCAACTTCCATTGGCACCTTGATGAATTCCTGCCCCTCGTGCCTCTTCAGAACCTCATCCACACTCAATGTTTTTCCGTCCACTTCTATGGACGGGAAGAACCCGTTCCTGGAGAGGATGGGGTCCACATAGTTATCTATCACATACTTTGGGGTTGCTTCCCCGCGCTCTGCAAGGACTTGAATCACCGCATCCACGACCACACGCTCAAACTTATCTGCTGTTCGTTCACCTGCGGTCAAAGTCCTTACAGCGGCCGGCTTGCGAAATCGCAGATAGAAGTCACCGTGGGCAGACCCGTAAGGCTGGAGAAGCGATTTTGCCGAAGGACGAGCCAGTTCCTGCAGATGGATATGCTCAAAATCAAACCCCGCAATATGCCCGGCCCGGATTGTTGCATTCCTCACTTTGAGTGTAGGATTATGAAAAGTGACGGTCAGCCACCCACCCCGCTTGAGGACGCGGAACATTTCGTCAAAGGCTGTTCTCACTCTGGCTATATAAAAATCAAAAGATTTGCCTTGATTCAGGTTTTCCACAACCTCATCTCGCAACAGGCTGTCTAAGTAGCCCTTGTCTTTCTTGAGCCACGCAACCCAGAGATATGCCAGTTCTCCGAATTGAATGGAGGATGCATAAGGTGGGTCGGTGAAAATGTAATTCACACAGCCATCCGGCATTTGTTTCATCAATCTCAGGCAATCGCCGGTGTGGATGTAGATGTGGCCCGTCCCCTTTAGAAAGGTGCGGAGGGTTTTGACCATGCGTTTATTTGCAAAATACTCATTAGATTCCTCCTTGCCTCTGAGAAGCCCCTGTGGACCAAAGATGGCGCTTTCAAATTTGAGCCAGATATTGGATTCTAAGTAAAGCGGCGTATACCAGTAACTCTGCTGGTTCCATCCCACGCCACTAAATGGGCGATAACCGGGACGACCAGCGGCCGCAAGCCGGCTACACAAGTGGACCATTGAGGTAAAGGCAATCTTCAAAAAATCCCTGAGCAAAGGGTTGGGTTCTTTCTCTATGGCATCCATGAGCCAGGCGAGGGCTTGAAGATTCCGCTTTGTGAACAGTTGGTCCAGTGATTCGTACTGCTGTTTTTCCTTGAAAGCCCGCCCGTCCGGATAGTACAACCGATTCCGCGGATACCATTCCTTGACCTGCCGCGATTCTATCTGACGAAGCAAAGCAATATCCGAAGATGTGGGGGGGCAATTCTGTTCCCTGCGGTCGCCGCATTTCGGACACTGTTCATAACGGATTTCTTCCAATTCTCCCGCATCCCAGACAGCGCAGGTAAAGGGGAATTCAGCCCCACATTTCCGACACTTGGTCATATACAATCTTTCAATTCTGTTCCTTACTCTCCTCTCTACCCGTCGGAACGCTTTTTGGAGTTCTTCAATGTTCACGGGTTGGATGGTGAGGCGAATAATTTCGGTGGCAACGGGCAGAATATCGCAAACGATGGCACGCCGTCCGTTCCTGAGAGCTTCCATAGCGGTGACCCCGCTGCCCGCGAACGGGTCCAGAACGACCCCGCCCTCCGGGCAATAGCACTTGATATGCTCTGCGACCACATTCCAGGTCTTGCGAGACCAGAACTTGTGCCAGACATGCATCGGCGCGTGGGCGAGGGGTGGGATTTGCCGGTTGATATGCTGGATTCCAGTTCCTTCTGATTGGGGAGTGCTCGCCGTTATCTTTCCCACCACAATCTCACCTCATTTCACCCAAACGCGCCAGTCCAGGTCCTCCCGCTTAGTAGTTCGGCGTGCGATTTCATAAACCGTGCCCAAGCGCGCCACTTTCACCTTGCCAATGCCCCTGATTTTCAACATATCCGCCAGCGGCTTGCCCATCCATCCCAATAAGCCGTTATATTTGCTGAGGTATCCTTGAGCGATGAGCCGCGCTTCTTCAAGCCTGGTGCCCAGGTCATGGAACAGGTCCGTCAGCACTTCTACATCCGGGCGGTCATCCTTCATCATCTCCAGCGTCCGCCCCTGGTAGCCCACATACTTACAGATTCGCCGTGCAAGTTCAAGACCTGCCAGGACCCGTCGTGCTTTCAGTTCGTCCATACACCGATATGTAAGCAAGTCTTCCCGGGTAATACATTGCCGATTGAACTTATTCATCATGCCGTTCACCGAATACCAGTCCAGCAGGATTTCGTCGGCAATCTGCTTGGCAGTCCGCCCCTTGCAACCATACCCGATAAGTATCGCCACAAGTTCCTCATCCGTGCAGTTCTCTGCACCCGTGTAAAGCAGTTTACCGCCCGGATGGAAATAGTCTGCCTCCGGCTTCAGCGGCGGAGGTGCCGGCTCCTTCCCTTCTGGTGTAGGAAACAAGCTGGCCTCCTCCCGAAATTTGTCTCCCTTCATCCTGCCTGAAAGTTTTGCCTTTCGTCCATCCATACTATTATTATACTAAACTATACCCCCTATATTTGTGTCAAGGATTTAGAGCCAAAGTAAACCCCCCAATCCCCGTCTTAGTTGCATTCTCAATGATGTGCCACCAGTCGCCATTCACTCATACTGCCCGCCCCCTCCCGCCTCGTTCCCCGATCTGAAGCTCAGAGGTTGATGTCGCCACGAATGTAGGCGATGGCGCAATCGTCGCACAGCGGCGCATACGAGGAGTCGGTGGTGAACCGTTCCCACTGGTCCTCTTCCGGACGGTCGGCATCCGGCGGGTCCACATATCCAAACCGGACCTCCACCGCCATCCGATCCTGGTCAAACTCCCGCTTGCACCCCTCACACCACCACATCACACGTAACCTCCGGAAAACAGCGTAATCTTCCTTATGCGCCGTTCCTTGTGGCGTTTGCAGACGGTGATACCTGCTCCTCTCGTGACTTCTGTGAGTGCGTTTTCAAGGCGCTTGACTTGCCAGGAGAGGACGGCGAGAAGTTGGGCGGGGGTGAGGGATTCTGCCCCCTCTTCTCGTAATTTCTTGCCCGGATACTCCTCCATCTTTTCCGGGGGTTCCTTCAAGGTTATGGTCTCCGGGCTTTCCTTTTTCGTCTTTGCAACTCTAAAGCGTCGTTTTGGCATTCTGTCATTATTTTACCACAGGTCCGGGGGGCATTATTTCAGCATAAAGTAGCGGGTGAGGGAGAAGTCGTATTTCACGGGGTCACGGGGGGAAAAACGACGAAACGCCTGCGTCACTTCTTCCGCCGATTTCCAATCTATACTCTTGCGGTGCAGGAACCCCCACCTGCGAGAAATCTGGATGATGTGGGTGTCTAATGGCATGATGAGGTCAGCAGGGCTCACATTCCGCCACAGCCCGAAATCTATTTCATCCTTCCGAACCATCCAGCGCAGGAAGAGGTTCCATCGCTTGCAGGCGCTCCCGCTTCCATCCCTTCCGGGTGAAGGAAGGAGAAAACGAACCCCTGGAGTTAGAGAAGAACAGGAGGGGCAGTGCTGACGGATTTCACTCGTGAAAAAAGCGATGGCGTGTCCTGTGTTGCTTATCGGGGTGTCATTCCGGCTTTCCGGTGAAGAATATCCCTGTAAGAACAGGGATTCCAGCGAAGGGTATCGTTCGTATATCTTCTGTAAAGCCCGGAGGATGCATACCAGGTCCTCACCCCGAACAAAACGGTGACGGAAGGAGGAGAAAAACTTTTCATCCCTTTGCCAGAGCGCATTACGGATATATTCATAGGGCTTTTTTCCCATTCTTCTGAAGAGGCTTTCCAGGTTCGTGGATATACTTTTTACCGTTCCGAATGCGAGGATGGAAGAAAGGAGTGCAGAGATTTCAATGTCGGTTTCATTTTGAAAGCGGTGAGGGAAGAGAATCACATCGGTGGGGATGAATAGGGGGCGGTGGTATTTTTCATACACCGCATTCAGGAAGGCAAGAGAGGCATAACGGGGCAACATCAAAAAAGCCCGGGTGTCAGAGGGGGAGATGGGCGGAGACGGTGGCGAGGAAATTCTGGGTATCCCGCCCGATTACCCGGGCAAGGTCGCAGATAGACACAATTCCGGTGAGCTGGCCACTGCCATTTAACACGGGCAGGCGGCGAATCCGATTATTTTTCATCAGGTTCAGGGCAAAATCTATGTCTGCATCCTCACGAATCGCCACCACCTGCCGGGTCATCACATCCTCCACCCGGATCTCCTCCGGCTCCAGGCCGGGGCTGACGACCCGGATGACGATGTCCCGGTCCGTGAGAATGCCCTTAATTTCCCCGCCATCCATCACGACCACGCACCCCACATTTTGCTCTTTCATCGCCCGGGCTGCGGAGAGGAGAGAGTCGTCCGGTTTTGCCGTCACCACAGGGTGGCTCATAAATTCATGCACTCTCATTTCCAGCACCCCCTTACCACTTTCCATTTTATCCTCTTTTCATTGTATATACAACCCTTCCTCTTTTTCCTGTCCCTCTGCGTGGGATAGAAACAGGGGGAGAGGAAAATCAATCGTTCATTTTTACTGGGATGCGAGCCCACTGCCCTACCCGCGAACTGGTGTGCTACAATAGAAGCAGAAGGAGGAGAGAGAAATGGCAAAGGAAATGAAATGGGAAATGGGTGAGCCTGTTTTTTCCAGCAATCTTTACCTCTTCCCGGTTTTTGGAGGCGGGAAAGGGGAGGACCCGGTGCTGACACTGGAAGAAGGGCTGGCATCCAAATCGGTGAGAGTGCACGATACGGAGAGGGTGCCTGAAGTGGAAATGGAAAATGATGGGGGGCAGGATGTGTTCGTTCTGGATGGCGAAGAGGTCATCGGAGCCCTGCAGAACCGGGTGTTCGTTACCTCCTTTCGTCTGCCTGCGGAGAGTCGGATTTCCGCTCCCGTAGCCTGTGTGGAAGCGGGGCGATGGAGCGGTTCAAAAGCCTTCTCCAGCAGTTTATATTGTGCCTATCCCACCCTTCGTGGTCTGTCCACACGCTCCGTTCACAAATCCCTGAAAACCACCGGCAGATTTGAGGCCGACCAGGCAGGCATCTGGAATGAGGTGGACCGAAAACTCTCCACCCTGCGCGTGGCTTCTGCCACCTCTTCTATGAGCCAGTCCTATGCCTCCAAACACCAGGAATTATCCCGGTACACCCGCCAGATAGTGAATCCGCGGTCCACATCTACCGGTGTGAAATCTGAAATTCTCATCCTGAAGCCAGAGCAGGTAGGTTTCCTGGCGGCCACCCAGCGCCGAATCCTCTGCCTGGACATTTTTTCCACGCCCTCCCTGTTCACCCGTCTCGCCCCAAAACTCCTGTTAAGTTATTCTCTGGATGCATTAGAGGACCTGGAAGGCGCCGGTGAAGAATCTTCAGAACTGGACGAGGAAGAAATTCAAAAATTCTTCTCTCTGGCGGTTCAATATCCTTCCTGGGAGAAATATCCAGCGGTGGGCAAAGGATACGAAAAGCGGTTCAGCCGTGGGAAAAACATCGGCAAAGCCCTTATTACCAACTCCCACCCTCTACATCTTTCCCTCTTCCACCTCCCGAAGTAAATCGTTATTTCCAACAGATGTGGCTTCTGTATAGAAATGTGTGAGACTATTCACTATTGACATCTCTGCCTGCAACATTCTCACATTCTCAAGAATGTCAGAATATTATTTTCCATTCAGCAAAGCCTGTGGCGGATGGCGAAAGGCGAATCACCCTACTACAGGTTGAGGGAAGATTCAAGTGATTTCACATCTTAGTTTGTGTGGGGAAGGAGGAAAAGGGGGTGGAAACAGTCATTTCGCCCTGCGGGGTGTGGAATGAGAAGTGAGGGTAATCGCAGAGGGTTACCCATTCTCCATTTTTATCCGGGGAGAAGGGATTGAAGGTGTTCAAAGAAGGAAGGGTATGAGATGTTCACCGGGTGGGGGTGGTAGAAAACAGACTTTCCGTGCGCCAGACAACAGGCAATGACGAGGCTCATCAGGATTCTATGGTCGGCGATGCGAAGGAAGGAGGCCCCTTGAAGGGGTGTGGGGCCCTGGATACGCAAGCCATCGGGGAGTTCTTGCACGCGAGCGCCCATTCTATTCAGGTTCTGTGCGATGGTATGGATGCGGTCGCTCTCTTTCTGCCTGAGTTGTGGGACATCCCGAATCACCGTTTCGCCATCTGCCTGCGTGGCTACCACGGCTAAAAGAGGGATTTCATCCAGCATCTGATTCGCCTCTATCCCTTCCACACGAGTTGCTTTTAAGGAGGAAGATTCAGCAGAGATTTCACCGATGGGTTCCAGAGTTTCATCTGTGGGAGGTGGATCAGGACGGACAGAGATTCGGGCGCCCATCCTCTGGAGGGCATTGAGGAAGGCGGTTCGGGTGGGGTTTAACCCCACATTCTGAAGGCAAACACTGGCGTCTGGATGAGCCACCGTTAAAGCCAGAAAGTATGCGGATGAGGAAAAGTCGCCGGGAACTTCAATGGAAATCGGGGTCAGGTGAGAGGTAGCGACCTGAATGTGTGTGCCGTGAATCTGGATGCGAGCCCCCATCGCCTTCAGCAGACGCTCTGTGTGGTCTCTGGTGGGAACTGGTTCCACAAAGGTGGAGGTTCCGAGGGCTTGAATTCCAGCGATGAGGAGAGCGGATTTCACCTGGGCGCTGGGGTCAGGAAAAGAGTAACGGATGGGATGTAATCGGGCACCCTGAATGGCGGCAGGCAAGAGGTGATTCCGTCCCCGGGCGAGGATAGAAGCGCCCATACGCATCAAAGGAGTGATGACATCACCCATCGGGCGTCGGCGTAACGAAGCATCACCCGTGAGGACGGCGAAGCCCTGCCGACCGGCTAAAAGCCCCATCAGCAGACGGGCAGTCGTGCCGGAATTCCCGCACTGCAAAGGGGACAGGGGCTCCCGAAACCCGGTTTTCGGGCACCCTTTAACCTGAAATCTGGAACCGCTGAGGACCACCGACAGGCCCAGGGCTTTCAGGGCTCGGACCGTCCGAAGAACATCCACGCCGGGAGCCGGGTTCCCAATCTCCGAGGTCCCCCGGCTCAATGCAGAAAGAATCAAAGCCCGATGGGTGATGGATTTATCTCCGGGAGGGCGAAGGACTCCCCGGATTCGTCGGGGGCGTGAGAGGGTCATCACGACCGCTGGAAGATGTGGCGGAGTCGGTGTAACTCCTTCATCAATGCAGAAAAGGCGGGGAAATCCAGGCTTTCAAACCCGTCCGATAGAGCCCGAACCGGGTCGGGATGGACTTCCACCATCAACCCGTCGGCGCCCACCGCCAGAGCCGCCCGGGAAAGAGGCAGAACCAGGCTTCTCCGACCGCAGGCGTGCGAGGGGTCCACAATCACCGGCAGATGGCTCAATTCTTTCAAAAGTGGAACGCAAGAAATATCCAGCGTGTTCCTTGTGCTGGTCTCAAAGGTTCGTATCCCACGCTCGCACAGAATCACCCGGTCATTCCCTTCCGACAGGATATATTCCGCCGCCAGAAGGAACTCTTCCAGCGTGGCCATCATACCCCGCTTCAGGAGAATCGGGTGGGAGGTTTTTCCAACGGCTTTCAGAAGGGGGAAATTCTGCATATTTCGGGAGCCAATCTGCAGGACATCCGCCACACTGCTCACCCTCTCTATGTCCTCCGGGGAAAGGACTTCAGTCACCACAGGCAAGCCCGTGAGTTTCCTGGCTTCTGACAGGTACTGGAGGCCCGTTTTGCCCAGGCCCTGGAAGGAGTAAGGAGAGGTGCGGGGTTTATACACTCCGCCCCGAAGGAGGTGCGCCCCCGCTTTCTTCACCACTTTCGCCGTCGCAATGATTTGCTCCCGACTCTCCACCGAGCAGGGACCGGCGATGATGACAAAACAGCCGTCCCCGATGCGAACCTGGCCCACCTGAATCACCGTGTCCCCTTCCCGTGCATCCCGGGATGCGAGGGAATATGGGGTAGAGGGCTGAATCACTTCTCTGACTCCTGGCAAGCGGGTAAGTAGCCGAGGAGAGAAGGAGAATGAGCCCTGGATAAAAATGGCATCTTCTCCCTTCCACAAGCCCGATTCATACTTCACCGGGAGGCGCATTAACCTGTCCACCAGGCGGTTTCTTGTGGCCGGTGGTATTCCCTTTTTCAGAATGAGAATTCTTTTCATCCTCTTCCATTCTCTATTTTACACCACAGGTCATTCAGGTTGGCTGGCAGGGAAGTGTGTCAGGGCACAGACACTCGGCGGCCTGCCCCGACAGAGTTGGGCTCCCGAAAATCAGGACAGGGGAGACACTCTGCAAATAATGGCACAATCCGATGCCTGACCCCCTGAAGGATAACTGGATGTTCTGTTTGATTTTGTTGGATTTTGATGTATACTTTTTGTTGGTGGGTGGATGAAGAGTCTGGATAAAGTAGTCAGTGGCACATTAAAGAAACTGGGTATGTCCCATCTCTACACGGAGGGGAAGATTAAAGGGAAATGGGAAACCATCGTAGGACCTGCCCTTGCGGCGACGACGAAGGTGGTTTCCTACCGAGAAGGATGCTTGACCGTAGAGGGAGCATCGCCGGCGGTGTGTATGGAACTGGAATGCCATCGGGAGGAAATTTTGCAGAGGCTACGGCGGGAGGGTTTGCAGGTGGCGAGCCTTCGGTTTCGGGTAGGGTGAGAGAGGGGATGATGGGCCTGGAAGTTACCGCAGAGGGCGTGCGTGGGATTTTCGCCCGTCAGTTCACCCTTGCGGAAGCCGAGCGCATCACATCTGCCATCGCCAGGTTCTTACTGGAAAAGGGATGGGTAAATGGAGTGCTGGTGGGGTATGATACGCGTTTTATGGCGGAGGATTTCGCCGAGAGAATGGTGACAGTTCTCGCAGGTTTTCTACCGGTTTTTCGGTGCCCGGAGCCTGTAACTGCGCCCCAGGTGGCTTTCGCAGTAAAGCGATGGGGCCTTTCAGCGGGAATTCTGGTCACAGCCAGCCACAATCCTGCGGATTACCAGGGGCTGAAAATGTTTACCTCCGAGAGTGCTCCGGTGCCACCGGAGGAATGGAAGGCGGTGATTTCGGAGGAAGAAAGGGGTGTAAATTTGCCATCTTCTGCGGTGTTTCCCGTGGAACCTCTTTCTCCTTCGGAAGAATACCTGAAGAACCTGCTGGGGCAAGTGGAGGAGCCTCGGGGGGGTGGGCGTGCCGTTCGCCCGTTAAAGGTGGTTTTTGACCCTCTGTATGGAAGCGGGCGGAATGTGGGCCAAAAAGCCCTTCAATCTATGGGTGTGGAAATTTCCTCTATCCACAACTATCGGGATGTGCTGTTCGGCGGGCTCACACCCGACCCCACAGAGGGGAATCTCAAGGAATTGTCGGAAGCGGTTATAAAAGCAGGAGCAGACCTGGGAGTGGCTCTGGACGGGGATGGTGACCGTTTCGGTGTGGTGGATGAGAAGGGGAATTTCATCCCTCAGAACTGGATTCTGGGGTTGCTGGCTTATCATCTTTATTCCCGGCGCGGTCTTTCCGGTCCACTGGTTCGCACCATCGCCACCACCCATTTTCTCAACAGGCTGGCGACGGCTTTCCATCAAGAATGCGTGGAAACGCCCGTGGGCTTCCATTATCTCATCCAGGCTATGAAAAGCAAAAACGCTCTGATGGGTGGAGAAGAGAATGGTGGATTCGGGCTCCGGGGGTATCTATCTTCTTCCGATGGCTTACTGGCTCACCTACTTCTGATAGAACTCCTGCGGCAGGAATCACGCCCCTTATCCGAAATCCTGACGGAAGTCCGCCATACCTTTGGGAAGTTCTATTCCAAACGCCTGAGTGTTCACCTGACGATAAAGGAGCAGGGGGAACTGATGGCTCGCCTTCGCGAGGAGCCTGTGCTGGAACTCCTCGGGAGACCCCTTATGGAAGCCCGGGACCTTCAAGGCGTGAAATTCGTGTTTGAAGGTGAACGGTGGTTTCTGGTTCGTCCTTCCACCACGGAACCCTTGCTCCGAATTTATATGGAAACACCCGAGCAGGAAGAACTGCCCCGGATGGAGCAGAAAGTTCTAACTTACCTGGGGCTATAGAAAAACGATGGAGGAACAGGGGCGATGCCCGGATAAAACACAGGAAGCCCGCAATTCCCTGCGGGAAAAAAATGAAAGGCAGAGGTGAAAAGAGGGTGGATACCGGGAAGACAGAAGAGTATACGGCGGAAGACATCAGCGTTCTGGAGGGGCTGGAGGCGGTTCGTCGGCGTCCCGCTATGTATATCGGCGACACCAGCACCCGAGGGCTTCATCATCTTCTATATGAAGTCATTGACAACTCTATAGATGAGGCGATGGTGGGGCACTGCACAGAGATTTGTATTACGCTGCATGCCGATGGCCGAGCCACCGTGAAAGACAACGGAAGGGGAATCCCCGTGGACATCCACGAACCCACGGGGAAATCCGCCCTGGAAGTGGTTCTTACCATGCTCCATGCGGGTGGAAAATTTGAGCACAAAGTGTATCGCATCTCCGGTGGCCTCCACGGTGTTGGGGTTTCCGTTGTGAATGCCCTCTCCTCCTCTCTCGTGGCCACCGTCCGGCGGGATGGCTTCACCTATCAGCAGAAATACCAGAAGGGTAAGCCCATCACTCCGGTTCAGAAGGTCGGGAAAAGCGACGAACGAGGAACTGAGATTACATTCCTCCCCGATGATTCCATTATGGAAGTCACCCATTTTGATTCTTCCATCATCCGCTACCGGCTGAAGGAGCTTTCCTACCTCAATCGGAATCTGAAAATCGTGCTGAAGGATGAGCGGACGGGAACTGAGGAAACTTTTCACTCCGAGGAGGGTTTGAAAGCCCTGGTGACGGAATTGGACCAGGGGGAAGAAACCCTCTTTACCCCACCCTTTTCCTTTGCCCTGGAAGAGGGGGAATTGATTCTGGAGGGTGCTCTCCAGTATATCCAGGGAACGAAGGAAAGAATCCTCACTTTCGCTAATAACATTCATACCGAAGAGGGGGGAACCCACCTGGAGGGTTTCAAAGCCGCTCTAACCAACTGCATCAAGCGGTATGCGGAGGAAAATGATTTAATCAAGGAGAAAGAAATCTCTTTGAGCGGAGAGGATGTTCGGGAAGGATTGACTGCGGTGATTTCAGTGAAACTTCCTGAACCGCAGTTTGAGGGGCAGACGAAGACGAAACTGGGGACTTCCCGGGTGAAGAGTCAGGTTCAAACCCTGTTTGGGGCGGAGTTTTACCGCTTCCTGGAGATGAACCCTCAAACCGCACGGGCCATCGTCAACCGGTGCTGTATGGCGGCGAGAGCCAGAATCGCCGCTCGTAAAGCCGCAGAACTCACCCGTAAGTCCGCTCTCATGGGCGGAACCATGCTCCCCGGGAAACTGGTGGATTGCATTTCCAAAAATCCAGAAGAATCGGAACTCTTCATCGTGGAAGGCGATTCAGCGGGGGGAAACGCCAAACAGGGCAGGGATAGCAAGCATCAAGCCATACTCCCTCTGCGGGGGAAAATCCTGAATGTGGAAAAGGCCTCGGATGAGAAAATTCTGAATAATGAGGAAATCAAGGCTCTGATTACTGCCATCGGAACCGGCGTAACTCTGGGCAATCATTCGGAATTTGACGCATCCCGCCTCCGGTATGGACGCATCATCATTATGACGGATGCGGATGTTGACGGGGCTCACATCCGCACCCTTCTGCTGACTTTCTTCTTCAAGCACATGCGACCCCTGATAGAGCAAGGCAGAATTTTCATCGCACTCCCTCCCCTTTATGGGATTAAGAAAGGGAAAAAATGGCGGTATGTTTTCACCGACGAGGAGAAAGACAAAATCCTCAAGGAGGAAAGCGACAGCGTGGAAGTAACACGGTTCAAGGGCCTGGGTGAAATGGATGCCCACGAACTCTGGGAAACCACAATGAACCCCCAGAGCAGAACCCTGCGTCGGGTAAAACTGGAGGATGCCAGTGCCGCTGCGGAGATGTTCAACATCCTGATGGGGAAGGAAGTGGAGCCCAGGAAGAAGTTCATCATAGAAAACGCCCTCACCGTTCATAACCTGGACATCTAACACGATGGAAAAATAGCGCCGAAGTCCCAAATCCGAAATGGGACAGGCTCCACATCGTGACAGGTTTGTGATATAATCTCTGTGGCGACGAAAGGAGTGTGACGAGGAATGGTCCGACGCGTAGTGATAACAGGAATGGGAGCAGTTTCCACCTTCGGCATCGGGGTGAAAAAATTATGGGAAGCGGTTTCCACCGCCCGTAACGGAATAAAAGTTATCACCCATTTTGATACCTCGCAGTTCTCCTGCAATGTAGGGGCTCCCCTCAATGACTTCCACGCCGAAGATTTTCTGGAGAAAAAATACATTCCCACCCTGGATATTCATCAGCAGATTGCTTATGCGGCGAGCCTGGAAGCGGTGAGAGATGCGGGAATAGAGGGGAGCCAGGAAGACCCGTTCAACATCGGGGTGGTGGGTGGAAATTCCCTCGGCGGCCTGTTCTCCATTGAAGAAGAGACGGGGCGTTACCACCTGAAGGGCAAGAACAGAATCTCCCCCTTCGCCATTCCCAGGACCACGGTGAATATGATTCCCGGCCTGTTAGCCATCTTCTTCAGGTTCAGGGGTCCGAATATCGGAATCTCCACCTCCTGCGCCACAGGAAATATCTCTCTGGGAGTGGCTTCACGGATGATACGGGGAGGGGGAGCGGAGGCTGTCCTCGTCTGCTGTTCAGAAATTTGCGTCACGCCTCTGGCGTTCGCCGGGTTCACCCGGATGAGGGCGCTGGCGAAGAAATGGGAGCCAGACCCGACGAAGAGCCTGCGGCCCTTTGACCGGAACCGGAGTGGAACCCTGTTCGGCGACGGTGCCTCCGCCCTGTTTCTGGAATCCCTGGAGCATGCCCGAAAACGGAATGCCAGAATCTACGCAGAAATCATCGGCTTCGCTTCCACGGATGATGGCTACCATATCACCGCTCCTGACCCGGAAGGGGAAGGGGCCTATCAATGTATGAAGCGTGCGCTGATGGATGCCCGGGTTTTGCCGGAGGAAGTGGAATACATCAATGCCCACGGCACCGGCACTCCTTACAATGATGAGATTGAAACTCTCGCCATTAAGCGTCTGTTTGGCGATTATGCTTATAAGATACCGGTGAGTGCATCAAAGAGTATGATTGGACATCAACTGGGAGCGGCGGGCACCACAGAATCCATCCTCACCATCGTAGCGATGAACGAGGGAATAATCCCGCCGACTTTGAATCTGGAAACCCCGGACCCAAAATGCGACCTGGATTATGTTCCCCATATTCCCCGGCGAAAGGAAGTTCGTATCGCCCTTACCAATTCCTTCGGCTTCGGCGGGCACAATGCCTGCCTCATTTTCAAGAAAATGCAGGAAGAATGACTGCCCCCGGCCCCATCGGGGGGGGAAGCACCTGCTCAACGGCTAAAATGAAACTGCCGGAAGGGCCGATGGAACTCACCGTAAAGGGAAATGAGAAGGGGAGCCGGCTGGATAAACTGCTGGGCGCCTATCTGCAGAACCTCTCCAGAAGCCGTGTGCAAGCCCTCATTCGTTCAGGGCAGGTGCTGGTGAATTCTTGCCAGAAGGACCCGGACTATCGGGTGAAAGCGGGCGAACGCATCCGGGTGATGGAAACCGCATTCAAGCCGATGATTTCAGAGGTTGCAGTGAAACCGGATTCCACGATACCCTGCGAGATTCTTTACCAGGATGAAAATATCGCAGTGGTGAATAAGCCGGCAGGTGTTCCCACTCATCCCGGACCGGGGCATTTGAACGATACGCTGGTGAGTGCCCTGCTGGCACGATTGGGTGCCCTCTCTTCTTACGGCGCTCCTGTGCGCCCCGGAATTGTTCACCGCCTGGATAAAGATACCGGTGGCCTTCTGGTAGTGGCGAAGACGGACTCTGCGTATCTTGCTCTGGTGAAAATGCTCAAAGCCCGGGAAGTGCATCGTCACTATCTGGCGTTATGCTGGGGAGACATCCGGGAACGGGTGCGAAAAAAGTATGGGTTTTATGAAGTTCAGGGTGAAGAAGGGAAAATCTGGCTGGCGCTGGGACGACATATAACGGAGCGAAAGAAAATTTCCAGCCATACCCGCTATGCGCGACCTGCGATGACACATTTTCGGATTCTAAAACGGTTCTTCGTGAAATCTGAAAGTGGCATCAAAAGCCCGGTAAGATTTACGCTGGTGGAAGCGACGCTTTCTACAGGACGAACGCATCAGATTCGAGTCCACTTCAAAGAGATAGGGCATCCTCTGGTGGGCGACCCGCTCTATTCCTCCCGAAAACTTCTTCAACCCCTGGCTCCCAGTCTCTTTCGGCATATTATAGCCCTTCCCGGGCAATTTCTGATTGCCTATCGCCTGGAGTTTTCCCATCCTGCTTCCGGCGTCCCGATGAAATTTCAAATCCCTCTCCCCCCGCCTTATCAATCCCTCCTGAACCATCTGGAGGGAAATGGAACCCTATAATCATGAAGAATAAAAGCACACTGGATTGTCTGGCGCGGAGGGTTCAGTTTTTTATGCTATAATTTGCGGTGAGGGTCTGGTGGCAATAGCCTGAAAAGGGAACCTCGTGAAAGCGAGGGTGGCCCCTGCCACCGTGTCCGGGGACGAAAGCGGCAAGATGCCACTGCCCTGAAAAATCGGGGTGGGAAGGCGCCGCCAGTAGACTGAACCGGGAGCCGGGAGACCTGCCAGACTCAATCCATCTCGCAGGAGGCGAGACAAAATGTATCTTTTCTGTATCAGGAGGCAGAGGGTTCTCACTCTCTGCCTGTTTATGGTGATTTCCGGATTCTCAGCGTGCGGGGGTAATCCTCCGTTACCGACTCCCATCGTGGGCAGTTCATTCGCCTTCATCGTCACCACCGATTTTCAAACCGGCCAGTATGCCACCTATTCTATGGATACAAACCAGATGACCGTGCTGAACTATCCCATACACAGCGATGCCACCGCAGTATATGACTCTAACAGAGGGCGCATCTGGGTGATCAACCGCCGGGGGCAAGACAATGTGCTGATGGTGAACCCCGGGCAGGGTTTTCAGCCCACTACTTCCCAGTGGTCTACAGGCGCTGGCTCAAACCCCTATGATATGGAATTCATCAGTCCCGACTACGCCTATATCTCCCGATACGACCGTCCTGAACTCCTCAAGATGAACCTGACCAATGGTGCCACTATGAAGGAAATTGACCTCTCACCCTTCGCTGATGCGGATGGACTTCCTGAGATGTCCTATATGCTGCTTCACGACAACCGACTATTCATCGCCATCCAGCGACTGGACCGGAATAATCTCTACACTCCTGCTGGGAACGGCCTTTTAGCGGTTGTGGATGCCACTACGGATACTCTCGTAGATGTCAATCCTTCCACCCCGGAACCCGATGCCATACCCCTGCAGGGGAAAAATCCTTGTGCGGGAACTGACCTCCTGTTTCAGGACGGCTTGCTGTATGTAGCGGATACGGGTGAATACGGGGTATTAGATGGGGGCATTGAAGTCGTGAACCCGGTGAACCTTTCCTCACGCGGCTTCCTGATTACGGAAGAAGCACTGGGCGGAGACTTGTTAGATTTCGCTCTCCAGCCGGGCAAAGGATATGCCATCCTCTCGGATTCTTCTTTCAAAACCCTTCTGGTGAGTTTCAATCCGATTACGAAAATGGTGGAGCAGACCCTTCTCGTTTCCGAAGGATTTCACCTTGCCAGAATTGCTTTGGCGCCCGGGGGAGATAAACTATTCGTGCTGGATAGAAACCCATCCGCTCCCGGCTTACGAATCTTACGAACAAACAACGACCAGTGGGAAACATCTGCCCCCCTTTCCACCGGTTTGCCCCCCTTCTGGCTCGCCTGGGTCATCCTGCCCATATAATAGATTGGTGCAGGGGACGACCCTACAGCGGAAAATCCAGAGGATAAAGGAAATCAGGACAGCCAGATAAAAGAGGGTGCGAAGAAAGGGAATCTTCCCATTTTTAAGGGGTATAAAATGGCAAAGAGAGGGCAGAAAGCCAGCCACCAACGGCTACTACGAGAGAGAGTAAAGGGGAAAAATTTCGGTTTCTTTCTTTAACTTCACTGGCATTATGTAATATAAAGGGAATGTAAAAAAAGTCAATCTTTTGTAGACAGGATAGAAAAGAATCAATCTGAATAATTCTGGAGTCTCGCTTATTCTGGCGGGAGGAGACAAGCTCCTCCCCTCCATTTTTTCGCATTTCCCACCCCTGTTTGATAAAGGAACTTTTGGGGGCAGGCCTCAAAAGTTCAGTAGTTTAACGGTTTAATACTTTCGTTCAGCGGGGGGGAAGCGGGTGATGACGACGGGCTTGTAGCGGAAGTTCCAGCCCTCCTCCTTCGGATAAGCGAGGGTGTGTTTCAGCCAGCGTTCATCATCGCGATTGGGGAAATCTTCACGGTAGTGGGCACCCCGGCTTTCCGTTCTCTGAAGTGCGGATGCGACGGTGCAATCGGCTAATTCCAGCAAGCATCCCAGTTCCCATGCTTCCATCAATTCCGTGTTGAACTTTTTTCCACGGTCGTGGATAGCCACGCCCCGATACTGGTCCTTTAGATTCTGAATCGTTTTCTGGAGGAGGAGCAAATCCGTGCTGGTTCGGAAAACGGAGCACTTGTCCATCATTTCGCTCTGGAGGGTGGAGCGGATTTCAGCCACCGATTCCCCTTTTTCTCTTCTCAGGAGTGCTTCTATTTGCTGGCGGGCGTAGCGTTCCGGGTCATCGGGCAGTGAGGGTAAATCCACCTCCCGGGCGTAGAGGGCAGCGTGACGGCCTGAGCGACGCCCGAAAACCAGAATATCCACCAGGGAGTTGGTGCCCAGACGATTTGCTCCGTGAACGCTGACGCAGGCGCATTCTCCCGCCGCATACAAGCCTGGAACGGGGGTATTCTTTTCATCCTGTATCACCCGACCGTCCACATCTGTGGGTATACCGCCCATCATATAATGAGCAGTAGGCTGGACGGGGATGGGCTTCTCTGCAGGGTCAATTCCTAAATAGGTTCGTGTGAAATCAGCCACATCAGGAAGTTTCTTCTCTATGACTTCCCTTCCGAGATGAGTGGCGTCCAGATACAGGTAATCCTTTCCATCAATGCCCCTGCCCTCACGGATTTCGGTGTACATACAGCGGGAAACCAGGTCCCGGGGTGCCAGGTCTTTCAGCGTGGGTGCGTAGCGTTCCATAAACCGTTCATTATCCTGATTGAGGAGAATCCCACCCTCACCCCGAACGGCTTCCGTAATCAGGATGCCCAGCTTGTAAATTCCCGTGGGATGGAACTGGAAGAACTCCATATCTTCCAGGGGGATGCCCCGGCGGGCACAAATAGCCATACCATCGCCGGTGAGGGAATGGGCGTTGGAAGTGATTTTGAACATCCTGCCGGCGCCACCGACGCAAAGAATCACCGCCTTAGAAAGAAAGGTGTGCAGGGAGCCGGTGGCGAGTTCCCATGCCACGACACCTTTGCAAATTCCATCCTCTAACAGCACATCCAGAACCTGAAACTCATCATAAAAAGCCACCTGATTTTTGATGCACTGCTGGTAGAGGGTTTGTAGAATCATGTGTCCTGTTCGGTCAGCGGCGTAGCATGCTCGTCTTACCGGTTTTTTCCCGAAGTTAGAGGTGTGCCCACCGAAGGGGCGCTGGTCAATTTTCCCCTCCGATGTGCGGTTGAACGGCAAGCCCATATGCTCCAGGGAGAGCACCGTTTCCACCGCTTCCCTGCACAGGATTTCAACGGCGTCCTGGTCGGCTAAATAATCACTTCCCTTTACGGTGTCAAACATATGCCATTCCGGGTGGTCTTCTTCCACATTGCCCAGGGCGGCGCCGATGCCACCCTGGGCCGTCCCCGTATGCGAGCGGGTGGGATATAACTTGGACAGGACCGCGGTTTTGCACCGCCGGGAGGCTTCCAGAGCAGCCCATAATCCCGCTCCTCCTCCCCCCACAATCACCACATCAAATTCGTGAACCATCACGCATCATCTCCCGGATTAAAATTTCGGCTGGAATGTGAGGATAATTAGAGAGCCAATGACGGTGAACACCAGCGCCACCAGATACAGGATGGTTATCCAGAAGACCCTCCAGCCGGGTGTTCGGACATAATCGTCTATCAGAATCCGGGCGCCATTTAAGCCGTGAAATAATGCCAGCAGTAGCATAAGAAGGTCATAAATCCGCCAGAAGGGCGTGGCATACCGCTGAGCCACGAATGAATAGTCCACATTCTCTATCCCCACGAGGATGTGCATAATGAATAAATGGCCCAGAGCGAGGAAAATAAGAAGGAGCCCGGAGATACGCATGAACAACCAGGAGTAGAGTTCAAAACCGCCAGCAGGGCGAGGATGCCCATATCCCCCATTCATCGCCATAACTCCCTTAACATCCAGATGGCGGTGGGAAGAATCAGGAGAAGAAAAACATACAACTCCGCATAAAAAAGTTGCCGCTGATATTTCATCAGCCCCTGAAAGAAATCCAGCAGGGTGATGCGAATGCCGTTCAGGGCGTGGAATAGAACAGCGGCCACCAGGAATACTTCACCCACATGGAAGACCGGATGGCGATAGATGTCCATCACCAGGTTGTAGATTCTGGGCCAGCCCACCAGGGCGGTATCCAGGATATGAATCAGGAGAAACAGTAAAATGGCGACTCCGGTGAGGCGGTGAAAGAACCACGACCACATACCTTCGCCACCCCGATAGGTAAGCACCCATCGCAGGGAGCCACCAAATCCCGCAGGAACTTTTTCCATCATCCCCTCATCTCCTTCCGAGGGTATCATACCAGAAGAGAAAAAATTGTCCAATTCTATTCGTCAGTTGTCAGGGACAACCCCCGTATCTGCCCTGTGAATGTTTTCACGGGGATATTTCAGGGGAATGCAATAGTGCTGGCGATGAAGCATTCTCAATGAAGTTTCCTCGCTACAGGCTGACTACCTGCAGGTGGAGTTTGACATTTTGAAGGGGTTCTGGTAAAGTAGTTAGAGGAGGAAGCAGAGAGATGGCAACCGTAACGGTAATTTATCTGATACTTTTTTTAGTGGGGTTAGTTTTCGCCATTCTGTCTGCGGTTTTCAGTCATGTGCTGGACCTGGGTGGCGACCATGACCTGGGGGATGTGACGGGAGGGCTACATGGTGCTGACCTTTCCGGGGCAGAAATGCCCACTTTCAGCCCTATCAACACGGTGACGCTGGCGACATTTATCACGACTTTCGGCGCTGCCGGGCTCCTCACTTCCTTCTTCTGGAAGGGACCGGGTTCTGTGGTTCCGGGGCTTTTGATAGCCACCCTTTCCGGATTCATTGTGGCAGGTCTCGTCTTCTGGATGTTCTATAAGGTCTTCAGCATCACCCAGAGTAGCAGTGAGTCCAGAGTGGCGGAACTGATTGGGGAGACGGCGGAGGTCATCGCCCCCATTCCGCCTGATGGTATGGGCGAAGTGGCGTATGTGCATAAAGGGAGTCGGTTGAATGCGCCCGCCAAAAGCGAGGATGGGAAGCCAATCCCGGTTCATACTTCCGTGACCATTACCCGGGTTGTGGGGGGGTATATCTTCGTGAAGCCCGTTTCAGGTAGGCAAGAAAAATCATAGAATGAGGTGAAAGAAAATGGCATTGCCTGTGCCTACTTCACTTGTCGTCCTGGTGGTGGGTGGGGTTGTGGTGGCTATCTTCCTCTTCATCATCATTTATGCCAGCCGGTATGTAAAGGTAGGCCCCAATGAAGCCCTGATTATCTCGGGGCGGAGGCACCGAATGCGGGACGCCAGTGGTCGGGTGTACACCGTGGGCTTCCGCACGGTGAAAGGGGGTGGCACCTTCGTCTGGCCCATCATTGAAAAGGTGGATGCCCTTTCCCTGGAAGTGATGACGCTGGAGATTCAAACGCCGGAAGTCTACACAGTAATGGGCGTTCCCGTAGTCGTTTCCGGCGTCGCCCAGGTGAAGGTGAAGGGCGATGATGTGAGCATTGCCACGGCCGCCGAGCAGTTTTTGAATAAGAGCCGGGCGGAAATGACTTCCATCATTCATCAGACCTTAGAAGGGCATCTCCGTGCGATTCTCGGAACTCTCACGGTGGAAGAAATTTATAAAAATCGGGATGCCTTCGCCCAGAAGGTGCAAGAAGTAGCCGCCGCCGACCTGGCGAATATGGGCATCACCATCGTTTCCTTCACGATGAAGGACATCAAGGACAATGAAGGGTATTTAGACGCCCTTGGACGGCCCCGGATTGCTCAGGTAAAGCGGGATGCAGTCATAGCGGAAGCGGAAGCGAATCGGGACGCCACCATCCGCTCCGCCATTGCAAATCAGGAGGGGCAGACGGCGAAGTTCGCCGCTGACACGAAGATTGCGGAATCGGAGCGGGATTATAAGATGCGCGTTGCGGAGTTCACTGCCGCCGTCAACGAGAAGAAAGCCCAGGCTGACCTGGCTTATGACCTCCAGAAGTTCCGCACCTCCCAGGAAGTGAAGAAGGAAGAAGTGGGTGTGGACATCGTGGAAAAGGAGCAGAGAATCAAAGTTCAGGAACTGGAAATCACCCGGAAGCAGAAGGAATTAGAAGCCACGGTGAACAAGCCAGCGGAAGCGGAGCGGTATCGGATTGAGACTCTCGCCAACGCCCAGAAATTCAAACTGGAAACAGAGGCGGCAGGGCAAGCCTCCGCCATCAAAGCCACAGGCTTTGCCCAGGCGGATGTGGTGAAAGCCACGGGCGTGGCGGAAGGCGACGCCAACCGCGCCCGCGGCCTTGCCCAGGCCGATGTTATCAAAGCCCAGGGGCTTTCCGAAGCGGAAGCCATGCGGAAAAAAGCCGAGTCCTGGAGAATGTATAACGAAGCGGCATTGAGCCAGATTATCGTGGAAGCCCTGCCCAAAATCGCCAGCGCCGTATCCGAGCCGTTAGCGAAAACGGAAAAGATAGTCATTGTGAGCACCGGTGGGGATTCTGCCACCGCGGGCGCCTCCCGGGTTACCGGCGACATCGCCACTATCCTCGCTCAACTCCCTCCCGTGATAGAAAGCCTCACCGGTATGAAACTGGAAGACCTGGTAAGAAAATTGCCCAGAGTCGGCGCCACCCCTCCTCCTGAAGGCGAAAAAGAGCGCTGAGCCTGATTCCGCTGAATTCATTCACCCGATTTTCCGTTCCCCTTTCCATTTCTCTATCCGGAAAGGTGAGCCTGATTAACCCCCGGCGAAGCAGGGGGATATGTGATAAGATAGTAATGGGCCCGCAGGAGGAAAAAGGGGTATGACGAGGAGGGAATGGATTCAAAAGGTGATACGGGGGGAAGAAGTAGAGAGGGTTCCTGTGGCGGTGTGGCGGCATTTTCCCATTGAGGATACAGCGGCGGAGAGTCTGGCAAAAGAAACCATCGCCTTCCAGAAGAAATATGACTGGGACCTGGTGAAAGTGACCTTCGCCAGCGGGTATATGGCGGAAGCCTTCGGCGCTCAACTGGTGCCCACCGATGCCGAGGACGGGACCCGAACCTACCGCAGCCGTCCCGTTCATTTTCCTGAAGATTGGCCGAAACTCACCCCTCCATCGGTTCATAAGGGCATCCTCGGCATGCAATTGCGAGCCCTTCAACAGATACGGGCGGGAATCGGCTGGGACATTCCCCTCCTGCCCACCCTCTTCAGCCCTCTCACCATACTTACAGAACTCCGGGGAGATGCCTGGCGGAATGACATACGGGAGAAGCCGAAAGAGGTGCATGCCGGGCTGGAAATTATCACTCATACTACGCTGAACTATGCAAAGGCCTGCTTAAATTCTGGCGCAGATGCGATTTTCTTCGCCACCAAAACCGCTACCGCAGAAATTCTCACGGAAAATGAATACAAAACTTTCGGCGTCCCTTATGAGCTGGAGGTTCTGAACCCTCTCACAACCCGCGCAGATTTTATACTCCTGCACATTCACGGCTTGAACCCCTATTTCCACATCATCAAGGACTACCCGGTGCAGATTGTGAACTGGCACGACCGTCGCGCCCCCCCTTCTCTACCTGAAGCGATGGAAACCTTTCCGGGCGCCGTTATGGGGGGTTTGAATGAGAGGAACACCCTGTATAAAGGCTCCCCCGAACAGGTCCGACAGGAAGCGGAAGATGCCATAGCCCAGACGGGAGGGAAACGATTCCTTCTGGGCGCTGGATGTGTCATTCCCATCGCCACACCGGAGGCTAATCTCCAGGCGCTCCGCGACGCCGTGGGTTCCCACCGCTCGTAGAACCTGCTTCAAATTTCGTTACCGACATATTTTCCCGGGTCAGTGGACCAGTGGGCGCCTCCCCTCTTCATCATTCTTTGATATAATACAGGTCAGGAGGTGTGAACAGATGAAGGAGATTCTGGATGAAACTTTCTGGCGGAGCCGGCCCTGGTGGCAATGGCTCCTGTGGTTTGTCCTTTTCGTCGTTATTATCGCCGTTATCGTTCAGATTCTGAAGGTTATGTCGCCCGACCTGGTGACCGCTACCACCCTTCTGTTCTACGGCGGAGTAGTGATTCTCTTCCTGACCCAGTTAGTTCTATATCTTTTCGGGTTCGTCGTGGGTATCCCCCCACTGGTTCGCGTGATACTGGGGGAGGATGGGCATGTAAGCCTGAGCCGATTCCAATTCTTCTTCTGGACCATCGTTCTCGGAGGGGCATTCCTGTTCTCTGTTTTCAGCACAGGGAAGTTCCCGGCGTGGAATGAGGTTCTGCTATTGGTTATGGGTATCACCGCTTCTGGCTTGATGTATGGCGTCGGAAATTACTTCTATATCAAGGATAAGATGACCAAATAACTTCACTTTCGGAGCCCCCCTTCACCCCAAAATTGTTTTCATCACCCCCTGTATAAAACCGGTGGGGGGAATTTATTGTAACCGGTGGATTGCGATGGATAATCCATCTTTGCATTTTGTATTTTTCCGTGTATCCTATCCTGTGGATTGCGAGGAGCGAACTCTTCTCTAACCGTTCGTCAGTTAGTCGGGCGGAAAACTTTGCATCTGGCGGGGTGCGTCCCCGCTTTCTTCTTGCCTGACCGTAGCACTGCCTTATGGTTTACCGCCCTTCTCATCCCCTTTATGGTCTACATCTTTCCACACTTACCCATAGCGAGGGATGTGCGTCGCCATCCCATAGATTTCGGCTACATTTCAACTCCGGTTGCCCTTTTCCTCGCCTTCCTGCTTTTCCCCTTCCCGGTGGCCCTTACCGCCTGGGTCGTTCTCAGCGTGGCCGATGCCTCCTCCTCCTTATCAGGAATTCTGTGGAAAGGGAAAGGTTTCTCGTGGAATGTCCGGAAGAACTGGCTGGGCCTTCTGGGATTTATTCTTTCCGCTTTTGTTTCTTCTGCCGGGTTCTATCTTTTCTATATACCTGCGTTCCATTCCGTCCCGCCTTCTAACGGGGTCGGGGCAATCCGCATACCGCACTCCACATTCCTTCTTCCCTTCCTGTTTGCTTCCTTCACTTCTGGCGTGGTAGAAAGCGCCTGCCCCGAGGGCTGGGACAACCTTCCCATCGTCATCTCCTTCTGCATTACGCTGTCCGGTTTTCTATCGTAAAAAAATGCGGATAAAGGAAGTTGCCGAAGGCAGGGTTTGAGTGAAGCATTTTATCCACTGTTAGGCGACGCTACCCTTACTTCCAAATATCCTTTTTTTCTTCCCATTGTTTTTTAATCTCTTTGAAGTCTTCTATTCTATCTTTTACTTTTTCAATTTCTCGTGGGTAAAATTCAAAAAGAGCATCGCATAACTCTAACATCCACTTCTTCCTTGAGTATCTATGATTCACCACAATAAGGTTCGCATTGGCAATTTGTATTTGCCCCCCACCCTAATGCACCAATTGTCAAACATTCCGAGGATAAAAATTCAATCGGGACGAAATGGACTCTTTCAACATATGAATACGGTCATCAGAGAGAATATCATAGGCTACCATTAGCATAGCGTAATAATTTGTATCGTCTTCATAGAACCGTGCCAGCCTTTCAACAGATGTAAGATCTGGCATGTTAAACTTTGTCTCTAACCTGTGAGTTTTCAAATCCACTACATAGTATAAATCGTCCTGGTCAGAATATGCTGGATTGCATCGCCTGTAGCCCTTGTGCTTGAAACAGTATCTTTAGTTAAAAATTCAAGATAATTGTTGAGAAAACTCTTAATTTTATTCTCAATTTCTTTGTAAGAATTGGCATAAAAAATCTCCCTCTTCATTTGTCATCCCCTTTGATATTTGAAAATAGGGAGGAGGCATCTGTGGATTTTATCTTCTTCTTGTTCTTGTTTTTCATATCTTTCAAAGTATTTCTTTCCCAAAAAACACCATCAGAATATCCTTGAATGGTAGGGTCTCTTTCGGACATCAGCAATCTTTTGATAGCATAAAGACAATATGCTTCATCTATCTCTATATACTGGGTAGTGTCGCCTAACCTTTTGCGGATAAACGGAGTTCCGACTTGTCGGGATTTTGGCGTAGCGAAGGCTTTTATCCGCTGTGATGTTCCCCGAGCCGATAGGCGAGAGTGCAACAAGGCAAGGTTTCCTTCGGAAGAAGGTTTGCGTATGGCACATAGGGCTTAATAGGTGATGAGGCCGAGCCAGTCTTTCAAAAGGAACTCAATGCGGCCGATGAGGAGGGAAACACGAGCCATGACGGTGAAGCCGAAGGCGGCGCCGAACCCGACCATCACGAACCAGATGCCCAGACGGGCTACACCCCCTCCCAGCCACCCTTTGTGCTCGGCGGAAAAGTAGAAATACCACAGAGTCGCCACAATTCCCAGAAGCATCACAAAGGTCCAGAGGAGATTCCACAGGTTAAAGGTGCCATTGAGGAGGCTGGCGCCTACCACCGAGAAGGCGTAGGTGGTGCCATAAAGCTGGGCGAGGATGGCAGCCTGCATGTTAGCGGGGATGGCAACTCCAGACCCCCAGCCCATGTAAAATGCGAAGGGAATGGAGGTCAGCCAGGCATGCCGAGCAGTCAGGAATGGAGAAAGTGTTAATAAGCCCATCACCAGAGCAACCAGTGGCCAGTAGTCCAGCGAATGATAGTGTTGAATCAAATACTTGATTTCCTGAAAATAGTGGAGATTTTTTAGCGTCGCCGGGTCGAGTTTACTCACCATCACCTGATACACATTGGCTTCAATGCCGTTGTGATACACTATTCCCACGAGATAACCGATAGAAACCCCCACAAAGATGCTTTCTGCAAATTTATACAACGGGTTATCCTTATAAAGGAAAGAAAAGATGAAAAGGGAGAGAATAGCGGAAATCCAGATTCCGAGGCCATCCAGTGAGAATCCAGTGTCTGGGGTCCAGACCTTAGCCGGCTGAAAAGAGATAGCAAGCATGGTCAGTGTATTCATCCCTAACCCCTCCCCTTCTGTTGGGTCTGTTTTTTATAAGATTTGGTTAAAAAGTAGCCCATATTCCCCAGGAGAATGAAAAGGACCATAATGAGGTGAACCAGCGACTGGGAAGCCATCATCTGGGTAACCTGGCGAGAATTGGCTTGAGTGACCATAAACTCATACTCGGAGGCGCCTTTTAAGCCGGGGAGCAGTCCTTTCATCTGTCGGGTCTGGAGGTACGGGTAGAAGTTGGCAGCCATCACGGCAGTAACACCTGCCTGGAAGGGGATGTGATAGCGTTCCACGGCGTATCCCACATAAAGGTCCGGGTCTGCGCCAGCCGCCAGGTCAATGAGCAGATTCAGGTCGCTATAATTACGGATGTTTTTCATCAGAGGAATATCAGAGATGCGTGTTCCTTTACTGTCCATGGGAAAGGCGGTGTGAATGTCTTCCCCCATCTGGAGGATAACAGCCACCCGTCCGGGTTTGAACCCCAGGGTCACATAATGTTCGCCATAAATTTTCTGATGTTGTTTCGCCAGCTCTTCGGGGATTTGAATGGAAAATGGTTCGCCATCCTGCCACAGGGCGTAGGTGATTAATTTCAGATTCTTCTGGAAAATCTGTTCAATCATCGCACGAGCCATCGGGTTAATTTCCGGCATGGCAGAAGGACCGTAGTCAAAGGAAATGGCCACGACAGCGCCCTCTGGAAGTGAATCAATGGTCCGATGAAAGTTCTTTACCTCTTGAGTGATGAGAATTTTCTGCTGAAAAGGGAAAAAGAAAGGGAGGATTAAAGCCGCTGCAAGGAAGAGGAATAGAATCCGACGGTCAATGAATTGTAGCCGTTCAAAGAATTGCATCCTCTATACCCCCCCTATGAAATGTAATCTCCTCATTTAGCCCCTCCGAGGTAGGGGCGTTCAATCCCTAAAATAATTTTGAGGCTGGTGGCAATGGCACCCAATGCCACTCCCATCATAATTCCTCTCTGGGCGGCGAGGTTGGGAAACATCAAAATCCAGGAAGTCAGGGTGGGGAAAGCAGAGGTGATGTAGTCGCCCACTGGAACCCGTCCCAGCATCACGATGATGGCGGTGGCGAGCATCAGGCTGGCTTCCATATTCCGAGCCCGAAAAGCCCGATACGCCGCCGATGCCATAAAGAATGCCAGGAGGGCAAACATGGAAGAATCCAGGGCCACATTGAAGGTTTTCCACAGCCACCGAAAAGTCCATTGATACCACGGAATCCCTTCTTTTTGAAATTGGATTCCCAGAATGCCAAAGAGGCTCATCGTGAACAGGGCAAGAAGGGTGATGAAACTGTAGCCCCAGCCGGGCTGAAGTTTTTTTACCTTTAAGATGTGGATTTTCAGCAGATTCCCCACGGCAAGAATAACGGTGAGTCCGGAAATGATAATCGCCCATTTGTTAAACCTTTGAAACCATTCATTGAAATACTCTCCCGCGGGGGTTTCCGTGGTGGTGAAGAACTGGAAAAACATATACATCCCCACGGCAAGTGCGATGCTAATGGCAACCCATCGGCGCAAAGGGGGCTTGAATAGAGCATACACCGTGAACCCTGCAAAGCCTAAAACTATGAACCACGGGATGGCAATCGTGACCATCCAGTGTTTGAACAGGATTTCTTCTGTAATGGGGTCATCACCTCCTCATGCTGTTCGTAAAAGGTTCAGGAAAAATTCTTTGAAAGATTCCTGGACGGTGGGAAGAAAGGCATAGGCGAGGAAAGTGAAGAAGGTAGCCATCAGGAGAGTGGCGATAGAGAGGATTTTGCCCACATCCTGGGCTTTCAGGGCACCCAGGAGGAGGGGGGCGCGGGTCAGGTAGGCGCTGGCCGCATAGAGTTCTTCGCCGATGAGGGTATAATCACAGGCGGCGACGAAGAAGGGCAGTTGCGTCACCGCATCGGTGCCGGCGATTTGAATGGCGCCCGTGGCAGCGCCGCTTTCCGCCAGAATTAACGACTCCGCATAGAAATACCCCAGCAGGATGTTAGTGGCAGGCTTTTCACGAAGCAAAGAGCCGGAAACCGCAGCCGCATACGCAAACTGCGTTCCCGCGATGAAATACACACTGTCCGGGTCGTAGGCATCCGCTTTTCCAGCGTGAATATAGGCTTCCTTCACCGTTTCCTTCTCCACAGCATAGGTCATAGGGTCCACATTGGGGACTTTCAAAGGGGCTTCATATTCTGCTACCCTCCGAGCCACGAGGCCCAGGATATTGATGGCCGCAATGGTGGAAATAGAATGGGGGGGGTCAAGCCCGTTGATGAAATAGATGGGCTTGCCCATCTCCGTCGCCCTTCCGATGGCTTCCTCCATCGCATCCAGCCCGGCTATCCGACGCAAATAAAGGGAGCCCCCCTTCCGTGCCCGGGATAAAAAATAGAGCAGAACGAAAATAAACCCCACGCTCAAAACAAAAACATTGATTCGTTCTATATCAACCAGCGGGAAGCGTTGCCAACCCTTCGCCCAGGCAGGAACACTGGAAAAAGACACCAGAAGCAACCCTCCCATCAGCCGATTCAGCATTCTTCTCAATTCTCCACCTCCCCCTCTCCCAATAAAATATTCCTTACGGAAAGAAATTTCCTCCTCCCTCATCTGATACCCTTATACTATACATCCGCTATATTGTCAAACCTTATGCTATTCAGGGATAAAGAAGGAAGGGTGGGAGTCAGGACGGAATGCCGGACCTGATTGGCGAAGCGAACTGCCCCAGCGGGAGGGCAGATTTAGATGATGTGGAGCCAGTCGTGGAGCAAGAACTCTACCCGCCCGATGAGGAGTGAAACACGAGCCATCACGGTGAGGCCGAAGGCGGCGCCGAAGCCGACCATCACGAACCAGATGCCCAGACGGGAAGAAACACCTAACGCCCCCCTGTGTTCCGCTGAAAAGAAAAAATAAGAAAGCGTAGCCAGAACCCCCACTAAAACTAAAAGGCTGGACAGGAAAAGCATGGGGTCAGGATTCCACGCACTATACTGGTAAAAGGGCCTCAGGGTGCCTTCCATCTGCCCTAATAGAATGGCTGTGATATTCGTTGGGATATTCAATCCAGCACCATATCCGATGATCAGAGCGAAGGGAAGTGTGGTAAGCCACCCCAGGCGGGGATAGATAAACGGGAAAAGGGTGCACAGACCGATGAGGGCTGGAACCAGAACATTCAGGCTTCCCCAGTCACCGGTCGTCAGAGGTTGACGGGCAACGACTTTCTCCACGAACATCTTCAAAGGGAGATACACTTTGGGTAAAAAAACCGGCTGGTAGTTGGTTCCGAACAGGTAGCCGATGGAAATCCCCGCAAAAAGGCTTTCTGCTGTTTTATAAAAGGGGTTATCCTTATACAGGAAGGAATAAATCATCAGAGTCAGCAGGGCGGCGACCCATATACCGATTCCCTCAGTGGACAATCCACCTGTGGGGTGAATGACTCTGGCAGGCTCAAAAGTAAGCGCCAGTGGAGAGAGGATAGCCATATACGAATTCTCCTTATTTTCTCCTTCTCGCCTCAGGGTTCCGGGTTACCAGATAGCCCACATTACCCAGAAGCACGAAAAAAATAATGGCGAGATGAACCAGGGATTGGGAATCCAGCATGCGAATCATCCGGGGAGTATTTTCCCCGTCCACCATCCGTTGGTATTCACCGGCGGGCTTTAATCCACCCAATAGCCCCTGGATTTGCCGGGTCTGCAGGTAAGGATAATAGTCCGAAGCCATGACCGCGGTGGTAGCCGCTACCAGATTTTCCTTGTATCGTCCATTGGCGATGCCTATCCACCAGTCAATGCTCGTCCCCGCAGCGAGAACACAGGTGAGGCTCACCTGGTCATAATTCTTCACCCTTTCCATCAAAGGTAGACTTTCTAAGGGGTTCTTTCTGGCATCCAGAGGAAAGGTCTGGTGGAACCCTTCTCCTAACTGGGATATGACACTGGCAATCCCGGACTTATATCCCAGCGTCACATAATCTTTTCCATAGATTTTGTTCATCTGCTTTGCAATGTTATCCGGGGTATCTTGAGACAGAGGCAAGCCGTCGGGCCAGAGGGCCAGCGTAATCACCTTCAGGTTCTTTCGGAAGGCATGGCGAATGAAGGATTCGCTGACGGGTAAAAGTTCCGGAGCCGCAGAGGGTCCGAAATCAAAGGAAACCATCACCACGGAACCCTCGGGAAGAGAATCTACCATACGGTAAAAAGTCAGGGACTCGGAGGTGGGAGAGATTTTCAGCCCGAGTGGAAATAGCAGGGGAGCGGTCACGGCGATGGCTAAAATCAGGAAAACCCACCGGCGGTCCATCTTCTGCAGTCGGTCAAGAAAACTCATGACCTGCTTGTCCCCCCAAGATAGGGCTTCTCTATCCCGAGAATAATTTTCATAGAAGTGGCAATGATGCCCAGAGCCACACCGAACATAATGCCTCGCTTGGCTGCCATAGCAGGAACGCTTAAAATCCAGGTGGTCAAATCAGGCAGATGGGCGGAGATGTAGGAGCCGATGGGAACCCTGCCCAGCATAATGAGGATGGCGGTGGCGAGCATCAGACTGGCTTCCACATTCCTCACACGGAATGCCCGATACGCCGCCGATGCCATAAAAAATGCCAGCAGGGAAAACATGGTGGAATCCAGCGGAAAATAGATATAGGTAAAAATCCAGTCGCCCGGCTCACCGATAGAAATCCTCGGAAAGAAGGCAAGGGCGCTGTAGAAGACCAGCCCGGTGAGGGTGAGGATGGAATAAGCCCACCCCGGAGAGAGGCGACGAACTTTTTGCAGATGAACCCGAAGAAGATTGCCCATGGCCACCAGAATCACCATAGCCCAGGTAATGGTGTACCAGTCGTTAAACCATTGATAGACCGTTGCCAGCTGCCCACCCAACCAGGTTTGCTTCGTGGTTTCATATTGAAGAACCATGTAGACTCCGATGACCGTTGCAATAAGAATGGGCAGTCCCTTTTTCATCCTGTCAGGCTTCCTCCCTATCCATCCTTATGGGCATAGCTTCAGGGAACAGCGAAGGAGGTTGATAAAGGCTTCTGAACGGGATATAAGGGTGATAAAGACACCCGCGATGAGGGTAGCAGCAATGAGGAATTTAGCATAATCCTGGGCTTTCAGGGCGCCTAACAATAGAGGCTCTCTGGTCAGGTAGGCGCTGGCGGCGTAGAGTTCTTCGCCGATGAGGGTGTAATCACAGGCGGCGACGAAGAAGGGCAGTTGCGTCACCGCATCGGTGCCGGCGATTTGAACGGCGCCCGTGGCAGACCCTGTTTCCGCCAGTATCAACGATTCCGCATAGAAAAATCCGAGATAAAAGATGGTGGCAGGGAGGTCACGAAGCATCAACCCGCTCACGGAAGCGGTGTAGGCAAACTGCGTGCCGGCAATATAAAAAACACTGTCCGGGTCATAGACATCCGCTTTCCCCGCCTGGATGTAGGCTTCCTTCACCGTTTCCTTCTCCACGGTAAAGGTGACGGGGTCCACATTGGGAACTTTTAACGGCGTCTCATACTCGGCAACCTTCCGGGCGACCAACCCCAGGATATTGATGGCTGCCACGGTGGAGATGCTGGAAGGGTCGGCCTGTCCGTTCACAAACAGGATGGGCTTGCCCATTTCCGTGGCTCTACCGATGGCTTCCTCCAGGGCATCCAGCCCGCTGATTCTTCGGATATAAAGGCTTTTGCCTGCCCGGGCATGAGCAATCAGCCACAAAAGAAGCACGAAAAATCCTGCTTCTATTACAAAGATGTTCACCCGGGTAGCATCAACGAAATGAAAATAGTTGGGCTGTTCCACGATTGCAAATTGCCAGCTAAAAAGAGGAAAATGCAATAGGTTCATGGATGGGCCACCCACTTTTGCCCGGGGCACGACCGGGTGTCGTCCCGCCGATGATACCCCACCTTGAAATCCATTTCTTCACGCCCTGACAGTTTCAAAGATTTCCACATTGGCACGCGGGAGAACCACCTTTTTTCCGGATTCCAGTTCCACTTCCAGAACTCTCACCTGACTCTCGGTGGCGATGCGGGTCAATTCCACGGGGAGAGCGGTAACAGTGCCCAGTTGCCCGAAATACGGCTCGCGAATGATGCGGACCACGGTGCCGATAGAAAGGTCGCCAGAAACCTCTTCCGATGAAGGGCTGAGGGAGAACACATCCGTGTCATACGGGATGATAATCTCCGGTCGCAGGACGCCGGCGCGAATCTGGGTGGCGCCGTTCACCGAGCACCGCTCCCCTTCCCGGGATTTCAATAATTCAAAGGTGCGTTGCGCCATCTGCAGGCGCCCGAACCCTTCCGTCACGATAATTGTCACCGCTATGTCCTCACTCCCCGTCACCGCAACACCGATATCATAGCCGAGGAATTTCCGCAGGTCTTCATCGCTGATGCCGCCGGCGATGAGGGCCCGAACCCCCACGGCGACCGCTTTTTCAATGGCTTCAGCCGTGATGAAAGCCCCCCCCACGACGACGCAATCCTTTAACGAAGGGGTGATGACATCCTTTGTCAGAACCTCATCCGGCGAGCGGGCCACCACTTTCAGGATGCCCTGCGTTTCCCCGCCCACTCCAAAGATACCCTGAACGAGGGACGCACTCGTCTGTATGGAAACCCCTTCAGACGGAAAAACCTCTTTCACTACACCATCCACATAAGCGTGCACCTGAACCGGAATGGGCTCACCCCGAAGCACCACCTGCCCGGTGATGTCGGAAACACTTTCAATCGTCGCTTTTACGGGCGAAACGACTTCCGAGCGGAAAAGGCCGAAAAAGCCAGCGGAGCGGGCGATGACTTCTCCTTCTTCCACCCGGTCTCCCACTTTTTTCAGCATAAGATTCTCCAGTTCATCTGGATTCGCCCCCAGCCGCTGTGCCACCTTCACAACCTCCACATTCCCCGGCAACTGAGTCCTGGCAACAATCTCTTCCGCCCGCACTTTCTGCCCTTTAGAAACCAGCACCTCCCCCTGCAAAGGCAATTTCCTTTCCTTCACCACCGTCGTGCGTGGAGTCACCTTTAACCCGGGCGTAAATGCGTGCGCCATCCGTCTCCCATCCTAAATTACCACTGGATAGATGATATGTCAAGCATTGATGAGGGAAAAAAGAGGGGTTTTAAACGAATTTTGTTATACCTTCTTTTCTATCTCACCCGGTTTTCTGACGGGCTATCTGCCACCACGGGCATCACGAAGGGTCCATCGGGAACCACGGCGATACGAGCAGTGGAACCGTATCGGGCTATGAGAGATTTCAGAGCGGATTCTACACTGGCAACCGGCGTGAGGAAACCTTTCCGCAGGACTTCCGGTGGAAGCGCCCGGGAGTAGCAGAGGATTTCGGCTTTTCGCGCCGCCTTTGCCTGCTCCTCCACCTGCCACTGGTCGTCCCAGTATTTACCCTCCACCGTGATTTTCTGCATAAAATCTTTGAGGCTATGGACTTCTTCATAGATGCGACAGAAGGAGGGGGAGCCCAGGCCTTCGGATAGAGAAGCGGCCAGGAGGAGGCTTCCACCCGGTTTCACGATGGGCAGGACAGCCACGAGCCCCTTCACCGCCTGATACAGGGTGGTGTCTAAGGGATAGCCGGCACCGGTAGTGACCACAATATCCACGGGCTTTGCGATGGGGATACGGGAAGTTTGCTCCACGAATTCCACCCCTTGAGCGAAACTCTGATGAAGGTCACCGGCAAAGATGCCTGTAATCTTCCTTCGGTCATCCTGCGTGATGTGGATGGAAAAATCGCACCCGGCCAGTGTAGCCGCCCGGGTGCATGCGAGATGGACCGGGTTGTCTGTCAGGATACCTGGAGCGGAGGCGGGATGCTCCAGGAGGGCGGGGCTGTGCACACCCCGAATGGTTTCCATACTCGCAATGCCCGGGCAGACCATCTTTCGCCCACCCGAATACCCCGCCATTAAATGCGGCTCTATCAGCCCGATGATGACCTTGAGTTCCGCCTGGACATATCGGGAATCAATCCAGGCGGGTATGCCATCCAGCACCTCTCCTACCAGCGTGTGCTCCGCCTTTGCACGGGCATTATGCGACACGACGGCATACCGCTTCCAGATGTCCTCGCCCACCATCCAGTTTAATTCTTCGGGTGTAGATGCCCGATGTCCACCGGTTGCCAGCAAGATGCAGGTCTTTTCTTCTGACACGCCGGCCTCTTTCAGACACTGAAGAACGGGGGGAAGAAGAAGGGCGCTGGGAACCGGGCGCGTGTGGTCGCATATCACGACGCAGGCAGACTTCCGACCCTCCGCCATCTTCTTCAGTGGCTCCACCCCGGTGGGATTCTCCAGTAACTCCTGCAGGCGCTTTACAGGGTCTTTCAACGGTGCCTTCATCCTCACACGGCACACCGCCTCCAGATGCTCCTCCGGAACTTCCACCGTTAGCCCCTTCACCCCAAACTTTAGCCGTATTTTCATTTTTCTCTCCGCTCACCCCTCCCTTCTATCTGTATCTTACCACGCTCTAAAAAAATCCCGCGAGAGGGCAGGTAGCCCTCCTTTACACAATCTGCCCCTGGATGGTATGTGGGCTCTATTCTGTGGGCTCATCCACCGGGGAGAAGTGCTTGATGAAGGAGGCTTTCTGAAGGAGGCGGTTCAGACGCTTCCGTGCTGAGGAGGATGTAAAGGGAAGCGCCAGTTGATAGGCTCTCTCCGCCTCTTTCAGTTGATTTTGATAGTATAACTTATCGCCGAGCTCCATCACCCGTTCGGCATAGATTTCTTTCCATTCGGGCTTCTGATGGATAATCCAGTTCTGAAGGCTCTCCGCCATTTTTAGAGATTTCAACGGAGAATCGCATGGAAGGAGGAGAAGGAGGAGCCCTTGCCACTGCGGGTCCCTGGAGAGTTCATATAGTTTGAAGAACGACTGGGGACCACAGGGAGATTGAATTGCAGAATACAGGTCTAACCCATTGTCTTGAGATAACGCCTTCTTCTTGAGTTGAATGAGGAAGAGTGGATAGGGGGAGGTAATGAGGGATTCCTGGAGTGTGAGAGCCTGGAGAATACCGGCGTGGTCATTTTTCTCGGCGGCCTGGAATTCCTGGAGCTGGTATGCCCGCAACCGATAGGCCGGAGGGTAATTTTCATCAAAGATTTCCTTTAGATGGGCTTGCGCACTCCGGGTATCACCCTTCTGGAACTCGGTTTGAGCCAGTTCCAGAAGCCATTCCGGGTTGTGAGGCTCCAGGCGGTGGAAGGATTGGAAGATTTTTAGAGCCCAGGTATAGTTTTCCAGATTTCTCAGGGTGTTTGCTTTCTCTTTTAATTGCTCCCGTTCTCTGGGGCATATACGGGCATAAAACACGGGGGCGTAGGTTGGGCTGAAAGCCACCTCTGCTCGCTGTCTTTCCTCCAAAGGGACGGGAACTTGAGAGAGGAAAAGTTTCCACTCCTGTGCGAGTTGCGGGAGGGATCTGGAGAAGGCCTTTGAGTAAGGGGAGCCACGGTAAAGATTCTTGACGGGCTCGGTGCCGTATGTATGGAGAAGGAAGCCAACGAAGGAGCCAGCGGCTTGATACACCTGATAGGGGGTGTGGGAGAGGAAGCCCCGGTTGGTCATAAAGCGGGCGGGGTCGGGAAGAGTCCTCGCCTGTAAAGCCCCTGCCACAGCCGAGTGGGCCTGTATATCTGTTCCCATATCCCTGGAGACGGCTTCTGCCAGTCCTTCTATCAGAGAGAAGTTGTAAGGAACGCCATAGGGAAAGCGTCCAAAATCCGCTGACATGGTGTGAACCAGTTCGTGGCGGAGAAGGATTTCGTCCACCTGGCTGGTGATATGAATCTCGTGTCGCCAGGGCTTCGCAAACAGAACATCCCCTCCACCCGTCAACTCTTCTTTCACACTCCACGGATACAGATACGCCTCCACCTTCCAGGGCAGGTTCAAGTTCAGCGCGGTGGCATTCTGCTCATACGCCCATTCCAATTCTCCTAAAATCCGTTTCACCGTTCTGACGGAAAAATCAGACGGCGAATAATGAAGACGGATATGAGCGCTTTGAATCGTGGTGTTCAGACGGCGGCGTAATAACCTTCCACCGGAGGTTAACCCCATTTCATCCGAAAATATAACCGCGGGAATCACCGTCAACAGAAGAATCAGCCAGAAGAAAGAATACCCGATGCGGCTTTGTGCAGGGTGGTGATTTTTGCCCGCCATCCTGATATAAGCCACAGTCAGCATCAGCAGAGAAAGCCCCAGGGTAAAATAGCGATGATAAAAAAAGGTGGGAAAGATTTTCGTAGAGGAAGAGTAGAAGTAGAAAGAAATCTGACCCAGGATGAGATTGTGTAAACTCACCCGGGGTCCAGTGTAATGCTCCAGAAAACTAAAGAGGGCTGAGAGAAATGCGAAGCCAGTAATCATACCGGTGGCTTTCCAGAAACTTTTCGTGATGGAGGCGGAAAGAAAGCCCGTGGATAGCCCGAGAAACGAGGCGGGAATGGCGATGAAACCGAACATTCTAATCCCACCTGACACATCGCAATTCTTCACAAAAAATCCATTCAAAAGCCCCAGCCCTAAAACGAATCCATCCAGAATCAGCAGAAGCCATAAACCCAGAGAAAGAGCCCATAAAAAACCCGGTCCGGCGTTTTGAGGAGGCAGGACGCTAACACCCGACGATGATGCTGAGGAAGGAGAGGCTCCCTCGCACCCCGCTGATGGTTGATTTCCTGCCACCTCCTGTGGAGAATAAGGGTGTGAGAGCGCCAGAATAAACCAGCCCATCCAGGCAGAGACGAGATAGAGTAGAGCCCCCGTGGCAAGGGAAAATTCATACCCCACCACATTGAACAGCGGGAATCGCTCCACGAGGAGGGTGAAAAGTAAAGGGGTGAGAAACAGAACTCCGATTCTTTTCCACAGCCCCATCTTCATCCTTCCACCTTTGTAGTATAATAGATGCGGACAAAAGGAGGTGGGTAGTTTTTTGCTACAATAAGGATAGGATGAACTGGAAAAACCTGAAAGGACGGGAAAAAATGCTGGAACGGATTGTCAGAGAGTATCGCATAGACCTCATAGTGCTTTTTGGCTCCTGTGCCAGGGGTAGAGATAAAGCGGGGAGTGACCTGGACATTGCGGTGCGCTTCGTTTTTAAGGGTTTGGGAAGGAACCCGGAGCGGTTGGGGTCATTACAGCGTGCTCTCACGGAGGCTCTGGGGGGTGAACGGGATGTGGACCTGGTGGAGGTGAATTTCGCTTCACCCGTTCTTATGTGGGAAATCGCCCGCACCGGGATACCTCTTTATGAGAAAAAAGGAGGGCTATTCGCCTCTTTTCGTAGTTACGCCAGCCGGCTCTATCAGGATACAGAGAAGTTTCGGCGACGGCGGCTTGCCTATCTCAAATCCTGGTTGACGAAAACCTATGCAACCTCTGTTTGATGTGATTCAGGAGAAATTGGTTCGCCTGACGAATTATCATCAGGAATTATCAGACTCTTTAAGCATACCTCTTCAGCGATTCCTTCGTTTCCGCAAAGAGCAGCGCGTGGTAGAACGGTTGTGCCAGGTCACCATAGAGTGTGCAATGGATTTAGCCACATTGATTCTGGAAGTGGTAGGGCATCCCCCTCCTCCCTCGGGACATGCCGCTTTTCTGAGCTGGAATCCCTGAAAATCCTCCCCTCTCACCTGAGTAAAAAATTTCAAACATATGTGGGATTTTTGAACCGGATTGTTCACGACTATGACACCCTGAAGCCAGACATCACCTACCGTTCCGCTCATGCTCTCCTGAATGACCTTCTCCATCTTATTCGCTACATCCAGAAATGGCTGGAAAAAGGTAGTTTGCAACAGAGCTAATGTAGAGAGGTTTCCTGAATACATTCCTTCACGCCACAAGGGTGACAGGTGCCATCACCAGCCCACGATTCTTTTCCATAGCCCTGCCATTCTTTCCACCACCCTGAGTATAATAGATGGCGCCAGAAACCCCCTATCTGATTTGACGGATAATAACGAGAATGTTCGGCTAAAAGGACCCCGTCTGGTTAGAAAAATGGGGGGCAAACCACTATCCTGTCGCTGTGGCCATCGGATGTTCACCGTCAACATCGTTAGAACGACTCAATGGGGTAGCGGACCCACGCTATTCCAGTTGGTGGGTGCGGATGAAATCTTTCAGGATGGAGCGGAGGGTGAGGGGGCCACGCTCTTGAAGGGTGTAGGTGACGCGGACGGAGGGGCAGGAGAATGGCATCAGCCGGGATAGATTGGCGGGCGTTGCCACCACCACGCTCTCGCACTCCGCATTTTGTATCACCTCACTCATCTCCTCTCTCTGCGTTTCGGAATATCCCATAGCAGGAAGTATGGGACCGATGTGGGGATACTGGATGAAGGTTTTCTGGATAGAGCCGATGGCGAACTTTCTGGGGTCTATGATTTCCTTCGCTCCGAATTTCACGGCGGCTAAATATCCCGCCCCGAAGGGCATAAGCCCGTGAGTGAGGGTGGGACCGTCTTCAATCACCAGCACCCGCTTCCCCTGGATCCACTCCGGCTGGTCGACTGAAATGGGCATATCCGCTTCTATGACGAGGGCGTTGGGGTTCACCCGCTGGATATTTTCCCGAACGGTTTTGATTCCCTCTTCCGGAGCGGAGTCCATTTTGTTCAGGATGACCACATTCGCCATTCGGAGGTTGGTTTCACCGGGGTGGGAGCGGAGTTCATCCCCCGCCCGATGGGGGTCGGCTATCACGATAAATAAATCCGGCTGATAGAAGGGGAAATCGTTGTTCCCCCCATCCCAGAGGAGGATGCTGGCTTCCTTTTCCGCCTCCTTCAGGATGAGAGAGTAATCCACGCCGGCAAAAACGACGAAGCCCGCTTCAATGTGGCTTTCAAACTCTTCCCGTTCTTCAATGGTGACCTGGTGACGGGATAAATCCTCTAAGGAGGCGAATCGCTGGCAAATCTGGGCTCGCAGGTCGCCGTAGGGCATAGGGTGCCGGATGATAACCGGGGAGAGGCCCATTTCTTTCAACAGGGAGGCAACCTTTCGTGTGGTCGGGCTTTTCCCGCACCCGGTGCGAACCGCACCCACGGCGATGACGGGCTTTTTCGCCTTCAACTGGGTTTGCTTCGGTCCCAGGAGGAGGAAATCCGCACCGCAGGATAACGCCATAGAGCCCCGGTGCATCAGGTAATCGTAGGAAACATCGCTGTAAGCGAAAACCACCAGGTCCACGCCCCGCTGGCGTATCAGGTCGGTGAGTTCAACTTCGGAGTAAACGGGAATGCCATCCGGATACAACGGGCCTGCAAGTTCTGGTGGGTAGGTTCTGCCTGCGATGTTGGGGATTTGCGCCGCAGTGAAACCCACAACTTCATACCCTTCATCCTGACGAAAGACCATATTGAAGTTATGAAAATCTCTTCCCGCCGCACCCATAATCACTACCTTCTTCCTCACAAAAATCACTCCTTCGCAAAATTCTCAATGATTTTTTTATACAGGATGGGCAAAATATTCAGAGAATAATGGGTGTCCACTCTTTCTAACCATTGGTGTGGGGCTTTGCCGCAGGGCCCAATGTCCACAACCAGAACAGGCTGTCGGGATAATATGGGAGGGGGTGGAAAGAAAACCGGGCAGTGGCTCTGAAAGGATGACCACACCTCCATAGAAGGCTGGATGAAACTCAGGTCGGAAATGTGAGGATAATACGGATGAAAGTGGAAGGTCTGCCCGGTCCGGGATTGTGTTTCTTCCACGGCGTTCAGAAGGCTGAAACGGAAAGAGGGAGCTGTTGCCAGAGTCTGATGAACAGGGGGATAAAAGGGGGGAGAGAAGAAGAGAATGCCACCGGGCTGTTCCATTTGATTCAGCGCCTGATTCAGGCTCTGCTGGCGAGCATCCCCGACGCCTGGAGAAGCAGAGGCTCCTGCTTCAGAGGTTCTTTCTCTCCCCCGGAACCGCAACGGCGAAAGGGTCTTCAAAGGAATGCCCGCCCGGGTAAAAACAGGGGAAATGGCTTGCTCTATCCCCCATAAAATTGCTTCCGGATGTCGGCGGTGGAAAAAAACATTGAAATATGCCCACGCTAACTCCGGAGTTTGAACCGAATACCCCTCCTGAAGGTCGCGCATTCTCAAACAAACCACAGGCTTACCATCTATTTTCATTCTCTCCAGCAAAGAAACGCATTCGCTTAAAAGGGAGACAGCAGAAATGCCTCCTCTGGGCGAAGAGGCATGGGTGGGAATGCCCCGTATCAACAGGTTCACCAAAAGTTTCCCTGTGGAGCCCGTGTAAATGGCGCCCGGGGTGGTGGTAAAATCCGCCTTCACCACCGCCACAAGTTGCAAACGATGGGCATCCAGCACTTCTTTCAAAACGGGCAGGAGGGCACGGATACCAGCGGAATTGCCTTCTTCATCCGGGACGAAAGCGAAGAAAAGAAAGGGGGCTGAAAGGGGAGCACTCCAGTGGAGGATGGAAATCAGCAGGGCGATGCCCGCTTTCATATCCAGCGAGCCTCTCCCAAAAAGATACCGCTTATCCTCCAGATCCTTCCCATCTTCCGGCAGGATGCGACGCTCTTTCTTCAGGGCTCTCCGAAGGGCTGACGGCGAAAATGCCAGTTCCTCATATCTTCCATAATCCTTCACATCCACCGTGTCGTAATGCCCCAGAAACAGGAGGGCACGCCGACTCTTCTTCCCCGGCTTATAGTAAAGAAGGCTCTTCCTTTTTCCATCCGCATCCACGGGGATAATGAAAGATTCTACCGGGTAAGGGTCCGGGTGGATGCGTTCATATAAAAACTCAGCGAAATTCGCTTCGCCTTCCGTGCCCACCACAGAAGGGCGTGAAACTAACTCATTCAGCAGAGCCATTTCCCCACCTGTCATGAAATCACCTTCGGATTTAGCGACCAGGGAAATTATACCATAGGAATCCGGGTTGTGTCCTGGTGCGAAGGAATGATTCCCCTTCTCCCACTTAACAAGGGTGATTTACGGAGATTTGACGCCCACCGGGTTTGCCACTTGCAATTTTCTAAAGAATGTGGTAAGGTATGCTTGTGCGGAATGCACAGGAGACATCACAAAATTTAGATACAGGAGGTCAGGCAGTTGTCAGAGAATCTTTTACAGGGCACCGTGAAGTGGTTTGATTTAAGGAAGGGCTACGGGTTCATCACGGACACGGACGGTAAGGACTATTTTGTCCATTTTTCCGCCATTCAGAGTGATGGCTTTCGCTCTCTGGAGCAGGGAGAAGCCGTAGAGTTTGAATTCGAAAGCACTCCGAAAGGACTGCAAGCGGTCAAGGTCTATAAAAAGACTCGGGCTTAAGAGTTCATCACTTCCAATCTTTTCATAAAAGCCATTTTCCTCTACTACTCATAGAGGAGGGAATGGTTCATTTTCCCTTTCTCTGATGGGGAAGGGAGGAGGGATTATCGCACTCTACAGGGTGCGAATTTCAAAAATGTTTACATAGGTATAGGAGCGAAACCCGGAAAAAAGGATGAGATTGCAAAATCCCGGCGGAGCCAGAGGGCTCACCCGAATCGTCACCAGCATACGCTGAGGGTCTAAAATCCGGTAAGAAACCACCGTAATACCTGCACTGGAAAATGCCACGCTGGAAACCCCGGTCAAGTTGGAACCCGCCACCGTGAGGGTGACGGTGGAACCAGACACCGCATAAGCGGGTGTAATACCGCTCACCCTCATCCACAACCAGAGGTCAGCAGGAAAGCCCTCACAGGCTGTGAGGAAAGAGAAAAGGAGCACCATCCCAAAAATCGCCATTTTTACACGATGGTTTCTCATCCTCATCACCTTACCCGTTACCCCTGCTTTCAGGGCTTCCACCCTTATTATACCACTCCTCCTGCAACCGGGGTGTCGATATGGAGAAGGAAAGAGGGGAGGCTAACGGAGGGGAATAGAGGGGCAGGGTCTTACAGCGGAACGCCGACGCCGGCGGCTTTCAGCACCTCTGTATCCACGCCTGTGGTGCGACAGCAATCCGCCATTTTCCCGTTGACGACCACCGCGGGAACACGGGCAATGCCATAAGATTTTGCCTTCTCTGCTCCCTCCTTCCTCAGGTCATACACCTTCACCTCGCAGGAAGGGCAGGCGAGCTGGTGAACGGTTTTCACCACCGGGTCGCACAGCGGGCATCCTGCCGTGAACACTTCCACGAGTCTTTTCATTTCTCTTCACCTCCTTTTTTCAGGATGACTCCATTCTCTGTGGGTTTGGGATTTGAGGTCCGGGGAGTTGCCATAATGGCAGGGCAAATGTCACGAGCTTCACGGAATGAACTCTCACACTGAGCCTGGATTTCCCCCAGTCTTCGGTCTAATTCCTTCATTTCCCGAATCTTCCTTTTCAATATCTGACGCTTCCGACGAATGACCTCTTTTGTGGTGGGGCAGACGGCACCATCCGCATCCAACACCTCCAGGATTTCCCGAATTTCGTTCAGGGAGAAGCCGAGGGAACGGGCTTGCCGTATCATCTTCAGCCTCGGCAGAACGCTGGCTGGAATCACCCGATAGGCTACCTCGTTACGGGGCAGGGGCGGGAGAAGACCCAGTTCTTCATAGTAGCGTATTGCCCGGGAAGTGACCTTCATATTCCGGCGAACCCGGTCTATTCGCAAATCCCCATCCGACAGCGGCGGGGAGGAAAACCTTACCGTTCCGTTAACCTTCCCTCTTCCCTTTTCCATATCAGCACCACCGATAAAAATTATAAACCTTTCCGTAAGCGTCAATGTCAAGCCCCCTCATCGGGCTGGAATACCCTGATTCAGTAGAAGGCATTAAATGGGAAAGTTGCGGTGTATCTTCACAGAATGAGGATGCCTGTGAAAAAGACCGGCATCACCCATACCGGTAGCCCTTTATCTCTTCCTCTGTGAACTCTACTCCTAATCCACTGGCAATTCGGTTCACAAAGTTGAAGTAACTGACCGTGAGGGCGATATGCAAAATATCCTCATCGGAAAAGCCGGATTGCCGAAGGACCTCCACATCCCCCTGTTTCATAACAGAGGGTTCCCGGGTCAATTTTCGGGCATACTCCAGCATCTTCAAGGTTTTTTCAGGCAGGTCAGCGGAGCGGAAGTCCTTCACCAGTCGTTGAACCCGCTTTTCATCTTTCCAGTAGTGGAGGAGAGCCTCTGCGTGATGACGAATGCAATACTGGCAACCATTCAGGGAAGAGACCACGGTGGCAAGGATTTCTAACTCCTCACGGGTGAGATGGGAAGGTTCAAACAGGAGTTGATGATACAAATTCAGATGGGCTTTCATCGCTCTCGGACGGAGGCTGTGGATTCTCATAATCTCGGCAATCTTGCCCCGCTTACGCAGAACATCCTCGTAGGCTTCCTGCAACTCACCCGTGGCTTCCCGCTCATTCAGAATACGAATCCACGCCATCCCTTCACCACCCTGATCAGGGGTTTTACCCCCTCTTTATGGGAAAAAGTATAGAGGACTCGTGCAGAAACGCAGGGTGGAGGTTTTACTCCTGCCGAAAAACCACATCACGCCTGATTGCCCTTTATCAGGAGATAAACCTGTATGAGAAGCAGGGTTACCTGGAACTCCATACCACCCATGGGCTTTGCGGGTGTAGGCATGAAATTCCACTGACCCCAGTGGACCAGGACGATGGCGCCCACCATAACAGGAATCAGCATCAGCGCTCCGAGGCGGGTCATCCAGTCCTTATAGAATCCACCTAAAAGTATCAGAATTGACCCGGTGGTTTCCACCATCGCCAGCATGAAAATCATACTCACGGGCATTTTCATCATTCCCGCCAACTGTTGCAGGACGGGAAATTTCCCTATCCCGTGATAAAGAAATACACTGGCAAGGGCAATGCGGAGTAACCAGTGCCCGTGAATCGCTATCCTGTCTAATACCTTCATCTTCTCAACCCCCTTTCATAAATTTTCAGTGGGGAGAAGGGCGATGGTCAAGCATTTTTTATCCCCCCTTCCCTCATCTTCATTTTCTATTATACCACTCCGCATAGACCTGTGTGTCTGTAATGGATGTTACAATGCTGGAAGGGTAGACTCCTTTGCCCGGACGCCAATTCATCATTGCTCCATTATCGGCGGTGAAGAATTCCCCATCACCGGTGCGCCCGATAAACTGCAACTTTAGAGTAAAGCAGGACCGGGATGACCGGCATAGGGTATAATGAGGTTGGGGGAAGGGGGAGGCAGAAGGGCAACGGTGAAACTTCAGAGTGAAAAAGGAGTGAGGTAAGATGAGGATAGAGAAGGATGCGCTGGGAACGCAGGAAATCCCTGATTCCGCTTACTGGGGGATTCACACTTCCCGCTCCGTGCAGAATTTCCAGGTGAGCGGAATCACGGAACCCTCCGGGATGATAGAGGCGATGACGATGGTGAAGAAGGCGGCAGCACTCACCCACAAAGAACTGGGGCTTTTGAAGCCTGAAATCGGAGATGCCATCGCAAAAGCCTGCGATGAAATTCTGGCAGGTAGTCTCCGTGACCAGTTTCCGGTGGACATTTTCCACATGGGCGCCGGCACTTCGTTGAATATGAATGTCAACGAGGTGCTGGCAAACCGAGCGGTTGAAATTCTGGGCGGGAAAAAGGGGGATTACACCCTGATTCACCCCAACGACCATGTGAATATGGGGCAATCCACCAACGATGTCTTCCCCACGGCCATGCGAGTGGCTTGCCGTCGTAAGGTGGAAGGCCTTCTTACAGCCCTGAAAAAATTGACTGAAGCCTTTGAAGCAAAGGGCAAAGAATTCTGGGACATCGTGAAGGCGGGACGAACTCATCTACAGGATGCGGTTCCCATTCGCCTGGGACAGGAGTTTACCGCTTATGCCTCCACGATGCAAAAGTGCCGAACAGCCCTCCATCAGTCCGCCACTGCGCTGGAGGAACTGGGGATAGGTGGAACCGCAGTGGGAACGGGCTTGAACGCTCACCCGCAACTCCGCTTCGGGATTGTGGAAAAGTTGAAAGCATGGACGGGCCTCCCGTTCCGCCCGGCGGAGAATTTATTTGAAGCCATGCAGAGCCAGCGTCCCATTATGGAAGTCTCTTCCTCCCTGCGGAATCTGACGCTGGAACTCATCCGCATCGCCAACGATTTACGGCTTCTTTCCTCCGGACCCCGGACAGGGTTCGCAGAGGTTCACCTCCCCGCCGCTATCCCCGGCTCCTCCATCATGCCTGGCAAGGTCAACCCTTCCATCCCCGAAATGCTGAATATGGTCTGCTTTCAGGTGATGGGATGCGACCTGACCATCTCTATGGCAGTTCAGGCGGGGCAACTGGAACTCAATGTGATGATGCCCGTTATGGCTTACAACCTCCTTTTTTCCATCCACATTCTTACAAATGCCATAAGCATTTTCTCCGAGAAGTGCGTGACAGGCATTACCGCCGATGAACAGCAGTGCCGGCAGTATGCGGAAAGCACCCTCGCCCTCTCCACTGTCTTGAACCCTTACATCGGCTATGCGAAGTCAGCGGAGATTACCAGAGAAGCCCTCGCCACCGGCAAGAGCATGCTCACCCTGTTACGGGAGAAAAACCTGCTTCCCGAGGAAAAAATCCAGGAACTCCTCCACCCATAACCCAGCCACTCCAAACCCACCAGAGCCGAACGATAACTACCACCTTTATAGAATGACCCGGGAGGGCTATCAGTTGTGGCAAATCACCCCCGATGAGACCGTAGACCGCTCCCCCTCCTGCTGCCTCTCCCGTAAACGGACAACTGCACCTGACCAACCGCAATGGCATTGACAGAATGCTGCAGAGGTGATAATCTTGTAAGTGGTGACGGATACGGGCCAACGCCCGGCAAGAGGCATACAATGATTCACGAGCGTATAATCGACGATCGGACGAAGCCGACTGAGCATGCAATTACGGAAACCATCGGGAGCGCAGCCAATCTATGGGCGGAACTTCGTAACCATCTCGCAAATAATTACGAGCATAATCCCCCACGCCTGATGCCTATGTTAGACGGTCGGTGATGATCACGATGGCGCTCCGGCGTGAGGAAGTGAGGCGGTGGCTCCAGGGGCAAAAGGAAGCGGGCAAGCGGATGGAGCAGGAACGCATCCGGTGGCTGAGAACCCTCAGGCAGGAGGAGGCGCTAAAGGTGTATCTGGACCTTGTGGCATCCCGGCCACCCCAGGGAGAGACACTCCCCTCTCCTCTGCTCTGGTTTATGCGGAAAGCAGTGGGAAAACTTTAGGTGCGAATCCGACGATGAGCATCCTCCAGGCAGCCGGAGAGGTGGCATCGTTTATGGAAGCGCACCGGATTCCCTATGCCATAATCGGTGGACTCGCCCTTCAGCACTGGGGCGAGCCGCGCCTCACCCGGGATGTGGATGTTACCGTTCTCATCCCTCCCGAGGAGGCACTGGAAACCTTCGTGGATGCGATTGTAGAACGCTTTCGTCCCCGCATACCTGATGCCAGAACCTTCGCCCTTCAGCATCGGGTCTTGCTGGTAGAAACCCTCCAGGGGGTTCCTGTAGACATTTCCTTAGCGATACCAGGCTACGAAGAAGAGGCATTGCGCCGCGCAGTCGTCGTGGAATTTTTAGGTATTGGACCTTTGCGTTTAATATCCGCAGAGGACCTCATTATACACAAGTGCGTGGCGGGCAGAGCCAGAGACATTGAGGATGTGGAGGGGGTGCTCATCCGTCATCAAGAGCACCTGGACCTTCAATGGATTCGCTCCTGGCTATCCGAGTTCCGGGCGGTGGTGGAAGAACACGACCCCCTCCATCTTTTCGAAACCGCTCTCCAGAAGATAAATA
>JBBIMK010000010.1:0-62910 GCA_037444445.1 bacterium | reverse complement strand
GCCCTCGCGGAGGAGAATTCTGCTGAAACTCTCGGGAGGTGCGGAAGCATTATCAGTTCTTCCAACCAGAGTTTCCCCCTGCCGGTAGATATAGTAGAGGCCTTCTTCGGCTGGCAGAACCCCCTTTACCGGCTGATGAAGGGTATACCTTTCGGGATGGGGCAATCGCTCTCCTCTGGGACGGAGAACGGGGTTCTGGATGGATTCGGGTTCCCCGTGTTTTCCCCGTTTGGAGCGGGGAATGGAATTGGCACCTTTAGTCCTTCTTCTCTGGCACCCGCCTACGCCCCAGTATCGTGTGAGGACGCCCAGAGAAGTTACTGGCCACCAGAACCTGATCCAACGCAGCAGCAACCTTGCGGATGTTGTTTGGGGGGTGGTGGAACCTGTCCCTGTGACGCTCCGGGAACTGTCTGTAAATGCCTGGATTACTACTATGTGAAATGGGTAAGAGAATATATCGACCCGCCGTCTGAGGTACCCTGTGCATGCTATGCTTTCTGGTGTCCGCCATGTATGCAGATAATCGAGCACGTGAGATACAGCCCTGTTCAGGGGCACACAAAGATTTGCGCAGAGAAACTTGGTCCCTTGCGTGAACTTGAACTTGTATTCCCTGTTTGTGAGTGCTGGGAACAGGACTGCAGCGATTGTCCATGGTATTGCCTCTGTAGCAGCCGGAACGATTGCACGGAGTCCGGTTGGACGACGAATTTCTTTGTCACTGATTGCACACAGCCGGGGTCATGCATACTCTGTCAACCATGCGTATGAGGTTAATAAAAAAGGAGGAGAAAGGAGATGGAATATAAGGCAGGAAATTGGAGGGTCAGAGGTTTAGTCTGGTGGGTCGGGCTTGCCCTCGGTGTTTCAGGGCTCTTTGCAGGCTTTCAATACTCTACCAGGTCATATAAGTTCAAAAGGAATTTTGCGAACCAGTTTGCAATCATGAGCGCCCTGGAGCTTTTTGCGAGGGCAGAGAAGCGGTTTCCCACCGATGCGGAGGAACTCCTGAATTCTCCTTACCTGGTGGTAAACCGGGATGAATTAGTGAACCCTTACACCTCCAGGCCGTTGCAGGTGTTGAGCAGAGAGGAAGTGGGTGAGGTGCGTTTAGATACTTCAGTAGACCCCTCTTTTCTCGGCAATATGCTCTTTGAATCCATGGTTGGCGGCGGAGTGCGTCTTTATTTCTTCCAGGAACGCACGGCGGAGGGTTCGCCCCCTGGAGAGGTAGAAGCAGCACTATTCAGCATAAGCCAAAAGGTAGCTGAAAAGCAGCTCTGGACATCCTCCACCTTTATGGGAGAGAGCCAACCTTCCCCGGCGGACCGGGTAAGAGCCCTGCTCTCTTCCGCTGACCGGGCAGATAAAAGACTCTTTTCTATTTGCCAGTATATTGGGTCCCTCATGCAGAGTGTGACATCTTATGGATTTGACCTTCCCCGAACATGGACCGACCTGCAGGCAACCGGAGTTGTCCTCCCACTCAAGAACCCTTATACCGGCCAGCCCATTCAGGATGTTTCCAGAGAGCACCCGACTCCGGGAGACTTCACCTATGTGGGTATAGTGATGAGTAACACTCCCACGAGGTTCCATAGAGGTGTGCCCCTTTGCTATAACCGGAGCGGAAAACCAGTGGACCCTGATTGGGCGATGGAAGTGGATAAGTTCCTCAACATGGAGCGAGAGGGAAAGTTGCTGGACCGAAACAAGCAAGTCATTAAGAAGCTGGTGCTGATTCACTAACGGGAGAGCAGGCATCTTGACACGCCGAGAGCGTGTGGGATTAAGCCTGGGAGTTTTACTCTGGGTCGTGGGAGGGAAAACCTCACCGCTTTATCACTGGCTCGTGTCCTTAATCTGGAGTGCGGAGCAACAGCCGTGGGTTGAGCCTGTTATCCAGAGGTTTGCTTTCATTGGCGGGCCGTTCTTGATTGGGTTCATTTCCGGGCGTCGCGGCTGGCTATACGGTGGGGTCATTCCCACTTTCTTCTTCCTGATGGGCTATTTTGCATTTCAGCCTTATATAGAGTGACCCTTTTGGGTTCAGGCACCAAATGGTGTTATTATTTTCCTGAACCAGGCTGTGGAGCCCGAATAGAGGGCGGAACCTCTTTTTCCCTCATCCCACCCCCTGGCCGTCTTCTCTTTTTTTCCCCTCCCGCTGAACCGCTCTCTTCCACGCCCGGGGCAGAAGCAGGAAGGGAGAACCCTCTTAAAGCGTGCAAAAAAGAAAGGACCGTATTATCCTGTACCGGCGGACATTCAGTCTGTGCCTGTCCGGACCTCGCTTTATATCAGGCGTTATTTTCCCCTGAAACTTGCCGGCAAACAACCAGAGAATGAGAGGGGAAATCGTCCAGCCCATCAGTACTGGGGCTCCACTGGAAGTAAAACCGTGGGATGGGCGGGGGGGCAAGGATTACATCAAGGGGTAGTGAGCGATGTTGGCGTCGGCAATGGCCTGTATCCGGGCGATGGCTTTTTTCCCTTCTTCAGAATCAAAGAGGTGGTGAAAGCGCCCCTGAAGTTTCAAATACTCTTCCACGGGGAGTTTTTTGGAAATCTTCCGCACAGAGACCAGCTGACCGTTTTCATACTCCACCAGCGGGAAGAGGCCGGTTTGAACGGCGAGGCGTGAAATCTTCACTGTCAGCGCCGGGTCATAGTCCCAGCCCAGAGGGCAGGGAGCATGAAGATGCAGATACCTCGGGCCCATCACCCGCACGGCTTTTTGAACCTTCTTCTCCAGGTCCCGATAGTATGCGATGGTAGCGGAGGCTACATAGGGAACTCCGTGGGCTAATGCAATTTGAATCATATCCTTCTTGGTGGACACATTCCCCAGGGAGGCCTTTCCGGTGGGGGTGGTGCTGGTGTAGGCATACAGAGGGGTGAGCCCGCTCCGCTGGATGCCCGTGTTCATATAGGCTTCATTGTCGTAGCAGATGAAGAGGATTGGATGCCTGCGTTCAAACATACCGGAGATGGCTTGAATCCCGATGTCTGCGGTTCCACCATCTCCAGCCTGAGCGATGATGACGGCATTGTCCTTGCCCATGGCGCGGTAGGCGGCATCCACACCGGATGCCACGGCGGCGGTATTTTCAAACAGAGAATGAATCCACGGCACGGTCCAGGCGGAATAGGGATAAGCGGTGGTGAAGACTTCCAGGCATCCGGTGGCATTCACGAGGACAACTTTTCTGCCCGCTGCTTTCAGGGCGATGCGGGCAGCTAAGGCTTGCCCGCAGCCCTGGCAACCCCGATGCCCCGCCACGAGTGGATATCCCTTTATTTCATCTCCACTTTTCATCCTTCATCCCTCAGCCTTCGCCTTGCTCCAGAAGGGAGGTGTTCAGCCCCAAAAAATGCTCTTCCACCTTGCCTGTTAGAGTTTTCAGCACCATCTCTTCCACCTGCTCTACAGTGATGTCTCTCCCACCCAGTCCTGCCACGAATCTGGCGATATGGGGCCAGCGAGTATCGCCGTAGAGAGCATCTTTGATGTCAGCGGAAAGAATGCCAGGTCCCCCGGGAGAGAGGGCTTTCTCCAGCACGGCAATATGGGGGATGTTTGCCAGAACGGAGCGGACGGCGTGCCGGGGGAAGGGGCGGAAAACCCGAAGGCCCAGCGCTCCCACGCGCCTGCCCGAGCTCCGCAGGTCATCCACCGCTTCCTTCACTGTGCCCACAACAGAACCAGTGGCTACGACAGCCACCTCCGCATCTTCCAGACGGTATCCCTCCACCAGTTGGATGCTGTCCCGACCGAAAATCCTTGAAAATTTCTTTCCCACCCCTTCCACATGGTCAAGAGCGGTCTTCAAAGCCTGATGAAGTGTGAAGCGTGTTTCCATGTAGGCGTCGGGCTCTGTTAAAACGCCCAGAGTGATGGGAGAATCCGGGTCCAGGCGAATCTTCGGCGTGTAAGATGGAAGGAAGGCATCCACCTGCTCCTGCTCCGGGATGTCTACGGGTTCGTAGGCGTGGGTGAGTATATATCCATCCATGCAAATCATAATGGGGAGGGAAGTGAGTTCCGCCAGATGGTAGCCTGCAATATGCCAGTCCAGGGCAGACTGATTGTTCTCCGCATACACCTGAAACCAGCCAGAATCCCGGAGGCTCATAGAGTCCTGCTGGTCGTTCCAGATGCTGATGGGAGCCGAGAGGGCACGATTCGCCACGCCCATAACCACCGGGAGGCGAAGCCCGGAGATATTGAACAGCACCTCAGCCATGAGAATCAGCCCCTGGGAGGAGGTGGCTGTGTAGGAGCGGGCGCCCGATGCCGTTGCCCCCAACACCACCGATGCGGCCGAATGTTCACTCTCTACATTCACCACTTCCGCAGAGAGTTCTCCATCCGCCACAAACTTCGCCAGATGCTCCACAATATGCGTCTGCGGAGTGATGGGGTAAGCGGAAACCACCTGAGGACGGCATAGTTTTACCGCTTCCGCCACCGCCAGAGACCCTTCCAGCACCCGCTTCATTATGCCTCCTCCTGCTCCATCTGGATATCCCCGGGTGAGCACACCTCGGCACAAATGCCACATCCTTTGCAGTAGTCATAATCGGCTTCATATCGCTTCTCACCTATGCGAGTCACCACACCTTCCGGACAGTAAATGACGCAGAGTCCACAGTCGTTGCAGTGCTGGGAAAGGAAATGAGGACGGAAGGTTCGCCAACCCCCCGTTTTATACTCCAGGCTGGAGCCGGGATAAGCCGCCAGCCCCAGCATAGGCGAGTCAACTTTCTTCTTCACCACTTCCACCACCGCCTGTTCTGCCTTTCCCTCCAGCCTCACCGGAGAAAGGGTCTGAACGAGGTCATAAGCCCTCTGCACCGCCTGCTTATTCAACTCCAGAGCCTTCCCGTGAAATCGCTGAGCGAGAGCTTTCTCCAGCGAATGCAGGCTTACTTCCCTCGTAATCCCGGCGTAGGCGGCAAGCAGAGTCGTATTCGGCGTGGCTCGCCCCAGAATCTCCAGCGCCATCTCTGTGGCTGGCACAGCGTAAAGGTTCACCATACCAGCGGGCAAGGGAAAAGCATCCAATCCCTTTATCCTCCGCGTGTTCAAAACCACTATCCCATCTTCCCTCACGCCGTCCAGCACATTCACAGCGGGTATCAGGGAAACATCCTGAACAATGACCACATCCGGGTGATACACCTGGCTTCGGAGGCGTATGGGCTTATCATCCATTCGGACGAAAGCCTGCACAGGAGCGCCCATCCGCTCCGCACCGAAGGCAGGAAAACCGAGGGCATGCTTCCCCTCCTCAAAATAGGCTATGACGAGGAGTTCTGCGGCGGTTACCACCCCCTGCCCTCCACGCCCGTGTATCCGAATCTCCTTCATCATCCTTCCCTCTTCATCCCTATCCACCCTATATTTTCACTATTTTACAAAGAAATTCTATGATAAATATCAGTATTTTTCGGAGTGGGAGACTCCTCACTCAAATAATGTCACTATTTGGGGTCAGACCCCAAAAGCTGTTATTTTAGAGGGCTACTGTCACTATTTGGGGTCAGACCCCAAAAGCTCAGTTATTTTAGGGGGCTACCACGAAATGACCTGGTCGTGTGTCATTCTAACCCTGAGCCTGGAGAAGGGGTGGAAGGTGAAGGCTGAGGCGTCTCTGGCGGCGTCACGGGCGGAGGTGTTACCTGTAAGGATGGCGAAGAGGGGGGCGTCTTCAGGTAAATATAAAAGGGAAAGCCGGGAATGCCGATGGCGGGTGGCGTGCTTCCTGCTCCACTGCAGTAACCGAGGGGAAGCCCAAAGATGAGGTAAAGCGTCCAATTCTCACAGGGTGCAATGCCGACTCTGAAAGGGCTGTAATAAGGCACGGAAGGTGTAAAGGCTGGCGGCCCGATGTAGTTTCCGCCGTAGTAAAGTGAGCCATACACGGGAGGGGCATAAGTTCTCCACCACAGATTGGTATACCCAACACTTCCGTAGGTTGGAACAGGCTGGAAATAGGTCGTGGCTCCAACCCTCCCCAGATACCCGATGGGCGCTTGGCTGAGTATATCCCCCAAGGGGTTGTAATAAAAATAGGAAGGAGCGGGCAGGAATCCCACTCCTGACATATATCCAGTAGCCGAATATCCAGCAGGCAGTCCACCGTAGAAGTTTCCCGGGTAATAATTGGGTAAATAGTAGTAGGAAGGGAACAGGGGCATCAGGGTGATTTGTGGAAAAGAGGAGTAGGTCTGCGCTCCAGCGAGAGCCGGAGTAAAAAGCAGGAGAAGGCTCATCAGCCCCACCGCCGCAATTCGTTTCATATTTCTATCACCTCCCTCAACTATCATTATACCACAAATCAATCTGCAAGGGGAAGAAGTTTTATGGCTGGGAGGGAGTCAGCCAGATGGGATTAGAGAATATCCAGGGGCGGCCGTGATGGAACACCACAGCGCGGTAACATCCGGGTGCCTTCACTTCTACGAAGAACTCGGTTCCGCTGTGAAAAGCCATCATCACTCCGTTATGGAGAATCTTCACACCAGCGGACACAGGGAGCCTGAACCATAGCTGGGCTACCTCCCGAAAACGGGCTGTTCCGCCCATAGGGAATGTGCCTTCTTCCGTTTTCACCTCAAAGGAAAAACCGCCAGCGGGAGCCAGGGCATCAAAAGCGATGTAAAATCGCCCCTCCCGAAGGCATCGGAGGATGGCAGATTCTCCCCGCTCCGGGGTATTCAATTCCTCTTCCTTCACATCCAGATAATTCCGCAACAGGCAAAAACTTTTCTCCAGTCCGAAAATCTCTCCCTTCAGCCAGAGTTTTTTGAAGGGCAAGGAATGCTCGTCCAGCCCGCACAGGGCGTAAAAAGGCTTTTGAAAGCAGGCAGAATCCCATTTTTGAAGAACCTCTTCGCCGGGCAGGGGCAGGAGGGAGGCGGTTCGGCAGTATAACTGCCACCCTTTCAACAAGTTGGTGGTGAACCCCTTCGCGCTGGAAGCGAGGCTCCAGATTTCTATCCCGTTGAATACGCTCATCTGCTTCCACTCCTGGAAAGGGTATCCCTTCAACGAAAGAGGTGGACAGGGTGGGTCCTCCGGATGGGCGATATAACTGAAGGTTCGCTTGTCTGTCAGGAAGCGAGCCACGGTGGCAGCATTTTCTGCTCGTGGCGTGGGAAGTCGCTCCAGCCCAAAAGCCACGATATGCTGGTCGTTTCGCAGGGTAATCTCGGCTCCCGATAGAATAAAACATCCCTTATACCAGCCCATCCAGGAACGATTATCCACCGTGTCGTGGTCCACCACCGCCACGATTTTTGTGCCCGTGCGTTTCGCCGCCTCTACCAGTCGGTCCAGTGTTGCACGCCCATCGGAAAAAATGGAATGGATATGAAACGCAGACGGAAGGCTCACTCTCTAACCCGAAAGAAGGAAATTTTTTTCCAACAACCAGGGAGTCACCAGTTCCATAACTTTCCACAATGCGAGGAGAAAAATGACCAGAAACAGAATGAAGCGAAGCAGGGGAGGGAAGGCTTTATATAGCCAGCGCTGGAGACGGACGGGGAAGTGTCGGGTGACTTCCGCCTCCTGCTCCAGCCGTCCAAAAGTCAGGTTCAACCCATTGTCCACAATGCCCCAGTGCTTGCGAAATAATTCTCTCCCGCCCGGGTTTTCTACCAGTTCCCGCAGAGAACTGGCTATTGTCATCGCCTTCCGAAAAGATTCCACCAGTTCCGGCTCCCAGAAGTGGGCCTCAATCCACGGGAAAGCCTGGAGAATCTCCCCTTTTAGCCGAAGATACCGCTCTTCTTCTTCCGTAGTCGGTAATGGACGGTCAGGATAGGAAAGTGAAAGGTAGGGAAACACGGCCTCCCATAACCTTTTCCATCCTTTCAGGAACTCCCCCAGTTTCTCTCGTTTCTCCTCCAACCTCATTGTCTATTCTCATCATAACATAAACCAGATGTGAAACACCAGTGGCCTCCGTAAGACATTTCGGGCTTCAGGCTCTGAACACCACCATTTCCTTCTCCCTGATTGGTAAAGAGTTAGTTGGATGATTTCATTCCAAATTCTTACCCATAAGTTTCTCATCACACGAAACGAATGGGTAGATAAGAGCCGAAAGATAACCATCAGATATTTTTTACCCATCAGGGGGTGAACGAAGGAACCTATTCCAGAGGATAGGAATATTCCATCAGGGGTCCGTCCTGGTTAAAAACGAGGATGACCCCATCGGGAATCCCATCCGGATTTCCATATCGGAGTGGCTCGCCTTCTTTAAGGGAGGAAAGGAAGGCAACATTGGGGGGAGACAAGAGCCCGCCCTGCCTTTCTTTTTCACCCATTTCATGATTCAGAATGTCCAGGCCAGTGTTCCGGCGACTGCCATAAGCAAATAAGATAAAATGCTGTCTGTCCAGGGCACGATAGCCGAACTCGCCGGGGAGCCAGTCAACGGTCCAAAAAGATGTATCGCCTGTGTAAACATAATATAAGTCGGGGCGGTTTTCTATTACGGATTTCGGTGGAGAAGTTCGGGCACGGAAGCGATTGTCCGAGAGGATATTCCCCATATATTCCCCGCCCGCGGTCCGGGATTTCCCCAGGGAAGTAAGGCACCCAAAACGCGGGTCCATACCCGTTTGAACACAGATTTCCCGAACCTCCGGGAAGTAAGGATTCTTCGGGTAATTTGTCAGGACACCCGTGCTGAGCAGAGGGTCCTCAAATTCGCTATAGGCTCCCGTAGTCAGGGCGTCTTCCCAGGCCTGGTAACTTCCACCCCAGATGTAAATGGGGTACTGCCCATTTTCCCGGTAGTATTCCCGGAGGGCTTCATAAATGACCCTCAAGCCCTTCTTCACATCCAGGTCTCGCCAGGCGTCCCCCCTGACGCCTGCATATCGTTCCGGCTGATTTATCCGGATGAAGATGAGGTAGGCAGCGAACACGGCGCTCAGTAGAAGCCCGATAACGACTCCTATACTCCCACCTTTTATGAGCCACTTCCTCATCCCACACTGTATTATAACATCCGCATTCAAGCCCCTGGAATTTGTTGAGAATTTTGGATTGATTCATTCCAGATTATTTCCGGCTTGCCTTTTTCAAGATGGAGCCGAGAATCCCGTGGATGAAGGAGGGGGACTGTTCGTTTCCATACCGCTTTGCCAGTTCCAGAACTTCATGAATTGCCACAGGAGGAGGAACATCCCCGTAGAAGATTTCATGTAAGGCAATGCGTAAAAGATTTCTGTCCACCGTAGCCAGACGGCTTACCTTCCATCGCTTCAGGTGAGGCTTGTAAAGGGCATCCAGTTTTTGACGGAAACGGAAGACTTTCGTTAACAGGCTTTCAGCATATTTTTTTTCATCCTCTGAAAGAGCGGCATAACCATTGAAAAGAGAAAGGGCTTTCTTCGGGGAGCTTGGCGACAGGTCTAAGGCACACAGGACCTGAAAGACGGTCTCACGAGCACGGCTCAGGCTCATGGGCTCATTCGGTAGTTTTTCCCGTTCTTCTCGGAGGCTCTTCCCCGGGTGTTGTCTCTGATAGAAGGGAAGGAGGTAGATGAGGGGAAAGCCATCGCTTCTCAAACTCGCCAACGGGCAATGCGTCTATGTCGGCTTGAATCCGGGCTGACAGGGCACGAGCCCGATTCTCATCGTGAGTCAGCAACAGGGGTGTGGAATGCGACTGTGCATCCGTCAGCACCACCACGAACATTTTCTCCCGAGCCCCTGCATCCGTGGTGATAGTGCTGACGCTATATGGAGGCTTCTGCGATTTCCGAAAGAGATACACTCCGCTCAAACCCTCCAGCCATCTTTTCCAGATTCCTTTTCCCATTCTTCACCTCCCCAGGCGAAATGCCAGAACCACCAGGAAGAGCCAGAGGAGCAAATTAACCACAGAGGGCTTATCAGAAAGGAGTTCTTCATCAGGGGCTCCACCCTTGTCCTCCCGATAAATCAGGTAGAGATACCGAAACAGCCCATATACCACCGACGGGATGGTGAGCATCAGCCAGCGGGTATGGGGTGACTGAAATGTATAAAATGAATACGCCACCAGGGCTGAAGCCACGGCAATGGCAAGAAACTGGTCCAGCAGAGGGTTGGAGTAAAAGGAAAGGACGGGGCGGGCAGACATCAGATTTAACTCCGCTCTCCGCTTCCCCACCACCAGAACCAGAGCCAGAAGAAAGGTGCATAATAACAGCCAGGGAGAAACAACCACCTCAATGGCAAAGGCTCCCGCAGCTACCCGAAGCAGGTATTCCAGCGACACTATGAGCATCTCCACAATTGCGATATTCTTCATCAGCCGGGAATACAGTAAAGAAAAGGCAAAATACCCGGCGGATGCGTATCCAAACTCACGGTCAAGGAGGAAAGAGAGGAGGAGACCCGCGAGGGCGAAGAGGAAAGAAAATGTGAGAATCACATCCAGAGGGAGTGCACCCCTGGCTAAGGGTCTATCTCTTTTCACCGGATGCTTCCGGTCCGCCTCCACATCCATAGCATCATTATATAAATATCCTGCACTGGAGAGGAGATTAAACAGAAGGAAAGCCAGAAATGTGGTGTAGAGAAGGGGAAGTTCCGTGAAGCGATTGGCGAAAATCAAGGGAGCAAACAGCAGAAGATTCTTCGCCCACTGACGAGGACGCATGGCTTCCCATAATGACACGATTCCTGCCATCGCACTTTCATCATACCACATTTCCGAATTCTCTTCAGGGGCAGGATGCTTCCCCGCTCGCATTCAGCGCACGCTGGCTTACTCGGTGAGAAGACGAAAGCGTGAAACATCTGCCTGAATGCTCATCTGGTATCGGCAAACGGCGGTGTCGTAATTAGAGGAGACCTGCCGTCCTTCCTTCTTTTTCAGTTTCAATCGCTCAATATTTGTGGCGGATAAAGTGGTTTCAGGAGAAAGGGAAAACCCGCACTCCTCAGGCACAACCACGATGAGAGAAGTTACATTCGCCTTCATATTCACATCTGCTTCTCCCCGGGTTTTGTCGCCCAGCCAGATGTTCACCGTGCTGACATTGGCATCCAGCGACAGGGATTTCAATGGAACCCTCTGAAGGTGGAGTTGAACTCGTGCAGCATTGACTTCCACCGATAGATTCAGAGGGGCTTTCTCTGACACTTTGACTCCCCATTTCTTTTGATAGCCTCTTCCGACAGAAGGGGAGGAGAACACAATCTCCACGCCTTCTTCTGATTCGGAGGTGGAGATTTTCGGCTCTGCACCTGTGAAGGAGAAGTTTGCAGAGACCAGGTTCTCTTCGGGAGAAGGGCTTTGCAGGTTCAATTTTCCCGCCTCAAAAATGAGTGTAAGAGACCAGGGAGCGATTTTTGAAGGCAGGGGAAAGGACCAGGAGGTTTCTTCCCCCTGCTGGCGAAAAAAAGCATAAGGAAGAGGGAGCCCCTCTTCTCCATGCATATGGCTGTAGACCACACCCCAGAAAACGCCCATCAGCAAAAGGGGAGAGAGAAGGGTCAGAAGCCACAGGCGGGTTTTCCTGAACAGGAATTCTACCCCTAAAGCGATGAGGAAAACAGGCCAGAAACGAGCCATATCCAGAAATACTCCCCAGGTGAGACGCCCTTGCTGGATGAAAAAAATGAGGATACCTGCGGAAACCAGCAAGAGGCCGATGTTGAGGCGCCCAAAGTTCATAATTTCTTTAGGGTGCGGCGGCTTTCCGCCCGCCAGGCACTCAGGAGAAGCAATAATCCGAGGACGACCAGCAGGAGGGGCCAGAAGAACACCCATATCCAGGAAAGGTCCACAAACTTCGTCAAAAACAGGAAAATACCGGTGAGAATCAAAAAGATACCAATGACACGCTGAGGGGTGGTAGAGGCGCCTTTTTTCTCCAGGCGTTCTACCGCCTGCTCCAGGCGTTTCTCTACCTGTTCCGCCGCCTCCTCTACTTCCCGGACAAAACCTTCCACCACGGCGTCAGTGGATTTCTCACCGGTTGAAAAGGATGGTGCTTTCTCCGTCCCTGCGGACCCCTCGGGGATAATCATCCAGGCGACGATATACAGGATAACCCCGGCCCCACCGGCGAAAACCAGAAGAACAAACAGAAGACGGAGAATTACCGGGTCCACATTTAAATACTCCCCCATTCCACCGCACACGCCACCCAGAATGCGTTCCTTACGGCTCCGATATATTCGCTTCATCTTCCTCTATGTATCCATCTTCAAAGGGCTACTCCCGGATGACTTTCATTTGGGGATTGACCAGCCGTTCTACAGGCTTTCCGCCCTGAAGATGTTCCCGAACGATTTCATCCACATCCTCAGGCTTCACCTGCTGATACCAGATGCCGTCCGGGTGAACAATCACGGTGGGTCCGGTGGAATGCTGCCCCGTGCATCCGCACCCGGAGACCAGCACATCTGCGATGCCCGCCTGCCGGACTGCTTCCCGTAGGGCTTTGAACACCTCCAGAGCACCCTTCTGGGCACAGCATCCATCAAAAGTTTCTTTCGTGCAAACAAAAATTTGTCTCCTGAACTCCCTTGCCATTTCTTCTTCCCCCTTTCCTGTTTTTCCTTTCACCTCGTAGCGCCCTCGGGGGGAGTCGAACCCCCGTTGCCACCTTGAAAGAGTGGTGTCCTGACCGTTAGACGACGAGGGCAATCCTTCCACTACCACCGTCTCCTAATTATACTACAGGATGAAAATCAATACCGTTATAGGCGTGCTGTATCGCACGCTACAAGGGCATTCATCATCCTACTTTCGGCTTGCCACCTGAAGTTTTGTTGGGGGTTTATCCTTCACCCCCATGGGATACTGCCCACTGAAGCAGGCATAGCAGAACTGGTCCAGGGGGCGGGCAATTTCTCTTAACTCCTCCAGAGATAGATACAGTAATGAGTCCACACCGAGGAACTTCCCCACCTCCTGTTGAATCTTTTCCAGGCGTGCGTTCTTCTGCATGCCTGCGATATTGGCGATGAGGTGCTCCCGATTGGGTGTATCAATACCGTAGAAGCAAGAATACCGCATGGGCGGAGAGCCGATGCGGAGATGAACCTCCTTCGCTCCTGCTTCCCGAATCATGGCAATGATTTGCTTCATCGTGGTGCCCCGCACGATAGAATCATCCACGACGATGATTTTTTTGCCTTCAAAGAATCCCGGGACGGGGTTAAATTTCTCCCGCACATCCTGGTCCCTGTATCGCTGTTCCGGTCGGATGAAAGTCCGCCCCACATAGTGGCTTCGCACCAGCCCGATGGAAAACGGAATACCCGATTGCTCTGAATAGCCCATCGCAATGAAAGTGCCAGAGTCAGGAATGCCAATCACCACATCCGCTTTTACCCTATCTTTTTCTGCCAGTTTCTTCCCCAGTCGTTTTCGGAATCCATGAATGTAACAGGGATGGGAGCCGTCTGAAGGGGGCTTTCCAAACAGCCCCTTCTCCGGCTTCGGCGTATCAAAAATCAGGCTGTCCGGACGAGAGAAGTAGATGAGTTCAAATACGCAATGAGCGTGATGAGGAGGGAGAAATTTCACCCCTCGCTCGGAATGAATCCCTGTTTCGTCCACGATTATGATTTCACCAGGCTGAACGGTTTTGCGATAATCCGCACCCAGAATATCCAGCGCCACGGACTCCGAGGCAAAAATGTGACATCCAGTTTCTTTCATATATCCATAGACGAGGGGGCGAACGCCCAATGGGTCACGAAATACCCATAATTGTGCGGGCGTGGCAAGAACCCCGGAATACGCCCCTTTCACTTCCTCCATCATCCTGCGCACCGCTTCCAGCAGGCTTAACCCCCGGTTAACCATCTGATAACCGATGAACTTCCCTAATAACTCTCCATCATTCTCGCTGTAAAAGGAAATTCCAGCCGATTCCAGAAGATGACGGGTGGTGTAGTAATTCACGATGTCACCGTTGGTGGCAATGGCGAAAGGAGTATGACCATTCAGGTCAATCAGGTGGGGCTGGGCATTCTTCACATCTACATTCCCCTGCGTGGGATAGCGAACATGCCCGATGCACACCCGGCCGTGGAGTTTTTTTTCCTCACCCTCACGAAAAGCCTCGCGGACGAGCCCCATATTTTTCTGAATTCGCAGGGTATCACCCCCGGAATAGACAATTCCACACGATTCTTGCCCCCGATGCTGCTGAGCAAAAAGGCAGAGAATGGCGGCTTCCGGTGCCCGCTCCTTCACTGAAAAAACTCCCGCTATCCCGCACATACTCTATCCCCTGCCTACCTCATTATACATCAAATTTTTGAACCGTTATCCTCCCGCCCGTCATTCTGAACCAGCGGCGAAATCATGGCCGTATTTCAGCGGGGCTGCTACAAACCTGCGCCCGTTATCTGTCGGAGAGAGCATGCGAGAGCCCCGCTTCCAGCCTCGGATGCTGGAAGAAATAATTCAGGGATTGCAGGCGTTTTGGAATTGCCCTCTGCCCGTTCAGTAGCAGAACATCCGCCATCTCTCCGAAAATAAGGCGTAAAGCGAAGTGGGGAACAGGGAAGAAAGCAGGGCGGTGCAACATCCTCGCCAGCGTTTTAGTGAACTCTATATTTCGCACCGGTTCCGGGGCGGTAACATTGAATATCCCTTCCGCTCTATCGTTTTTCAACAGGTAGAGGATAGCCTCTGCGACATCTTTCAGAGTAATCCAGGACCACCACTGCTCACCGGAACCGAGAGGTCCGCCCAGCCCGAGTTTGAAAGGCAACAGCATCTTTTTCAGCCCTCCCCCTTTCGCAGAAAGCACGATGCCAATCCGTGCCACAATCCGCCGGACCCCGAGTTCTGATAACCTGACGCTGGCGCCTTCCCACTCCTGACAGAGCCTCGCCAGGAAATCCTTCCCGGGCGCAGAAGATTCATCCACCTCTTCATCTCCCCGAATTCCATAGTAGCCGGTGGCGGAAGCCTGGAGAAAAACTGAAGGACGCACTTTCGCCGCCTGAATGGCTTGAGTAATGGCTCTCGTGCTGTCCACCCGGGAGGTTCGGGCGCGCTCCATCAGCCCGGGCGTCCACCGGGCTCCGATGCTTTCGCCCGCCAGGTGAACCACTGCATCGTGGGATTCCATCATAGGAACCAACGGCTCCGGAGTCCGGGCATCCCAGAGAAAGAGAGCCACCTGTGAAGGGCAACGCCCCTTTGCCCTCTCTACACTCCTCGTGGCTACCGTTACAGAATGTAGCCCCTCCAGTAGACTTCTCACCACTTCCCTCCCGATGAACCCCGTCCCGCCTGTCACGAAAACCTTCATTTCCTTTTCACCCCTATCCTAATTCTATAACCATATACAAAGCCTGAAGTACGCATTCCGCACCCTGCCCTCCACACCCCACATTCCAGCCGGGTTGCCCACAATGAAAGAAGTATGATAAAATAAAGGCGGTGATGAAAAATTTATTGATTTTAGGCTCCACCGGGTCCATCGGCCGGCAGGCGCTGGCTTTATTTGATGAAACCGCCATTCGGGAGAGATATCGCCTCTATGGGCTGGTGGCTTACGGGAAAAATGTAGAGGACCTGCTGGAGCAGGTGGCTCGCTACCAGCCCAAAAAGGTAGCGGTGTACAGCCGAAGTGCTGCTCTGGAATTGAAAAATCTGTTAACGCCAGAGGTGGAAGTGCTATGGAGCGATGAAGGAGTGGAAGCCCTATCCACTGCTCCGGAGGTAGATGTAGTGCTCTCGGGCATTGCAGGGACTTCGGCGTTGAAGCCCACTTTCGCCGCCGTGAAGGCTGGGAAAACCGTTGCCCTGGCGAATAAAGAAAGCCTGGTGTCCATGGGGGAACTGATGATGAAAACCGCCCGCTCTTCCGGCGCCCAGATTCTCCCGGTGGATAGCGAACACTCCGCCATCTTCCAGGTCCTCCAGGGAAGAGAAACCCCCTATGTGAATCGTCTGCTCCTCACTGCCTCCGGAGGTCCCTTCCTCTCCCTCTCCTTGACTCAACTGAAGTATGTAAAACCCACGGACGCTCTTTCTCACCCCAACTGGAAGATGGGTCCTCTGGTCACCGTCAACTCCGCCACCCTGATGAATAAAGGCCAGGAAATTATTGAAGCCCACCACTTATTCCAGATTCCCTACTCTCAGATTGATGCAGTGATTCACCCGCAAAGCATCGTCCACTCTATGGTGGAATTTGTGGATAAATCCGTTCTGGCACAGATGAGCGTCCCCGACATGCGGGGAGCCATCCTTTACGCTTTAAGTTATCCCGAGCGTATCCCTTCCCCTTTACCTTCGTTAAATTTAACCGAGGTGGGCACTTTAACATTCTTTGAAATAGACCCCCAGCGCTTTCCCTGCTATCAGATTGCCAGAAAGGCAGCGGAAAAAGGCGGGTTGTATCCTGCAGTTATGAACGCCGCCAATGAGGTTGCGGTCAGTCTCTTCTTGCAGGAGCAAATCTCTTTCACCGATATTCCCCGGGTGATAGAGCAAACCCTGATAGAGTTTGAAAAAGGTGAAACCCCCAGAACTTTTGATATAGATTCCATATTCACCACCGACCACTGGGCGCGGCACAAAGCCGTGGAACTGTGCCGTGCCATCTCCCCCGTGTAGGGGTTTACGAACCGCTCCTCACCAGGAGGAAGTGCCGCCGCCGCCGAAACCGCCCCCGGAGAACCCGCCACCGCCGAAGGCACTCCCTCCGCCGCCCGCCCCGACCCGCGAGGGCACACTGCTCAGCGTGGCGCCCATTGTGTTCAGCCCTCGCCCTAAATCGTGAACAAATGCCACCGGGTAAAACCCTCCTGCATAATCAGGGGACTCATACCAGGAGGGAGGGTCGCGGTATAAATCCCGAAAGTGCTCTGCCCATTCATCCGCTACACCCAGCACCATGGCATAGGGCAGATATTTATCAAATAGCAGAGGGTCTTCCCGGTGCATCCGCTCTAAATGGTCCTTTTCCACCCGGACGAGAAACTCTTTGAACCCCAGTATGAGAGCCAATACTTCTACTCCGCGAAAAGGCTTTCGCGGCATGAGGTACGAGAAACCCACTACGATGAGCGCAGAGACACCACTGGGGATGATAACCACCGGGTTTTGCCAGAAATAAAAGGCAAGAAAGCCGATAAGAGAGAAGAAAACAATCCCCCCTACCAGCCACGTTACCCGCACAGCCTGTGGGTTGCCCTCAAATATCCCCGCCTCCACCACTTCGGAATACAGCGCATCCCGGATTTTCGGCAGGTGGACATAAAATTGGTTCCGAAGAGAGGAAAGGAAAACAGAGGTCCCAGGCTTTCCTGCCACCCCGAAAATTCCTCGTAAAATATACCGTTCATGGTCTTTCAATTGTTCATCCTGCTCCACCGATTTTAACAGGATGAATTCATAATCCCTGGAAGTAAAGAAGAGGAACCGGGTGGATTCCACCTCCCGAATTTTGATATATCCTTTTACAGCGAGGTCAATGAGTGAGGAAGTAATGTCTATAATATCGGCCCTTTCGTCCACAACGACGCCTATCTCCCCCGGGGTAAACCCGGCGGGCGGCTCGTACTGAACCGCTATCGGTGGAAGGGGCAACTCCTTCCCATATTGCCCCCAGAAATACAGCATCCCGATGAGTACAAAAATGGGAAGAAGGAGATACCAGTTGTCGGCCAGAAAGTAAGTTAAAGCCTGTGCCGAAGAGGGCTTCTGAATCAGCCCCTTCGGGAGTTTTAACGCCACCGTGAGCCCCTCTCTCGGGGAGAGGTAGCCGGTGGAGACGGTAAGAATGAGCCCCCGCTCACCATAGAATATCTCCCTCCGGCAGTTCTGGAGTTCGCTTCCGTAAGCCCCAGTGTAGCAAACAGAATCTGCCAGATTTCTTTGCACCGGGAAGAGAGTATAAAACCTGCTTTCTGCCTGATGGATAGGGACTTCATTTTCCACGCCGGTCACATTCCAGTAGATTTCATCGTAGGTGGGGAAGAAGCCTACCGCCCGCTGAACCGTATATTGAATGTTGTACCGGTGTGCGCCGGTGATGGTTTTCTCCGGGTCGCCAATCTTGATGTGCACTTTTCCCCCAGAGGTATATACCTTATACCGATAGGGTCGCCCGTCTTCATCCGTTACTTTCACCACTTTCAGACGGATACGATACCGGAATCCGTTTCGCTGGTATGAAACGGGAATGTGGCGAATGATGCCGTGCCTCCACTCATCCTCAAAGTCCCAGGTGATGTGCTCGGTGACCAGCCACCGCCCGCTGGCGTCCAGTGCCAGTTCCAGTGAGAACTCCCGAATACTTTCCCCGAAGGCAGAAAATGGATAAATCAGGAAAACAAGAAAAAGAAAGAATAACCACCGGCTAAATCCCTTCATCCTCCTCATCTCACCCTTTCCCCTCTTCTGGCTTATGTGAACAGAAGAGGTTTCGCATCAAAACTGCACTTTCGGGGCTTCTCGCTCGGCTTCCGAGGGGAGCTGGAAATACTCCGCCGGTCGGAACCCGCCCGTATTTGCCACGATGCTGGATGGGAAGTATTGAGTGAGACTGTTATAATCCCGGACGACCGCGTTGTAATACCGTCTGGCGTTTTGTATCGCCTCCTCAATCTGCGACAACTGACCCTGAAGGTTCATAAAATTTTCGCTGGCCCTGAGAGCGGGGTAATTTTCAGCGAGGGCGAAAAGGGACTTCAAAGCCCCGGTAAGGATATTCTCCGCCTCCGCCCGCTGAGCGGGAGTGGAAGCGCCCATAGCCGCCGTCCTGGCTTCCACCACCCTCTCAAAAGTGGTGCGCTCATGAGCGGCGTAGCCTTTCACCGTCTCCACCACATTGGGTATCAGGTCGTGGCGACGCTTTAACTGCACATCTATATCGCTCCAGGCATTCCCCGTCATCAGCCGAAGCCGTATCAGCCGGTTATAAGTGGTAATCCACCAGAGAACCACCAGCACCGCCACGCCCAGAAGTATCCAGACCCCCATCATATCTTCCACCTCCGCACTGCTCTATATTGTAACACAGGTTGTGAAGTCATATCCAATAATGTCAATACTGAAAGTTACAAATCCGTGTAGAAATAAAAGTGGAGGTCATCTGGAGAAATGGAAAGAATTATGGAGGGGAGCGGCGGAGATTTTCTGCTTCACTCCGGATGCGTGTCAGTGCCTCTTTCAGGGGCGCCCACCCATACCCGTGCATATAATCCGGGTTTATGTGAAAGGCACCCTGAAACATCCGCATGCGGTATTCCAGATAATCAGGCGGGTGTTTATTGTGTCGTGTATTCTCGGAACCGGGATGCACTCATTCAGACAGATACGCTGGTGAAAGAGAAGTTTCCGAAAGGGAGGAGCAGATATCCGGGCGCTTTTTGTAGACCCTTTGCGAAAAACCTCTATATTCCCGGAATCTGGACCCGGATGGGTGAGGCTTCCCGAGATGTTCCGCCTCCTGATGCCAGAACAAATGATACCCTCAACTGGGTGAGTGGGAATTTTTGCAGGTGCGCTGCCCTTTGAACGACCTGAAGAGAGAAATAGTGGGTAAGGGTATGATTCTGATGTTTGCACGCATGCATTATCTCCGGTGGATTCAGCCAGGCAAGGAAGCCATGCCGGAATCAGAACTTACCCGACGGGTGTTAGCGTTATCGCCCGGCAAGGAGATGCCACTGCCAGCGGGTTAAAAGGATTACTCCCATCAATTGCTTAAAACCGTTCAGGGGCAAATACTTCTTTCTATTAGATGCTTTTCCTGCGGGACGCAGCATTGTTCCCTGCACCAAACTTTCAGGGAAGTTCCCGTAAAATCGCCGGGTGAGAACTCCCCTTTGCAGGGCGGCAATTTTTGTGTTATATTTAAGGTGGGCACCGGGGGAGCCTGAGTGCTGAGAAGTCCTGCGCAGTTTGGAGTGGGATGACCCCTGGAACCTGATCCGGATAATACCGGCGGAGGGAAGGTGCCAGAGTTTCTCCTCACACTTCCCCGGAATGCCCCAAAAAGAAAAGAAATGAGATGAAGGGATATTACCTCAGGAGGGGAAAGCAGATATGGGTTTGATAAATGGGAAGGAGCGATGTGTAACGCAGATGCACTATGCTCGGAAAGGCATCATCACGCAGGCGATGAAGTCCTGCGCCGAGCGGGAGGGAGTGGAGCCAGAACTTGTCCGGAGCGAGGTGGCGCGAGGGCGGGCGGTCATCCCTGCCAATATCCACCACACCCGCCTGGAACCCACGGTCATCGGAATGAATTTCCGGTGCAAAATCAACACCAACTTCGGTGCATCCCCCACCACTTCTTCCCTGGAGGAAGAGCTGGAAAAACTTCACATAGCGATTCATTATGGCTCTGACACCGTGATGGACCTTTCCGATGGGAAGAATATCAATGAGATTCGGGAGATGGTAGTAAAAAAAAGTCCTCTACCCGTGGGAACCGTTCCTATCTATCAGGTCCTCTATGAAGCGGGGAGTGTGGAGAAAATTACCCCGGAGTTAATTCTGGACATCATACAGTTTCAGGCTCAGCAAGGTGTAGATTATATGACTCTTCATATCGGTGTGCTGAAAGAATATATTCCTTTGACTGCCCATCGGCTCACCGGTATCGTGAGTCGGGGTGGAGGTATCCTCGCTCACTGGATGATGATTCACAATCGCCAGAACCCGTTGTATGAGAACTTTGACCGGATTCTGGACATCTGCCGACGGCACGATGTGACCATCAGCGCCGGCGATGGGCTTCGCCCCGGCTGTCTCGCAGATGCCAACGATTCTGCCCAATTCGCTGAACTCAAGACCCTGGGCGAATTGACCCTTCGCGCCTGGGAGAAAGATGTTCAGGTGATGATTGAAGGACCCGGGCATATCCCCTTCCATCTTATTGAGATGAATGTAAAGAAACAGATGGAGTGGTGCCACGAGGCGCCGTTTTATGTTCTGGGTCCTCTGGTGACGGACATTGCGCCCGGATATGACCATATTACGGGTGCCATAGGGGCCACTGTGGCGGGGGCTGCGGGGGCTGCACTTCTCTGCTACATCACCCCCAAAGAACACCTGGGGTTACCCAATGTGGAGGATGTTCGGCAGGGTATCATCGCATTCAAGATTGCAGCCCATGCAGCAGACATCGCCCGGGGCAGAAAAGGAGCACGATTCCGCGATGACCTGCTATCAAAAGCCAGGTTTCAATTTGACTGGGAGGAGCAGTTCCGACTGGCTCTTGACCCGGAACGAGCCCGGGTTTATCACGACGAAACGCTGGCGGATGAGTACTTCAAAACCGCCCCCTTCTGCTCTATGTGCGGTCCCAAATTCTGCCCCATGAAAATGACGCAGGATATTCGGAAAATGACTGACGCGGAAGAAAAACAGCACCTCCTCGCACAAGCCCACAGGATGGAGGAATTATGAGCAAGCCAAAACTCCTGACCGTTCCAGAATATAAAAGTGTGAAAGAGGTGAAACTCCCTGCGAAAGAAACCGCCTTGATTGTGGTGGATATGCAGAACGATTTTGCCCACCCGGAGGGGAGCCTTTATGTTCCCTCCACGAAATCTGCCATTCCCGCCATCGTCAGACTGCTAAAGAAAGCGAGAAGAGGTGGTGCTACCGTGGTATTCACCCAGGACTGGCATGCGAAGGACGACCCGGAGTTTAAAATCTGGCCCGTTCACGCTGTAGCAGGAACCTGGGGGGCGGAAATCATCCGGGAACTCCAGCCAGGCCCGGATGAACCCACGGTCAAAAAATTGCGATATGACGCTTTCTATGGCACTCCTCTGGAGCATCTTCTACGATTGAAAAACATTCAGTATCTGGTGTTCTGCGGGACAGTTTCCAATATTTGCGTTCTTCACACCGCGGGAAGTTCCGCCCTGCGATGGTTCCAGGTGGTGATGCCAGCCGATGCCTGCGCCGCACTGAACGAGTTTGACCAGCAATCTACAATCCGCCAGGTTTCTTTCCTCTATCAGGGCATCATCACCACATCGGATGGAGTGAAATTTCAGCAAGAAAATCCATAAGGAGGGATATTGGAGATGGACAAATTTGCAAAAATCGGGGAGCGAGATGTGACCCGGGCAATCCTGGAGGGATTTACGAAAATTCTGAATCAAGCCATTGATTCGGATGTGATAGTGGTGGGTGCGGGTCCATCGGGATTGATGGCGGGTCGTGAACTGGCCAAAGCCGGGCTGAACACTCTGATTTTAGAGCGGAATAACTATCTGGGCGGGGGGTTCTGGATCGGTGGCTACTTTATGAATAAGGTCACCTTCCGCGCCCCGGCGGATGAAATTCTTACCGAGATTGGCGTCCCATTTCAAGAGTATAAGAAAGGGCTCCTGGTGGCAGACGGTCCCCATGCTTGCTCCAAACTCATTGCCTCCGCCTGCGAGGCGGGAGTGAAGTTTATTCAACTCACGATGGCGGAGGACATCGTGGTTCGCAATGGCCGCATCGCCGGCGTCGTCGTGAACTGGACCCCCGTCCGCGGCTTGCCCCGTGAAATTACCTGCGTGGACCCCATTGCACTGGAATCCAGAATGATTATTGACGCCACGGGTCATGAAGCCTCCGTCATCCGAAAAGCGGAACAGCACGGACTGCTAAAGACTAAGGGCCTGGGTGGAATGTGGGTGGAAGCCAGCGAAGACCTGGTGGTGGAGCACACCGGAGAGGTTTATCCGGGCTTGATTGCGACGGGGATGAGCGTGGCGGAAACCTTCGGGCTACCGAGAATGGGTCCTACATTCGGCGCCATGCTGTTGAGCGGAAAGCGCGCAGCAGAGGTTGCCCTGGAGTCCCTCACCGTTCAGGTATAAAATCAGCACCCCTCGCTTCTATTCCGAAACGGTCCTGAAATGAAAACGATAGGTTTGACGATAAATGGGGATAAACTGGATGTGAAATCCGTTTCACAGTATCGCTAATGGGGTCCAGTTTATTTTCTTTGTTTAGTAGAACAGCGAAAGTACGCCACGAAAAATCGGGATTCAGGTGGTGAAATGTTTACGGGTCAAGAAACGATGCAGGAAGAACTCCGCTTTATCCAGTTCATCTGCCGGAATATACAGGATAACACGGGGAGACACCTGAAACAAAGCCTCGTGGCTGTATTGGAGAATGGGGTGGAGGCGATGGAGAAAAAGATATTCCTCTACCTGCCGGGCTTCTTCTTCCTCCACGGTTTCATACAACTTCACGATTTGAACTTCTTGAAGCGCACCCCGCACCGACATCGTCTACGAAAAATTTCCTCCTCCAATCCGGTTTTTTTACAGCCTTTCCACTGGCTACGGCACATATCGCTTTAAGAAGTGGAGAATGACTTGCTCGTAGGTCAAAGTGCCAAAGCCTGGAATATCAAAACTTGGAAGGAGCCCCTGAGGTTGAATACTGGCATACTGCCTGTAATACCACCGGACATAGTGGTTGCGGTCCAGAATCACATTCAGAGGGCAGTAATCCGGAGGTGCGGAAAAACTGGAAGTATCACAGTCGGAATAGCTCTTGGCGGGAGAGCCATCCAGATTGCCACCCACAGGAGGCTCCGTGTAAGTATCCCAGGCATCTGCAATATCATTAGTCGGCTGTAAGTCTCTATCCTTCAAAAGGGTGTAGTGGATAAATTGAGAGTTGTTCTGATGCCAGTTTTGAACCTGTCCAGGGGTTAAATCCACCTCCAGCGCTACATAAGCCATGGCGAGGTCTTGAGCCAGGGACCCATAAATGCCGTCCCGATTGTCCCAGATGCGTGTCATAATGGAATCATCATTTTGACAGACCTGAGGGGGGAACTCGTTCTCAATATCACCGGTCCGAGTTAAGCGACAGAATTCCAGAACAATCACCTTCCCATCGCGAGAGGAATCCAGGAGATGCCAGGTGGAGCCCGTCTCTTCAAAAATGGTGAAATCGTAGGCGCCGTTCACGACTGCTTTGACAGGGGCAGAGGTAAGTATCGGCACAATGGGAGAAATGACCAGGTTGTAAGTAAAGGTTGAAGTGTTATTCCGGCTATCATCATCAGTGGCGGTGACCGTTACCGTATAATTGGAAGCCAGGTAGTTCGGGTTATTCTCGTCCATATTGGGGGAGTAATCATACTCGTGAGAAATAGTGTAGGGCGGCGAGGCAGTACTGGTGTCCTGTGTCTGGGATTGCCCATCTCCAAAGTTCCACTGGAGAGAAGTAATGGGACCCCCATCCGGGTCTGAAACATCCGCTACAAAAGCCACGGTGACAGTGTTGCCCGCATTCAGGTCGATGAATACATCATCGGGAGTTACACTGGTGAAGACCGGAGGAACCAGGGTGATATTGCCCACATTCACCACAGCGTTAGCCGTATCAGATTTTGGTGGACTTCCAAAATCGGTGACCGTTAGAGTCACCTCGTAACGCCTGAGTGGAGTGCCGGGGTAAATATGAGTGGTGATGTTTTGGTTGCTGGGGGGGGTGCCATCATCAAAGTCCCAGTTAAACTGCAGATTTCTGCCATCTTCCGGGTCAGAACTATTGCTCCCGTCAAATCTCACTGTGCAGTTCGTAACCCCTCTGGGGCACACGACCATCAGAAGGCCAGTATCCGGCTCTGTGGTTACATACGCACCTGGCGTAGTGGTGGTCATATTGATCACGGCGGTCGGAGGCTGATTGCCCATGACACTGATGATAATCGTGGCGATGTCAGATACCAGACCCTGGACAGCACCGGGAGGAGTAGTTTCCGTCACCCGGAGAGCCGCGATAAAGGTGCTTTTCCCACCCGTGGTGATGCTATAAGTATTAGATACCCGGGGCCCAGTGGCATCCACCGTAAATTGTCCACCCTGTAAGTCAAAATCCCACTCATAAAGGGCGATAGACCCATCGGGGTCATAACTTCCAGTCCCATCAAAGTTAACGGTCAGGGGTTCATCGCCGGAAGCCTTGTCTACGCGGATGATGGCTATGGGCGGGCTGTCAGCCAGAATCCGCACCCGATCCGGTGCACTACTGCGTCCGTCCGTATTCGTCACAATCAGGGTGGCATTATACGCCCCGGCTAATGGGTAAGTGTGAGTAGGATTCTGAAGGGTAGATGTGCTTCCATCTCCGAAGGACCAGGTGTAGGTTAAAGGAAGCCCTCTGGGGTCTGTTCCGATTCCCCGGAAAAACACGGTGAGAGGAGCCGGACCAAAGATGGGTGCGGATATGCTACCATCCTCATAACGAATGCCATCGGTAGAGCCTTTTGCATCCGCTATTGGCGTTGAAATGTCATAGATGTTTACACTGAGAGTATCGTATCCTGCACTATTGGAGGTATCTGTCACGGCAAGGGTTACGGTGTAGGCTCCTGCGGTGGTGTAAGAATGCATGGGATTCTGGGCAGAGGATTCATCCCCATCTCCAAAAACCCACCGAAAGCGGACATTGTTTCCGTCCTCCGGGTCAAAAACTCCCCCGGGTAACACAGGCAATGCCTGAAAGAAAATCAGAGAGCCCACCGGCGCTGTGACCGCCTCATCAGTCCAGACGGAACCATCTAAAGAAACCTGAGCCTCCACTTGAGGCGGTTGGTTCGCACCCGGGGGAGTGACGGTGATAAAAATTTCATCCGTCGCCGTAGTCCCTTCATCATCCGTTACCCTGAGAACCACTTTATGCGTCCCCGTGGATTGATAGGCATAGATAGGGTTCTGGAAATTGGAAAAATCGTTGGGCGACTGGGCTGGGTCATCAAATCTCCAGAAGAAGGTAACTGTTCCCCCATCCGGGTCAATCCCCTCTCCACGAAAATACACCGCCTGATTAAGCGTGGCACCAAGGGGTCCATCTGAGAAAGGACCGAGTGGGGAAACCGTCCCAGCCTTCGCATCTGCCGATGGAAGCACATTGGTGCTGGCGCTGACAGTGATGGTCAGCCAATCTATTCCGGTGCCCCCCTGGTTATCCGTGACCCGGAGAGCCGCATTGTAGTTTCCCGGCACCGTGTAGGTGTAAGAGGTGATGGGACCTGTTTTCATCGTATGAAATTGCGACGGGAAACCGGTGTAGTTGAAGTCCCATTCATACAGGACGATGGAGCCATCCGGGTCGGCGGAGCCATCACTGAAGAAGGTCACCTGCAAAGGGGCAGGACCCTTTATCGGCGTGGCGTTGATGGCAGCCGCCGGCGTTAGATTCCCCGTCTCTCCACCAACCCGCCCGGGGGCCACTCCTCCACTGCAAGATTGCCACAGGAGCCAGCATACCCCCATTGCCCAAAATGGTATTTTTTTCACTTCTTGCACCTCCCTATCCAACTATACTTTACCATATCCTCTTTCCTTCGTCAACCCGGGTGAAAATCCGGCGAATTGCCGCCCCTCGGTTGCATTTTTACTCCCCTCTGCAAGCGGTAAATGCTTTCATTTTTCTATCTTCTGCCTGTTTCTATCAGAAAGCCTAAATGATAGAGGGTTGAAAAAGAATAGAAAAAGAGTGGAAAATCTGTGAACAGTGCAGAAGTCATTTCTGCCTCCCTTCCGGTTGGATGCTACTTGCCAATGGCTTCATTCTCGCGGAAAAGAAAAACGTAGCGATAAAATTAAGAATGGAAATGGCCAATCAGAATTCTTTACCGACGGTAAAGACTGCGGAACTGGTGGAGTTACAGAGGCTCAGGGAGTTGCTCGGGCAAAAAAAGAGGATTCGCGCAGGGCAGGTGACCCTTCCTTTCCTCGCCCTATCTCTCGGTCAATGGGTGAAAGAACAGAATGTTAGTCTTCTTTTCATACTCCCGGGAAGCCTGGAAGCACAAATCTTTTATGCAGATTTGGAGACGATGCACCCGGGTGTAGCCCGGGGGATGCTTCTGGAGCGTCGGGGGCACCTGCGGATGGTGGAGGGCAGGATGCGGGCGCTGGTGGCTCTAAAGAAAGCCTCGCCCGGGATCGTGGTGGCTACTGGAACCGGGCTTGGAATCCCACAGCCCCCTCTTTATGGCACTGACATCCATGTGGGGGATTCCATCCCATCCTGGGAAGATTTCTTGCTTTCTCTCCAGCAGATGCAATATGGCCCGGGCGAAGAGCCTTTAGACAGAGGCGAATTCAAAGTGATGGGCGACACCCTGCTCCTTCACTTACTCACTGGAGAGCGCTATCGCCTCTCCTTCATCGGAAATGAGGTGGAAGAAATTCTGGAGGAGACAAGGGGCAAAAGGCGACTGAAAGAGATTTTCTTGCCTGATTTACGACAGGGAAGCGTGGAAGCCCCATGCTGGATCCCAGACTGGCTGAATCCCTCTATCCGGGTGGGAATTTTTGAAGAAGAGTGGACCCTTCAACAATATCAACGAATTCGCGAGGAGATGGGACAGGGAAAAACCTGGATGAACCCTGAGCACCTCCGGGTTTTCTTTACTAACCGTGGAAGCCTTTCCTTCTCCACATTCCTGGAGGAAGATTCCGACCTGGCTCTGGGGGTCCGGGAAATAACCCTCTCTCTATCGCAAGAAGGCATTTTTCACGAGTTCACCCGTAAACTCACTCAGAAATCCATCCAGTGTATCGTCTACACCTCCTCTCCACTCTCACCCCCAAAAGAATGGATGGAAGCAGGGATTCAGCATTACCCCGGGGAAATCTCTTCCGGATTTTATTGCTCCCTCTCCTCTCTTCTTGTCCTCTCTGGCAGGGAAATACAAAAGCACAGGGGATATTCCCTCCCAGCCCTGGAAGGTTTGACACTTCTTACGCAATTGAAGGAAGGAAGTCCTGTGGTTCACGAATCTCATGGCATCGGCCTTTACCGGGGCCTGGTGCGAAAAAAAATGGGAGCCGAAGAGAAGGATTATCTCTGCCTGGAGTATCAGGACGGAGACAAATTGTTCGTTCCAGTGGAGCAGATTGGGCAGGTGCATCCATATATCGGGGTCAGTGGCGAGGAACCCATCCTGGCTCGTCTGGGAAGCCGCCGATGGGCACAGCAAAAAGCCACGGTAAAGCGCGCCACGGCCCGCTATGCCCGGGAATTGTATGACCTGTATTTACACAGGATGACGGTGGAACGTCTCCCTTATCACCCCGTCCCGGAGTGGGAGGAGCAGTTGGAACAGAGTTTTGAATATCCAGAGACTCCAGACCAGATTGCCGCACTGCTGGAAATCCGCAGGGATTTGGAAGGGGTGCGAGTGATGGACCGCCTCCTGTGCGGGGATGTAGGATTCGGCAAGACGGAGGTCGCCATCCGAGCCGCCTTTCATGCTGTGCTCAATGGTAAGCAGGTTGCCGTGCTGGCTCCCACCACCATCCTGGCGTATCAACATTTTCTCACTTTTGAACGCCGATTAAAGGATTTTCCCCTGGAGATTGCCCTCCTGAGTCGGTTTAAGACTCCTGAGGAAATTCGTCATATCTTGCACCGGGTACAGGAAGGAAAAACAGACATCGTGATTGGCACCCACCGATTACTTCAGCCAGATGTGCGATTTAAAAATCTGGGCCTGCTGATTATTGATGAGGAACAGAGGTTCGGGGTAGAGCAAAAAGAACGCTACAAATTTCTGCATCAAAAGGTAGACATCCTGAGTTTAACGGCTACCCCCATCCCCCGCACTCTTTACCTTTCTTTAATTCAGATGAAAGGCATCAGTTATTTGCGAACGCCACCGCTGGGGCGGATGCCTGTCATCACCACAGTAAGCCCTTACTCGGAAGAGAGAGTGAAGAAGGCTGTGCATCGGGAACTGGACCGAGGAGGGCAGGTGTTTTACCTGTATAACCGGGTGGAGAAAATCCAGCACCGCACCGCTGAAATTCAGGAAATGTTCCCCGACGCTCGGGTGGGAATGGGGCACGGAAAGATGCCCGCCAAACGCCTGGAAAAAGTTCTCCTGGATTTCCTCCGAAAAAATACCCAGATCCTCGTGTGCACCACTATCATTGAAAATGGTATTGATATGCCGGGTGCAGATACTTTGATTGTGGAAGAATCGGAACGGTTCGGGCTGGCTGATTTACATCAACTCCGGGGCAGAGTAGGCAGAGGCGATAAGCAAGCCTACGCCCTTTTCTTCTATTCCCCCACCCGCCCTCCGGGAATTAAAGCCCGGGAACGGCTCACCACTGTCGGAACCTGGACCGACCTCGGAAGTGGGCTGAAAGTGGCTCTCCGTGACCTGGAAGTGCGAGGTGCAGGAACCCTCCTGGGGAAACGCCAGCATGGTTATGCCGCTCAGGTGGGTTTCTTCCTCTACACACGAATCCTGGCTGGCTCTCTCTCCTGTCTGATGAAAAAACCCGTCAAGGAAAAATCCCCGCCTCTCCTCTCTATTCCCGTGGCATCCTATATTCCAGAAGATTTCATCCCCGATGTCCGGGAACGCCTCCATTACTATGAGTGGATGATGCAGGCGGAAAATCCAGAAGAGTTAAAACGATTGGAACTCCAGCTTTTAGCCACCCGGGGAGAAATCCCTCTGCCGGTAAGAGCCCTTCTGGATGTGGCGCTAATCAAGGTCCTGGCAGAGGCCCTGGACATTCAGATGATACGAGTGAACCCTTCCACTGGTGAAGTGGTCTTCATTACCTCCCGGAAAGATTGGCTCCCCCGGGCTATTGAGGAAAGATGGAAAGTGAAACCAGAGGGAGAATCTTTTGAACTCCGAACTCTCTTGAAGAACCGGGCTCATCCGCATTCTCTTGTTGCGGAACTTCTCCAACGCCTAAAAACACTGCATGAGAAGATTCTTTCTTCAATAGAGGAACCCGGAGAAAATTCCGTCTAACTTCTAAAATTTTTTTGGCTCAGAAAAAGAATGCTTTGCTGACCGCAGTGAAAAATTTTTATCTCTTCAATTCTTTTTTGAGCCGCTGGGCATATTCATCTTTACGGCTCATCAGTTCTTCAATGACTGGATTGATTAAGCGGCGGTTACGGGTTATGAAACCGTATCTGACCACTTCATACAGAAAACCGGAAGGGGAACTTCTCTTCTCTCGCTCCATTATACGATAAACCAGATAGAGGTCCCGGAATGTGCGTGCTACGAGGGCGCGAACAGAACGAGGGTCATCCGGGTATTTAGATTCAATAGCCTCTATTTCCTGAATACCCGTTTTCTCATCACCGCTGACGAGGTAAATGATAGCCCGACGAGCACGAACACCAGGAGTGGAAACCTTCTGACGGTAAGCCTGCTCAATCCACTGCTTGGCGTCGGCTAACTGTAAAGAATAAAGGGCCAGCATGGCCATCTGCTCCAGGAGCCAGGGGTCATCCTGGAAGGAGGGCGGCCGTTCCTTCAGGATGAGCAAGTGATTTTTGAGTTTGTCTATTTCGGGTAGATTTTCTGAATCAAAAGTGAAGAGAAGTTTACTGGAGATGTAGTCCTGAAGAAGTTCATTCTCAGGGTCATAGATGGAAAGGATATTTCTGAGGGCCTCCAGCGTGTTTCCCGTGCGCTGGAGGGCCACAGCATAAAGATATTGCACCGTTGTAGAACGAGGCCGGGTCTTCCTGAGCACCCGAACAAGTTCTAAAGCCTTCTGGAATTGAGAATCTATGAAAAGGGCCTGATGGGCATCATAAAGCCGGGATAGAGCGGACGCTTCCCATTGATTCTCCCGGATTTCCCGGAGAAGCTGAACAGATAGATAGACATCCGAGGTAGAAATGAGAAAAGTGGCGGAGGAGTCCAGGACGAGGAGAACGGGCAGGGAATGGGATACATCCGCTATGACATTTTTCAAAGAGATATCGGTTTCACCGAAAACAACCGGGAATGCCAGTTGATTTCGCCGGGCAAAATCCCGCACAGCCCCCCAGGTGGTTCCCCAGGCTACCCCCAGTATTTTTGTGTTCTCTTGTGCGACCTGATTCAGGTACCGAACCTGCCGTTCTATCAGCGAGATACGCTGGGAAGATAAGGGGTCAAACACATAAATCAAGAAAGGAGAACCCAGGAAATCATTTTTCAGGGAGTAGTATTGCCAGGTGTAATCCACCGCATTAAAAGGCGGAAAAGGGGCACCTACTTCCAGTGTGCGGGTGCGAGGAGCCGCCGCACCCACGCTCACGACCGTCAAACCCAGGACAACCCAAAAAGAAATCGCTCTTCTACACCCGAAAGTAGGAGAATTCATGCACGCTTGAATAATCTTCAGCGGGTAAAGGCGTAAACCGTGCCCGCTTCATCCACGATGAATACTTTTCCTCCGGCGATAATGGGGGAGGAAATAAAGCGAGCCGTGCCCCGGAATCGCCAGAGTTCATTCCCGGTCAGGAGGTCCAGAGCATAAAAATTGCTGTCATTTCCTCCCAGGTAAACGACCAGATTCTCCGGGTCCACCGCTGGTGAACTCCAGATGGGATCCGTCGTCAGGAAGCTCCATCGCGGAGTAAGATTAGAGCCATCGGAGTTAAAATTATAGGCCTGTAATGCCCCGCTCTCGGTACCGAAGAAGAGGATCCCCCCGCTACCATCCGGATTTTCATACACTGCCACATCTCCCAGCACACCCCCGGAAATCTGCTGTGGAGGGATAGGCATTGAACCGGTGGTAGCGTTCACCACCGCTAAGTAGCCATCATCGGTGGCTCCAAAAACCAGATTGTACCGCGGGGAATAGGCGGGAGGTCCACGGAAGAACCCCTCACTGTTGGACACCGGCGCCGCCCAGATTCGCTTCGTCGCAGGGGGCGTGGGGGCCGTTGTTGTGGATTCATAAGCGAAAATTTGAGGTATGAGCTCGGTGCTATCCTGAATAGGGTTGTAATTACTGCGACCACCAAAATAAATACGGCTATTCACAGCGTCGTACACGACGGAAGAAGTAGGAAGGGTGGAATCCAGGTCAATAAAGGGTTCATTGTAAGTAATGAATGGAATAGGAAAAACGCTAAATTGTGGTCCGGCATCCGCAAAGTCAAAACTCTCATCTCTGGTGCCGTCTGGAAAAACCAGTATCCTCTCGGTTACATCGCCAACCATGCGGAAGTAAAACAGAAGGTTCCCTACCACAAAACCAGAACTGGAAAGGAGAATAGTTTTCGTGTCATCCGAGGGTGTAAACGCAGAGCTTCTCTGCTCGGTTAGGGGTGGACCTGTGGGAATCCCGTTCTCATCCACCTGTTGGAGGATGACGGTAAAAGACCCATCAAAAAGGGTAACAGGGCTCCCCATTGCGCGATTGTCCACCAAATTTAGTGCGTAAATCTGCGCATCTTTAGAGGAGAAAAGGAGAGTACTCCCGAGGAAGACCGGGGTAGACAGGATTTTTTCAGCGGTGGTGAACTTCCACAGGAAATTCCCATCATGGGCGCGCAATGCGTAAAGGGAGGCATCATAGGCGCCAATATAAAGGGTGTTATTAACCACGATGGGAGAAGCAGTGACCCGGGAACCTATAGGAAAGGACCAGACGAGAGAAAGTAGGCCGCGACCCGGGCCACTACCCGGACCTGTCCATCCCTGATTCAAAGTGTTATATCTCTTCATACCCCAGGAAAGGGGAGTAGGAGGAGGACTGGCGGCTACGCCTAAAGCGTAAAGGGCTCCATCCAGACCTGCGAAATAAATTTTCCCGCCATGGATAGCGGGCGATGTCACCACAGAATCCGGAGTGATTGAAGGAATGAAGGGAACCTGGAAATAGCCGGTATCAAATTCTGCCAGAACATCTGGCTGCTGGAGTGAATTCAACCCCACTTGCAACAGGGCACCCCGCATAGTGAAAAATTCATTAAAGTCTGGAAGGGTTCCTCCGGGTATTATTTCAAAACAGGTGTAGAATATATTCGGTAATATGGCTCCGGTAGATTTTACAGCAGGAGTGGCAGTGCATCGGAGATTCTTCCCAAGCAGGCGCAGTGCAGGGGTGGTCAGGAGGTCAATATTCAAAATTACATCTCCGGTGTTCAAGTCAATTCCGATGAGATGGTTGTCGCGAGTAGTAAAAACGAGGGAATTACCGGAATGAACCAGGGCAGAGGTGGCAGGAGAGGTTAGCCGGACGAAAGGAAACCTGCCCTGGAAAGGAGTGGAAGTATCTGTGTCAAAGAGGTACAAATATCCATTCTCCCCTGAAACCCCCACGAGGCGCTGGGAGCCCCAGTTAAATACCACAGGCTTCGTAGTGAGAGGTGATTGAAGTTCTTTCTTCCAGAGGATAGCGCCATCAGAGAGACGAAAACTGTAAAGATTGCCTTCCAGGGTGGAAACGAAAACGGCGGCTTTTCGGATGTCCTCAAAAGCCGGTTCCGGCAGACTGATAGCCAGAGGAGCCACAATATGCTCACCCGGCAGAGGCCGCTGCCACCAGATGCGATCCGCACGAGTAGGGATTTCTTTCTCCGCTCGTAAAGCATAGATGATCCCCGTTTGTGCAGCAACCAAAATCACCCCCTGAGCGTAAGCCGGAGTGGATAACAGAGGAGCGCCAGCCTGGAAGGACCAGTGCTGGGCCCCGGTGGAAGCGTCAAAGGAATAAAGAGTTCCGGCTACGGTGCCAACGAAAACCTTTCCATCCGCCATAACCGGCGAGGTGGGAACCTCCCCATCCAGAGTGGCGCTCCACAGAAGATTACCGGTATCTCCCTGAAAGGCAAAGAACCCGCCATTCCCATCCCCTACATAAACAATGCCATCTGAAATCGCCACAGGTGAGGAACGAGAACCCGCCAATAAAGGCTGCTTCCACAGCAATTGAAGGGCATTAGGCACCGGGGTCTGTGGATTAGATAACCCCTTATTTTCAGAATCATTGTGAAAGGTTGGCCAGGTGCTCAAGAGGGTTCCCGGAGGATTGGTCGTGATGGTCAACTGAGCGGGCACAATACCTTCTGGCGAGGTCACGGTCACTGTGACGACTGAACCGATGCCCTGGCCGATGGGCGCTCGCCACCAGGCAATACTGGTGGGCTTACCTTCCACTAACCCGTCCTGCTGGGTGAGAATAGTTCCGCCCGTGGCACTCCAGGCAAAATTGGGAGCCGATGCGGAAGTGATGGCTTTTAGCAAAAGTATCTCACCAGAATTCACCTGACCGGTGGAAGCCTGAAGGGTCGTTACGAAAGCCGCTTGCCCCTGCCCGTTTCCCTGACCCGGATTGCTGACGGAACCCGGCGGTGATGAAGAACCCCCGCCACAGGCGTAAAGAAATGCCCCCACCACTATTATTCCCACATACTTTTTCATTGTTACACCTCCCATCGTCCAAGTATATTATACTACCCTAAAAAGATTTGACAAGCCCCCCTCCTTTTTGAGATAGTATACATGGATTTTCAATATGAGCAAACCTGCTCTGCTCTGTAAAAGGGCAAGTTTTTGGGGGTTACTCCTCCTGCTGGTTTCTACCTGTCAACAGCACGGAAAGCCCCGGGTGGTGACCACCCTTCCCTTTATGGCCTCCCTCGTGAAAGAAATTGCAGGGCAGTTCGTGGAGGTGGAAAGCCTTTACGCTCCGGGTGAAAATCCATTCTCTGCACTGGTGTCGCGGGAAACCCTGCAAAAACGGCTGAAAAGTGCAACCATCATCTTCGCCATAGGCTCTCCGGTGGATAGTGGGATGTTTTCTCTCTTCCGACAGGTTCGGCCCTCGGCGCAGGTGATGACTGTGTCGGATGTCAAAGGAAATTTTGGCCCCCCCTATGTGTGGGTAGACCCGATGAACGCCCAGGATTTTATTGATAATTTCGCTATACCCGTAGCGAAACTTCTGGGGGAATCCGAAGCCGAATCCGTATTCCGGGAGGCGGACCGCTTAAAGACCGAACTCAACGAACTGACGGAATCCATTCTTTTGAAACCAACCTGGAAATCTCAGAAAGAGGTCTATCTGTTTTCCCCTGTTTTTACCTACTTTGTGATGCGAATGAACTTTAAATATTCGGGTTCAGTGGTAAATTCCCCATCGGAAGCCGTCTCCGAGATAGCGGTGGACAAAGCACGCCGTGAGATTCAGGCGGCAGATTTTCCTGTCATACTGGTTTACGCCGCCTACGATGATGAAAAGGCGGTGCAGAAGTTAGCCCGGGAAACCGGCGCCCATCCACTGAAACTTTACCTGTTTCCAGAGGAAATCAGCCCCGAAGCCAGACTGATAGACCTGATTCGCGAAAATATGCGTCTACTCCTGAAGGCGAATGAGACGAAGTAGTCTCCTCCTGTTTCTTCTTCCCCTCCTCTTTACTTCGGGTTTTACAGGCTCCTGGCCTCTACCCGATTTTCCAGGGGTTCTGACCGCTTCTTTCGGGGAGTTTCGCCCTGGCCATCTCCACCGGGGCATAGATATTGGTACAGGGGGGCAAACGGGCTTCCCCGTGGTGGCTTTTCGGGATGGGTGGGTGGTGCGCCTCCAGAGCGCCCGGCGGGGATACGGAAAAGCCCTCTTTCTTCGCCACCCCGGCGGGTACTTCACTCTGTATGCCCATCTGGATTCCTTCAGCCCAAAAATCCTGAGCCTCCTCCAGAAGGCAAATCCACCACGCTATTTTGACATAACCCTTCCGGAGGCAGATGAAATACCCGTCCAGGAGGGTGAGGTCATAGGCTATTCGGGGGAAACTGGGGCGGGGCTCCCCCACCTGCACTTTGAGATTCGGCGAGGCTGGGGAACCCCCCTGGACCCCCTGACCATCGGCTTCCCCTTCCAGGATTCTCAGCCTCCTATCCTGGAGTTCCTTACCTTCATCCCTCTCTCCTCTCCCTCAAAGGTGAATGGTTCCCAGGCTCCTTTCACCCTCCCCCTGGCTCCCAGAGATAACACTCCACTCTCGGTGCCCTTCCTGACTCTTCAGGGGCCGGTGCAACTGGAACTCACAGGGTATGACCCCGGAAATGGGCTGAGCCGACTGGGGCTCACCTCCATCTATGCAGAGGTGCACTCCTCCAGAGGCAACCCCGTTTTCTGCTTCCACTGGAATATCAGGAACACAACCTCATCCCCCGACACCTCTGTGTATGAGGTTTTCCAGCCCCTCCGAAGCCACATTGGACCCACCTTCTTCACCTATCGTCTCTACGCCTTGAGAGAAACTGGACTGCCCTGCGAGGACAGATTCCTCCAACTCCCAAAGCCTGACGATTATCTTTTGAAAATCACTGTGGAGGATGCTTCCTCCAATCTTACGACCACCGAGATTCCACTCCACTACAGGCAAGATTCCACCCCTGAGGGTGCTTTCGGCAATTTTGCGGAGGAAGAAGCCCCCTCTTCTTTACCTGTGGGGACACCCACTTCAGGCCTTCTCCTTCCCCGTTTCTCCACCACCCCGGAGAGCCTGCGGGTTTTCACCAATGCGGGAAGGGATACTGAATTCGTGGAACTGGATTTATATCATCAAGGGTTTCACCGGAAGAAGGTTTTTTCGCTTTTTCCTGCCGGGGGGCTCACCGTGCTCTTTCCCTTTCAGGGGGATGGGCTTTACACCGTTACGGCCACCTATCGCTCCTCCTCGGGGCGCACCGTCATCCACCAGCAAAATCTCACTGCCTTTCCTGCTTCCCCGAAGAAGGATTTCACCGGCATCTGGAATGCCATTACCCTGCAGGTGCCGAAAGGGGGATTCCTGCGTGACCTGCTGGTTTTTCTGGTTCCCTCTTCCCCGGCGGAATATCCAGAGGAGAAGAACTTGCCCTTCCTCTTGCCCCCCTTCCGGCTTGAACCTGAGGGGGAGCCGTTATTGAAACCTGCCACCCTTGTAATAAGGGATGAGAGGGTGAACCGGCAGGCGGGGATTTATTCCTGGGACCCCTTCCGAATGCGTTGGCGCTACCTCCTTTCCACGGTGGATGGAAAGGAGGTGAAGGCAAGGATAGATTTTTTCCAGCCCCTCGCACTCCTGCGGGATGAACTCCCGCCGGTGATTTCCTCCCCCCAGTGGATTTCTCTCTCCCCCACCCGTCAACGATGGGTGCTTCCCATCCGGGATGCGGGGTCCGGGGTGAACCCCGATAGCGTAAAAGTATGGTGGAACGGTCAGAAAATAGAGAGTGAATATGATGAAGACCGGGGCTGGGCCTGGCTGGAGGTTCCCTCTACCTTATCCGGTGGCGAATGGAAAGTTGAAGCCCGGGATTACGCCGGAAATAAATCTTATTGGGCCACTCCCGTCAATTCTCCCTGACCCGCTTTACCTCTACAGGTGTGCCGAATGGTTTCCCCGGAGTTCCAGGCGAACCCTTTACCCGCCCCCAACCCCAAAGGAGTAAACTAAAGAAACGAAGCCAGCGGTGTCGGAGTCCCCGTTAGAAAACCCGGTGACACCTCCCGCCACTTTCAATCCCGCCGGTAAACTGTAAATGATGCCAGCAGACCAATCGGTTTCCTCCGCATCAAAGAGTCGGTGGGCTTCTGCGAAAAAGGAGGTCTGGGGAGAGATTCCCACAGAAAAGTTAACCCCTGCTGCGGTGTCGTTCTCCTTATCCGAATCCACTTTCGTTTGGACGAAGCCGGCATAAATGGAGTAAGAAACGCCAGCAGGCAATTGCTGACCCACTACGGCCCCCGCCTGCCAGCCTGTGACATCCACATTTGTATCGGAAAGAGAAGACGCTTGTCCCAGTAGCGTCACCTTCATACCGGCGGGGAAAGTAAAGGCGGTATAGCGGAGAGTGCCTCCAAAAGAATTCACATCCGTATCCGTGAAGGATTGGCCAAAACCTGCTAACTCAAAGGCGCCGGAGGAGTAGTCAAAGATGCCGCCCCATCCATCCATTGCATCAGAGCCGAACCAGGAGAAGCCGGAAACATGGACGCCGGAAGAAGCATTCCATGCCACCGGCGTATTCCAGTAGCCATTTCCGAAGGGACCCAAAATCTCCCCTGCGGAGGCGATACCCGGGGTCAGGACGCTCAGGAAAAATGCCCCCGCTCCCACAATACAAAGAAATTTCTTCATTCCTAACCACCCCCTTATATTTATCAATTCTGCAATTTTAATCACAACTTCTGTAAAAGTCAAATCTGCCCCCAAAATTTTTCTAACCACTGCACAAAAAGGGAAGCCTCCCCACCCGCTAACCTGCCCTAAAAAATGGGCATTTTTTCGTGAATTCAAAACACAATGGAAGGAGCGTAAAAAATGAGGGAATCATCCCTTTTCCGGGAATCGGAGTATCATGTCCACAGGCACAGATTGGAGGGGAACTTTTCGGATTTGCTGACGGGATACCGGGTCGGCGATAAACAGCCAGCCCTCCTGGCTCCCGCCCGTTACATAGAGATATTTCGTCCCAGCCCGGATGAGAGCAGGGGTTAAATCAAACCGAATTTTCCCCACCAGTGTGTAACTGGATAAATCCACGATATATACATCCCGGGTTCGCAGGTCGCTGACATAGGCATATTTTCCATCCCGGCTTGTTGCCACAAAACTCGGGTTGTCCCCCACCGTTAAAGCGGCAACCCGTTTTTTGGTGTCCGCATCTATGATTTCCAATACATCGGTGAGGTTAAAGGTGAAAAGAAAATACCTGGAATCGGGTGAGATGGTAGCGGCGCTGGGGGAATTTGCCAGCTCTATCTGCCGCTCGGGGACCAATTCTTCCTTCTCCGTGTCCATGCAAAACATCGTGGTGCCCATGGCACTGAAGGCATACAGCCATCTGCCGTCGGGTGTAAGATAAAGTTCTGTCAACAGATATTTTACGCCAACCCGTTTCACAATTTCCCTTGTATTCACATCCATAATGCTGATTTCATTAGTGGTGATGTCCTTTTCTCGCCCGACGATTAGATAAATCCTGGGCTTGTGTGGATGTGGAACAACCCTGGAGGGAAAACCTGGAACTGACAGGTTTTTCATTACCCTCGCCCGGTCTAAATCTACTACTGCAATGCGAGCGGAGATAAGAGAAGTAATGAAAGCCGTCTTCCCATCGGGGAGAACTGCAATATTGCTCAATAAATCGCCGGCAAGAAATCTATCTCGCACCTTTCCGGATGTGGGGTCCACCACCAGCACTTCATCCGGGTTATTATTGATTAAATACACCCAGGCTCGGTCATGGGGCAGAGGGGGATTACAACTCAGGAAGAACAGAAGTGCAATCAGTGTCCATCTCCAGGAGTGCAATTTTTTCACCTCACCTTCTCACCTTTTCTTTCGGGAGGGTTTTCACTGGCTATTCTCCATGGCATGAACTGGCGGAGAGGGAGGGATTTGAACCCTCGGCACACGCCCTTCAGCGGTGCACCCGATTTCGAGTCGGGCGCCTTCAACCAGCCTCGGCCACCTCTCCCGGGATTCTGAAGGAAGGAGGGAAAGGAATCGGCCCCGCTACAGGTGGAATTCGCTCCTGAGCAGGCCATTCCTCGCCTCGCATTCTGCTGTTGGAGGTTCATCGGGCTTCCTGGAAGAAGGAGCGGAGGAGAGAGGCCGCTTCCTGCTTCAGGATTCCGGACACAATCTGCACCCGTCGTGCAAGGCCGTTTTGATACAGCAGTTGCGTATCCACCATCCGTCCCACCTGGGAGGAAGCACCACCGTAAGCCACATAAGGAATCCGTGCCTCCAGGATGGCTCCCCAGCACATCAGGCAGGGCTCAGCGGTCACATACAGCCGGGCGCTCTCCAGACGCCAGGAGCCCACCTTCTGCCCCGCTGACCGAATCACCAGAATCTCGGCATGAGCGCTGGCATCTCTCAGCTCCTCCTTCCGATTATGATCCCGTGCCAGGATTGTGCCATCCAGAACCAGCACAGCCCCAATGGGAATTTCCCCTCCCTTCCTTGCCTCCTGAGCTTCCTCCAGCGCCACCCGCATATAAAACTCATCCCGATGGTTCGGAACCACTGCACCCACACCCTTCTCTTCATCCATTTATTCTTCCAGCCCTTCTACCTTATTTCACGTTCATTCTGTTTGTGCGCTCGGCAGGAGTTGAACCTGCAGCCTGAGCCTTAGGAGGACCCCGCTCTATCCCTTGAGCTACGAGCGCAGGGCAGCGCGCCCGGCAGGATTCGAACCCGCAACCGTGGGATCCGTAGTCCCACGCTCTATCCATTGAGCTACGGGCGCTCTGGCGGAGAGGGCGGGATTCGAACCCGCGGGACACCTATTAAGCGCCCACTCGCTTAGCAGGCGAGTGCCTTTGACCACTCGGCCACCTCTCCGGCACCATCTTTAATTATATCAGGTCGGCTCATCCCCGGATACCATCCGTTGCTCCATCCTTTGACCTCTTCTTCATCCATGCATAGTCCTTATGATATAATTGTTATACGAGGCAAGAGGATGTGGCGTTGAAAGTAGGACAGGTTTTGATGGTGAAAGTGCAGGAAACTACAGAGCATGGAATCTTTGTTCGCATCGGTAACTCCCGCTATGGCTATATCCCTGTGGAAGAAATCAGCGACTCCTTCCAGGGAAACCCGAGAGACCTGTTTCGCAAGAATGATACGCTGAAGGCGATGCTGGTAGTGATAGGTGAGGGGGGAAAGCGACTCACTCTTTCTCTCAAAGCCCTCTCCTCCCTGGGTCAGAAAGAGCCTGCACAACCACCCGCAAGAAGAGACCTCTCTTTCCACGAACTCTACCGACGATACCAAAAAGAAAGTCAGGAACGCCTGGCCGCACTGCGAAAAAATATTGAAGCCAAAGGCGGCGAACTGTAAACAGTGAAGAAGCAAACGGAGGAAGGAAGGTTTTTTCTTTCTTCTGCCGGGATGGCGGAACAGGTAGACGCGAGGGACTTAAAATCCCTTTCCCGAAAGGGAGTGCCGGTTCGATTCCGGCTCCCGGCAGAGTACGCCCGCCACGCAATGCGGGATAGAGAGTAAACCAGGAAACCCAACCATAGTTCCAGCCTGCGACCCCCGGAGCAGAGTCTAATACCTGAACCGTTGCTATGGTAAAATTGATGTGAATGAGACGACGAAAGCGAAGCAGGGCGGGTAAACTCTCTTCTGTTTTCCGCCCCCTCTGGATTTTCGCCAGAATAATGGCGCTCCTCCTGCTGGTTGTAGGAGGATTGGGCGGTGCAGTTTTCTTTTATTATATGAAAACCCTGCCTCCTGTGGAAGAAATTATTTTTCCACCTATGGAGCATTCGTCGCCTATTTATGCAAAGGACGGAAGCATCCTGGCGAGTGTGTATCTGGAGAACCGGGAACCGTTGAGTTATGAGGAAATTCCAGATGCCGTGAAACTGGCAACGATTGCGGCGGAGGACGCCCGCTTTTTCCTTCACAGAGGGGTGGATGTCCTCAGTGTTTTTCGTGCCCTCCTGGCAAATCTCAAAAGTGGACGGTTCACCCAGGGCGGCTCCACCATCACCCAGCAACTCGTCCGCAATGTGTTCCTCACCCGAAAAAAGACTCTGGACCGGAAAATCCGAGAAATGCTGTTCGCTCTACTGGTGGAAGGAAAATATTCCAAGGAAAAGATTCTGGAACTGTATTTGAACCAGATCTACTACGGGAATCAGGCGTATGGAATTGAGGCGGCGGCGAAAACTTATTTCCGAAAAGATGTAAAAAACCTTACTCTGGATGAGGTGGCGCTCCTGGTGGGTCTGCCCAGAGCCCCCGCCATCTACGACCCGTATAAAAACCCGGATAAGGCAAAGAGGAGAAGGAACTATATTTTAGACCGAATGGAAAAACTGAACTTCATTTCGCAACAGGAGAGCGAAATCGCCAGGAAAAGACCGCTGCATCTGGCACCGAAACGCTCCGCCCTCTTTGGAGGAACCTCCGCACCTTATTTTGTTGCCTCCCTCCTCGAAGATATGAAGGAACGCTATGGTGGAGAGGCTGTTTATCGGGGAGGGTTGAAAATCTTCACCACCATTGACCCTCAATTGCAGGAGTGGGCGAATGAGAGCATTCAGGAAGGCCTGAAGGAAGCGGATAAACAGAAGCGAAATGCCACCCAGGCCGCCCTCGTGGCTCTGGACGCCCGGACCGGCTATATCCTCGCTATGGTAGGTGGTAAGAACTTCCAGGAGAGCCAGTTCAACCGAGTAACCCAGGCAAAGCGACAGCCAGGGTCTGCCTTCAAACCTTTTATTTACCTCACTGCATTGCTCCAGGGCTTACCACCTGATATGATTCTTGTAGATGAGCCCACCACTTTCTGGGTGGATGCCAGCACCACCTACAGCCCAGAAAATTATGACGGGAAGTTCCGCGGTCCTCTAACTTTAATAGATGGCTTAAAATATTCCGTCAATGTGATGGCCATTAAACTCAACGACATTGTAGGACCGGAGAATGCTGTCCAGGTAGCCCATCTGGCAGGGATTGAAAGCCCCCTGGAGCCAGTTCTATCCCTCCCTCTGGGCACTTCTACCGTCACCCCGTTAGAATTAACCACTGCTTTTTGCACCCTTGCGAATATGGGGGAGAGAATTCGCCCGATGAGCGTGTTAAAAGTGGAAAATGACCGTGGAGAAACGCTGGAAATTGCCCAGCCGGTTCGAAAAAAGGCCATAGATGAGAAAATGGTGTACCTGCTGGTGCAGATGATGAAGAAGGTGGTGGAAGAAGGGACGGGACGGGGAGCGAAAATAGATGCCCCCGCCGCCGGGAAAACCGGCACTACCAGCGACTACCGCGATGCCTGGTTCGTTGGCTTCACCTCCCGGCTCTGCGTCGGCGTCTGGTTCGGAAATGACGACAACACGCCCACCCACCACCTGCAGGGGGGTGGCATTCCCGCCTATACCTGGCGGCTTTTTATGTCCAGAGCCATCACCAAATATCCATCAGAAGACTTCATCAAACCTGAGGGCGCCCCCGACCTCCCCCGCGCCCCTTCCACCGCTTCCCCCGAGCCCGAACCCTCCCACATCTCCGGCTGACAACTCGGTGAGCGTGTTGGACCACCTGGCCCAATAGCCTCCTTCCGGGCTGTTAGAACTTCAGTCCGTTTTCGTAACAGCGGGCTAATTCTTCTTGCCTCTGTTTTTTCAGTGAATTTTTACAAAGAGGTAGGTCCCAATTTAGCCCCCTATGGTCAGAGAATGTTTTCTCAAACTTTTATGCTTTGGCGGGGGCAAGGGTGAGAGCGATGCCCACCACATCTTCGTCGGTGAGTTCTAACTGCGCCAGATTCTGGTAGTATTGCCGGATGAAGGTTTCCGTGATGCCCTGCCGGGCTTTCTCTTCCCGTATCCGCTTCACTTCCATCACGACGCGGTTAATGAGTTCATCGGTGATTTCTATGCCTTTTCTCCGAAGTTCGTCGGTGTGATTTTTGAGAGCCCATTCCACCAGGGCGCTACCGGTGTGCTTGCCGAAGGTGAGGCGTCGGTGCCCCCCCACAACTTCATAAGGGATGGGCTCGTAGGTGCGAGGATGGGAGAGGACGCCGTGCGTGTGGATGCCGGATTCGTGGGCGAAGGTATTTCGCCCGATAATCGGCTCGTTGGGCTTCACCGGGATGCCGGAATACCGCTCCACTAAATCTCTTAACGACCAGAGTTTTTCGTATTTGAAGCCGGGTATATCAATGCCATAAAGAAGTTTCAGAGCAGTGACAACGGTGTGAAGGGGTGCATTCCCTGCCCGCTCCCCGATGCCGTTCGCAGTCACAGAATGAGATTCAATCCCCAGGCTCATAGAGGTAATGACATTGATGGTGGCAAGGTCAAAATCGTTATGGAAGTGGCTGACAATGGGGATGCCGGGAAGGGCTTTCTTCAGCCGAATGCAGTAAAAGCGAGTGGAATCGGGGGTCAGGGAGCCAGTGGTGTCGGGGAAGATGTAGCGGTTGGCGCCCGCACCGACCGCGGCCCGCACCAGGCTAATCAAATAATCTATGTTGGACCGACTGGCATCCTCCGTGCCAAATTCAATATATCCCACGCCACGCTGGCGGGCGTAGGTGATGGCTTCCTGTATCATCCGGATATTCGCCTGACGGTAAAACTCTATGGGTAATGTGTCAAATTCCTTCGGGTCTCTTCCTTCTCTCTTCAAAAGGGATGGCCCTAATTTATATTTGATGTGCAGGTCGGAGGCAGAGGTGAAAATGAGGAAGGTGATTTCATCCGGCTGAGCGCCTATTTCTTGTAACGCCTGAATGGTGGCATCTATATCCGGCCGGGTGGAACGGCACATCACTAACAGTTCCAGGTCCTTTCGCATGTGGCCCCTTTTCCTGGCTTCCACGATGAGTTTTAGCGCCTCCTGCTCGGTAGTGGAAACGCCGGGAAAGCCCACATCTAAGATGTGAACGCCAATGTCGGAAAGGGCCATAGCGATTTCTATCTTCTGCTGAGGGGTGAAAGCAATGCCGGGGGCCTGCTCACCATCCCTCAGCGTCGTATCATACAATTTGATTTTTTCCGGCGGTGGAAAACCAGAGGTATCCGTAAACACCCTCGGGTCAAAATACAATTTTTCAAATAATTCCTCGTATTCCAACTTCTATCACTCTCCTGCTCTTATTCTACCAGAAATCAGCGGGAAGACACGAAATCAGGGATGGTTTCTACGGGATAATTTCTGAAAGATTTTGGTGAGAGCATGACGGTGGGCTGCTTGCAAAACTTCTTCCCGCATGCCGGGGGATTTCTCCCGCATTTTCAGCCATTCTCGGGCAAATTTCCCCGACTGGATGTCGCGCAAAACATGTTGGATTTTCTTTTGAACACCTTCGTTTATCAGATATTTCCCTCGCGTGATTCCACCGTATAAAGCGGTGGGGCTGATGGAAGAATACATCCCCGCCAGCCCCTTTTCCACCAGCAAATCCACCAGAAGTTTCAACTCCTGAACTGTTTCAAAGTAAGAGGCTTCAGGAGGGTAGCCGTTTTGAACCAGGCTTTCATAGGTGAGTTTCACCAGTTCTGGCACCCCTCCACATAACAGAACCTGCTCGGTGAACAAATCTGCTTCCGCTTCCTGCTGGAAAGTGGAAGGATAGATGCCTGCCCCCGGGCGAGCGCACCCAATGCCCTTGGCATAACACAAAGCAAGGCTCAACGCATTACCGGTATAATCCTGAGCAACCGCAACCAGCGCCGGCACTCCCAGCCCTTCTGCATACTTTTTACGAACCTGGGCGCCAACCCCTTTAGGCGCCACCAGAAACACATCCAGCCACGGTGGAGGTGAAAGAACACCATAATGGATAGTGAACCCATGAGCAAATCCCAGGGCTTGCCCCTGTTTCAAACCGGATGAGATAGATTGAAACACTTCCTTATGAGCATCATCCGGTAGCAGGAACATGAGAATATCCGCCTTTTTCGCCAGCTCCAGGGGTGTGAGAACTTCCAGCCCGTCGGAAATGGCTTCAGCCCGGTGCAGGCTTCGGGTTCTCAGCCCCACCAGAATAGATAGCCCGGAATCCCGAAGGTTCAGAGCTTGAGCACGCCCCTGATTTCCATACCCGATTACGCCGATGGTTTTTCCCCTCAGTGGCTCCAGTGAAATTCTCCCGTCATATAATGGAATTTCAGGGAAGGATAAGCCCTTTTCTGTGTTCAAAAAAGACCCGGAAGTTTTCTGCCTTTTCCCTTTTCTCAAGCACTTTCATCATACCATTCATTCAGCCATCCGGCAAGCCGTTGAACCGTGGAATCCCATCGGAAGGAGCGGGTAAACTCCTCTCCCTGTCTACCCATTTCTTGCCGGAGCTCTGCCTGTTGAATGAGGGTTTCCACAGAAGAGAAAAACTCTGTGGAATCCCTGGCGAGGAAGCCATTTTTCCCGTGCTGAACCAGTTCTGGATGAGCGCCCACATCATAGGCTACCACGGGCTTACGGAAGGTCATAGCCTCCGCCAGAGGCAGGTCAAACCCTTCCCACCGACTGCAGGTGAGATACACATCGCAGGCCTGGAAATATACCGGCATCTCTTCCATCGGCGCTTTTAGAAACACCTTCGCCCCCCGGGACTCTAACCCTCTTTTATCCGCTTCATCTCCATATCCCACCATCAAAAGCTGTATCCGCGGATATTTTTCTTTCCACAGGGAGAAGAGAAAAAGCAGTTCATTAGCCCCTTTGTATGGCTGATATATGGGATTCAACCTTCCCGCATAAAAAAGGAGAACATCCTTCTCTTCCAGCCCCAACTGCTGGCGAAAAGCGTTCACCTCCTGTGGTGTTTTTCTCCATCCCTCATAATGGTCTAACCCGTGATACAGCACTTTTGCCTTCTTCTGATGTCGGATTGGCAGGCTTTTTTTAATAAACTCCGAAACCACGATGATATGGGAAGAGGCAGAAAAACTGATGAGGTTCTGGGTAAACGCAGTGTAGGCAGAGTTCAGTCGGCTTTTGAAGGGCAAGCCGATGGGAGGGGAATTGCCGTGGAAATAGATGAGGCTATGGGGTAAAAAACGGGTGAGAGGGAAGAAGGGTTCCGTGGTAATCAGCCACGCATCTATCGGCTGTGCTTGAAGAAATTTTCGCAACCCAAACGCCCGCAGATGATACGCTGGCATCCGTCGCGTGAACGCCAGAGGCAGGGTTTGCACTTGAAACTTCTGATGAGTAAAAAAATCGGTGATCGTGGTGGCAAAAACGGTAACCTGAAACCCTCTTTCCACCAGCCCCTCCCCAATCTTCCAGTTCACCAGGTCCACGCCCAGCCCCTCTGTCATCCGCTCCGTCAGAATCCCAATATGCTTTATCTTCCTGCCCATCCCTTCCACCATTATAATGCAGAATGCGGATATAATTACCCCCCCTTGTGAGGGTGGAAATGTTCCGCGTAGCGGGAGCCTACAGGTAGAAAGGAGAGAGAATTTTCTTCCCTCCATTACAGAACACAGGGAAATAACTAATGAAATTTGTGGATAACCCTCAAAAAGCACACATTCATCGGCACTTTTAAGATCACTTGACTTTCAGGATAGAAGTAGAGCATAATTATAATCAGAGCCCCGGCGCAGTGTTATTCCTGTGCTTCCCTGCTGAAATTTCCTGTTTTCACTGCCGGCTTTTTTCAGAATCACTTATTCATCTTTTGCCTCTTCAGGCCCCAAAAATCTTCTGGATAGAGAGTGATAGAGGATGATGAAACACTGTCTGACAATTTTTCGTGGTGGCTTCAGGTGAGGAGAACTCTACACTCTTCCGCTTTCCTGTAGCCGCACTGCGGAAAACTGACGCTTGCCGTGCCCAATGGAGCAACCACACTGGAAATAATCCAGTTGGAGCCTGTGGGGTGAATATCACTACTCTGGACATCGGAGATTGGATGAGGGAAAGAGAGGAAACCAGTTTTGCCACACCTCAGGTTTCTGGCCCTGCTCATCTGCTCCGGAGTATTCATCCAGATTGGACTCCAGCACAGGTGATTTCAACGATTCGCAATACCGTTGACCCTCATCCCTCAAATGATATTTGTGACCCTGATGTCTTTCCCACAAGCCCGGGCAGAGTGTATTTCTGCCGGGCGCTGGGAGGCTCCGGCTGTTGAAATTCCAGAGAGTTTGGTAGCTTCTATTCCCGGCCCTGGTAATTGCGGTAGGTGTTTTGGAGTGGGTGGAATGGAAAGATGCGAAAAATGAGAAAATTTTTCATCCTCGCCCGGTTTCAATCGTGGAAATTCATCCAGCGGTTGAACTATCCTTTACCCCGGATAGTCGGTGGTTAATCACAGACGGAATGGGGGATTGGATAGATTTATATCAGGTTCCATCCTTTGAACACACAGCAACCTTATCTATTCTTCCCAGCGAGGTCAGGCTTCCCACGAAAGAGAGGCGAATGGAGTTAAGGGTAGGACTAACTGTAAGCCCGGATGGAAAGTGGCTTGCCTCTATCGCGGTGCCTCCTACAATGCCCGATAGTCTGCCGTCCAAGCCTGTTTCTATTTTTTTATGGAGTCTGAGCCCGAAAGATGTGCAGAAGGAATACATATCCCGAATAAAATGGGAAATTTTAAGAAAAGAAAGCGAACTCAAGAAAATTGCCTTCACGCACGATGGTAAGTCATTAGCTGTTCTATATGCTCATGAATTGCATTTTGTAGAGCCGGAAACCGGAGTAATTTTACATCAAATTCCGTTGAACTCTCAAGCCTCGTGGGAAGATTCAGCCTCCGATTTTGTATTTTCCAAAGACGGCAAGCAAGTGTTCGTGGGGATAGAACGCCGCAAATCTCTCCGGCTCTACGATACTCGGTCAGGGGTGCTGAAGTGGACGGTGAGGGTGCCCGACTCAGAAACATCCTATGGTATTTCATCCTCCACCTCAGTCCTGACGGAAAATGGCTGGCATTAAAAAGTCCCAATTCTATAGCCTTTTTGCCCGCAGATGCAAAACCACTTCCCGAATCCTTTCAGCAAATTTCAATAGGCTCTGAACCTACTCTAACTTTTTCTCCTGCTGACTCAGCCCTTGTAGCAGGTAAGAAAGAGGATTGCGTTCTTCAATTCAGGAAATTGCCATCAGGGGAAGTAATCCGTCAGATGTCCGTGTGTGGAATTCTTCACCAGGGAATCAATGCCATCCTTTTTTCATCTGATGGGCGATGGATGGCGATAGGAACCGGTAAAACTGAAATTATAACATCCCTTCTCATATCGGGTTCCACGCACTTTTCTAACATTCTTACCTTTTTCGCTATCATCGGCAATTTCACATAAAACCTGACAGAATGTCATCCGTCTCTTATCATTTTTCCTGATGCGGAAAAGAAGATGATATGTAGTCAGAAAAGGCTCGTATTGTTATGCCGCAAAAACTGCCGTAGCGTAGATTTATCTCGTAAGAAAAATAATACTTTGGTGGCAGACTCCAAAAAGTATGGCTACTTCCAGGTGATTTCGTAGAGGAAGACATTGTAGGGAAGCCAGTCGGTGGCGGTGATGTAAATGGTCTGCCCGCCTTTTTTATCAAACACCGCATTATGCTGGGCGTTGTAGCAAGAACCCCACTGACGGGGAGGCTCCTTCGGGCATTTGTAAACCACCATCGGCTCGCTCCAGGGCCCGGTGAGTTTATCCGCCACCCGAACTTCTATCTGCGACAAAAATCCCTGCTCAGAGAAAACAGCGGTATACACTGCCAGCCACCTTTTCAAATAAAAATTCCACTGGATGCTGGGTGCACCCGCATTATCAAACAACGCCTCCGCTTCTTCTATATTACGAGTCCATTTTTCCCCATTCCACACTTCATAAGAATTCTGAGAAAGAATTTTTTCTGCCTTCACCCGTGCTAAATAGATACTACCGGCTCCCACTTTTGCAGACCGCAGAAGCAGATAAAGATAAGGTTCCTGGAGCAAAGCATAAACGACCTCGCTGAATCGGGATTCGGGAGAAAAGAGGAGGGAAGTTCGCTGGAATGAATTGCCTCCATCCGTGGAGCGAGCAAGCCCGGTGCCAAAGGTGGCAGGAGGCTGGGGCCACCCGGGAGCAACCGTGTAATAATACGCATACACCTCTTTTCCCGTGGTAAACACGGCGCTAAGCCAGACCGTGGCTTCCTTTTCTTCCTTCTTTAACGGCTCTTTCGCTACTCCCTGTGCATCAGTTAAGTAGAATAAATCCAGGCAGTCGGAGGCATCCCGGTCCACAGTTTCTGCTCTGGAGTTTGGCACCATCTTACCATTCTTCAGGTTCGTATCACCGAAATAGAAGAGCACTTTCTTCTCAAAAGGCAAGAGGAGTGCAGAATCCTGTCCGGCTATTTCTGCTTTTCCCGTTCCCGTGAGTTGACAGACCAGGCGAGAGTTAGCCACCTGCAACGGGGTTAAAACCGCTCCTGCCATAAAGAAAATTATCCACACTATCCTTTTCATGAGAATGCACCTCAAAAAAATTAAAGGATTAAAAAATTTCCCGCTGAAAAAATTTTTATGACACAGGGGACGCATCCCGGGAGAATGCGTCCCCTGCACTTATTTATGGGCGTAAAACCGCCCCTGATCAGGCTTAGCGATTAGCCGAACTTTGTGGTCCAGGAGAGCAGGAACCCGGAACCGGTGTTGGCATTGGATACATCCTGCTCGTCGCCGAAGGTGTAGTCCAGGTTCACCGTGTTGTTCTCGGAAACAGCGTAGTCAATCCGGAAGTTGAAATAGACGAGGTCAACATCCGTAGAACCGCTGGGTCCTAAAGAAAGGTTCGTCAGGACATAATCATTACCGACGAAGGAAGGGGACGACACGGAGGAGCCGCCGATAGCGGCGTATTCGGCATTCAGGGTGACCTGGTCGTTCACCTTGTAAGAGGCACCGGTGAACCAGGCGGTGGAGTCGGAGTCGGAAACCTCTGCGTTACCCCCCAGTTGCCCGTTGGACCCCAGGAACTCCACCCACCAGTTAAACTCCGGCGTGAAGTCGTAGGAAGCCTTCGCAAAGAAGGCAGTATAATCCTCCTCCGCGGGTGCACAAAGGGGGTCATTAGAGCCCGTAGACTGGCAGGAGAAGTTGACCGCACCCACATACCCCCAGAGTTGGTCGCCGAACTTCTGACGCAACTGCCCATACATAAAGTCATTCCGGGATGCGTTGCCAGGAGTATCCCAGAGGCGGCCCCAACCCAGCCAGAGGCTGGTTTGCTCGGAGAAATCAAAGTCAAGCCAGAGGCCATCGGCGGCAGTGTCATATCCCCGCTTCCGACCTGTGTCAAACACCAGGTCGTTGGAAAGCACACGGGTCGGCACACGACCGGCATAAACGGTGAACTGGTCGCTTGCCTGGTAGGAAATGTAGCCATGCTCCAGCCGAATGTGGTCCCAGGCAGCGTTCATGTCGCCAAAGCGAGTGCCATACGGGTCAAAAGCGGTCCCGGTTCCACTGGAAGTGAAGCGGAACTTATAGTTCACCCGCTCGTCAATGGAGCCATAAAGCCCCGCCCGAATGCGATAAAAGAACGCTGAATCGGTCTTCTTACCTAAGTTGAAGACCGCATTATCATAAGAAGTGGAGCGGAAAAGCACCCAGGCATCGCCATAGGCGGTGACGGCTCCACCTTCTTCATAGGCGGCAAACGCAGCACCGCCCACCAGAATCACGAGTAAAGGAAGTATCATAGCAAGCCTTTTCACCTTGCCTCACCCTCCTTTTGGATTGATTTTAAAAGGCTTGTTTGCAAGCACCGTCCATTAAGTGTAATATACCCTTTCCTTTTTGTCAAGTTATCGGGTATGGATGAAGGAAACTCCCTCTGAATCAATCCTTTTTCTGTATCTCTGAAGAGGCTTCCGTGGGAGTTTTCGGACGCAGGATTGGAAAAGCAATCACATCCCGAATAGAAGGAGAATTGGAGAGAACCATCAGGAAACGGTCTAATCCTATTCCAATCCCACCGGCTGGAGGCATCCCATATTCCAGGGCTTCAAGGAAATCCTCATCCAGTGCGGCTCCAGCCTCCCGCTCCCGAACCTGCTCCAGGAATCGCTCCCTCTGGTCTATTGGGTCATTCAATTCCGTGAAGGCATTGATGATTTCCATCCCCGCCATAAACACCTCAAACCGATACACGAGGGCTGGGTCGTGGGGTATCCGTCGGGCAAGTGGAGAAAGGGCTATGGGATAATTGAGTATAAAAGTGGGATTCTGAAGATGGGATTCCACCCGGGCTTTAAAGAGTTCATCCACTGCCTTGCCCCAGCCTGTCTCCGGCAGAATGCCTTCCACTCCTAATCGGCGAGCCACCTTCACCACCCCTTCCATTCCCCCGCACTCATCCCTTGAGATTCCTCCAATTTCTTCCATGGCTTGCCAGTAAGTCAGGCGCTTCCACGGCCGCTGAAAGGAAAGGGTAACACCCTGCCACGGGATGTCCAGACGATGATGGATGGCGAAGACTACAGAAGTAACCAGTTCCTCCATCAGGTCCGCCATAGATTGGTAATCCGCATAAGCCTGGTAGGCCTCCAGCATGATAAATTCCGGGTTGTGCTTGCGAGAGATACCCTCATTCCGGAAGCAGGGTCCAATTTCAAAAATTTTTTCATACCCGGCCACCAGCAGGCGTTTGAGGTAGAGTTCAGGTGCGATGCGGAGGTATAAAGGGAGGTTCAGGGCTTCGTGATAGGTTTGAAAGGGTGTGGCAGCGGCACCACCCGGTATCGGATGAAGCAAAGGGGTTTGCACTTCTATAAATCCGTGAGAATAAAAAAATTCTCGAATTCTGCGAAGCATTTCGCTCCGCAGAAAAGGGATTCTGCGAGCCTCTGGATTCGTGAGAAAATCCAGATACCGCTTCCTCTCCCGCACTTCCGGGTCCTTTAAGCCGTGCCATTTTTCCGGCAGTTCTCTCAGGCTCTTTGCCAGCAGAGTGTAAGAATCTACTGAAATGGTGAGTTCACCCGTGTGGGTGGTGAACATACTGCCGGAGACGGCGAGTATATCCCCCAGGTCCAGTTGACAGAAAGAATGGAAGCCGGCTTCACCCAGCCGGTCCAGTTTCGCATAAATCTGGATTTTCCCGGTGACATCCCAGAGGTCCGCAAACGCCGCCTTGCCGTGGCGACGGAAGCGGACCACACGCCCCGCTGTCTCCACCCTCTTCCCCATCCACTCCTCCTTCTTCTCCAGCAGGGTGGAAATGGGATAGGGCTTAACACCGCTGCTCTGGAAGGGGTCCTGCCCCTGACTCCGAAGGGCTTCCAGCTTCCTCAGCCGAATTTCATACTTTTCGTCCAGCCTGATTCACCCCCACCCATCATTCTGAGCCAGAGACGAAGTCCCGACTCAATCGGGAATCCCCTGCGAAATTGGCAAAATTTTATCATTGTAGTTTCCTGATAACGGGCTGAAAAGAAAATTTTTCTACATACTCTGCATATTGAGCATCCGATAGCCCACCCCTGCCCCGATAGCCCGCGTGAGCCACGAGAAGTGCCTCCAGCACATTGGTGCCGAAGGAACGCCCCTCAAACACCGGCGTGGTGGTGATGAGGGTCTGAACACCTCGCTTTCTCAGGTCCTCCACATCCTCCGCTGTGGTCGTGTTCGTCAAAATTATTTTACCGGATAAATCTGCGGGGGCGTACCGCTTGATGTAGTGAAAATCTCCCGCAATCAGACAGGCTTTCTCAAAATACCGGCTAAATCTGGGGGTGGACTCATGCTGCCTTTCCCCGATAGGGTAGAGGACGGAAAAGGGAAGACGGGTGAGAACCGGCAGGAGAAAAAAGGCAAGAACCCTCAACGCCTTCAGGGAATAAATGGGTATAGGAAAACCTAAAGCGAATAGAAAATCCCCCATAATTAAAGGATAGCCAGCGGTAGAAAATCCTTCCGCCATTCCGTAGCGGTCCACTCCGCTCACCAGCAGAACCGGAGTCCGGGCAGGGGAAAGAGAGAGGAGAGAAGACAGGTTTTGCACAATTTTCTTTTCCAGGGTATATTTCATTCCACTTCCGTCCACGACCGGGGTTTTCTCGGCGGCGTTTGCCAGCCGAGCCCCGTCCCGCAGGATATATTTCCGATTCCCCACCCGAAGGTAAAGGTCAATCCCTCCCAGCCCGATGGCATCCACCTTTCCATCCAGTTCCCGTATCAGAGTGATGGCTTTCTGGAAATCCCCATCGGTGCCGATGCGTGAAATTGAATAATCCTCTCCACCTAACCGAATCTCCACCTGATGATTTCTCCGGGATGACCCCAGGCTGACGCTGACCACTTTTTTCATACGATTCCCCTCTATTCATCCATATTATTTCATATAACAGCCGGATAACGGAAGGGTTACTTTCGGTCCCCGGCCCTCCGTCCTGCGTCTATTTCATAAAACAGATATTCCATACCTAAAAGGGTAAGATGTTCGTTCGTAAAAGAGAAGAGGGGGGCAAAGGAGATGGCATCGCCACCGGTAGCCACAAATTTTACCTCTTCACCCAGGTGATGTTTCAATAGCGTTTGATAACGAAGAATGACGCCCACGAACCCCTGATACAGGCCAGAAGAGATTCCGTTCGCAGTGGAAGAGCCCGGCAGTTCCGATGGAGCCCGGGGAGGAATTTTCTTGAGCAGTGCAGTGGAAGCGGAAAGAGCCCGGGAAGCCACAGAGTAGCCGGGAAAGAGGAATCCACCGATGAAGCGGTAGTTTCGGTCAACGGCGGAGATAGCCAGGGCAGTGCCGAAACTAAACACCGCTACCGGCACCCCGTAGAGGCGAACCGCAGCCTCGCACGCCACCAGCCGGTCGCTTCCCACACTCTCCACTGGCTCGTAGCAAATTTGAAATCTATACGGCAAACGAAAGGTTATCAGAAGAGGTGAACAATCGGCGATTTTTTGAAGCGACTTCTCCCAGCGAGAAGTTACAGCAGGCACCACCGAGGAAAGCACAGAAGGATATGGCTTTGACCCCTCGCACAGCGACTGAATACACCGATGAATCGTTGATTCAGAGGCTCGCAGGGAAAGCCGGCGAAGATGACGAACTTGATGAGCCTGAATAACCGCCGCCTTAACCCCTGAGTTGCCGATGTCTACGGCGATTAGGGAGGTCATCCCACCCGTTTCACATACTCCCGTGTGCGGGTGTCAATCTGAATGAAGTCCCCTTCCTGAACGAAGAGGGGAACCTGGATGCTGGCGCCCGTCTCTACTTTTACATTCTTGGTTCCACCCGTTGCCGTATCCCCCCGAATCCCCGGCGGCGCCTCCACCACCTTGAGGGTGAGGAAATTGGGCAACTCCACACCCAGTATTTCCCCATCCACCACCAGAAGTGCTACATCCGTGTTTTCTTTCAGCAAATCTGAGGCATTCCCCACAAATTCTCTGGAGAAGGCGTGCTGTTCGTAAGTGCTGGAATCCATAAATACATAGGACTCTCCAGTGCGGTAGAGATACACCGCATCCCGGCGTTCAAAGTAGGGGCGTTCAATGGGCTCATCCGCCTTTAGATTCTTCTCAAACACCTGCCCGGTTTTGAAGTTTTTCAGACGGGTGCGAACCAGGGCTTGCCCCTTTCCTGGCTTGTAATGAGCCGCCTCCAACACCAGGAAAAATTCTGCCCCTATTTTCACCACCATCCCGCCGCGGAGGTCGTTGGTTGAGATTTTCAAACGAACTTCCCCTCAGAAAAGAGGCGAACCCGAGCCTAACGCTATGATAATACCGTCACGAATGCAATCCGGAAAGCCATAGCCCACCCGGTCCAGTTTCAGTTTTTGTCCCAGGGAGAGCCGGGGCTCTTCTCTGAGCCCGTTAGGACCGCCCGCATCGCAGTCGCCCATATCACCTGTGGTCCCGTTGCCATTGCAGTCCTCAGAGTTTATGTCTCCGTCACCATCGGGGTCCAACCGGTCAAAGAAGGCTACATTGGGAATCCCCGCAGGATATTTGGTGTCATTATACCCGTGGTCAGGCTCAATATCCGGTGCGCAGGGGTTCTGAGGGGTGGGGGGTGGAATCTGGTCATAATTGCAGGTTACCCCCGGCTCGCAGAATAGGTCCATCCCGGGTGTAATCGGAGCGCCATAGGCCCCGAGAATGTAGTATTCTCCCAGGGCATCCGATTCGCAACTCATGTGGAAAGCATCCTGACCATCCTGCCCCCGGTTACCCTGCGGGTCCACCCCGACTATCCCGCACCAGGGCAAGGTGCGCCCGGGCTGATAACTCCGGTAGAAAAATTCCCCCGGAATCCAGTCCTGATTCTGCATATTGTTATCGCCGACGAAGTAAATCCTACCGCCCCAGGCAGCCTCTACGCCCGCCATCCGCGCCGTGAAGCCAATGGTATTTACGTCGCCAAAGGGGGAATCCGCAAAGTTAGGGTCCGGTAAAACATTTCCCATTACAGAACGGTATTCCGTGCCGGGTCCACACCCGAACCTCGGGTCGTTATCCACCCGACTGCAAAGTGAAAAGAGGCTCCTGACAAACGGATTGAGCGGATAACTTTTCAGATATCCATATCGGATGAGTGGGTCCAGAACCCGATTATACCCGTTTCCCGGCGCAACAGAAGGTGGAATGAACATATCATTGCGGTAGCAGTTGGAGCGGGGATAATTCGTCGCCGGGTCCCAGCACCACGAGTCCACAGTCCCTCCCCAGATATAGCCAGGATACCCATTCTTATCTGTATGAAAACGCTCCAGCGCCAACTGTATGGTATGCACGCCGGTTTTCGTTTCCACCTCTAACGCCTTGTATTTGGCTTTCATAAAGTTGGGCAGGGCAATACTAATCAGGATGCCAATGATGGTGATAATCACCAGCATTTCAATCAGTGTAAATCCTTTGCCTTTCATTCTTCATCCCCCCTCTTTAATCCAGATAGTCGCTCATTTTTCGTTTCCTGCCCGGGGCCCTGAGTTTCGCCAGGGCTTTGGATTCAATCTGGCGAATTCGCTCCCGGGTAACCTTGAAATAATTCCCCACTTCTTCCAGAGTTTTCGGGTTCCCATCTACAAATCCGTAACGCATACGAATCACCTGCCTCTCCCGGGTCGTCAGCACATCTTCCATCAGTTTCTCCAGGTCGTTCTTCAGCATTTCTCGGTCCAGGGATTCTTCCGGGGTGGGAATGGATTTGTCCTCTATGAAATCCAGCAGGGTGCTTTCGTCGTCCTCTCCGATGGGGAGTTCCAGAGAGATAATTTTCTGGGAAATCTGACGGATTTCATCCACTTTTTCAGGGGGCAGATTCATTTCTTTCGCCACCGTCTGGAGGTCCGGAGTCTTACCCGTCCTCTGCTGGAGGTCATTGACGACCTTCTTGTATTTGTTGATGGTTTCTACCATGTGAACGGGCTTACGGACGATGTCGCCCTGGTCAGCCAGAGCCCGGGTAATCGCCTGCCGAATCCACCAGGTGGCGTAGGTAGAGAATTTATACCCCTTCGTATAATCAAACTTTTCCACCGCTTTCAGCAGCCCCAGTGAGCCCTCCTGAATTAAGTCCATAAACGACAGTCCACGCCCGGTATACCGCCGGGCGATACTCACCACCAGACGATAATTCCCCTCCGCTAACTCGTGCTTGGCTCCCTCGTCGCCTTCTTTGATTCTCTTCGCAATCTCTATCTCCTCTTCCGGGGTCAGTAGACTGTCCTGGGAGATTTCTCGTAGATATAATTTGATGGTATCTTCTACGGGAATTTCTTCCGTCTCCCCCTCCCGATATAATCCCCGGGCCTTCTTCCCAGCACGGGTTCGCTTCTCATACTCCCTCCGGCTGATGACCTCTATCCCCACCCGATCCAGAAGAAAAAAGAGTTCATCATATCCTTCCACACTGTACTCCTCTTCATCCAGGCATTTGGAAATCTCTTCAAAGAGAATATATCCCCTCTTCCTCCCCTTCCGCAGCAAATGCTCTATCCGAGGAGGTAAACTCCCGATACTCTCCTCCGTGATTTCTAACCCCTCTTCCTCTTCCATATCCAGACTCATAAAAAATCCCTTCCCTTCTATTATTCTGGACTGGATTTCTTACTTAACTTTCCTCTTTTTGCATCCACATTCATCCAATCCATTATTCCATTCTACCACGAATAAAAAAAAAGTCAAGAGTCAGGGTGCGAAAAGCATAAAATCGGGTTCGTCGCATCCAGTGGTGAACCCCTTACCATCTTCAACCTGCCTTCTTAGCCTTTCACAAGAAGTATGATACAATGATAAAGGTGAAACAGGAATGAACAAAAGCCTGGTGGGAGCCCTTATCCTTCTATCGTTCACCTCCCCCGCAGCGCCTGTTCCTTTTGAATTCTCTCTCTTCTTCACGGGTAATACCCGCGGGCGGATTGAACACTGCCTTTGCGATGGAAAAGAAATGGGTGGCTTCGCTGAACGCTCCACCATCATCCAGAAAATTCGTCAGGAGGACTCTACAGTGTATTTCCTGGATGCCGGTGACCTGGTGGACAGCCCGGATTATTCCATTCTTGCTGGCGCCCTTTCCCTCCTGAAGAAGGATGAATATGCCTTCGTGGCTCTGGGCGAAAAAGACTTACAACTCTCCAGGAATGACATCGGCAAACTGCGGGCAGAGATTGGCTTGCCCTTCCTCCTCACCAACGGCTCCTCCCCCGGCACCGTGCCCGTCATCCTGGATTTGATTCGCGGCACCCGCATCGCCTTTTTTAACCTCGTAGACCGCTTCCAGGTCCCGGTGGACTGGTTCCTGGAAAATGAAGAGGATGCCCTGGAACGGAATCTCTCCCTCCTTCCTGCGGATATTCCCTTCGTGGTCGTCATCGCCCACCTGGATGATTGGAGGATTACACAACTGGTGGAAAAATTTAAAAACCGGGTGAATGTGTTCCTGGATATGCACTCCGGCTTCTATTCACCCCTTCGGATTGACGACGATACGATACGAACCGGGGCAGACCCGTGCGAGCAAATCACTCACCTGTATGTCAACTTCACAGCCCCACAGCCGTATTTTCTTTACGAGCGTATGCCCACACGAAAAGGTGAAAAGGTCAGCGCGAAAGCCCTCCCGGACATCGCGAAAATCAAAAAAAAGGGAAAGCCCGGGGGCCCTTCCACTCCCCTTCGCGTCGGCAATGCCCTCTGCATCCGCTGCCACTCTTCTGAACATCTCCAGTGGAAAACCTCTCCCCATGGCAAAGCCTTTGAAGGGAAGGACGAAAAATGCAAACCCTGCCACAGCCCCATGGACGAGGCAGGGGACATCACCGTCGGATGCGAATCCTGCCACGGCCCAGGTGCCGAGCATATCCTCTCCGCTTACTCCTTTCAGGTCAAGCGCCTTGAAAAAATCCCCGAATATGGAAAAATAACGGAAGCCATCTGCCTCCCCTGCCATAAAACGGATGGGAAACATATCCTCCGGTTTGATTTCAAAACCGCTCTAACTCCGGTAATTCACGGGAAACCTGCACCTTCCGGCACGGAAGGAAAGGAAGAAGAAGTTCCCCCTTCCGAATCATAATCTGCCGCCCCGGATGACGACTTCGGAATTGGATTCCGGATGGATTCTTTATCCGGGGTCAGAAGCAGGCTCTCCACCCGCCTCTTCACCCTCTAAATACTCTACACGAACGACCAAAACAGGCTTTTCCGCGAGTTTCACCACTCGCTCAGCGGTAGAACCTAACAGAAGCGCTTGAATCCCCGTCCATCCCCGAGTACCCATCACAATCAGGTGCATCCCTTCTGCCTCGGCAAACCAGACGATTTCCTCCGCAGGATTCCCCTCCCGTATCACCCCTTCCACTTCCTCAAAACCCCGCTCCTTCACCCAGGTCACAAACTCATCCAGTTTTGCCCTGGCAATCTCCAGATATTCCTCATAGACCTGTTCCAGGGCTTTACGGGAGGTCTCGGAGAGGGATTTCCCCTCCTGTGTAATGATGAACGAACTCCGGTCCACCACATGAAGGAGATACAATCGGGCGTCCAGTTTCTTCGTGAGGAAAAGAGCATAATCCAGAATCTTTTCCGACATCTGAGAAAGGTCCAGTGCGCAGAGGATTTTTTCCAGTTTCATTTCATCCAGTCCCTCCCCCATTCTACCATGAAGTCCTCCCATTCCAGTGGAAAGGCACAAATCCCGGGAGGCAATCCGCTAAGCAATTCCGCATTCCTCCTTCCACCGTTCCCATTCTCAGGTGAGCCTTCTCCCTGCAATGCTTAACAGGGCTTCCCGCACCAGGCTTGCTGCCACAACCGAAGTGATTTCCCCCGCATCCATTTCAGGGTTCAATTCCACCAGGTCCAATCCCACCAGATGGTATCCTGCCATCAGGTCTAAAACTTTTAACACATTGGCGTAAGACAGGCCATTCGGTTCAGGATTGGAAGTGCCCGGGCAGAGGGAGGGGTCCAGGACATCTATATCTATGGAAAGATACACGGGCTGACGACCGATAAATTCCTCCAGCGGGCGGAGTTCCACTTCCGAAAACCACGGAAAGTGATGGGCTCGTGTATACGCCACTTCTTCTGGAATGCCCGAGCGAACACCAAAGAAAGCCATACTCCCATCGCCGAGAATTTCCGCCGCACGCCGCGCCCAGGTGGCATGGTTCACCTTCTCATTCCCTTCCACCGGATAGGTATCCCTCAGGTCAAAATGAGCATCCAGAATCACAACCTTCAAATCCGGATACCGGGATTTCAACCCCCCGAGGACGCCCAGCGTAAGCGTATGCTCTCCACCGATGAACACGGGGAAGGCTTTCCTTGTCAGGATGTGAAGAACTTTGCTCTCCAGAGTTTTCCGCCCCTCCTCCACATTCACAATACCCAGGAGGTCGCCGTCGTCCGCCAGGCCGATATGCTCCAGGTCCCGGCCCAGCCGTAAACTATAAGTTTCTATGCTGGCGGAGGCAAAACGATAGGCGGAGGGACCCTTCGCCGCCCCCTTCCGATAGGTTTCCGTCAGGTCCATCGGCACCCCCACCAGAATAAATCGTGGATTCTCTACCTCACTCGCAAGCGCAAAGGCTCTCATCTCATCTCCCTCTTTATAAATCCAGGCGCCTCAAAGATGCCCGTCAAAAATGCATGGGTAAGGAAAGAGAGGTGTGGTATCCGCTGGAGTTTCCGCTTCGCCCGGCGTAAGTCTATGCTCTCTGGCGGACGCGGGCTGAGGAGCAGGAAAGACCACAACCCACCCGGATACGAAGGCACAGGAGAAAGATACACCCAGACGCCGGGAAATATATGCTTCGCCCGTTCCCATAAGCCCTTCATCCGTTCTTTCTTCATCAGAGGTGACCCGCTTTGCATCACAGCCATTCCGTCCTTTTTCAAAGCACGATTTAATTGTATCAGAAATTCCTCACTTTGCAAGGTTGAGGCAGGCCCTATCGGGTCTGTCAGGTCCACCACAATCGTGGAGAACTTCCGTCGGCACTTGCGAAGGAAGAGGAATGCATCCTCAATTTTCACCCTCACCCTCGGGTCATCAAAAGCACCACCGTTCAACGGAGATAAAAAGCGCCGGCAGGTCTCCACCACCTCCTCATCCAGGTCCACCAGAAGAACCTCCCGAACCGGGTGCTTCAAAACCTCCCTCAGGGCGCATCCATCTCCACCCCCCAGAATCAGAACCGAGCCCACACCTTCCGACAGAACCAGAGGGGGATGAACCAGGGCTTCATGATAAAAGAACTCATCCTTCTCCGTGAGTTGCACGGCGCCATCCAGAACCAGAACCTTACCCCACCACGGATTTTCAAATAACAACAGATGCTGATGGCCCGTGTGATAATTTTTCAGAACCGACTTCACTTGAAAGGAGTTCCGATAAGCGGGTATAAACTCTTCCGTGAACCTATCACCCCGTAAAGCCCGGGGTGAAGTCACATCCACGCTCCCCGCCGGATTTCCAGCATATCCGTCCGACCGGCCATCAGGTGATGCTGGAAAACGGGAGCAGCCGCATTCGGCTGGGTCGCACCGCAGGTAAAGATGTCCACCGCCGCATACCGCAACTCGGGCCAGGTGTGGATGGAAATGTGCGACTCCTTCACAATGGCCATCCCCGTGATGCCTCCACTGGGAAAAGTGTGAACCCTCATTTCAATCAGCGACGCCTCACAGGCCTCCACTGCTTCCCTCAATGCACTTTCTATTACCTCCGTGGAAATCAGGGCAGACGGGTCACACTCCCAGAAGTCCAGAATCAAATGATGCCCCAGTGCCCGGCGGGCACGGAGCGATTTCCTGAATGAAGAACCAGTGCTACCCTTGTGCATCTTCCCACCCCCTTGTCACATACCGGTGTAGCCAGGTTGCCATTAGCCGTTTATGCCCGTCAAACTGGTTTACGAAACTATTCAACATCTCGTTCATTGCTCCTGCTTTCTGCCTGTTGCCCCCCTTCAGGTGGTGCTGGATTCTTCATCCGCATACAAAACTTCCTTCGGCTCCGTGAAGGGCACATTGGTGGGCTGAAACCCTTTCAGGGTCTCAATGCGGAACCAGTAAGAGGTATACCAGATATTTTTAGGCATCTGAGGCACAGGTGCCAGCCGCGCTGCCCGTGTCTGTGAATGATAATCCCACAGGGCATACTGGTTAAATCCAGGGTAAATGTCCGTTATCACAGCACGATTTTTCAAAAGAACCTGCTGAAAGTCCCACCACTTATCCAGGGAGGATTCCAGGCGAGTAAGACCGAAATAACCCGCTTTCCGTGGACCCTTCAGGCCCCCAAGCCCCCGCTGAAGAAAAAGTTCAAACCCCTTTCGGCTCTCCACCGGGTCCATTTCAAAGGTGTCAAACCGCCCCAGAAGAAAAGACGGCAGAGGCTGTCTTAAATCCTGCTCCACCACCTCAATCTTCAGGTGATATTCCCGGGATACAGAGCGCACAAAAGAAGTTAAACGAGAATCCACCTCTATCAGGCAGATGTGAGAAGGGAGAGAGGAAATGCCTGCCGCCACGCTCACCAGGTCATCATCCCCCAAAATCAAAAGGGCTTTCCCCCGTAAATCCCCCCTGAAGTCCATGTGCGCCACCCTCGCCACCGTCGTCCGGGGTGTTACAAACCCCTGGTCGTAGGCTTGCAGGGCAGGGGGCCTTTGCTTCACAATCTCCTCAAATGCTTCCAGCGTATCCGAATACGGCTGTATATCCAGCGCCCTGCCCTCACAAAACGGGCAGGCCCTAACCCCGCTGAAACGAATATGATTCTCCTTGCAGAAAGCCACCCCTTCACCCGTGAGAAAAAACATCTCCTCCTCCACCTGAATCAATCCCTCCTGCCGGAGAAGATTCAGAATTTCTGCCGTGAGAGGAACAGGCTCCTCCGCCTGGCTAACAATGTCCCAGTAAGCGGAGGACTGTTGAACAGCAGAGAGAACCCGCTGGACGCTTTCCGGATAAGCCGGGATACTCGTCTTCTTCTCCGCCACTTCCGCTATCCGGCTCAGAATCTGCGTATCGTACAACGGTTCACCTCCACCATACCTTCAAGTGTAACCACATCCCTGCAAAATGTCAACCCCGCCTCACCACTCACCCTTCACCCACCCCCCCCGGAACGAAGCCCCGACCCCGATGCCTTTATATCGTGGCTTGCAAAATCCTGGATTTTCTGGTATAATTATAATG
>JBBIMK010000009.1:0-64437 GCA_037444445.1 bacterium | reverse complement strand
AAGGGGGGCGTATCCTTAAACAATACATCTATCCCAATCCTGTATCCATAGGCCCTCCTGGGCCGGGAGAACTGGTAACAGTTCCCCCAAAAAAATTCGCTAAAAAACAACCGTAAGTGGAGACTTCCGGGGCAGATTCGCATAAAGGGTAAAATCGGATTCCAGCCAGCCGTTCACAAGGTTCATAGATGAATAAGCTGTCATATTTCATTCCCCTTTAGAGGACGCTTCATTTCTTTGCATCTCAGGAATTTGAGCAGGGCAGATGGGTGGACAGGAGCGAGGCGGACTTTCCCGATTTGAACGGGGAGAACGAGGGTAAGAATTTCACCCTTCCGCTTTTTATCCAGAGATAAAGCCTTTTGAAAGTGGGGGTTAGAAGAAAAGCGAGGCGGTGGTGAGGTAGGGAGTTTCAATTTTCTCAGGAGGGCAACTACAGTTTTCACAAGGGATGGGGAAGCCTGACGGAGGGCGGATGAAAGGCGGGCGGAAAGAACCAGCCCAATGGATACAGCCTCACCGTGAGAAAGAAATGGATAAGCAGAAACGAGGGCGTGGGCAAAAGTATGCCCCAGGTTCAACACCCTCCGCCTGCCTTTCTCGTAAGGGTCCTCTTCCACCACCCTCATTTTCACACCCACAGCGGACCGAATTACTTTCTCCAGCACCTGGAGATTTCTATTCAGGATGCCACCTGCATTTTTCTGGATGAACGCAAAAAGGGAGGGGTTAGCCACGATACTTGCTTTCACTGCCTCTGCCATACCGGATTGGATTTCTTTCTCCGGAAGGTCCAGCAGAAACAGGGGGTCAATGAGGACGATGGCGGGGAAATAGAAGGTTCCGATTTGATTGATTATAGAATGGAAGTGGAGGGCATTTTTACCGCCGATGGAGGCATCCACCTGAGCAAGAAGAGTGGTGGGAATGAGAATCAGGGGCAGGCCGCGGAGGAAGGTGGAGGCGGCGAAACCAGCCACATCGGTGAGGGTTCCGCCGCCCATCACCACCACAGGAGTTCTTCTATCCGCTTGAATTTCAAACAGAGCAGACCAGATTTTTTGTGCGAAGGAAAGATTTTTTAATTCTTCTCCAGAAGAGAATAACCTTTCGTGCACCTGAAAGTTAGAGAGAAAAAGAGAGGTTTTTGCCTGAAGGCGGAAGAAAGGAGGCACTTTCGGGTCGGAGAGAAAAAGCACCTTTGGGGTGCAGGAAGCCATCTTGAGGAAATCACCGAGATGAGCGGTGATGCCCCTTCCCAGCCAGACTTTCGTGGGCAAGCGAGGGGATTTCGGGGTGAGTTCCTCCATCCGGGAAGGAAGCAAAGTGAGAATCTCTTGCGCCACTTCCACAGGAGTTTTGTCGTCGGTGGGAACCCGGAAAGGGATTCGGTCATAGGAAGGCTGTCGGAGAGCGAGAAGGCGGAGGATGTTCTGGCGGACGGACTTACCTTTCAACAACAGGGGGCGGGTCTTCACCTTTTTTAACCTCTGGAGCAGGGTTTCTGGTGATGCGGAAAGGTGAACCATCAGGCTGTGGGGCTGAAGGGCGATGACATTTTCTGTTTCCATCACTGCTCCGCCGCCGGGGGCTATCACCACTTTTGAGCGGTGAGAAAGGGAGCGAATGATGCGAGATTCAAGGGTGCGAAAAGCCTCCTCCCCCTGTTGCTGAAAAAATTCAGGGATAGATTTTCCAGTTCTCTGGCAGATTTCCTCATCCACATCCACGAATTTCCAGCCCAGATATTGGGCAAGGAGTTTCCCCACGGTGGTTTTCCCGGACCCCATAAATCCCCAGAGGACGATGCGATTCATCTTCTGAACTCTATTTTATCTCAACGGATTATGATATGATATTTGCGGTGATAGGATGCCGGTGTAGCTCAATCGGCAGAGCGGCTGATTCGTAATCAGCAGGTTGGCGGTTCAAGTCCGCCCGCCGGCTATTCTTTCATGGAATAAAAGGGGAGAATAATCCATTCATAAAATCAGAGTATTTTCAGGTGTGAGGGCATGAACCAGAAACTGGAAGGGCGAGACCTGGTGAAGCGCTATGGGCGGAAGAGGGTAGTAGATTCCGTTCAGATAGAGGTGAACCAGGGTGAAATCGTGGGGCTTTTAGGACCCAACGGGGCCGGGAAGACCACCACCTTTTATATGCTCACGGGGTTAATCCCCCCCAGTCGGGGGCGGGTGTTTATGGACGGGAAGGACATTACGAGGGTGCCGGTGCATCGCAGAGCCCGAATGGGCATCGGCTACCTTGCCCAGGAGCCTTCCGTCTTTCGCAAACTCACTGTGGAAGAGAATGTCCTCCTCGTGCTGGAAGTACTGGGGAAAAAGAAGAAGGAACGACAGGAAACTGCTCAGCAGATTTTGAGTGAAATGGGGCTTACGGAACTGAAACAGCAGAAAGGATATGCCTTGTCCGGCGGGGAGAGGCGGAGGGTGGAAATTGCCAGGGCCCTGGCCACCAGTCCTTCCTTCCTCCTGCTGGATGAACCCTTTACCGGCGTGGACCCCATCGCGATCCAGGACCTCCAGCAAATCATCCGCCGGCTGAGAGAGAGCCGGGGTGTGGGCCTTCTGGTGACCGACCACAATGTTCGTGAGACTCTTGCCATCTGCGACCGAGTGTATATCATGCACCAGGGACGCATCCTCCTGTCGGGCACATCCCGGCAGGTGGCGGAGGACCCGGTGGCCAAGGAATACTACCTGGGTCGGCATTTTCGGGTGCCGGAAGAACTTCAGGAAGCGCCGAAGGAATCTCTGCCACCCTCTCCTTCCGCCCCCACTGGCTAATGTTATTCCACTTCAGCCTGAAAAATAAAATCATCCTGACAGAATTATTTCCCCTGTTCATTTTTGGTGTATTGGCTTTTTCCACCCTGATGATTTCCATCCTTTTGCTGCGCCCTTTACTTTCTCTTCTGGTGGAGCATAAGGTTCATATATCCTATGTGGGTGTGCTTTTTCTGTTAGGCGTCCCGCAGGCAATCACCTATTCTCTGCCCATGGGGTTATTGCTGGCGGCTCTTTTAACAGCCAATCGGCTTTCCTCCCGAGGGGAGTTTACCGCCTTACTGGCTACGGGGTTAGGATTTTTTCAAATTCTGAGTTCATTTGCCTTTTTCGGTGTATTCGTGAGCCTGGCGGGGCTGGTGTTGAACGAGACCCTGGTGCCGTGGGCGGCGGTGGAATTTGAACGCGTGAAAGCAGATGCCCTCCGAAAGCCAGCCGTAGAAGCAGAAAATATCATTCTCCCGGAGAAGGTGGGGAATGTGGTTCAGAGAGTGATTTACGCCACGAAATTGCAGGGCGGCGTGCTCTACGCCATCACCTGGATAGAATTTGATAAGCAGGGAAAACCCGGACAACTGGCTACAGCGGAAAGGGCTCAACCCTCTTCGCCTGGAAAATGGGAACTCTTTAACGGAAGGTTAACTCAATTCTTCCCTGACGGACGCTCACTAAACACGGACTTCTCTCGCCTGAATGTAGATTTCTCCAGGACCCTGGAGGAGGCTATGAAAGAAACCCTGGCACCAGAGCAGATGACTCATCGGGAACTCCGACGGTACATTCAACACCTGAAGCTCGCCGGGATAGAGCCGGAAGTGGTAAAAAAATGGGAAACTCAACTGCACCTGAAAGTGGCTATTCCTTTTGCCAGTTTTGTTTTTGCTTTGCTGGGGGTGCCGCTGGGGGTAACCCGGGAGCGTTCCGGGTCTGGAATAGGACTGGGGGTCTCCGCCGTGATTGCTCTCATTTACTACATCCTGGTAACGGTAACCATCCGGGTAGGGCAGGGGGGAGCCCTGTCTCCTGTGATTGCCGCCTGGCTTCCCAATGGAATTCTCCTGGTGGTGACGCTTCTTCTCTCGCTCCGATGGGAAAATCCATACCTCGTTCGCCTGTGATGAGCCGGCACCTGATATAATTATTCTGGTAATGATGAAGAGAGGACGGTTTGAATCGAAAGAAAGCGTGGCGGATGCTTCAACCCTGCGGAGGGAGTTTCTGGTTTATTTTCGCACCCGCCCTGTCTATAAAAATCTGGACCACAGGGAGGAGATGCCGGCTCCACTGGTGCTCAGGGATGACCCTTCTCTGTTGTTCACCAATGCAGGTATGGCGCAATACAAGCCATACTATCTGGGGGTAAAAGCGCCACCTTTTCCACGCCTCGTTACCTGCCAGCCCTGCTTACGGACCACGGATGTGGAGAAGGTGGGCACCACCCCACGGCACCTGACTTTTTTTGAGATGCTGGGCAATTTTTCCTTCGGCTCCAAAAGTTATTTTAAGGCTCAAGCCATATTTATGGCACTGGAGTTTCTAACGGAATTTCTGAAGATGGACCCGAACCGACTGTGGGTGACCGTATTTCAGGGAGATGAGGAGGTTCCAGCGGATGAAGAGAGTCGGGATTTCTGGCGTGAAGCGGGGATTCCCGCGGACCGGATTCTGGCTCGGGGCAAAGAGGATAATTTCTGGAAGATGGGGGAGACCGGACCCTGTGGCCCGTGCACAGAGATATACTACCGCCTGACGGAGAAGGCACTACCGGGAGATGAGGAGAAGAGCCTGGAAATCTGGAACCTGGTGTTTATGGAATACAACCGTCGGGGAGAGGGGAAGCTGGAGCGTTTACCGGAGCGGGGCGTGGACACGGGCATGGGGCTGGAGCGTCTTTGTGCCGTCGTCAATGGCTATACTTCGGTATTTGAGACCCATCTTCTGGCCCCTCTTGTTCAACATTATTTGAACCTGTTTGAGAAAAAGGACCCGAAGGAAAGAGTGAAAGTGGCGCAGATTTGTGCCGACCATCTACGGGCGGTGTGTTTCACCATGGCAGAGAATATCCGTCCCAGCAATGTGAAACACGGATATGTGGTTCGGCGGCTCATCCGACGGGCTGTCCGCTACGGCGTGAAGATGGGAATGTCCCGCCCCTTTTTCCACACCGGGGTCAATACCCTGGTGGGGAAATCCACTGACATGGATATGACTTATTTGCCGAACTTTCGGGAGAGAAGTTATCTCATCTGGAAAGCCATTGAAGCGGAAGAAACGGCATTCTTCCGGACGCTGGAAGTAGGCACGAGATATTTTGAGGAAAAAATTTCGGGGCTGAGGGAGGACACCCTTCCCGGTGAGGTGGCATTCGCTCTCTACGATACCTACGGATTCCCGCTGGAGTTGACCATAGAGATGGCGAGAGAGCAAGGGCTGAAGGTGGATGAAGAGGGGTATCAGCGGGAGATGGAACGGCAGAGGGAAAGGGGGCGCCGGGCTCACCGGGTGGCTTCTGAGGAGTGGGCGGCAGCGGGGGAACCCCGGGCGTCCCAATTTGTGGGTTACCAGCGTCTGGAGAGCCCGGCGCACATTCAATATATCCGTCGGAAAAATGACGAAATTATTGTGGCTTTAGATGTAACGCCCTTTTATGCGGAAGCGGGGGGGCAAATGGGCGACACCGGCGAGATTAAAAGCCTCCTCACGGATGCCCGGATTGAGGTTCTGGACACCCGACACGAGATGGGAACCATCCTGCACTATGGTAGAATTCTGAACGGGGATGTGAGGGTAGGCGAAGAGGTGGAAGCAAAAGTGGACGGGCAACGGCGGGCGGCCATTCGTCGTGCTCATACGGCCACTCATCTTCTCCACTCCGCCTTGCGGAACCTGCTGGGAGAGGGCGCCACCCAGGCTGGCTCCCTCGTTGGACCTGACCTTCTCCGGTTTGATGTTCATGCTTTGCACCCTATATCCCAGGAGCAACTGGAGGAACTGGAGCAAAAGGTGAACGAGTGGATTTTCCAGAATCATCCGGTGAAAGCCGAGGAGAAATCGTATGAAGAAGCAATGGCTTCTGGAGCGGTGGCTCTGTTCGGGGAGAAGTATGGTAGCACGGTTCGTGTGGTGGAAGTAGAAGGAATTTCCCGGGAGTTATGCGGAGGAACCCATTTAGACAGGACGCATGAAGTGGGATTTTTTAAGATTACCGGCGAGGAAGGAGTGGGGGCCGGGCTCCGGCGTCTGGAGGCTGTCACCGGGCTGGAGGCTCTCCGGTGGGTTCAGCACTCCGACCGCATTCTCCGAGCCCTTTCCCGCCACCTTTCTACCCCCATCATATCGTTGGAAAAGAAATTCCTGGAACATCAACGCCTGCTGGAAGGGCTGCGGAAACAGGTACAGAGATGGAAAGCCCGCACGCTGGTGGAATCTCTGGACCACCTGGAAAAAATTGGGAATGCTGTCGGGTATAAAGAATTAGAGGATGTGACCCCTAAGGAACTGGCAGATGTGGCCGGGCTGTTCATCCGGAGAAACCCGGATAAGGCGGTGGTACTGGGGTGTGTCCACGAGAAGAAAGCGTATGTGGTGGTGGCCATAGGACCGAATCTGATGAAGGAAGGGGTGTCGGCTCGCACGATTATCCATGAGGTTCGGGATATCATTCAGGGAGAGGGAGGAGGTCAGGACCACTTTGCACAGGCGGGGGGGAAGAAGGTGGATTCTCTCTCGTTGGCCATCCAGAACGCTGCTGACTCTCTGTTCCTTCAACTATTGGGACCCTCGCCTTACGGAGGAAGGTGATTGGTATGAAGTATAAGGAAAGTGCCTTTTTGTATCTAGCAAAGTGGATTGCCCCTGCGGTGGTTTTTCTGGTGCAGGGGAAGGAAGTGAGGGGTGAGGTGTATGAACCTGCCGGGGTAAATGTGACGGTGGATGCAGACTGGCAGAAGGATGTGGCAGAGATACGGAGGGGGAACTTTTCTGCCATCCGGTTGAGCATCCTGTGGAATGAGATTGAAAGGATAAAGGGGAAGTATGACTTCTCAGTTTATGACCCTGTGGTTCAGCATGCACGGAGCCTGGGGCTGGATGTGCTGGCTCTGTTAACGGGCTCTAACCTGCTATATGGAGGGGATGAGAGGGCGGAAGCGTTCGCACGGTTTGCCGGGAGAGTGGCGGAGCGGTATCGGTGGCTGATTTATGGGTATGAGGTGTTTGAGAATGTGGATGAGGGAGGGGGTCCCATCGGTGGGATTTCGTTTTCTCAACCTCTGGCTGTGTCTTATGGGAGGACATTTTTGCTGGCATATCAAGCCATCCGCGCCTTTGACCCTCTGGCGAAGGTGTATGTGGGAGGGGTATCTGGTGAGGATGAGGTGTTCCTGGAGACTCTTCAAGCGAGAGGGGTTTTGTCTTTCGCCGACGGGATTTCTTTGGTGATTCCTTTCTCTTCCTCTACTTATTGGGATTACTCTACATACTTGCGCACTTATAGGGTGGTGGATTATATCCGCCGGCTGGTGGGGAGTAAGAAGGATGTGGTGGTGGGGCGTCTGGGGGTTGTGGGTTATATGAGAAGCGGGGAGGAACGAGCGAGCGCTATGGCAAGACTTGCTGTATCTTTGACGGCAATGGGAGTGGATAGGTGGTTCGTTGACCCGCTGCATAACAGGGATGAGAACTCTATGGATGGGTTGTTACCTCCGGAGGGGTTACCGCGGCCTGTGTATGTGATGTTTCTTTCAATGAACTCTTTCCTCGCCGGGATGAAGCCTGTGTATCCGCCGTTTTCATATCAAATCCTTTATCCCGGGATGGCGATGGAAGGGAGCGGGAGTTACTTTTTCCTGAATGGGGGAGTGGGAGCGATTGTGTTCTGGAGTACGGGTGCAAAGGATACAGGGATTCTTGTGGCGAGGGCGCCGGGGTTCGTGCCTGTGGCCCTCGTGGATCCTGCTCTCGCCTCTGATGTGCAGTTTACCCTGCAGAAGACAGCGGAAGGGTGGTATATCCAGAATCTTCCACCTCGTTCGTATCCGCTGATATTAATGATGAAATCACAGGATTTGGTGAATCTATTTCCGGAAATGTCTCCCCAGCCTCCGCCGGAGGTCATTCGGATTTCCCCCTTGCCGACACCGTCAGGGAGTTCAACGGGTGAAGGTCGCGCTGGTTCATGAGTGGTTGGAGGAGCCCGGTGGTGCGGAAGAAGTTCTGTCACACTTTCTCACTTTTTTCCCGAATGCATCGGTGTATGTGTTGTTTTATCATCCCCGGCGATGGAAACGATTCCTGGGGGTTCATCGGGTTCACCCCTCATTTTTACAGAATTTCCCTGGCATCCATCGGTATTACCGGAATCTTCTTCCTCTATTCCCCCTGGCGGTGGAGAGTTTGCGGATAGAAGATGTGGACCTGGTCATTACCGGGAATCACTGTGTGGCGAAGGGCGTTCTTCCCCCTGCCCGGTCGTTTCATGTCTGCTACTGCTACACGCCCATGCGGTATATCTGGGACCAGCGGGATGTGTATCTTTCGTCACTCTCCGTGTGGAAGCGGCCGCTGGCTGCCTCTTTTTTCCCATCGCTACGGCAGTGGGATGTGGTGGCCTCCCATCGGGTGGATGAGTTTGTGGCGATTTCGCAATTCGTGGCGAAGCGGATTGAGCGGTACTACCGCCGCCCTGCTGAGGTGATTTACCCTCCTGTGGATGTAGAGTTTTTTGCCAGTGCGGGCTGTTTGCCTCGTGAGGAATACTTTCTGCTGGTCTCCCGACTCGTCCCGTATAAAGGGGTAGAAATGGCAATAGAAGCCTTCCATTCTCTGGGATTGCCCTTGAAGATTGTAGGGCAGGGCCCCCTGGGTTCAACTCTTCGTCAGAAGGCGGGAAAGAATATAGAATTTCTGGGCTGGGTGGAGCGAGATGTTCTGCGTGGCTTATACGCCCGGGCGCAAGCCCTGATTTTTCCCGGAGTAGAGGATTTCGGGCTGTGTGCTGTGGAAGCCATGGCCGCGGGGACACCAGTCATTGCTTTATCCGATGGTGCGGCGGTGGAAACGGTAATTCCCGGTCAAACGGGCGTTCTGTTCCCGGCCCCCACTCCCCAATCTCTGGAGTCTGCGGTTCGCTCCTTCTCCTCCTCCTCCTACTCCCGGGAGGTGCTACAGAACTATGCGCGAAGGTTTTCTCCGCAGGTCTTTCGGGAAAGGTTCTTCAGTTTTCTATCCGCTCATGGCAACCCGGTATAACTTGAGTTATCGGATAGTTCTGGATGTTTTGGTTTCCTTCCTGGCTTTTCTTTTCTCCTACTGGCTTCGTTTTTCGCTGTTGGCTGGTTTTTTCTCACCCTCCTACGCTCCCCTGCCCTGGTATCTATTTCATGCCTTCGGGTTTGCCTTTTTCCTGCTTATTTACCTGCTTTTTAGCGGGTTTTACGAATTAGACAATTTCTTTTTTAATCTAAAAAAAAATGCGGTGCATTATTTTCATGCCTCCACTTTTGCGCTTTTTTCCCTCACACTACTGGCATTTTTTCTGAACACCCTTGACCCTTCCCGCGTAGTGCTGGTTGTTTCCTGGGGGCTTTCTTTTCTCTTCCTTGTTCTGAAAGATGGATGGCTATTACCCCATTATCGGCGGGCTCAGTGGAAGGTTCTGTTTCTTTCAGAGGATGAGGGGGGCGAGGAGGTTCAGCGTAAACTTTTGCGGATGTACCCGAGGGCGGAAGTGATTGCCGTTTCCTGGGCGCCGCTGGACACTTTGATGGAGCGATTAGAAGCCAGGGTGATGCAGGATTCACCTCATCTATTGCTGGTGGTTCCCGTGCGAGATGAGGAGAGATTTGCGCAGGTGGTGCGTTTTGCTTTCCAGCACGGTCTTCCGATGAAAGCCACTCCCCCCGTGACAGGGTTTTTGTTTTCCACCTTATCTTTTGAGGAACTGGAGGGCATTCCTCTGATGAGTCATCGCTGTCTATATGCATCCTTTGCCGGAAAAATTTTCAAAGGAGTGGTGGACTACACCCTGGGAAGTTTTTTGTTCATAGTTTCCCTTCCGCTGTTTCTTCTTCTTTCCTTACTTCTTTTTCTGGAGGTGCGAGTGAGCCCATTCCATTTTCAGATGCGGATAGGGAAAGGGGGAAAGCCGATTTTTTTATGGAAGTTTCGGACGATGGTTCCTGAGGCGGAGGAGATGCTGAAGCAGGAGCCCGCTCTGGCGGAGAAATTTCAACAGCAATTCAAGTTAAAGCAGGACCCGAGGGTGACGATTCTCGGAAGATTTCTTCGGAAGTATTCGTTAGATGAGTTACCCCAGTTAGTGAATGTTCTTCGGGGGGAGATGAGTCTGGTGGGACCCCGGCCCGTAGTGCCCGAGGAACTTCCCCGCTATGCTCCATCAGAAGGTTTATTCCTTTCCGTGAAACCCGGACTCACCGGGTTATGGCAGGTGAGCGGACGGTCGGACCTGTCGTATGAACAGCGGGTAAGGCTGGACCTGTATTATATCCAGAACTGGACGCCCTGGCTGGATATGAAAATTCTTTTTTTGACACCGGTGGCTGTGCTGTCAGCCCGGGGCGCCTATTGATGAGGAGGTAGGAGATTGAACTGGGACCAGGGATTCGCTCTCGCTTCCCAGCTGAAAAATTCTGTTCAGCGGGTGATTATCGGGAAAGACTCTGTCGTGGAGCAGTGCCTCGTTTGCTTCCTTGCGGGTGGACATCTTCTGATTGAAGATGTGCCCGGGACCGGGAAAACCACACTGGCCAAAGCCCTTGCCCTTTCCACCCAACTCACCTTTCGGCGGATTCAATTGACGCCAGACCTCTTGCCTTCGGACATCACGGGCGCTTACATTTATAATCAGAAAACCAGTGATTTTGACTTCAAAAAGGGGCCTATCTTCACTCATATTCTCCTGGCGGATGAAATCAATCGGGCAACGCCTCGGACTCAATCCTCTCTCCTGGAAGCGATGGAAGAACATCAAGTGACGGTGGAGGGAATTACCACACCTCTGGATGACCCCTTTTTCGTTGTTGCCACGCAGAACCCGGTGGAATATCAAGGGGTGTATAAGCTACCGGAGGCACAACTGGACCGGTTTATGATGCGGATTTCCCTGGGCTATCTCCCCCCGGAGAAAGAGGTGCAAATGTTGTTAGACCAGATGCTTCAGCACCCTATCACCACGATAACTCCAGTGGTAGGGAAGGAAGAGATTCTGGAACTACAGAGGGCGATACGGCATATTAAGGTGTCGGGTTCCATTCTGGAATACATCGTGGCGTTAGGGGATGCCACTCGCAGGCACGGGGATTTTCTGCTGGGGGCCAGTCCTCGGGGTGCCCTGGGGCTATTACGCACTTCTCAGGCTCTGGCTTTTCTTCGGGGCAGGGAGTATGTGATTCCGGACGATGTGAAAGAACTTTTTGTCCCACTGCTCTCCCACAGGGTGTATCTGAAGCCTCATCTGAAGGTCTCCGGTCTTACGGAGAAAGAGGTTCTCACGGCTCTTCTTCATGAAGTTCCCATCGCATAGGACCCGGTATTTCATAGCACCCCGGGGGATTTCTCTTTTGCTCATTGCCCTTTTTATCTTTGTGCTGTCTGTTACGAGTGCTGCTGTGGAAACGCTGGATGCGGTGCTATCTTTCTTCGTGGCTTTACACATCATCGCCTTCATCTGGGTGACTCGGAGTCTCCGGGGAGTGAGTGTGGACCTGCGGGTTCCGGAGGGGAATGTAGAGGGGCATAGTTTTCAGGGTGAAGTGGTGGTGCGGAATCACACGCCACTTCAGAAGATTCTGTTAAAAGTGAGTTTTCAGGCGCCCTATATAGAGTCGCCGCTGGAAATTCATCTTGCCCGGATTCAGAAAGGGGAGGAGGTGCGTTATCCTTTCAGCCTTCGGAGTGTGCGTCGGGGAATCTATCCGTTTTCCACTATAGTTCTGGAATCGCAGGACCCGATGAAGTTATATCAGGTGCAGGAGATATTCCGGATAGAACGGGCATTCACCGTGTATCCTCGGTTTCTCATTCTCACCTCTTTTCCCCTGGAAGCGGGCGGGGGCTCACCGCTTCCTCTGCGACCCAGCGTATCCCTGGAAGGAGCGGGGGATGAATTCATCGGACTGCGTCCGTATGTCCCGGGGGACCCATTTAAGAATATTCACTGGCTCACCTCCGCCCGATTGGGTTTCCCGGTCCTGAAACAGTTCCTCAGGGAAATGGGGGGGAATTTCTTAATCGTGGTGGATGTGGACCCCCATCAAATTCTGGGGGATGGTCCCCGGAATACCCTGGAGGTGGCTATTCGCTCTGCCGCTTCCGTGGCGCATTACTATTTCTCTACGGGTGCACTGGGGAGTGTTTATTTTGATGAGCCGGATGGAATGGATTTCACCCTTGCTTCGGGACCTGCCTCCCTTCTTGTGGCCTTCCAAAAATTAGCCTGCATTCAGGGAAAAGGCTCTAACCCCTTCTCTACCGTGCTTCTCCGCCTCCTGTCTCATCTTCGTTCTCCCAACCTTCATCTCCTTTTATTCACCTCCAGCATCAGGGAGGAAATGATTCCGATTCTCCATCACCTCAGTTGTGTTGTGGCTTCTGTATCCTTTTTTTACATCAATCCCGAGGCTTTTCGTTCCGGTGGGGGGGCGGATTCAGGCAAGATTTCTCCTCTCTCTCTCCCTCGGGACCCTGTGCAGAAGTTTCTCCAGCAGGTTGCATCCGGGGGAGCCAGGGTGTATACTTTATCACAGGAGGATGACTTACTCTATTCTGGATAAACAAAGGGGGAAAGGGCTGTGGCAGATGCCCATTTCCACCCTCCAGTATGTGCTGGTATGGGTGATTTCCTCTTTGTGTTTTGCGCTGGTGTTTCTGGCGCTTTCCTACAAGCCCTATGAGGCAATCCTTCTCTATGCCCTGATGAACGGCAGTTTTTTTCTCAGCCTGTTCATTCCTCGCTCACTGCACAAGTGGGTTCGGATACTGGGAGAAATTTGTTCCTTCCTTTTGTTCACTTACTATACTTATCAGGGGGTGAAGGATTTTGGTAACTTTTATCTCTATATCGGCCGGCTGGTTCCCTGGCTGTTGATAGTTTTTCTCCTCCGGTTATTTACCCTTCAGGATGTGCTATTTTTCCTGTCGTTTCCTGTAGCGGTGTCGCTGTTCACCGGGGGTCTATCCCTTTATAATTTTACGGGGATACTTTTTGCGATTCTGGGGCTGGCAAGCCTGCTACTGGTCATCTTTGGGGAATCCACTATGTTTATCCAACGGGGAGGTTTTCAGAAAAATCTGGAGAAGCGAGAGAAATGGACTGTGCCCGTCTTCTTCCGCCTGGGGTTGAACATTTTTCTATGGGCTTTTCTGCTTTCATCTATTGTGTTCTTGATGGTAGCGAAGATTCCCCGGGGTGAGTCTCTGGTGTTGCTGGCTGGACCCACCTCTGCCGGCGGAACCATTGGAAGTCTTGTGCCGTTAAATTTTTCGGATGACCTGCCTCCCGCTTATGTGCGGTATTCGGGCTTCTCGCCTTACTTGCAACTGGCATCGGGGGAAAGTATCCACCTGTCGGAGGAGCCTGCGATGGAGGTTTCTGCTCCTTTTGCGGGGTATTTCCGCGGGCTGGTGTTCACGACTTATACGGGCAGGGGATGGGAAATCCCCTCGCATTCGCCCCTGACACCTCATTCGGTTGACTCGGAAAAGGGGTATATTCCTCTGATAGAGCCTGATGAGGAGCGGGATTACGAATATGAAAGGGTGAGAACTACTTTTCGGGTGTTGAAACCTCACCCGAATGTGCTGTTTGCCCTGTGGGAGCCCGTTTCGGTGAGGTTACCGTTTTCATTTCACCGCCAGGAGGGTAGTTTCGTGTCGTCGGACCGGGAGGGGTCGTTGCGAACCTCTTTTGTGTTAAACCCGGGGTATTCTTACTCCGTAGAGTCGTATGTGGTGAAGACGGATGAGACGACCCTGAAAATTTATCGGGTGGATTCACTACCCTCCAGGGAGGCCATGGTCCTGAGGCGGTATCTGGAATTGCCTGAGGTTCCTGAGCGGGTTTATGCGCTGGCGCACGAGATTACGGACGGCTTTGCTTCCGCTTATGAGAAGATGGAGGCGATACGGAGATTCCTGAATTCGCCGCGTTACCAGTACAAGCTGGAATTGGGGAGGATTCCGAGGGACCGGGATGCGGTGGATTATTTCTTGTTTGAGGGGCGGAGTGGGTACTGTGAGTTTTATGCGAGTGCGATGGCTGTGCTGTTAAGAGCGGTGGGAATCCCTGCGCGAGTGGTGGGTGGGTATATGGGCGGGGAGTATGATTTCTTGCAGGGGAGTTTTACGCTGAAGGATAAGGATGCCCATGCGTGGGTGGAAGCGTATATCCCAAATTATGCCTGGATAACGATGGACCCCACGCCTGAGGTTTTGCAGAATGTTTCCGTGACAAACCCGGGTGGTGTGGGGGGTCTCAGCCGGGATGTGAACCCTCTCAGCCCGGGAAATTATTTTCAGGACCGTCTGGCTTTCCTCGCCGCCACGCTGTCGTATTATGTATCTACGCTTGCGAGGCCTATTGGGAATTGGTTCAACCGGGTAAAAGTTCCTCTAATCCTTGCGTTCCTGCTGCCTCTTTTTTTCCCTTATGCTTATCACCATATCCATTCTGTCATTTTATCTATGGGTGGGCGTTTTCCGCGTTCGCCCTCTTTCCGGGAGAGGCTGTTATCGCTGGTGGGGAGGGTGGAAAAGAAAGCCGGGTTCCCGCGCTCGCCTTCGGCAACCTATCGGGAGTATCTGGTTTCTGTCCTCCGGGTTTCACCATCGTCGGAGCGGGAAATTCACGGGCTGTTAACCTGTGTGGAGAAGTATTTTTATGGGGGAGAGCCTCCATCCCCCGAATCCCTGGTGGCACTGCAGGCTGGTATAAGGCACCTGGATGTAAGAGTTGACAGAAATAAAAAAGATGCTACAATGAAAATGAGACGGGAAAAACGATGAGGGAAAGAGGATAAGGATGAGGCAGGTGAAGAAGGGATGAAGAGATTAGGTGATTTGCTGGTGGAGGCAGGGTTACTTACTGCCGAGGACCTGGAGCGTGCCCTGAAAGTCCAGCAGGAAACGGGGAAGCGCCTGGGAGAGGTGATTGTGGAACTGGCGATGGCTTCCCCGGAGGATATCACCCGGACCCTCTCCCATCAACTGGGTGTGGAGGTGATTGACCTGTTTGAGACGCCCGTGGACCAGGCGCTGATTACGAAAGGGGTGATTACTCCCGACCTGATTCTTCGGCATCAGGTTTTTCCGGTGCGACTGGAGGGGAATACGCTTGTGCTGGCGATGGTGGACCCTCTGAATCTTCTTGCGATTGATGACATACGGCTGGCGACTGGATATGAGGTTCGCCCGGCTATCACCACCCTGGATGCTTTAAAGCACGCCTTTGAACAGCACTACGGGGTGAAGCACGCTGCGCAGAAAGCCATCAAAGAGTTTGTGGCGGAGCGGCGGGAAAAGGGGCTGGACCTTCTGGAACTCAAGCAGATTTCCAAAGAGTTTGAGGTAGAAGATGCCCCGATTGTCAAGCTGGTGGACACGCTGATTACGGGAGCGGTAAATTCCCGGGCTTCGGACATCCACCTGGAACCCCGGAGAGAAAAAATGAAGGTTCGGTACCGGGTGGACGGCATTTTGATACCACAGATGGAAATCCCGAAGCAAGCCATAGCGGCTACGCTGGCCCGGGTCAAGATTCTTGCAGGGATGGACACGGCGGAGCGACGAAAGCCTCAGGATGGGAGGATTTTTTTCCAGATGCCCGACCGGGAGATTGATATGCGTGTGGTTTCCGTTCCTACGGTGTACGGGGAGAAAATTGTCATGCGAATACTGGACCGGGCGGTGGGGTTGATGAGCCTGGTGGACCTGGGGTTCTCGGAGGACGAGATGAAGGTGTGGAACTCATTGATTTCCCGCCCTCACGGGATTATCCTTCTCACGGGTCCTACGGGGAGCGGGAAAACCACGACGCTGTATGCTTCTTTGATGAAAATTGCCACCGATGAAGTGAATGTGATGACCATTGAAGAGCCGGTGGAGTATGAAATTGACCGGGTGAATCAGGTGCAGGTGAACACGAAGGTGGGAGTGACTTTCGCCTCGGCGCTCCGGCACTTTCTCCGCTCCGACCCGGACATCATGATGATCGGGGAAATTCGGGACTACGAAACGGCGGAGATGGCGATTCAATCTTCCCTGACCGGTCACCTCGTTTTTTCTACCCTTCACACCAATGATGCACCTTCATCCATCATTCGTCTGGTGAACATCGGCGTGGAGCCCTACCTGGTGAATGCCACACTGATAGCGGCGGTTGCCCAGCGTTTGATTCGCGTCCTCTGCCCTTATTGCAAGAAATCCTACCATCCCTCTTCGTACGAGATGGAGAAGATAGCGGGGGTGATGAAGGTTCTGGGGCGGAAGGAAACGGAGGAAGTGATTCTTTATAACAAGGTGGGGTGCAAGTTCTGCAACGGGATTGGCTACAAGGGCCGAACCGCCCTGTTTGAAATTATGGTGATGAGCCCCCGGATCCGGGAAATGGCTCTGTCGGGCGCTTCTCACATGGAAATCAAGAGCCAGGCGATGCGGGAGGGAATGCGGACCCTGTACGAAAACGGTGTTCGCAAAGCCCTGGAGGGAATTACGACGCTGGAGGAAGTGCTCCGGGTGGTTCCACCCGAGGAACGGGCTCTGGAGTTAATACCTGAACGGGTTCCCGAGCGGAGGGTTCCCGGTCTGGCGGAGGCGCCGCGGAAACTGGCTCCCCTGATTTCGTAATATGGAGGTGGTGCTGAAATGCCGAAGGGAGTGGGCGAATATACTGTTCTGGACCTGCTGGTAAAGGTTCATGAAGTCAACGGCACGGATTTGCATCTGACGCCGGGCCTTCCTCCCACGATTCGGGTGCTGGGGAACCTGGTCCGCCTGACAGAATACGAGGTGCTGGACGCGGAGGATACCCGTGCACTGGCTTACAGTATGATTCGGGAGGAGAGGAGGAAGCGGTTTGAGAACGAGAGGGAATTGGACTTTTCCTACGAGCAGGAGGGATTGGGTCGGTTTCGGTGCAATCTATCCCTGACCCGCACGGGAGTGACCCTCGCTATTCGGGCGCTGCCCAGCCGCATTCCCACCATGGATGAACTCCTGCTTCCTCCGATTATGAAGGAGAAAATTATGCTTCCTCGGGGGCTGATTCTGGTCACCGGTCCCACGGGGAGCGGGAAAACCACATCCCTGGCTGCCATGCTCAATGTCATTTCCCAGACCAAGCCTCTTCACATGGTCACAATGGAAGACCCGATTGAATATGTGATTCCGCATGGAAAAGCCAATGTGAATCAGCGGGAGGTGGGCGACCATACTTTCTCCTTCGCGGAAGCCATGCGAAGGGTGCTCCGTCAGGACCCGGATGTGATTCTGGTGGGGGAGATGCGGGATCTGGAAACTATTTCTACCGCCATTACCGCTGCAGAGACGGGACACCTGGTTTTTTCCACCCTCCACACCATCAATGCTCCGTTATCCATTGACCGCATCATTGATGTTTTTCCTGCACATCAGCAATCCCAGGTTCGGGCGCAGTTAGCCAATGCCCTGGAGGTCGTTTTATCCCAGCAACTTCTGCCCACAGCGGATGGGAAGGGGCGCCTGGCTGCCTTTGAAGTGATGCTCAACATCCCGGCGGTCCGGAACCTGATTCGGGAGCAAAAAATCTATCAGATTCACTCCACCATGATGACCCACACCAAATTAGGAATGCAGACGATGGACCAGTGTCTGCGAGATTATTATTTCTCCGGGAGGATAACCCTGGAGACTGCCATGGCTGCCGCCCATAATCCGAAGGAACTCCAGCGTCTCATCGCGGCAGGTCCTGCCGGCGGTGTGGAAGAGGCACTGGAGATGGCATCCCGGGAGGCAATGGAAAGCCCATGAATACGCACATTTCCATCTTTTTACCCCTTTTTCCTCCCCCCCACTTGACAAGTTTTTTTGCCTGTGGTAATATAAAATTGCCTGAGGGATAAGAAATGGCGAAGACATTTGTATTTACTGCGAGGGGAGCGGGGGGGAAGACCTTCTCGCGGGTAATGGAGGCGGATAATCCCCAGACGGTGGTGGATGCACTGCGCCGCCAGGGATACTGGGTGGTTCGCATTCGGGAAAAGAAAGGGGGAAGGAGTGCGGGGGCTTTCATGGGTCGCTTCCGTGGTGTCGGATTAAAGTCCCTCACCGTTTTTTCCCGTCAGTTCTCCCTTTTGATTTCGGCGGGTCTTACCCTTGCCAACGCCCTGGATGTGATAGAGGAGCAGACCCAGGACACCAACCTGAAGCGGATTGTGCATCAGTTGCGGCTGGATGTGGAGAGCGGAGAAACCCTGGCGAGAGCCATGAAGAAGCACCCCCGTTCGTTCTCTAACTTCTTCGTAAGTATGGTGCATGCGGGGGAAATCGGTGGCGTTCTGGAAGCCATTCTGGAGCGTATGGCCATGTTCTTTGAGAAGGAACTGGATTTGCGGCATAAGATTCGCTCCGCCATGGCTTACCCTTCCTTCGTTACCGTGATTGCATTCCTGATTACGATGGGGATTTTAATTTACATCGTGCCACAGTTTGCCAGCCTGTATGAGAGCCTTTCTTCCGGGAATGTGCCTCTTCCAGCGCTCACGCAGAAGCTGGTAGAAATTTCCGACTTTATCGTCTTAAACTGGTGGTGGGTGCTTCCATCTCCTTTTGTGGGAGTGATGATTTTCTGGCGGTTTCGGAAGAGTCGGTGGGGGCATCGCTTGCTGGACCCTCTTTTCATCCGTCTTCCGATTCTGGGTCCTCTGTCCAAGAAAGTGGCTATCACTCGTTTTTCCAGAACCTTAGGCACACTCACCCAGAGTGGGGTACCAATCCTGGAGGCACTGGAAGTGGTTTCGGATACCGCCGATAACTATGTGGTCACTCAGAGTGTGCACTACATTCGGGACCGGGTGCGAGAAGGGGAAGGGATTGCACCTGCGATGAAGCGAACCGGGATTTTCCCCCCTATGGTCTACCACATGGTGGCCGTAGGCGAAGAGGCGGGAAACCTGGAGGATATGCTGTATAAACTGTCCGATTTCTACGATGTGGAGATTGATGCCACCATCAAAGGGCTTGCCAGCCTGATTGAGCCCGTGATGATTCTTGTCATTGGCGCCGTGGTGGGAACGATTGTCATCGCCCTGTACCTCCCCATTTTCCACATCATTGACCTGTTCAAATAAGGGATGAAAAAATGAAAAAGAACCGGAAACACTTTCAAATCCAATTCAAAGGAGGTGATATCAGGTGAAATCCCGAATGATTCGTGGATTCACACTGATTGAGTTACTGGTGGTCATGGTCATCATCGGGATACTGGTGGCCATTGCGTTGCCCAACTACACGAGGGTGCGGGACAAAGCGCGAGAGAAGCAGGTGGAGGCGAACCTGCACATTATCCGCACTGCGCTGGAACGGTATGCTTCGGATAATGACGGGGCCTTTCCCAAGTGGCTGTTGGGGGGGAATTACGACGACTGGAATGCTTCCCCCTTTGCCCCGATATACTGCCCGAGGATCAGCCAGCCCTGCGGGGATGGGGACCCACTCATGGAATACGGCTACCTCAATCGGTACCCTAACAATCCCTTTATGTCAGCGGCGGGCACCGGAATCCAGTTTCAGGTGCGGGAGTGTCCACACCCGCGCTGGCCAAATAACATGGGGGGCAACGCCGATGTGTTCTGCAACTACAGCACGGTTTTCCCCAACAATCGGTGTCAATCAGCCGACGACGCCTCTTGTCGACATGTGGGCGGACCTACCAACTCCTTTATGTGGGATGTCAGCGAGGGGGTTTACGGAGCCATCTGCGGTCCTTCCGGGGCTTATGGGTTAGGCAAAGGCGCTTGCCAGCGCGGGGGGCAATTGAATAATACTGTATCAGGGCTTACCGTTACCGCCCGAGGCTGGGCAGGGCACCCACCCTATTCCATCCGATGCAAGTTAGGGAGCCCCGGCTGCGACCCCGCCCAGGCTCAAACCTCCAACAAAATCCTCCACAATTACCTACCGGGCAACTTCTACTACTACCCCATACAGCCAGACTCGAATTATGTCTGGACAGGGTTCTTTATGCAGGCAAAGGTGGTGGGCTATCATCTGGCAGGCTATGGTGCTAGCTGGAATCGCGGGCACGATGTCTATGATGTCCTGGGCGATTACGCAGAGAGCACTCTCGCCTGTGATGATGCGGAGGGGGATTGCAAACTGGAACCGGGGGACTTGAACTATGCCTCCGCACGCGATGCTTACTGCGTGTATAACGGTCCTGACGGGTTGCCAGACGGTGTCATCACCGTTCTCTCCTCCGGCGTGGATGTGAAGGTGCTCATGGACACCCGGAAGCCCGGATGCGAAGCCTCAGGTCAGGGGCCACCGCCGTAAAGGCTACTTCGTTATCCGAGGATGAAAGGCGGTAAAACGAAGGAACCCAAAAAATGAAAGAGAACAACAAGAATCTGAAAGGAGGTGATACGCGGTGAAATCCCGAATGATTCGAGGTTTCACGCTTATTGAGTTACTGGTGGTTATGGTGATTCTGGGAATTCTGGTTTCTATCGCCTTACCCAACTATATACGGGCGCGGGATAAGGCGAAGGAAACGCAGATCAAAGCCAACATCCACATCATTCAGATGGCACTGGAGCGCTACGCTGTGGAAAATGCGGGGCTCTATCCACAGGTAGTCACGGGAGGTGACCAGGAGTTCAATATCGCCAGTGCAGACGGAGGACCATACGCTAGTTCCTCCGGATGCAATCCGGGAACGAACGCCGGTGAATCTGCCTTCCTGGATTACGATGGCAGTTGGCTAAACCCGCCGGACTTTGTGGATTGCAACACCAACCGGCCTTACTGTCTGCCTGAACTGGGAACCCTGAAGCAGAGAGTTCCGGAGTATCGGGGTCCCAACTCCCCGAGCAAGGAAGTCTGCATGGACATGCTGTTGATGTTCGGCTATCTGAGCGAGTATCCGAAGAATCCGTTCATACCGCCAAACATCAACAGCGTCTGGGCTGCGGGGTCCCCTTATGTTCAACTCTACAGCCCTGGTTACGCCGTGGGAGGCAGATATGGCAACCTTATGTTCGACCTCGGCTGGGGGAAAGGCGAATCGGTGTGGACGGATTTGTGGGCAAATGACATGTCCGGCTATCGTCAGCAGTATGGTCCTCCGAGCATGGATGTGCCGGGTCAGTTCTTTTATCACCCGGTTTTCTGCGACGGTGAGACCGTGGATGCCCATCTGGAAGCCTTGAACAACACGGGTAGCCTACCGGCGGCCCGAATCCTTTCCCACGCCGTCTGCGGATATGTTCTCGTGGGCTTCGGCTCTATCAAAACCCTGGGCTACGATTATATGCACCGCTCCTGCTGTGAACCACCGGGTGCGGGGGGTTGGTGTTGGACCTCCTTCGGCGGTGCTCACGGGTTTCTCACGGGATATTTCTCCTTTGAGCCAGACCCGATGAATGTCCCCTTCTACAAAGTCCCGCCAAGTACCTGGCAGTGCACCTATACCATTACGCCCCTGAAGCCTGGAGATGAGGTGGGACCCAGTGGAAGTGGCCCTGATGGCACGCCTGACCAAATTATCACCCTGGTTTACGGTGGATTGGATAAGGAGCCCAAACGGGAACTGAAGTAAGGAATAAAAATTCCGTGCAGAGAGGAAGGGAAGCCTGCATTGAAGAGAGATAAAAAAGAAAGGGCGCCCCACAGGGTTCTCCCTGAAAAAGCGGGCTTCCTTTTCTCCCTGACGGAAAAAAGGAGGTGTTTTTATGATTCGTAGAGGGTTTACCCTCATTGAGTTATTGGTGGTCATCACCATCATCGGGATACTGGTTTCCCTTGCCCTTCCCAACTTCATCAAGGCGAAGGACAAGGCGCTGGAGGTGCAAACCAAGTCCTCCGTCCACGCCATCCAGATATCCCTGGAGCGATACGCCACGGATCAGGATGGCCTATATCCGAACTATATTTACGGTGGGGATGTGGCTTCCTGGACCAATGGGCAAGGGTGGGCTGCTCTCGCTACTGCACAGCCCATGGACCCCTTAATTTTCTACGGGTATCAAACTTCTTACCATCGGAATCCATTTATGAAGGACGGAAGCTCTCTCTGCATTCGGACCAACCTGGACCCGCGCTTCGGCTGCTGGTGGAGAGCGGGCTTACCCCCGCGGCCACAAGGCGGCGATCTTCTGGGTAACATTCTATCGGACCCGAATTACCCCGGACGAGACACCAACAACTGCAATACCCAGACTTCCCAGTGCGGCACCCTGAGTCCGTTACCCAGTGATAACCCTTTAGCCACTGGTCAACAGCAGGTAATTTACTACTTCATGGGGGATGATAACACCCAGACGGTGGACTGGATTCCGGGTGAGTTCGCCTATCGGGCTTACGGGGTAACGCCGGGGATTATCCGCCAGTTAGGCACCACCGGAGGCATTATGAGGCCATTCTCTATTGACCACTTCCTGCTGGCTGGGTATGGCTCGGTCCGCACTGTGGGGAAGGATGTCCTGCACTGCTGGGGGACACGAAATCCAAACGGTGGACTAAACGGTCTGCCCACAGAGTTTGGCACCCTGTCAGGCACGGTGGTAGACAGGTTCGGATGCCGTCAGAATCCTAACGCTTTTATCCCGGGCTCGATTTGGTTAAATGAGCCGGGCTATGGTGGAGTGAGCTCTCAGGGCACACTCCTGGGCGTGGCGGAGATACCCAATGTGGCCTTTGTTCCTGCACCAGGGGTTGCCCGAGCCACGGATGTGAGCACACCCAACCAGGATGGTCGTTATGACGGCGTCGTGGTTTACTACTCCGCTGGAACCGAGCAAGCCACCGGCGGCACCGTAGAACAGTAAAGAAAGTTCATTTCCAATTCTGTGGGGCGCCCGTATAATGGGGGGGTCTCCTCCTGAAGGAGACCCCCCTGATTTTTATAAATAGAGTATAATTAAAATGAAGATGAAACGCAAAGGGGGCGATGAGGAATGCCGATAGACATCAGAGATTTGCTCCGAATGATGGTGGAGCGGGGGGCATCAGACCTTCATCTGGGGTTTGAACGCCCTCCCTATCTTCGGATTGATGGGATTCTGGAACCTACGGACCTGCCTATCCTGACGGAAGAGGACCTGGAAGCGGCGGGGCGAACCCTCCTGACTGCCAAGCGGGAACATCTCCTGGAAGAGCGGGATGAACTGGACTTCTCCTATCGGGCGCCGGATATTGAGGGGCGCTTCCGAGTGAACTTCTTCCGCCAGAGAGGAACCCTCGCCTTTGCTATTCGCCATGTGAAAACTCGCATCCCCACCTTTGAAGAGATCAACCTTCCCCCCCTGCTGGCGCAGCTCTCTCTGCGACCCCGGGGGCTGATTATTGTTACTGGAACCACGGGAAGCGGGAAGTCCACCACTCTCGCCACTATGATTGAGCACATCAATCTTCACAAGCCGTATCACATCATCTGTGTGGAAGACCCCATTGAGTATGTGTTCTACGATAAAAAGGCTATCATCAACCAGCGGGAAGTGGGGCTGGACACCTCGGACTTTGCTTCCGCTCTCCGCACCATTCTGCGGGAGGACCCGGATGCCATTATGATTGGAGAGATGCGGGACCGGGAAAGCATTATGGCGGCTATCACGGCGGCCATCACCGGGAGATTGGTGATGACCACACTCCACACGATGGATGTGGTTCAAACTTTGAACCGGATTGTGGAATACTTCCCACCAGAGTTTCAGAACCAGATTCGGATAATGCTTGCCACTACCCTGGAGAGCATTCTCTGCCAGCGACTACTGCCTATGGTGGGAGGGGGACGCATCCCCGCTATGGAAATTATGGTCGCCACGGCAAGAATCCGAGAATTGATTCAGGAAGGGGAAGACCTTTCCCTCATCCGCCAGGCTATGGAAGAGGATGAGTTTGAGGGGATGCAGACTTTTGACCAGCACCTGTATCAGTTATATACGGAGGGGAAAATCACCTATGAGACCGCATTAAATGCGGCTTCCAGCCCACACGATTTCAAACTTTTCGTCCGCCAGCGCTCGTTGAGGAAAGCACGAACCGAGTTCAAAGGCGGGATCGCCGGTTTAGAAGAATAAATCCACTTCCCGACACATTTTACCTCCTGAACTGCATATGGGTGTGCTCTTCCACATAGCAGGTTTTTCTTATATTTGCACAGGCAGAAAAATAATCACTCGTCAGGTAAAGAAATACTGGAAAACAGAGAAGACGGCAATCCTGCTGATTCTTACGGGTGCGGTTCTTCGTTTGCTGGCGTATGTTCTGGTTCAATATCCCACGGACGATGCTCTGATCACCCTGCGATATGCCCGGAACCTGGCGGATGGGCTGGGGGCGGTGTTCAATCCGGGGATGCGGATTTTCGGAACCTCTGCACCCCTTTTTATGCTGTTGAACGCTGGACTGATTTCTATCGGGGTAGAAGGAATTCTTTCGGCTTACCTCCTGAACTGGCTTTTTTTTCTATTCACCTGTATCCTCCTCTATTTTTTTGTGAAAGAAGAATGGGGAAGAGGCACAGCCACCATTGCCCTCCTTTTTTTCACCTGGAATCCCTTCTTTCATATTTTTGAAGCCTCGGGGATGGAAACGCCACTTTTTCACTTTTTGTTTTTCCTGCTTCTCGTTCTTATGAGGAAGAAGGCAGAGCCTTTCAACCTGTCTTTAGTGATGCTGACAATGGTTCTCACACGACCGGAAGCCATATTTTACGATGCCTCGGCAATCCTGTTTCTTTTTTATCAAAACTGGAAAAGGGGAATGAAAACCCTGCTATTTTTGGGGCTTTTTTCATTTCTGACTGCCCTTTTGATTTATGGATATTATGGAGTTCTCCTGCCGGAGCCTCTCCTTGCGAAAAAGGACTTATCGGATGTTATCTGGAGATTGAAGATGGGGGCGATGGGGTCTTTAGATACCTCGCTTCTGTCCCAGTATTTCATTCACCCACAGGGGGGGGTATGATGTTTTCGGTTATTTTTTCTTTTATAACCCCTTTATTCACACGCTGGCTCCACTGAAAATTTTTCTCTTCCCCTTTTACCTGTTCGGGATGTATTCTATCGTGGCGAGAAGAAATGAAGGGCTGTTGCTGATGGTGTGGCACTGGACTTTTTTAGTGTTTTTCTCCATCACCCACGCTCTCATAGCGCCGTGGTACTTTATGTCCATCTATCCGATTTATCTTTTGCTGGTGAGTATCGGAACAGGGAAAGTATGGCAATGGCTGGGGAAATGGAAGCCAGCGGCTGGATTCGGGCTTGTTTTGGCTGGCATTGCCTTGCTTCCGTCTTTTCTGGAGCATTCCGCCGGGCTGTGGGATGAACTTCAGGAACACAAAACGAAGAGTGAATTGAAGAAGGAAGCGGCGGAGTGGCTGAAGGAGAATGGTCAGCCCCCCATTTCCGTTTCTTCCACAGACATCGGGTATTTAGGGTATTACTGCGACTGCGAAGTGGTGGATTTGCTGGGGCTGGTGGTTCCTCGTCCCATCCGATACCCCGGGTATCGGTTGATGATGCTCACCTATCATCCCCATTATGGATTTTCCTATCAGGAGCCCTGGCAGGGGAATCCGGTGCTGGCGGCGGCCGAGTGGAACTTCCGCCTGCTGAAAACCTTTCAGAAGGAAGGAGCAACCATTCAAATTCTGGAATATGAGTGGGAAACCAGAGGTAACTGGAAGGACTTGACACAGGGTTTTTGAATCTTCTATAATTATTAGCGGTCAAGGCACGAGAGTGCTAAAATGGAAAATAAAATTTTAACAGGAGGTAGAGAGAATGGCGTTAAAGCCGTTAGGAGACAGGGTTGTGGTGAAGCGTCTGGAGAAGGAAGCCGTCAGTGAAGGCGGCATCGTGTTACCGGATGTAGCGAAGGATAAGCCCATCCTCGGTGAGGTGATTGCGGTGGGACCCGGAAGGCTTTTGGAGAATGGGCAGAGAGCCTCCATGGAAGTGAAGAAAGGGCAGAAGGTGCTGTTTTCCAAATATGGCGGGAATGAGGTTCGGTATAAGGGGGATGAATACTTAATCCTCCGGGAAGATGACATTCTCGCCATCGTGGAAGATTAAGCAAAAGGAGGGATGAAGAATGGCGGCCAAGTTATTGAGATTTGATGAAGAAGCGCGGAATTCATTTTTAGCGGGAATTGAGACGGTGGCGAAAGCGGTGAAAATCACGCTGGGGCCCAAGGGGCGGAATGTGGTGTTAGAGAAGAAGTTCGGGCCTCCCACCGTGTCCAGCGATGGCGTTTCAATCGCCAAAGAGATTGACCTGGATGACCCCTTTGAGAATCTGGGGGCGCAGATTGCCAAGGAAGCCGCTTCAAAAACCAACGACGCAGCGGGCGATGGAACCACCACTTCCGTTCTGCTGACGGAGCAGTTGGTGAGGGAGGGGCTGAAAGCGGTTGCCAGCGGGCATAATGCCATGCTGTTGAAGACGGGCATCCAGAAGGCAGTGGATAAACTGGTGGAGGCGCTGAAAGAAATGGCTATCCCCATCTCCACCAAGGTGGAAATCCAGCAAGTGGCGGAGCTTTCGGGGCACGACCCGGAAATCGGTCGCATTATCGCGGAGGCCATGGACAAGGTAGGAAAGGACGGCGTCATCACCATTGAGGAGTCCAAAACGGGGGTCACCTCCGGTCCCGAATATGTGGAAGGAATGCAGTTTGACCGGGGTTATATTTCCCCCTACTTCGTCACGGACCGGGAGAATATGATTGTGGAACTGGAAGACCCCTATATCCTCCTGTATGAGAAGAAGATTTCTGCGGTGATGGACATCTTGCCCTTACTGGAGAAGATAGCCCGGGAAGGGCGACCTCTTCTCATCATTGCAGAGGACATAGAGGGGGAGGCACTGGCTACTCTGGTGGTGAACAAGTTGAAGGGGGTTCTCAATGTGGCGGCTGTGAAGGCTCCGGGTTACGGCGAACGCCGAAAGGCGATGATGGAAGACATTGCGACGCTCACGGGTGGGAGGTTTTTCTCCGAGGACTTAGGAATCAAACTGGAGAATGTGGAACTGGCAGATATGGGGAGGGCGAAGAAAATTCGGATTGATAAGGAGAATACCACCATCATTGAGGGAGCGGGAGCCAGAGACGCGGTGAAGGGGCGTATTGAGCAAATCAAGAAGCAGATAACGGAAACGGATTCGGACTGGGAGAAGGAGAAACTCCAGGAGCGGCTGGCGAAGTTAGCCGGGGGTGTGGCGGTGATTAAAGTGGGCGCCCCCACGGAAGTGGAATTGAAGGAGAAGAAGCATCGCTACGAGGATGCACTCTCTGCTACGAAGGCAGCGGTGGAAGAGGGTGTGGTAACGGGTGGGGGTGTGGCTCTCCTTTCCGCCAGCACTGCCCTGGATTCTGTTACCACAGAGAATGAGGATGAAGAAATGGGCGTGAAAATCGTCCGGAAAGCGATTGAAACGCCACTCCGGCAGATTGCCTCTAACTCGGGATTTGAAGGGAGTGTGGTGCTGGAAGAAATCAAGAGAAGCAAGAAGAAGAACTATGGCTTGAACGCCCTCACGGGGAAATATGAGGACCTGGTGAAGGTGGGGATTATTGACCCACTGAAGGTCACCCGCTCGGCGTTACAGAATGCCGCCTCCGTGGCTGCTATGGTTCTCACCACAGAAGCCATGGTGGTGGAGAAGCCGGAGAAAGAGGAAAAGGTTCCACCGCCACCGCCGGAGTATTAAAACCCGCTGTCTTTCCGAGGGGTGAGGCAGGTTTCGTGGGCGAGCCTGTCGGCTCGCCCACCCGCATTCCTCGGTGATACATTCAGGGGGGATTCTATCTCCGCCCCGCCAAGAGGGGAAAGGCTCCACACTGGCATCCTGTAACATCCTCTGAGGTGGAAATCAGGAATCCCTTGATTTTTTTGTGATTTCGTCATACACTTTCATCAGTGATGGCGAAGAGGAGAGGTTGGATTTTGTTATCTTTTGTGGGAGTGCTGTCCGGGTGCACGGTATTGCAGAATTTTGGCACGACCCCTTATTACAACACAGAATGGGGGCTTTTTTTTCGTCACCCTTCCTCCCTCTCCGTTACCGAGGAGAAGGGAACTCTCGTGCTGAAATTCTCTGGAAAAGCCACTTTGACCATTACCACCGAGGAAGAGCTCCTGGACCGGCCTGTGGAGGCAACGGACCGGAAAGTGAAGGCTCTCCGGGAAGGACTGGAAAAGGAGGGGTTCAAGGTTTCGGATGCAGGGCTTTTACGGGTGGATGGGCAGTATGTGAAAATCCTGGAGGCTCGGAAGGAGAGCGCTTCAGTGCGGATATATGTGGCAGCGATTCCAACGGTTCTGAAGGATTATCTCTTCCGGTATGAGGCGCCGGCGGCAGAGTTCTCATCCGATGTTAAAGGAGTGGACCAAATTTTTCGGACGCTGAAATTCACCGGGAACTACCGTTTGGTCTGGGCAACCCCATTCTGGACGGTCACGGGACGGAATATGGGTGCTTTCTCTATGGTTCTTCTGGCGTTGATTATTTTGATTTTTTTGTGGAAAGATTTCTGGGTGGACCTTTATCGGCTGGTGGTAGCACCCGGGGATGTTTTCCGGGACACCGCCCGAGGAGCCACTTTCCTTTACCCCCTGTTTATCGTCCTGCTTACGGGCTCTCTGACCTCGGCAAGAATGTTTCAAAATGCGGACAATTTGATGGCAAACTTTGACCAGATGGTTATGACTCAGGCTCAGATACAATCTGTGTCAGCCATTAACCAGATGACGAAGGATGAGGATATGAGGCAGGCGCTTCTGTATGATGTTCGGCGCCGTGCTCTCCAGCCGTATGAGCAAATGCTCACTTATGGGCCTTACCTCATTCCTTTCCTTGTTCTGGCTCTCTGGCTGGTCTACTCCGTGAGTTTCTTCCTCGCTCTGGTGATACTCCGACAATATACCACCTTTCCCTGGGTCTGGAAGGGGTCATCCTTCCTGTTTGTGCCTTTTTTTCTCTCTGGATATGCGGGGGACATGGCATTTCTTTCGGGCTCCGCTGTCCTGTATGGGCTTGCAGGAATTCTATTTCTGTGGGGGCTGTATTTGACCATCGTGGCCCTGGCGGAATTCGGGCATATGCGACGGGGGAATGCCGTGGGAGCCTTGCTGATTTCTGTGGTGTTCATTGCGCTGGTGGTGGGAGGGGTGGGATATTACCTGGTGCAGAATTATGCAGCCCAGGCGGCCTCGGCGTTTACCCCTGACCGAAGCCTTTTGCGGGGGCTTTCCGTCTGATGGAGTCGGAGAAGGAGCAGTTGACTTGCAGTTTTTAGAAAAGATGTGGTAAAATGAACAATGGCGATGAGAGGGAGTGTACTTGTGGCGCTGGTGCTGGCGATAGGAATGGGAGTGGCGTGTGAGGGGAAGGGGAGGACGATGCGGGAGAGAACTTCTCTGGCGCCCCAGCATATGGCGGTGGAAAGCATTGATATGGCCATCCAGACCACTGTGCTGGAGAGCCTCGCTTCTGACCCCTATATTGCCCTTCAGTTGAAAAATGTGAAAATTACGGTGAAGAATCGGGTGGTCATCCTGGATGGGGAGCTGGAAACGGAGGAGCAGAAGAAAAAAGCAGAGGCCCTTGCCCGAGGTGTGGAGAAGGTGAGGGATGTGATCAATAATTTGAAGGTCTCCGGAAAACAGGAAGTTACAGGATTACTGGAATGAGAGGAGGAATGCGGTGAAAGGACTCAGGCTGAAAATGGCTGGACTGGTGGGGGGGGTCTGTATGGTGTTCCTTTTCGGCACCACCGTGCCCCGGGAAATACATCCTTATGCCCAGCGGATGAATGATATTTCCAACGGAGTGTTACCGGCTCTGGTGCAGGTGAAGGTTCGTTTTTTAGAGCGTAAGCGAGGGATTCTGGGTGACGCAACCCTTACGGAAGTAGGCTCTGGATTCATTTTTGATGACAAAAAGGGATATATACTCACGACGGCTCAAACCTTGAAGTATGCCCGTTATATCCAGGTGATTCTTTCAGATGGGAAAAGTTATGAGGGGGTGCTGTTGGGAATGGATGAGCCGACGGATGTGGCAGTGGTTCGCATCCGGGCGGAGAAACTGACCGCGGTTCCTTTCCTGCCCGAGAACGAATCACCGAGAGTGGGTGAGCCTCTGATTGCCGTCGGTGTGAGTTCAAATGGGCTGTTCACACCTTCTTTCGGGATACTTTCTGCACTGCCCACCGCGGGACCCTGGGCGGAAGGTGGAGTGACTACCTTTATTCAAACGGATGCCCCTATTTCCTACGGAATGCAGGGGGGACCTCTTTTGAATTTCCGAGGAGAAGTGGTGGGGGTTCTTACTTTCCTGCGTCAGCAATATAAGGAATTATACTTGCACTTTGCCATTCCGGTGAATACGGTGCGGAGAGTGGTGAAGGAGATAGTGGAGAAGGGGCGATTCGCCCGCCCCTGGACCGGGGTATCTTTGCTGGTGGTGGATGACACCCAGCGAACCCGCTACGGATACCCGTATGATTATGGACTATTTGTTACTTTCGTAGATGAGGGGAGTCCAGCCGATAAAGCGGGGATTCGTGCCAACGATTTCCTGCTGGAACTGGGGGGGAAATCTCTTACCCTGCCTCAGGACTTCTGGATTCCTGTGAATCAGTTGAATATCGGGGATACTTTTTCAGTGAAAATCTGGCGGGATGGCCGCATCCTTGAGCGAGATGTGACCATCGCCGAGTGGAAAGGAGGGATGAAAAGATGAAAAAACTTTCTATCCTTTTGCTTTCTTTTATGGTGCTGTCGCTGGAAGCAACGGAGGAGCAGGGAGCGGAAGGGATAGCGACGATGGACCTGACGCCGGTGGTGGCGAAAGTGAAGCCTGCCATGGTTCGGGTGTTACATCGGAGCCCCGGTGGAGCAGGGGGGGGTGGAGGAAGCGGCTCCATCGTCTCGCCGGATGGCTATATCTACACCAACTGGCATGTGGTCACCTCCGCTAAACTCGTAGATATTACTCTGGATAATGGGGAGGTGCTTCCCGGGAAAGTGGTGGGCACTAATGTGAAGGTGGATTTCGGCCTGGTGAAAATCATCACCCCGGAACCCAGAGTCTTCCCGTATGTAGACCTGGCGGATTCTGAGAAGATTCAGAAAAATGACCTGGTTTTCGCCATTGGCTCTCCCGGCGATGCCTCCTTAGGATTTATGATTGAGCAATTCAACCCGGGATTCCGGCTCAAAGAGTTCCAGCTGGTGAACACTGTAACGGTGGGTATTGTGAAGGATTTTGAATATCCATTTCCGCTGATGAGTGCGGAGGATGTTTTCAATAATCCGGACTATGGTAAGGAACTCACCTGGATAATTCAATCCACGGCCACCATCAATGCCGGTAACAGCGGGGGAGCCACTTTTAATGCCCGGGGCGAGCAGATTGGGATTAACTCCTGGGGTTCCAGTGCGATGGAGGCACAAAATCTTTTCTACCCCATCAACGATGCGAAGAAGAGTGCGGAAGACATCTTAAAATACGGGCGGGTGATTTACCCGTGGGCAGGGCTCTTCATCTTCTGGACCCCTCAGGAGAGGAATCCTACTTATATCGGTGGCTGGCCCGGTGTAGAGCAGGGGTTTAATCCACAGCAGGATATTCAGCGTTATATCAAGGAAGAGATTCTGAGATTAGATGAATTTTACAAGGGAATGAAATATCCGGTAAAAATCAAGGGGGTTTTTCCGGGCTCGCCGGCGGAGCAGGCGGGGCTTGCCGCCGGGGATGTGATTTACTCCGTTAACGGGAAAGTATACAAAGATGCCTTTGAACTTCGGAAGATGATTCGGAGTATGTCAGTGGGGGACTCGGTGGAATTTTTCATTCGGCGGGGCGGTGTGTTCCGACTGGTGACTTTGCGGATAGAAGAGCAGCCCCAGCCCCCTGCGGGCGCCGGGGGAACCGTTTGAGGCAAAGAAATGGCTGGGAGCCAATGGCGGGAAAGGGGTGAAAAGATGGATAGCCGGGGGAAGAAGAGTTCCATCTTCTGGGTGGTGGGAGTAAGCCTGTTGCTTTTTTGCTCTGCAATGACTCCCACCTATGTGTTTGACCCTGGAAGTTTTGCCTTCGTGGAAGCAGTGGAGAAGGTAGCGCCGGCGGTGGTGTCTGTGGAAGTGGTGACGACATTATATCAGTCGCCCGTGTTTCGTCGCTCCTTCCAGCGTCTGATAGCCCAGGGTGGAACTTCAGGATTCATCGTATCACCCGAGGGGTATGCGGTTACGCTGTATACACAGGTGAAGGGGGCGAAGGAAATGCAGGTTCGCCTCCACGACGGGCGGATTCTGCCCGCCCGTCTGGCGAATTATGACCGCTGGAATAACCTCGCCATCATCCAGATTCTGGGCCCGGGTCCTTTCCCCGCTGTTACCTTCGGAGATTCCTCCGCAGTTCAAGCGGGAGAAACCGTGCTGGCTCTCGGATATCCGCTGGGGGAAACGGTAGCCGCATCCGTGGGTGTCATTAGTTCCGTTCGGGATTACTACATGAACTGGGATTACTTCGTTCCGAAGGTGATTCAGACGGATGCTCGCTTTTACCTATACAATCTGGGAGGACCGCTGGCGAATATGCGAGGTGAGGTGCTGGGCATCAATGCCCTGGCAGTGGAGCAATCCACTATCATTCCCACAGAACTGGTGCGGGAAGTGCAGAATTTGAACATTGTATTCCCTTCCAATGACCTTCGGCAGTATGCTTTTGATTTAATTGCGGGACGGAAAATCTATCACCCCTGGTTTGGGGTCATCGCTTCACCCACCACGAAACTCCTTCGGATTTTCGCCGGTATGCCTGAAGAATGGATAGAGAAGGATGCAGGAATTATCGTGGATACTGTGGATCTCAAAGGACCTGCGGCCAAGCGTGGGCTTCGGGTGGGTGACATTATCCTGGGCGCCAAGTTCACGCGCCAATCCCCCGCTGGCCAATTGGTGACCGAGGAAATCCTGTATAAAAGTCCACGAGACCTGGCGCTGAACATCCGACAGTTAGGACCGGATGATAAGTTAAAACTTCAGGTTCTGCGGGAAGCGAAAAAGACGGAAATTGAAGTCTATCCGTTTGACCGGCCGGATGATGCCATGGTCGGGAGTATTTGACACCCCTCCCATTTTCAATTTCACGAATTCCACTCTGGTGGTTAGCGGTTCTAATGGCAGGTTCTGTGGCTTCTGTTTCCACCCCTGCTTCATCTCTCTGGCGTTTTTCACCCGGTGAAACGATTTCCCTGGGTGAACCTCCCTGCCCTCCACCGTTCACGATTCAAGTAGAAAAATGGGAGGGAGAATTTCTGGAGGATGAGGGAGGATTTGAGTCTCTCTATTCCGGGCCCTTCCCGGGACCGCTGAAGAAGCCCCTGGAACGAGGATATTATCGCACAATTTTCCAATCCGGCGCCTGCGAAGCGGTTCGGACATTTTTGATTACTTCCCTATCTATGATACTCCACCCAACAGGGCGATATTTCTATCTGGAAGTGGTGGAGCGAAGAACAGGAAAACCGGTGGGAAGTGTGTCCTTTTCTCTCTTCTTCCAGCAGGAAAAACTTCTATTCGGGCTAACGGATGGAGGCGGAAAAGTTTCACTGGATATGGTTCCCGCAGGCTCTATCCTCAGGGTTCAGAAAGGGCAAGACATAGATGAACTTCCGATAGAAATTCCATCGGCTCCTGAGGGCGTTTCTCCGGATGGGGTCTATACCGTTGATGAGAGGGCAGTTTCTTTACTCCTGCGGGGTGGAGAGCACCGCTCTTTCAGGATTTTTGATTCTTCCCGGAGATTGTTCTACTTTTCTCCCGTTTCTTCCTTACTCCAGTTTTTTCACCTTCCCCAGCCTTTTGATGAAGAAATTGAAGTGCAACTGGAGGGGTATGGGAGGGAGCCTTACAGGGTGGAAATCATCCAGCCCTCCCGATTTCTTCTACTTCCACCGTTAACCTCGGACGGCGAGGGATTGAGTTACTTTCCCCGTGCACCCCGGCCTTTTCAGGTTGCGGTGTATGGAATAAAAGATGGAGAAAAGGAATGGATTTCGTCCACCCGAATTTTTGACTCCCGGACTTCGGGGAAAATAACTCTTGCACCCCCCTTATCCACTGTATCCAGCCCCTATTCTTTTGTCTGGCTTGAAGGAGATGGAGAGGAGTATTTCTGGAAGTTCACCGGAGAGGAAGATTCTTCCCTGAATAGCGGAGGGGTTTACAGTTTGCCTCCTTCAGATTTCAAGACGATTTATTTTTATTTGCCTGATGGCATTCGCATTTTCAAGCCGGGGCAGGAGGTTCGTCTGCCCCTTGCGGAAGCCTATGCACCGGGCTTCTGGATGAGTGAGGAATGGGTGGAATCTGGCCGATTGCAGGTTCAACAGACCTTCGTGCCGGTGGCGAATATTCCGCCACCGACTTTGACTTATCAGACCGAGGAGGTGCTTCTGGGTGGAGCCCTGCTAACGGTTCAGCATCCGGAGGTAGAAGAGGGATGGCTTTTACTGACTCCTCCTTCCTTCCGCCTGACGGAGTTCCTTGGGGGAACTCCACCTCCCCTTCCTCTTTCCACCCTGAGAGTGGAAAAGCACTCCACCTTTGTCTTTTCATCCTCTGGACTGTCATCAGCATTTTTGCTTCAGCCGATTTCAGGTGATGAGAAAACACGGATCTCGCTACCACCTTCGCCGGGCTATTATCGGTTGAGCCTGATTGAGCCTGCGGGGGGTTCTTACGCATTCACATCGCGAATTTTACAGGTTCCTGAGGGCATTTATACTCAGGTTCGCCTATCTTCCATCGCTGATACTCAGGAGAAAAGGCTGGAGGCGGATTTTTTACCCTCCACAGTTTCAGACCCCACTCTGGTGGTTCGTAGCGATGTGCCGGTGCGGGTGGACCTGCGGAAGGGCGAAAGAACCTCATTCCAGAGGGTTCTCCCGATGAATTCTGTTGACCCATCCTGGCCGATTACCATCCGGGCCTTTTCAGTGGAAGGGAAACCGCTCCTGTTTTCTCAATCTATTGCGGAAGTCTCTACGGCTTCTGCAGGCTCTGAAGATTTTTCGTTTCTGAATTTGCTCACCCGTTCCTTCCTCCCGGATAGGGAATTTTCCGACTCTATCCTGCTCCGCTGGCTTTATCGGTTTCAACAGTCGGACGGGGGGTTTCATTTTTTGCGAACGATGAAGAAGGGAAATGTAGAGGCCACCGCATGGGCGCTACTGGCTTTAAGAGCGCTGCAGGAGAAAGGGCAGGCAGTGGATGAGGGCGTGGTAGCGAAAGCCGGTGCCTTCCTGCCGGAAGAACCTACCGCTTACAGTCCGTTTGCCACCGCTGTTTTTTCTCTTCTGCGACCCCCTGGAATGAAAACTTTCTCTATTCTTCCATCGGCTTTCCCATTCCATTTTCTCCTGAAGAAAGCCTCTGAAATTTCTCCTCTTCCACTGCTTCCTGCGAATTTCCCTATGAGTGATTATCTCCGCTCTGTGGTTCAGCCCGTGATAGAGGGAAAGCCTCCTGTGCGGTGCACTCTGTTTCCTGAGGAAGCCCTTCGCGATAGACATCTGGGCAAGCCTACCTCAGCCTCCTGCACTTCCCTTTCTCCTTCTTTGCTGGAGGTCAGAACGGAATTTCAATCAGATGTGAATGGCTCTTCTCTTTTCCTTTCCCTCGTTCCAAGAGCGCCACTCCCTTTTCTATGTGTTCACATCCGCCATGCAACAGGAGTAGAATTTTATGGAATTACAGGTCTTACCCCGGAGGAGGGCATGGAAATTGGGAGAAATGAGGTGGTGCTCTGGCTGGAGGAAGTAAAAGGGGAAAGAAGAATGAGAATTTCATATCGCGGGACATCAATGGAGCGGGGCAGTCTTTTACTTTTCTGGAGTCCCTGGCTGGATGCCGGGGTTATCCCGATTTCTAAGGAGGGAGAGGAGAAATGAAAATGAGGGTTTTGAAACCGCTGGGGGTCATAGCCTTTTTTGTTTTATGGGGTTCGTGCCGTGGGCCCACTGCCCGTCCAATACTGTGGATTAACGAGGTTCCTATACTAACCGAGGACCTGGTAAAGGACCCATCATTCCAGCGGTTTCTGGACGAATATGTGCAGGATTTTGTCCTGGTTCGCGCCGCGGTCGCCCGGGGCTTCAGCGTTTCGGATTCCACGGTGGATAAAGCCCTGTCGCGAGACATCTCGGAACGCTTCCAGAACCTCCAGCACTACCAGCAATGGCTGAAAGAAAGGGGTTTAACGGACGAAGATTATCGCCAGTATATCCGGAATCAATTGCTCAAAGACGCTCTCTTTCGTTCCCTGCTGGAGCCCACGGATGAGGAGGTTCGCAGATATTATGAGGAAAATAAAGAGGTATGGAACCAAACTCTGATGAAGACCTACGGATTAAAGCCGTCGGAACTCACTTTTGAGCGTATTAAACCTTACATCAAAGACCAGTTATATTATGTTTATCGGACGAATAGCCTGAAAACCAAAACGATAGTGGACACTTACCTCGCAGGGGTTCGGGTCAAGTATTACCCTTAATCGCTCGGAGCAAAGGTCGCAGGATTCAACGAATCAAACGAATATCAGGCAGGGGCGTGCAGAGACGGTTTGCACTCTTGTGTTGCCTGCAAAATCTCACTGTTTCTGAATCTGCCATTCGCCAATCGCTATTGGCTTCTGGCTATTATAGAGGCTTGCTGGAGTCTGTAGGGAACCTGAAGGATAATTGCGGCAGTCGTTGCGCTATCCTGTTTGCCAAAATAAATGTTGCCCATATGGGGGTCTCCATAGGCTTTCGCCCACACAACATTGCCATCGCTTCCCAGCCGGAAAACCCACATATCTGGTGGGGTTCCACCTGCCATTGTGTAGGTGCCGCCCACCGCCAGATAACCGCCGTCAGGTAAGGTGAGGATTTTATACAGCCGGTCGTTGGGACCCCCGAGGTGTATGGCCCGGGTGGGAGGGGAAGGGCAGGGGGTGGCGGGGTCAACGCCCTGCCGGGGCGGCACCGCCACATCCTGCCCGTAATGAAGGGGGAAATATTCCCAGCAAGAAGGCTGGATGCTCACCCCTTTGACCGATACACGAATTCTCCCTAACTGGTCCGGCGGCGGTGGGTCCTGTGCGACGAGGGAATAGATAGGAACGGTGAGCACCAGCCGCTGGGATGCCCACTCACTGGCAGGAATCCGAATGTGCCGGGTGAAGGAACGGTCATAGGGTTCATCTATCATCCCATCTCCATCATCATCCTGCCTATTCCCATCCGGCATCCGGGATTTGACAACGATGAGAATAGAGGGGGCTCCTGAAGAGGGAAGCGCCGCCCCCGAAAAATGTAAATCCACGGAATACAGGTAATCTATTCTCTGGTCGCTGTTCCGGTCAGCAAGGAGGTATCGGCGGGGCTGCCACCTCCAGGTGGAGTCGCATTGAAAGGGGTCATTGTTTTCGTCCCCGGAATCATTGCCCACATTCTCTATATAGTGCTGACGGGCAACCGGCTGATTCTCCGGCGGGAAGCTCGCAGGAAGAGGCATCCCACACCTGCGCCATCACATCTATATCCCGCAGACATCCGGCAGGCTGGTTGAGCCCGGTGCAGTGGGTGTCCGGGTCAATCTTGAACGGCGCCACATCGCCGGAGGCGGGATTGACCGCATTAGCCGTGATTCTCCCATCCCCGTTGAAATCATACCGGGGATAGACATTCTCCACCGGAGCGCCGGTTTCTGCCGAGCAGTTGGTGGGAGTAGGGATGTCCACCGGGTGTGGGGGATTGGCGGGGACGCAGGGATTGGTGCTGGGGTCGCAGGCATCCGCCCTCGCCCTCAAACATCCGTCCATATTCAAATCCCTCTTGAAATGCGTCGCAGAACCGTCCAGAGAGATGAGCGGAGCGAGATTGGCATCCTCCACAGAGCGAACCTGAAGGAAGACATCCCGGAAGGTGCGGAAATCGCGTGGGGTCACATACCCGTCCCCGCGTCGGTGGTCTGGGGTTGTTCCTCCGGGCGGGATGGCGTGAACATCATCCGGGTTCGGGTCGCTGGTGAATACCCTCATCCGCAGGTTCCCGTCCACCGTCCCATCATCCGCATCCACCAGTTCCCTCTGGACATCGGTATTTCCTGCCATCAGGTCCAGCCCGGTGAGAGCGTAGAAGGCATCCAGCATCGGTGCGCGCCGAGGTTCAGGCTGGTTTGCCGGCGTGGAGCGGGAATAGGTCAGAAGCGCCTGACGAATCTGCGTCACCGTCAGGCTCGGACGGAATGACTTCAGAAGGGATGCCGCACCGGCGGATAGCGGGCTGGCATAGGATGTGCCGGAAGTCCCGGCTGTTTCATCTACTCCAAGCAATACTGTGACGCTATTTCCCGGGGCGGAGAGTTGCCCGCTCACATTGGAGAAACCGGCGAGCGGATAACCCGCCGCGTTCTTCGTGGCTTCCACGCAGATGATGTTTTGTTGGGGTGGCACAGGGGGATTGGAGGTGGGGTCGCCCACTATGGACGCATAGCAGGAGGGAGAATTCCAGCGGGCATCGTCCTCGGCTTCATCCAGGCGCCTCAGGTAGCAGTTCATAGCAGCCTGGAACAGTAGAAGAGTGTCTGCCCGGCTCTGGAAGTGGTGCGCAAAATCCCTGCCCAGCATCTCAGCGATTTGACGGGCTCGCTCGTCAGGAGGGTTACCGGGAGGATCCGCCGCATCGCCTGCGAACAAACACCCATATCCGATGCTGAGATTCAGGACGCTGATTTCCGGGTGCAGGTCCAGAAACTTGTTCTGTGAGAAAAGGTCATCTAACAATTGGAGCCAGAAGAGACACTGTTTGCCGTAGTCATCCTGGGGCCCGAAAATGTCGCAGGGAGGGGGCCAGCGAGGGTCACCGGGTCCGCGGGGCGGCACATTTCGCCCCGTTAAACCCCACAGGGTCAGAATAGAGTTCGGTAGCACTCCGTCCAGCCATCTCTGTTGCACGGTGGAGCCCCATAGGGCAGCCCACACTCCAGCAACTCCGGTTCCATGATGATTGTCAAGTCTTGGATTGGCACCGTTCAATTCCTCATGGTTCATTGAGAGGTCTGGGTGAAGGAAAAAACCCTCGTCTACGATGCCCCCGGTGACCAGATTCTGTCTCCTGTAAATCCAGCCCATAAGGCTCCATGCCTGGGGCACTCTTACTGCCTCAAAATTCCAGTTGCCTCCACCTGGACTGACTTCCCAGCGCCAGTCTGCTTCATCAGTAGGAACGAGCGCTGAGGCTTTGTACACAGTCACTTGCGGAATCACCCTCTCCACTCGGGGGTCTTCTTCTAAACGATTCAGCAAGGCGAGATATTCGTCCAGATTCCGTCGCTGTTTGAGGCGCACAAAAAGCATCTTCATCTTTGGGCTTGCGCCCAATATGGACGCATCCGTGAGGTGAAGCAGTTCTGACAATTGAAACAGTGTCGTGGAGTCCCTGAGGACAAGCCCGAACTCCCGCACATTTATGTGAGCCCTGCCGGTTTCCGTGAAAGCGCGGCCCCGGGAATCCACAAACTCCCAGAGAAACGACTCCGGGAACGGGACAGAGGGAAGATGCTCGTTGACTCGCCAATCCGGCGGTCCTTCCAGCAAACCTTCCTGTGTCAGGGTCGCTGGAGGCAGGGATGAGCTGGTTGTATCTGTCGCATTCTCAGCCGGGTTCGTCATTGCAGTTCTATGGGAGCTGCTCGGCAAACCACCTCTTCCCGCCGAAAACGGCACTATTATTTTCTGGCTTCGGGCCGCAGGCGCAGGTGTAGTAGCGGAACCCCCTCCGCCGCAGGAAAAAAGTGCATACAACAGGAAGGCGCCCCAGATTGCCTTCAGCAGAATTCCCACCTTCCCTCGCTTCATATTTTACCACCTCCTGATAAAGTGGACTTCCTTTTTTGCCAGAAAGTTCCCAAAAAGAGAGGAATTTTAGGGATGAGCCAGCAGAAAGGGTTGAAAAGGCGATTATACGGGGGGGGGTAGATATAGAAAAGCAAAGGCATAAGGAGGAGATAAAACCCGGCACCCTACCACTTTCTCCCTGCCCCCTCATTGTCATAAAAGGCTTCCTCTTTCCCTTATCAAATCTCATAGCATGAGCACGATAATATGACTACAAAATTATTCCAAAGTCAAATGGTCAGGTAAAATCCCTCGTGCGTATTCTTCCATTCCTCTTATGGAAAGGAGGTGAGGAATATCCTCAACCACGAAATTCAGGAAGTAGACAATAGGAATAATCAGAAAATGACATACCTGGTTTCAGGAATCACGAGTGGGTCGGGATAAAGTTTCATTTCATAGAGTGAGGAAAAATCTCGGGCGGGTTACTGCGAACGCTCATCCACAATTTGTTATAATGAGTATGGACGAAGAACGAAAGGAGGGATGCCGGATGGCTGAAAAAATAACGCTGAGTGTGATTAAAGCAGATGTGGGGGGGTATGTGGGGCACTCGCATATCCACGAAGACCTGATTGACACCGCTGAGGAGCAACTTCAGGCTCACAAGGAAAAAGGGGTTCTTGTTGATTTTTGTGTGATGTCCTGCGGGGATGACCTGGAATTGATTCTCACTCATAAAATGGGTGAAAATAGCGAGCAGATTCACAAAATCGCCTGGGATACTTTTGTCGGATGCACGGAGGTGGCGAAGGAGTTGAAGTTGTATGGGGCAGGGCAGGACCTTCTGAAAGATGCCTTCAGCGGGAATGTGAAAGGTTTAGGACCGGGGGTAGCGGAGATGGAAATAGAGGAACGCCCATCAGAGCCGGTGGTGATTTTTATGGGGGATAAATGTTCACCGGGCGCCTGGAATCTTCCTGTATATCGTATGTTTGCCGACCCTTTCTGCACCGCTGGCCTGGTGATTGACCCCAAAATGCACGATGGCTTCCAGTTTGAAATCCTGGATATAGAAGAAAATCAGAGCATTCGCCTCAACTGCCCGGAAGAGATGTATGATTTGCTGGCATTGATTGGAGCAGTGGAGCGGTATCTTGTCCGGAAGGTATTCACCAGAGGTGGAATGGTTTGCGCCTCTGCCTCCACGCAGAAACTTGCTTTGATAGCGGGGAAGTATGTAGGGAAGGATGACCCGGTTCTGATAGTTCGGGCGCAAGCCGGGTTGCCTGCTGTGGGGGAAATCCTGGAAGCCTTTGCCTTCCCTCATCTGGTGGAAGGGTGGAATCGGGGGAGCCACTTTGGACCCCTTTTCCCCGTGCCCTTTCGGGAAGCCCAGACCAGCCGATTTGACGGACCTCCCCGGGTGATTTCTGCAGGATTTCAACTGGCGAATGGGCAACTGGTGGGTCCTGTGGACCTGTTTGACGACCCTGCCTTTGACAATTCCCGCTATTTTGCCGGTGAAATTGCCTCTTATATGCGCCTTCATGGACCTTTTGAACCCCACCGCCTTTCCCTTCCCAATATGGAATACACCACCATCCCACAAATTATTGAAAGGCTGAAGGACCGGTTTCAGAAAGAATCCTGATGGGTATGAAACCCATCCTTCAGCACTGCATCAACTGCAGACATTTTGAGATTCAAGAGCGCGGGTATGCTGTTCAAGGGCTGGAGGATACTTTGTGTGTAGAGGAAACCTGCCATCTTTTAGGATGGAAGCGAGAGGAATATCCGATGATGGAGCCGGTGATGAGAAACTCTGATGGACGGGTGCTCCTTCAGGACCATCCCTTCTACTGCCCTTACTGGGAAGCCCGAGAGGATATAGAACACTGAAGAAAGAAGCCTTCGTTCTCCGCATCTTTTCACTCCCAGGGAGAATGGGTAGCAGGAATGGAACATTGCCCGTGAATCTGTTGTGGAGACGCCGTTATTTCCTGATTTTCTTCGTCCTTTCCACCTGTAGCATTTACAGGTCAGAAACTGTTCGTTTTCTCTGGCTTTATGGGGAGGACGGAAGAATCCTGAGTTCTGGTTCGGGGGGTGGGTGGGTAAAAGAGGTAGCGATAGTAAAGGAGCTCCGCTCTGCGGGAAATATCCAGGTTACGCTGGAGGGGGGGAATTTTTTGCCGCCTGACCTGGTGATGGCGAAGCAGAGCGCCGCTCTATTTCGGCAGGGTTTTGATGATGCAGGGGTGGATGTTTGCGCCCTGGGGCCGCAGGAAATTCTCACCAGCGCCCGCATCCTGACATCCCTGTCCGAAGGCAAGTGCACCGCTGTCGGAACTTACATTGAATCCCCTACCCTGCCCCGAATCTATAAAAAGGAGATTGGTAGAGGACTTGTCCTCGGAGTGGCTACTGCCATCCCCAAAAGCATTCCTTCTATGGGGGATGTTACACTAAATCCCCAACAATTAGAAGAAGCCATGCAAACGCTGAAAGCAGAAAGTAATCTCCTCGCCCTTTTGGTTCACGAGAGCAGGCTGAAGGATGTGATGAAATGGCTCAACCAGTATCCAGAGGTGGACCTGGTTCTGGGAAGCATTCCTGATATGCGGGAGAAAGATACCCCTGTCGTCGCAAAATCATACGGTAAAGTGCATATCCTGTCCTGGAATGCGACACAACTCGGGGTGGCGGAGCTGGTGATGCTAATCCGTGCCGGGAGCATTGTCCAACTGCAGGTGAAATGGCATCCAGTGAAGGCTACGCAGGAAGATGCAAAGACCCTTCTGCCTCTACTGGAAGAGTATATGAAACAGCGGGAAATCCTGGGGTTAAGCCGGGGGTGGAAACCTAAAGATTATTCCGGTGCTTTCTCCTGCCGGCGCTGTCACGAGAAAATCTATGAAATGTGGGTTTCTTCCCGCCACGCTCGCGCCATCAATTCTCTTATTCCCACACGGGATGAATATAACCCCGAATGCCTTACCTGCCATACTCTGGGATTTGGGAAACCGGGTGGGTTTATGAACATCAAAGACACGCCCACCTTCATCAATGTGCAATGTGAAGCCTGTCATAATCCTGCACTTCCGCATACCCTGAATCCCTCGGTGAAAGTAAGCGTGCCTCGCAGGACTCAATGCCGGCAGTGCCATACTTCTCAGTGGAGCCCTGATTTTGAGCACATCATCCACAGCGTTGACGCTCATTCCTTGAAAGAAGGCGTGAAGAGAAAAGAGGTAGACTGAAAAGATTACACAAAAGAAGAAAATCTGCCCAAGAATTGTGCGGATGCTGGTGGACAGGCGATGACAACGGCAATAAAAAAGTAGAATGCTCCTCTTTTCCTCTTCAGGGGGGTGGTGCAGGGGGTGGTTCGGGTTCTGGGGGCATGGGCACATCGGGGAGCGTGAAATCGGGGCGAGTGGGGTCTTCTGGTGCAGGACGCTCTTCCAGCCGAATGCTCTCATATCCCAGTCGCCTGGCTATAAGGAATTGCCTTTTCCCGAATAATAAGGGGTATAAAATGGCAAAGAGATAGGAAAAAAGCCTGCCACCAACGGCTACTACGAGAGAGAGTCGGTAAATGGGAAAAACGAAAAATTTCGGTTTCTTTCTCTCTTTAACTTCACTGGCATTATATAGTGTAAAGGAAATGTAAAAAAATCAATCTTTTGTAGGAAGGACAGGTAAAAGAATCTATCTTTTTCTGTTTTTGACTTTCTTTCCGCATTTCCCGGGGAGGAGAAATCAATAAAAAATCTGCAGGCGACGGGACGCTGGCGTTTACATCGGGACTTTCAGGTAGGGCAACGCCAGGCGTTCAGCCTGCAGAATCCACGCTCCCGCCTCCCCTGTCATCATCTCGGGTGAAATCAGTAGGCGGCAGGCGGGTGGAAATGCGGAACGGAACTTCATCCTGCGTGAAAGGGAAATCTCACCGGGAAGGTAAGTGGGCGTGGGGAAAGTGTAGAACAGCGAGTGATTCCGAACTTCCAGCGGTGTGAGGAACTGCAGAATCTCCACCTGGCCCACACTTTCAGACACCGCTTCCAGAAGGGTTGCCCGGTACCGCTTTTCTACTTTTTCACCAGAGCCTGCCCAGTGGTCTTCACGACTGAAATAGCCGAAAATCACACGAATTTCTGGATATTCCGCTTCCCCTTTCACCCAGGGAAGTAGAAAAGCAAAGAAGAAATTCTGTTCCACCGGAGGAAAATCCCGGTCAAAAATCCGGAAAATGAATGAAACCTCCGGGTTTAAGGGAGTTTTTAAGATTCCATAGCCTAAAAAGGGAGAAATCCCCGTGGAGAATGCTTTCAACCTTTGATGGAGGAAGGGGGAGTTCCCAAAAAAGAGAGAGTGAGCGTGACGGGGTTCACCATCCACGGTGGACACACCAGAAGGGAAAACACCCCGGTAAAGAAAAGAGTGAACCCGGGTGGACTCTGCAATTTCACCTCCTGCTTTGCGGAATTCCCTTTCTATGGTTCGGGTAAATTCACCGAGAGAAAGAAGAGAGGGGGAAAACTGCTGAAAGGATTTCCGAAGAGCAAGGAAAGAAAGACTGAGGAGAGGAAGGTGTGAAAAGTAGATGCTGAAGGGCTCAAAAATCTGGCGAAGGGGATATTCGTGAAGGTGAGGTGGAAAGGCGGGATAGCGGGAGAAGAAATCCTGGTGCAGGGAAGCAAGGACTGTAGCCTGCTGAGGGAAGACCTGTTCCAGGTGGCGAAAGAAGGTGAGAAGGTCGCCTTGAATCTTCAGACCGACTGCTGGAGGGTGAAGCTGATTTTGGAAGGCAGAGTGTATCAAAATGCCCGTGGCTGGAGTAGAAAAAGGTAAAAGGGTTTGGAGGGAGAAAGGGGGAAGGAGAGGAAAGAGGCGATGGGAAATCTCCATCAGGGGAGAGCCAGCCCAGGAGCGGATGAGGAGGGTTGGGCCTGACTGCTGAAGTCGGCTGGCAAGGAGAAGAGAAATTACATCATCACCCACCACAAGAAAACGATATCTCATTCTTCTAATACCTTACACACAAGAATGGCTGAAATAGAGACGACCTTTTCTGTGGGCAGGACTTATGGGAAGAGGTAGGGGATGAGGGTGGGATAAGAAGTTTAAAAGGTGGTGGTGACGCCTGTGGTGAAGGAGGTAACGGTAGGCTCTCGGGGGATGCTGGCATTATCACCGAAGGTGCCGGAATCAATGCGGAGGCTCCAGAGGGTATTTTTAGCCGCCCGGTAGGAAAAGGTAGCGGTGAGGAATTTCGTATCCGGGGTAAAGTAGCCGGGCAAGCCCGTGTTCAGCCCCACATCCTTCCAGTTGACATCCAGAGCCCAATCCCGAATATTTTCGGCTTTTCGGAGTTTCACTCCAATCATCCAGGAGTTGGCGAAGATGTCATCGGCGTAATCCGTGCTGGCATTGGGAGGGCCACGGAATTCTTCACCGTTGGAAGCGAATGCGGCATAGATTTTCAGCGGGCGGCGGTAGGGAATCCGATAAGCCAGATGGGTGAGGAAGGTTTCCGGGGAATCAGAGATGACCTGGCGAAGGTCGGAAGTATTGGAGAAAACCCAGCCGAAGGAGAAGTCAAGATTTTTTACCGCCCGATTCTGGGAAGAAAGTTGAATCAATTCCAGGTCCGTGTCATTAAGGGATGGGAGGGCACCCTGTGTAAAGTCCTCGGTCCGCATATCTACCAGCGTCAGGTTCCATTTCTTTCTCCAGTTGAAGATGGCGCCGAAGCCTTCGTATCCGATGTAAGGGTTGAAGAACAGTGGGGAGGAAAACCAGTGGGGGTTGAATTTCCCACCCCAGAAGGTGGCTTGAATATTTCCCCAATCCTTCGTCCAGGTGATGTAGGCTTCATTCAGGTCAAAACTTTTGTTCGTCTGGTCGTTGGTGGAGGGGAGGCGATAATCGCCGGTGCGGAAAACATCATATTTCCCGTAGGTGATGCAGTTATAGGAAACGAGGGGGTCAAAGGGCTTGCCGATGCCCTGAGGGCAGGGCTGGGGAGGGTCGGTGCCAGCACCGCCATAGATGTTCGTCGTCCCCAGTGGTCCCAGGGTGGTTACCTTAGAATCCAGGGTCACCGTCTCGGCAACAGGGATATGGAGAGCCAGAACGAAGGAGAAGTCCACATCCGACTGAGAGAAGTCGGCAAGGGTGGGATTAAATTTCTGCCCGCTTCCCCAGATATAATCAAAGGAAGCGGAGCCTGAGACATCAATCTTTTTCAGAGCGGCAAGAATTTCTTCATGCTTCTCCACCTTCTGCTCCAGAGCAGTCGTCCGCTGGGATAATCCACCGACCTGGGTCTCTAAATCTTCCAGCCGCATCTCGTGGGAAGCCAGTTTGGCTTTAATATCCTCCAGTTCAGCAGAGAATTCATCCTTCATCTGCTGAATCATGGAGAGGATTTCCGCTGATGGCCCTGCCATTTCCTTGAGTTCCTGAAGGAGTTTTCGCTCCATTCGTGCGATAATCATGGCATACTCGTAGCGGGTCAGCGTCCGGTCCCCCTTGAACTCCCCATCGGGGTATCCTTCCACAAAACCTTTGGAAGCCAGATACTCCACGGCGTCATAAGCCCAGTGGTCGATGGGGACATCGGGGAAGGGACCGGGTTTTGCCCACAGGGTGGTGCACCAGATACCGATAGAAACGAGAATTCCTGCCCACTGCCCCAACCTTTTCACGATAAAACCACCTCCGCTGTCATCTTGCAATGGATTATTCTATCATATTAGCCAATTCTGTCAAGTGCATAAGTGGCTACATCTTTCAATCCTTCGGTAAAACCGAAGGAAAACGCACTGAATGAGTGCTTTTTGTTCGTGGACTTTCTGGATAAACTCAGGGGGCGAGATTCAGGTTTAAGGAAATGAGCCAGGCGGAGCGGAGACGAGAATGAAAACCTGCATCCTGCAGGAGGGGAACCTGGTTTTCACAGATTTCTTGAAGGGTTATCGGGGCAAGGGCAGGCTCTGGGGGAATGCCTCCAAGAGAAAGGAGGCAGCGATAGTTGAAGTAAAGGTAGATGGAATCGGAGCGAGAACAATCGGGCAATATGTGGAGGATTTCCAGCACGAGTGAGAAGATGTCAGGATAGGGGTCTTGAATGGGGAAGGCACGGGTAAGAAGAAAGATGAATGGAGCCACTTTCTGGAGGGTTTGAGGAGAGGAAGTGAGGGCTGGAAAATCTTCCAGCACCTCAGCGGTCGTGATACGGTAGGGAGAGCGGGAGCCGAAGAGGGAAAGGGAAAGAAGGAGGAGAGGTTCAAATCTGCCCGACCAGCGGGAGGGCCTGGCCCCCGCCCGGGCAACGGCTTCCACCTTCCCCATTTCTTCCGAAAAAAGGGTGAGAAATTTGCTTCCGTCGGGTAGAATGCGCCGTTTTATCACGAGTGCTTTAATGGTGTGATGCCTCATTCCACCTGTTTCAAATCTTGTTTTTCAAAATCTTCAAATTCCTGCAAGATGGGGATAGCGTGGGAGGTGCCGATGCGGTCGGCGCCCGCCTCTAACATCTGGAGAAAATTCTCACGGGTGCGGATTCCGCCCGAGGCTTTGATTTTTACCCGCCTGTCCACGGCTTGCCGGATCAGGGCTACCGTCTTTACAGTAGCGCCGCCAAAATAACCCGTTGAGGTTTTCACAAAATCCACACCCGCAGGAATGGATGCCCGGCTGGCAGAAGTAATTTCTTCCGAAGTCAGCAGAGAAGTTTCCAGAATGATTTTGAACACGCCGTGATAAGAGTGAACCAGAGAAGAAACTTCCTGCACCTCTTTTTGCCATCGGGAAAGGTCGGATTTCAGCCAGTAAAGATTCCCCACCATATCTATTTCCACAGCACCGTTCTGGAGAAGGAAGCGGGCTTCCTCCTTCTTGATTTCAGTGGGCGTAAATCCTAAAGGGAAACCCACCACACTGCCGAGGGGTTTAGAAACTCCCTGCTGTTGATAAAAAGTGCGTGCAGTGTTGAATAAAGCCGGGGGAACGATAATGCAGGCGAAGGGATAGAAAAGAGTATATTGAAGAAACCGATGGAATGCTTCCGGAGGTGCATCGTGGCGGAGGAAGGTGAAGTCCATCCGCGAGGCTGCCTCGGTGCGATTCCCTGGCAGAGGCGTTCTCTGCCGAATCGGTTCCTCGCCATTCATCATTTCATTTATAGATTACCACAAATAAACAGAAGACTCCGCCATATCGGAGAAAAATTCAGTCGTATTCGTCTTCTATTTCGCCTTTCAGGTATTCCAGGATGTCTTCCATAGTGAGGAGGCCTGAGACCTGGTTTTTGGGGTTACGAAGGAGGACGATGTAAGCCTGTCCACGCATCCGTTTCAACAGGTCGTAGAGGGAGGTGGATTCGGGGAAGGAGGGGAGGGTGCGGGTGAGGGACAGCCAGTCCTCGGTAGGGGTTTCCAGCTTCTGGAGGAGGTCTTTCACATGGAGGAATCGGGTGGCATCGTCCAGGGATTTGGTGCAGACGGGGAGGCGGGAGAATTGGGTGTCCTGAAAGGTTTTGAAAACTATTTCCAAAGGGTCGCTGGATTTTACAAACACGATGCTCTTCCGGGGGGTCATCACAGCGGTGGCGGGGGTTTCAGCCGCCCGTAAAACACGGTAGATGACCGTGGCTTCTTCCGAAGGCGGACCCTCTAAAAGGGATTCAAACAGCCTCTTTCGGGAAGGGGGTGGAATGGTCAGAAAACTTCGGGCGGATGTGTCTCCCATCAGGGTTCGCGGTATCAGCGTGAGGAGCCAGACCACAGGATAAGCAAGAACCTGAAAAAGGCGAACAAAAGGCAGTGTGCGCCGGGCAAAGTGATAGGGCTCCCGCAACGCCAGAATCTGTGGAAAAGCCTCAATGAACAGGATAACAATGAGGGTGTACAGTAGAACCAGAATATCCATCAGGTAGGGTATGTGAGAAACGAGAGGATAAAAAAGATAGGTGAAGAGGATACTGCTGATTTGAAGGAAGGCGGTAATTCCCAGCAGTAAGGTGCCGAAAAGGGATAGGGGGTTGGAGGTTAAACGATGGATTGCCAGGGCGGAAGGGATGCGGTCCATCACTTCTTTCCGCAGTCTTACCCGGTCTATATTCAAAAAGGACATTTCAGCGAGGTTAAACAGGAAGGAAAACAGGAGGCAAGCGAAAAGAATGGAAAGAGGAAGAATCCAGAGCCCGATGGTCATAAGATGTGAGAGGAAGGTTCAGGGGTTTTAGAAGCGGGTGAGCGCAGGATTTTCACCTTTTGAATCTGGTTTCCCCTGACTTCCAGAATCTGAAATTCCACGAATGAATAGTGAAAGGATTCCCCTTTTTTGGGGATGCGTCCCATTTCGTGGAACAGGAACCCTGCCAGGGTGTCGTAGTCTTTATCCACGGGAAGGTTCAGGTTCATTTCTTGATTGAGTTCATCAATGGTGAGACGGCCCAGTGCGATGGCATGGGATTTATTCGGGGTGAGGAATTCAATGGGTGGGGCTTCCGCCCGGTCGAACTCATCCTGAATTTCCCCCACAATCTCTTCGAGGAGGTCTTCAATGGTGACGATTCCCGCTGTGCCACCGTATTCATCTACTACCACAGTCAGGTGAATTCTCTGCCGTCGGAGTTTCGCAAATGCCTCCGAGACAGGCATGGTTTCAGGGATGAACAGAACAGGCTTGACAAGCCCAAAAATGGGGAGAGTGGCCACCTCGTGTGGGGAGAAATTCCTGGACAGCAGGTCCTTGGCATACAGAATGCCGAGGATGCGGTCAATGCTTTCCTGGTAGACGGGGATGCGGGAATGGCCCGTGGTCACGATGGTCTGGATAGCCTCTTTCAGCAGGGTATCCACATCCAGTGCTACGGTGTCAATTCTGGGAATCATGACATCTTTTACGATTCGGTCGCCAAATTCAAATACACCTTCAATCATCTTCCGCTCCTCCTCTTCCAGGGCTCCCGAGCGCTGTGCCAAATCCACGAGAGTGCGCAGGCGGGATTCAAAGACAGCCGTTTCCGCCGCCTTGCCCATAGCCAGCCGGGGCTTTTGTAGAAACCACAGAATGAAGGAGACGGGCAGAGCCAGGACCCGCTGGAGAAGGTTCAGTAAGGGTGCCACACGAAGGGAGAAAGCGGGGGTATGATGCACAGCCCACGCTTTTGGAATGACTTCGCCCAACAGAAGAGCGAGAAGGATGGTGAGGGAAGCACCACCGACAAGAATCCCCTGCTTCCAGTGAGGATAAACCCTGGAAAGATGGATGAAAAAGAGGGTGGCGGTGTAGGTAAAGAAGATGACGCAAACATTCAGGGTGATGAGGAGACAAGCGGCGAGGCGTTCCGGAGAAGAAAGGAGGTGGAGGAGGAGCCTGGCGCGAGTATGTCCCTGAGTTTCCAGCCTTCGCAGTAGCCCCCGGTCTGTGGAGAATACCGCCGCTTCCATGGCTGCCGTCCCGGCCGTGAAGAGCAGGAACAGGAGAGAAGTCAGAAGGCTCATAGCCGGACGATAGAGAATGGAGGAGTGGAAGAATGAAAGAATTGAGCGGGCATCGTGCTATACATCCTCTTCCATCTGGCTTTTCGCCCTTGCATTCCTGCCGGCTTCCAGTTCACGCAGAATCCGGTTCACCAAACGGGTCTGCTGGCGAAGCATTTTCTGACGCAGAGATGGAGTGGAATCCTCATAGCCTAAGAGGTGCAATAGCCCGTGAATCGCCAGTGTTAGAAGGTGAACCCGGAAGGGAGAGCGGAGTAATTTCGCATCTCTTCTTGCTGACTCCAGAGAAATCGCAATATCTCCGATGCACATCCATTCACCAGCCTTTTCCCAGAGTGGGAAAGAAAGAACATCGGTAGAGTAAGAACGATGAAGATAGCGCTGATTATATATTCGGATTTCCCGGTCATCTGTGAACAGGAGGCTAATTTCAGAGGGTGCGGGGATGTGGAGGAGTTCCATAGCCCGATGAAAGAGGGATTTAAATCCGGGAATTCGTGGCCCCCGGATCCGGATGAGATACTTCCGGTTGCGGGTATTCAACGCGTTTGTGAGCACCTCCTGAGATGAACTCCAGCATTTTTTCAATGGCTCGTGATAATTCGGACAGAGAGAGGACCGATTCATCCAGTTGATGGTCTCTCATCTTTTGATAGGTGATATTCCAGAGGGTCTGGCGGATGGAGTCGGTGGAAGAATGAGGCTGAGTGCGGAGGATGGCTTCCATAGAATCTACGAGCATGATGAGGGTTTCCTCCCGGGTTCTGGGGAGGGGGCCGGGATAGCGGAATTCAGCCGGTGGAGGCGGGGTAAGGAAAGATTCACCCGCATCCTCTACCGCCCTCTGGTAGAAAAAACTCACTCGGGATGTGCCATGGTGGGTGCGGATGAAAGAAATGATTTCCGGGGGGAGGCGATGAGCACGGGCAAGTTCCTCCCCCTCTTTCACATGCGACATTACGATGCGAGCGCTCATAGTGGCGGGCAAATCATCATGGGGATTTTTTCCCGCGGATTGATTTTCAATGAAAAATTTCGGGTGCTTCATTTTGCCGATGTCATGGTAGAGGGCACCGATGCGGGTGACCAGCGGGTCAGCACCCAGGGCCACCGCCGCCTGCTCTGCCAGCAAGGCCATCTGCTCGGAATGGGCATAAGTTCCAGGGGCTCTGGCGGCCAACTCTTTTAACAACGGGGAATCCGGGTTCAAGAGTTCCAACAGCCTCTCCCGGCTGGTAAATCCAAAGGCACCCGGCAGGACGCGGAGCAATCCAGACCCAATCCCGTAGATTCCCAGAAACATCAGCCCGAGTGTGAGGCCTTCCTGGGGGGCTGGATGAAGAGTTTCGCCGGATAGAATCCGACTCAAAAGGAGGGTGAGAGAGAATACGCCGGCAAAGATAGATTTTTGATGTTGTTTCACAGTGGTCAGCGAGGCAGAGGAAGCAAGGCCAGCCAGAAGCACGGGAAAAGTGACGACTTCGTATCCCAGAATGGTCCCCGGGAATAGAAGAGGGATGGAGAGAAGGAAAAAGGGAACCGAAGCGATGCCCAGGGTATGGTGTAAAAGAAGAACGGCAATGCCTGCCGGGAGTGGCACCCAATCCCAGCCAGTTTTCTCCCGTAGCACTGCGAGAAAGAAAAGGGAAGTAAGGGTGAAGGCATACAGGGCAAATAGGAACAAGCGGTGTAAAGAAAACTTCCACTCTTTTTTGAGGGTAGAGGAGAAAAAGAAAAAGAGAACCCCGAAGAGGAAAGCGAAATAGAGAAAAATAGAGAAGAGGGAGAGGGGGGAGAAATCCGGGGGAACGAGGTTTTGGGCGCGGAGGGCATGGTAAAGAGGGGAGGAAACGAGTTCTCCCTTCTGGACGATGAGGTCACCGGGAGAGAGGGTGAGAATGCGAACTGACGCTCCTTCGGAAACACCTCCGGGAGAAGGTTCTGGAAGCATCAAGGTGAGAGTCCGAGGCGCCGTGATGGTGCGGGGTGCAATAGCCCCTTCCTTTACAGGCAGGGTGGTCCAGCGAAGGAAAAAGAGATTCAGGAAAAGTGAAAGCAGGACGAGAAATAACGGATAAAAAAGGAAGCGAAGGATTTTGAAGAGGCGCTTACTGGGAGGGTCGGACACTTTTTGAAGTCTCCTCATAAGCCTGAATGATGCGTGTAACGATAGGATGCCGAATGACATCTTTATGAGTTAAGCGGACGATGGAAATGCCCTGAATACCTTTCAGAATTTCTATGACCTGAATCAAGCCGGAATCTTCGGAAGTGGGAAGGTCAATCTGGGTGATGTCGCCCGTGACGACGGCGCGGGAATCTTCTCCCAGTCGGGTGAGGAACATTTTCATCTGGATTTTTCGCACATTCTGGGCTTCATCTAAGATGATGAAAGCATTGCGGAGGGTGCGGCCACGCATGAACGCCAGTGGAGCGATTTCTATCACTTCTTTCTCAATCAGCCGACGGGTTTTCTCTAAGCCGAGGACAACAAAGAGGGCATCATACAGCGGGCGGAGGTAGGGATTGATTTTTTGAATCATATCTCCGGGGAGGAAGCCGAGGGATTCTCCTGCTTCCACAGCAGGGCGGGTAAGGATGATTCGTTCCACCCTTCCTTCCTTCAGGAAGTTCACGCCGCAGGCTACAGCGAGGAAGGTTTTGCCGGTGCCCGCCGGTCCGATGCAGAGGGTAATATCGCTGGTGAGGATTTGCTCCACATAGATTCTTTGCCCCTCGCTCAAGGGTTTGATGGGCTTTCCGCTGGCTGTGATACTGAGGACTTTGCCCTCTGGCGGGGACTGGAAGGCACGAAGTAAATAAGCCCGCCGGTTCTCGTAAGGGACGGTCTGAACATCTTTCAGGGCGCGCTTGAGGGCTTCGCCCACTTTTTGAACATCCGTTTTCTCTCCGGAAATCATCAGTTCATCTCCTTTCAGGCGGAAGCGAACATCAAAGACTTCCTCCCACCAGCGGATGTTTTCATCGCCAGCGCCCAGAAGTTCCACCGCTTCCTCATTGTCCTTGAACCGAATTTTCATCTCCGAGTAGGGCATAATTTGGTGTTCTCACCTCTTCGCATGAAATACGAGCACTCTGCTACGAATTTCCATTCCTTACACTCCATTTCCCTGTTTTATCCGGGGGGCCAGTGAAGGGGTCTGCCCGCTAAAAAGTGAAAGTGAGCGTGAGGGACGGTCCGCCCTGCGTCAGGGCCTTCATTGAACACGATGCGAAACCCCTTCTGGTCTACACCGAAAGAACCCGCCAGGATTCCTGTTAGACGAAAGATGTCTCCCAGGGCAAGCATAAACTCATTGCTCAACTGGCTCACTGTTTCCACATGGTCTTTCGGGATGACGACGAAATGGAGAGGGGCCTGAGGATTGATGTCACGGAAAGCAAGGGCTCTCTCGGTGCGAAACACGATGTCAGCGGGAATTTCACCGGTCACGATTCGGCAAAAGATACAATCTTCTTTTTTCATCCCATCCTCCTTTTCTAAACGGGATTCACCAGAAGGAAAATATCCCGAATGTCAACCACTTTCCCGCGCACCCGGGTCCCAGGGGATACTCCCGAGATGAGGGCGGGAAGATAATTTTGCGTATATCCCTGGAAGAAGCCGGGAAACTCGTCAGATGGCTGTTCCGGGATGACTTCATACGAGACTCCGATTTGCTGACAAGAAAGTTTTCTACGGAGCCACCGGTCTAATCGCAGGAGTTCCTGCTGGCGTTCCCACTTCGTTTTTTCAGGGATTTGCGGCAGGAGAGAGGCTGGCGTGCCCGGACGAACAGAGAACGGAAAGATATGAACCCGAACAAATTGAAGGAGTTTCATAGCAGAGAGGGTGGCAGAAAAATCTTCCTCCTCCTCTCCGGGAAACCCCACGATGAGGTCTGTGCTGATGCCCACATCTGGAATCGCCCGACGGAGATGTTCCACCAGCCTGGTGAACTGCGTAAAAGTGTAACCTCGCCTCATCAGTTTCAAAATTTTATCACTTCCGGATTGGAGAGGCAGGTGAAAGTGGGGGCAGATGTTTGGAGCGCCATCGCTTACGGCCTGTATCAGGTCATCCCGAACATCCTGGGGCTCCAGAGAAGAGAGGCGAACGCGGAAAGAATAAGAGCGACGGGTAATGGCTTGAAGCAATTTCGCCAGAGAAAATTTCGGGGTCAAATCCCTGCCATAAACCGCCAGATGAATGCCTGTGAGGACGACTTCCGGAATTTCCTGCTCTTCCATTTCATCCAGGATTTTCAAGACCCGTTCAGGGGGTAGACTGCGCTCCCGCCCTCGGAGGGCAGGAATGATGCAATACGAACAGCCGTGAGAACAACCATCCTGAATCTTCACAAAGGCGCGGGTCCGTTGAGCAGGAGGCGGCTGGGGCAGGTCATCAAAAAAGCCGGTTCGGGGAGACGGATAGCCTTCGTTTACAGCCGGGGGTGGTGCAGGCCTTTGTGGGGCGATGAATTTTAGGAAATGAGAGCGTCGGGAGTTGGGAATCACTGCCGAGGCGCCGACTCCCGCCGCCTCGGATGGCTTCAATGTGGCGTAGCATCCCGTGGCTATCACTTGCGGATGGTGGGGAAAACGACGAAAATGGCGAATATACTTTTTGGATTTCTTCTCGCTCTCCAGCGTCACCGCACAGGTGTGAACAATCACCGTCTCGGCGTCTTCTGCCTTCTCCACAGGTCTGTATCCATTCTGCTGGAGCATAGCCCGCATGCCCTCACTTTCTGCCTGATTCACTTTGCACCCGAGGGTAAAAATATAAAAGGTTTTCCTCATCGTATCGCGCCCTGTGGCGGGATTTCCACGATTTTTATCGGGGGATTCATCATTCATCATTTCCCCAGGTCACCCCAGCAGGCCTGCAGAATCGCCACCGCAATGATACCGGCAAAGGAGGAGGCAAGGATGCGCTGCCCCAGCCACAGGGGTAGCCAGCCGTTTTGTTGTGCGGTTTCCACTTCGCCTTTCTCAAATCCTCCCTCCGGTCCCACCATCAATAGGACTTCTGAGGCGGGGGGGCTGGATTGGAGAAAAGAAACGAAGCCGGAGTGCTTCTTTTCCTCATAAAGTAAGCACCGACAGGAAATCTCCGGCATCATCTGCACGGCTTCCGCAAACGGGGTCGGTGTGTGAATAGCCATCGGTGAAGGGAGATGGGATAAAGAAGCGGCGTGGAGGGCGATTTTTCCCCATCGTCTCATTTTATTTTCCACCCGGGCTGGCACCGGTTGAGGGACGCTTCGGCGAGAATAAAACGGGATGAGCCGATGGACGCCCAGCATGGAAAGCCCCTGGATGACGGTATTCATAGAGTTTTCTTTGAGGAGGGCTTGAAGCACAGTAACCTGGAGGGAGGGTCTGGGTAAAGGGGAGCGGGAAAGAATTTCTCCCGTTAGATAATCTTTCCCCACCTCTTGAACCACCACACGGGCTTCTTCGGCATCCCAGCCATAAACGGTAAATTCATCTCCCGGAGAAAGGCGCAGGACATGCACCAGATGATGAAATGAGTCTTTACGCAGAATTACTTTTTTTGCCCCCGAGGAAAGATGGGGGAGGAATACCCTGGGGACACTCATTCGGAGATGAGCATGGAGTGAAAATGATGAGCCAATGTGGTGGAAAGGGATTGTAAAAGGGGAAGCACCCGGGGATAATTCAGCCGGATGGGACCGGCAACGCCCACGAACCCCCGAAGACCGCCTGGAGAATAAATCTGGCTGACAATCACGCACCCCTCCAGGCCTATGGAACGAAGGGCGCTTTCCCACACCACACCGATTTTTTCTTCCATCCCCACCAGAATATCTATCAGGTCCCCTGGCTCCTCCAACAGCCGTAGCAGTTTTGCCACCTTCTCCGGTGAGGCTTGAAACTCCGGCTGGGCAGGAAGATACCAGAGCCCCTCGTGGTAGAAACGCTCGGAACTTTGAAGGCTGTAGAAAAAAGACGATAACACCGCCTTCAGAAGAACTTTCTCTTTCACATTTGAAAACATCCGATTCAGGAAAGAGGGAGTAATCGTAGAAATCCGACGTCCTTTCAGCCAATCCGTCAGTTCCGAAGAAATCTCTTCCCAGCGGAACTCCTGAACCGATTCGGGGAGATATAGCAGGCGAGTTTCTTGCCATCCAGAAGCGCCTCTCAGCGACACTAAAATCTGGGTGCTCTCAAAGGGTGTAATCCGCAGGAATTGGATTTCTTCCGAGTCCAGAAGAGGAAGAGAGGCAAAGGCAACCGCTGAAGCCTCCTGAGCAAGGGTGTTCAATGCTTCCGTCAGGAATGTTCTCAGTTCCGACTCCACTTTTTTCCACTTCCGAGCCAGCCGCTGAACGCCTGGAAAAACAACTCTGGGGGGGAATAGCAACAGGTTCTCCACATACAGCCGGTAGGCTTTTTCCGAAGGGATTCGCCCGCTGGATGCGTGGAGTTTCACGAGATATCCCATTTTCTCCAGTTTCAGCATATCGTTGCGAATCGTGGGGGAACTGTAAGGAAAAGCCCCGGATTCTGCCAGCGGGGTAGAAGCCACGGGCTTCGCATGAACAAAATAATTCTCTACTATCGTGGTTAAAATCCTTTTCTGACGTTCCGTCAGCACTTCCATCCGTCTTCCACCGTATATTATACCATCTTTCATAGGAAAGTATGCAGTCAGGCATCCACCCGGTGCAAATCCTTGTTGATATTGAGTGCTCCGGCTCCCTGTCATCTACTGGAGATGGCGGGGCGACAGCCCGATAGAACCCATGGGTGGGTTTCTCGGAGGCGGGTAGATGGCGAGGAAGTATTCGCCTGTGAGAAATCCTTTCCGGATGAGCCAGTCGTCCAGGCGTCTGAGAAGGCGTAAGTAGAAGTATTCGCCGAGCTTGGGCAGGCGGTGGAAATGAGCCAGGTGCATGGCAAAACAGAGATGGGTTTCCACCTGAATTTCCTGGAAATGTTCTTTCAGGACGGGGAGGATTTCTTTCTCTGAATGGTGTTCAAAAGGGGCATCGGCAATCACAGGTTCATTGGGAGGCGGGTGAGGTTTCGGCCGAGGGTGTAGAAAGCCCCCTTTTTCCAGCCAGAAGCGAATTTTATTGAAATACATTTCAGGGGCGGCGGGGACGAAATAGTGAAACCAACGGTAGAATCTTAAATTCTTCTCTTCCATCCCTTTATGGTCAAAAATCAATAATCTTCCATCGGGCTTCAGTGTGGAGGAAATTTCGGAAAATAAGCCCTTTAGATTGGTAATGTGATGGAGGACATCCCAGACGACAATAAGGTCAAACTCGTTTTCAGGCAGGGAGATGCGGTTCAAATCCGCCCATTGATACTCAATTTTACCCGGGGGTTTTTCTTTCTCATAATACGCTTTAGCAATTTGGAGGCTTTTCTGGCTGATGTCCAGAGCCAGGACATCTATGCCGTGGCGGGCTAATTCCAGAGCCAGCCATCCCAGCCCGCAGCCAATGTCCAGTGCCTTTCCCTTCTTCTGCAGTGCTATTTTCAGGTAGGTTCGCTTGATACTACCCCGAAGGATTTCTTCATATTTCGGGTCATCAAATGGCGACCAGATTCCTCGCCTTAAAGGAGTGGCTTTCCGGACATCCAGCCAGTGAGGGATGCCGTGAGCCACGGCATCCTCGTTGAAATGGTCCCAGAAAGCGGATTCCTTCTGGATAGCCTGTAGATATGTTTCGCTGGCGATTTCGGATTCATTCATTTTCCGGCTCCAGGTTATCTATGAATTGGTGGATGATGGGGGGCTCTCCTTTCAAAATCTCTCTCAACTTCTGTTGAAGAAAGGGGAGAGGTAAACTTCTGCTTCGCTCCTGTAATCCTTTCAGCGCTTCGGCCTTTAGGCCGACTTCATCTTTCAGGGTGATTTCAAAGAGGCGTTTGTAGGCTTGATGAAGGTTACCGAGGGTATAAAGCGGGCGATAATTCAGCGGGTCAAAATGCGGTTCATAGCCGTAGGAATAGCGGAAAATGTCGTGGTCAGCGAGTTTCCTTTTTTTTTGCCTGCGAAGGCGATGGGGGTAGAAAGTGAAAACATCCGGGAGAAAGGAAGAAAAAATTTGGAGGGTAACAAAGCGGTATTCTGGGGTCTGAATGAACCGTCGGAAGTGTTCTCTGAATTTGTGGCAGATGGTTCGGAGGCAAGCCCGTGGGCGAAGGTTCCATAATGCGGTTCGGAGGAGATTTCGCTGAACTAAAAAATACCGGCGATGTGGATTTTCCTTTCTCCATGCCCGGGCGTGGAGGTGGAAAAAACGGGCTGAGGGAGCGGTATAGATATGCCATCCTGCTGCATTGGCACGGAAGCACCAGTCTACATCTTCGTAATACGAGAAGAAGGAAGCCTCCAGCCCGCCCATCTTCAAGAAGAGATTCCGGTTCAAGAGAGTGGCGGCGAAGCACACCCCGAAGGTCTTTTCTACGATGTCATACTGCCCGATGTCCGGCTCACCGATGCCCCGATTGTAAGCCGAAAGATGTTCATTCACGAGGGTTCCCACGCTATCCAGGAAGCCAGGATAATGAGTGAGATAGATTTTGGGCGCCACGGCGGCGCAATCCGGATAACTCTCCATCACTTTTATCATCTCTTCCACGGCGGTTCTCTCGGGCACTACATCATCATTCAAGATGAGAAGATAAGGAGCGGTGGAGAGGTGAGCGGAGCGGTTCACCGCTGACGGAAACCCTTCATTCCTCCCGAGGAGAATCACCTCCACCTCGCCTGCCATCCCTTTCACCTTCTCCGGCTCCGTGGAGCCATTATCCACCACCCGGGTTTGCCTCACTGGATAAGTTTGCTCCTTCAAAGCCTTCAGAAGGGCGGTAAGGATGGCTGAATCCGGATTGTAAGTAATGATTGCAACCTCTACCTGTCCTTCCTTCCCCATTTTCGCCATCCTCTGCTTCCATTATACGCTGGAGGAAAGAATTCATAAATCAGCGAGGCAAATGCACATCCTGAAACAGGGACGAAAAGTAAAAGACATTGTGAGGTTAGACCCTGAAAAGCCACGGGCGAGTTTTTGGGATATGAACCAACACAGTTTGAAAAAATCTTTTCACTGGAATAGATTCAAACCACTGGTGTGTCAGGCCATCAGGTATTGTGAAGAATGAGCGAGAAATGAAAGGTATCTTGTGCTGACAGGGGGAGGGTTTATCCCTCATTTCCCATACAATTTCTTCACGATGAAGAGAGTAAATTCCTGGAGCATTGCCACTTTTTCCAGCCCGAGATGCTCGCCAGAGAACCAGATGAGTTCTTTCGGCTCCTTTGCTCGGCGGTAAAGGAATTCCACTGTGGAGCGGGGGAAATAGGCATCATCCTGGCTTGCCACGATGATGACAGGCCTGGGGGAAACCTGTGCGATATAAGAGCTGGGCTCGAAAGGTGAGAGGAACAGGCTTCCGAGCCAGGCAGTTATTTTCGGCGGGAGAGGGAGGCCTAAACGAGAGGCATTGGCGGAAATGACTCTGGACAAGTCTCCGCCACCCTGGAGTATCACGAGGCGCGTAATCCGGGCGTCCACGGCTGCCGCTGGAATGGCTGTAAAAACGCCGAAACTTACCGCAATCAGGGTGACATCTTTCACATCCACAACCGGCAGAGTTAACAGCCAGTCCAGGGTGAGCAAGATGCCTGCCACGGTCTCCGCCCCTCCCCGGCGAAGTGCTGAAATCTCCTGAAGAGCATTTCCGAGGGTGATGGGTTCCACGCTTAGAGGATAATCCAGGCTTACTACAATCAGGTCATCGTACTGAGGGATGAGGTCTACTACAGTTCGCCCCGTTTCCAGAGCGGCCACCAGGAAAGCCACAGGATACTTTCCTTTTTTTACAGGGATGCGAATTCGTCCGAGAAATTGCTTCCCGGCGTCGTTCTCCAGGCTAAAATCCTGAGTGTCCGTAGCGTTGGTGGACTCAATGCTTTGCACCTGAACTCCCACCCGCTTCCCTTTCAACTGGTGGAAATATCTACCGGGTAATGGTGAAGTCTTATCCGAATCCGATGTTGTAAGGGAGGCGGGCCACGAGAAGCGTTCAATCAGCACGAAGGCACAGCAAATAATAATGAAGAAACCTCCTCGCCGTATCACACTCTGGCAGTACCGCATCACCCTGATTATACCATCCCTGCCCGGATGTGGCTCCTCTCATTTCGCCTGAGGCATCGTTTCCTCATTTCTCTTCCATGAGAATTCAGGTATACTATATTTGGGAGTGAGGAAATGAAGGAGTAACATAAGGGGCGATAAAAGGGGGAAATCGCAGGGATTTACTAACTTTTTTCATAAAAGTTGACAAAACTTGAAGGGTGTATTATAGTAAGATTTACCGAGACAGGGAAAACACCCTGTGGAGGGAAATGACCTCCTGCGGGGAACCGCAGGGAGAAGGAGGGAAAAGGGATGGAAAAAGGGGTATTAGAGCCGATAAAGGTGTCAGAAAATGCACTGACGGTGCTTCGGAATCGCTATTTGAGAAAAGATGACCGGGGAGAGGTGGTAGAAACGCCGGAGGAGTTATTCTGGCGGGTGGCGAAAGCCATCGCGGATGTGGAAAAAAATTATGGCGCCACCGGGGAAGAGATAGAGGAACTGGCACACCGTTTTTATACGATGATGACCAATTTTCAATTCCTGCCCAATTCGCCCACGCTAATGAATGCGGGGACTCCAATCGGGCAGTTATCTGCCTGCTTCGTGCTTCCTGTGGAAGACTCTATTGAAGGAATCTTTGAGGCGGTGAAGAATGCGGCGAAAGTTCACCAGACGGGTGGCGGAACAGGATTCTCTTTCTCCCGTCTGCGTCCCCGTGGCGACCTGGTGAAAACCACTGGCGGAGTCGCCTCCGGCCCCGTTTCGTTTATGAAGGTTTTTAACGGCGCCACGGAAGCCATCAAGCAGGGCGGTAGACGCAGAGGCGCCAATATGGGCATCCTCCGAGTTGACCATCCGGACATCCTGGAATTCATCACCTGTAAGGATGATGTTCGGGAAATCACCAATTTCAATATCTCGGTGGCGGTCACGGATGCCTTTATGGAGGCGGTGGAAGAGGATACGGAGTATGACCTGATTAACCCGAGGACCGGGCAAACTACTGGCAGGCTCAGGGCACGAGAAGTCTTTGATAAACTATGCTATCAGGCATGGAAAAACGGGGAGCCTGGAGTGATTTTCATTGATAAAATGAACGAGGCAACACCCGTTCATCATCCAGAATTTCAGATTGAAGCCACGAATCCGTGTGGAGAACAGCCTCTCCTTCCGTATGAAGTGTGCAATCTCGGCTCCATCCATGTGGCGAAGTTTTACCCGGGAACTCCCTGGTATTTGGAGAAGAAACGCCCCGCCCGGTGGAAAGAAGTCCGTAACCGCTTTGACTGGAATGAGTATGGGAAGATAGTGCGCCTCTGCACCCATTTCCTGGATAATGTAATTGACGCAAATCTGTATCCGATACAGGAGATTGAGCGCATGGCGAAGAACACTCGTAAAATTGGCCTGGGGATTATGGGTTTCGCCGATTTGCTTTATCTGATGGGCATTCCCTATTCCTCTGAGGATGCTCTTCAGGCCTGTGAGGAACTGATGAAAGTGTTGTATGAGCAAGCCCGGGAGGCTTCCCGAAAGCTGGGGGAGCAGAAAGGGTCTTTCCCCTGGATAGAGTATAGTATTTTCAAGGGCACGCCCATGAGGAATGCCTGCGTGAACACCATCGCACCCACTGGCACCATTTCTATGATTGCGGATGCTTCCAGTGGGATTGAACCCCATTTTTCCATCGTGTGGATGAAGCATGTGATGGAAGGCACGAAATTGTATTACGCCAATCCTTATTTCCTGCAGGCAAGCAAAGAATTGGGTTTCTACACTGAGGCTTTATTCCGGAAAATCAGTGAAGCCCCCAGCATCAAAGGATTGAAGGAGATTCCAGATTATATTCGGGCGATTTTTGAAACCACCTTTGACATTCCCACGGAACAGCATGTGAGGATTCAGGCAGCCGGGCAAAAGTATGTAGATTCGTCCGTTTCCAAGACCATCAACCTGCCCAACTCCGCTACGATGGAGGACATTGGGAAAGCGTATCACCTGGCTTACCGGTTACATTGTAAGGGAGTGACCGTATATCGGGATGGGTCGCGTCCTCAGCAGGTTCTGAATGTGGGGACGAAAGAGACGGAGTTTGAGGGCACGAAGAAGGTATTGAAGCCCCGCCCCCGCCCCCAGATTACCTCCGGAAAAACCATTAAGATGGACACCGAATTAGGGCACCTCTATATCACCATCAATGAAGATGAGAAGGGCATCTTTGAAGTCTTCGCTAACATCGGGAAAACCGGTTCTGCCCTGGCTTCCCTGACGGAAGCCGTTGGCAGGCTCATTTCCCTCGCCTTCCGCTCCGGCCTCCGCCCCGATGATGTCATTGAACAACTCAAAGGCATACGCAGTATTATGTCCAAACGCCAGGAGGATGGCTCCATCACCCACTCCATTCCGGATGCCATCGCCAAAGCCATTGAAAAGTATCTGGGGCTGAATGGTGATAGCAACGCTCTCCTCTTCCAGTTAGAAGAACCTGAAATCAAATCTTCCAATCGTTCGGGGGAAACCAAAGGGAAAAAGGCAGACCCGGACCTGTGTCCCGACTGCGGCGGAATCCTCGTGATGAGTGAAGGTTGTGCCAAATGCTATTCCTGCGGCTATTCCAACTGCGGATAACCTGTGAGCATTAAATCCGACTCCTGGATTAAGGAAATGGCTCTGAAACACCGAATGATAGAGCCATTCGTGGAAAGCCAGATTTCCAGAAGCGTGATTTCCTTCGGGCTTTCTTCCTACGGCTATGACATCCGTGTGGCGGACGAATTTAAGGTCTTCACGAATATCTACACCACCATTGTGGACCCAAAAAACTTTGATGAGAAAAGTTTCGTGGAGATGAAGGGGGCCTATTGCGTAATTCCGCCCAACTCCTTCGCCCTGGCTAAAACCGTGGAATACTTTCGCATCCCCCGAAATATCCTCACTATTTGCCTCGGGAAAAGCACCTACGCCCGGTGCGGAATCATCGTCAATGTAACCCCATTTGAGCCAGAGTGGGAAGGCTTTGCCACATTAGAGATTTCCAACACCACACCCCTGCCAGCCAAAATCTATGCCAACGAAGGTATTGCCCAGGTGATTTTCTTTGAAGCCGACCAGGTGTGTCTCATCTCTTACGCAGATAAACAGGGGAAATACCAGAAACAAATGGGCATCACCCTACCGAAATTGTAGGCACCCATCCGCTTTCACTTCCAAAAGCGGCGATGAATCGCCTAAGAATGCCACCGTTTGGTGCCTGACCCCAAAAGGGGGCATTTTGAAAAGCGAGGCGGATGCATTGCCTTCGACTCAGAATGACACACGGTTCGTAGTGTGATGTAGGGGAGGGGCTTGTTGACCACAGGGGAATCCGGATGGGTGAAACTTTTTCTTCTCTGGCGAGTTTAATTGATCGGAGGTGAGTATAGATGGTCGGTAAGAAGTGGCTTTTCGCAGTAACATTGGTGGCTCTTGTGGTGGGGTTGGTGGTAGGGTTGACCGTTGGAAACTCCACAGCACCGGTGGCACTGGCTCAACCACCCGTTCCCGGACAACCCGGTGGTCCAGGATTTGGACCTCCACCGGGTGGACCACCGCCGGGTGGACCTGGTTTTGGTCCTCAGCCAGGTGGACCTCGTCCAGGATTTGGGGAAATGCGTCCGATGATGCCATTTCCTCCCTCCACTCCTCCATCTGCTATGGTAGCCGTCGGTGACTCTATCTACATCCTCCTCGGCAACACTCTTTTCCAGTATGAGGCAAAGACGCTTAAACTGGTGAAGAAGATAGTCATTGAGGAGCCCAGGCCGATGGGACCACCGCCAGGTGGGCCTGGTTTTGGCTTCGGACCACCACCTGAGGGAGGTGCTCCAC
>JBBIMK010000008.1:0-69496 GCA_037444445.1 bacterium | reverse complement strand
TCGCCAATGCCACCCGCACCGGGTGAACCGCCACCGATGGCTGAAGAAATAGAAGGCGGGCTGACAGGCAGTGTGGGAGGCGAGGGAGGTGTGATGCCCGTGGATGGTGGGGTGGGTGGGGGTGAACCACCGCCGCAGGATGTGAGAATTTCAGGCAAGAGGAAGACTACGAAAAGAAGCGAAATAGCCCAGAGGATACGGAAGGAAGGAACGCCCTATGAACTTTTTCTTCATATTTTTATCCCTCCCACATTTTTGTCATCCTTGTCTGCTACACTATAAATTTTACCGAGAAATTTTGGAAAGTCCAGTGTGATTGACAGACCAGGTTTGGGCTGGTAACATTCTTTAAGTGGTGAGGAAAAGGAGGCAGACAGGGTTGCGATGGCTGATTATGCAGTAGTGTCGGTATTTTTATTCGGGGCTGTGGCGGTGGTTGGGCTTCTTTTTCTCGTCCAGTGGTTCATCAGCCCCAAACATCCTGCTCCTACGAAACTTTCTCCCTATGAGTGTGGAGAGGTTCCCATCGGAGATGCCCAGGTTCGCTTTAACTTTCGGTTTTACATCTATGCTATTCTGTTCGTGCTTTTTGAGGTGGAAGCCATCTTTTTCTTCCCCTGGGCAAATGCCTTTCGTGATTTATACAAAATCATGCACTGGCCCGCTTTCTGGGAGATGGTGATTTTTCTTGTCATTCTTTTCATAGGCTGGCTTTATGCGTATCAGAAGGGGGTATTAAAATGGCAGTAACCGGACCCTTTACGGAGGGGATATATTTAGCAAGGCTTGAAGACCTGGTGAAATGGGGGCAAAAATCTTCTCTCTGGCCTTTGGGTTTCGGCCTGGCTTGCTGCGCCATAGAGATGATGGCTACGGCGGCGAGTAATTATGATATAGACCGCCTGGGAATGATTTTTCGCGCCTCTCCCCGTCAGGCGGATGTGATGATTGTGTCGGGAACTGTGACCTATAAGATGGCGCCTCTGGTGAAGCGGTTATATGACCAGATGGCAGAGCCCAAGTATGTGATTGCTATGGGCGCTTGCTCTTCCTCCGGCGGCCCTTACCTGGATGTCTATTCCGTCCTGAACGGCGTGGATAAAGTGATTCCCGTGGATGTGTATGTGCCCGGGTGCTCACCGCGTCCTGAAGCCCTGATTTATGGGCTGATACAACTCCAGCAAAAAATTGCCACCCAGAAGTCCCGACTGAGGAGGGTCGGGATTGGATAACTCCTCCACCCTGATCGATTTACTCAGGGCGAAAATCGGCTCATATCTGGAGGGCGAACCCTCCCTTAACTTTGGTGATGTCGTGATTTCTGTCAGCCGGTCCACCCTCCCGGAAGTGGCAAAAATTCTATCCACCGACCCGGAACTGACTTTTGATTACCTTCGTAACCTCACCGCAGTAGATTACATCACTTTCTTTGAAATGGTCTATGTCCTCTATTCTTTTTCTCACGATTTTCGTTTGGTTCTGAAAACCAAAGTTAGCCGGGAATATCCGGTTGTAACTACAGTGAGTAACCTCTGGAATTCTGCGAACTGGCTCGAGCGAGAAGTGTATGACCTTTTCGGCATTGAGTTCATCGGACACCCCAATCTAACCCGGATTTTATTACCCGATGACTGGGAGGGGCATCCACTCCGAAAAGATTATCCCATCCAGGGTCCGCTGAAGGAAACTCCTCTCCGCTGGGATGACCTCGCAGAGAAATACAAGAAACTGGCAAAGGAAGCGGGGGGTGAGAAGAAGTGAGCCCGTTGGAGATTGTTAGAGAAGAGGAGACTGACCAGGTATGGTTGAATATGGGGCCACAACATCCCAGCACTCATGGTGTTTTCCGGATGCTTTTGAAATTAGATGGAGAGGTCATTACGGAATGCAAGCCTGTGATTGGGTATCTTCATCGGGGGACGGAAAAGATAGCAGAGAACCGGATGTATTTCCAGATTGTGCCATACACGGACCGAACGGATTACCTGGCGGCGATGGGCGGAAATCTGGGCGTTTGCCTGGCAGTGGAAAAACTGGCAGGCATTGAAGTGCCGAAACGCGGGCAATACCTTCGGGTGATTGCTGTGGAACTGAATCGTATTGCCAGCCATCTGGTGTGGCTGGGAACCTGGGGATTAGACCTGGGCGTGATGACTCCTTTCCTGTATTGCTTCCGGGAGAGAGAAGAGATTCTCAAACTGTTAGAAATGATGAGCGGTGCCCGCTTAACTTACAATTATATTCAGTTCGGCGGAGTGCGGGATGACCTTCTGCCTGAATTTTATCCCCGTTGCCGAGAATTTCTTCAAACCTTCCCCTCAAAATTGGATGAGTATCAGAACCTCCTGGGGAATAATGACATCTTTCAAATGCGAACCCGACGCATAGGAATCTTAACTCGCGAGAAAGCCATTTCTTACGGAACCTGTGGACCGGTGCTCCGGGCTTCCGGTGTGAACTATGACTTGCGAAAGAACCAGCCTTATTCGTCCTATTCGGATTTTGACTTTGAGGTAGCTGTGGCTACGGAAGGCGACTGCTATGCCCGTTACAGGGTTCGTATGAAGGAGATGCACGAGAGTGTAAAAATTGTTCAGCAGGCTTTAGATGGGCTACCCGAAGGTCCTACCAATGCAAAGGTTCCCTGGTTTTTCAAAGTGCCTAAGGGAGAGGTATATTCCGCCATAGAAAATGCCCGAGGGGAATATGGAATCTATCTGGTGAGCGATGGAACCTCAAAACCCTATCGGTTGAAAATTCGTGCCGCTTCCTTTTGCAATCTCTGTGTCGTTCCTGAACTGGTGAAGGGGATGAAAATCGCAGATTGCGTGGCTATCCTGGGCAGTCTGGACCCTGTATTCGGGGATGTAGACCGATGATACAAACCCTGCAAACATACTGGAAAACCTTTCCTCCTTTGCTTCAATACCTAATTATTTTTGTTATCATATCCGGCGTGGCGGGTGGAATAGCCGCTTATCTGACTTATTTTGAGCGGAAGGTTCTTGCCGCCATCCAGTCCCGAATCGGTCCTAATCGCGTGGGCAGATACGGCCTTCTCCAGCCGATTGCCGACCTGATGAAATTGCTCCAGAAAGAAGATATTGTTCCCCTTCGGGCAGATGCCGTGCTTTTTCGTGCCGCTCCTTATGTGGTATTCACTTCGGGTATCCTTTCCCTCGTGATTGTGCCATTCGGGAAAGGTCTCATCGCCGGGGATTTGCATATCGGGCTGGTCTACCTGATTGCTGTCTCCTCTCTGACGGTGATTGGGATTTTTATGGCGGGCTGGGCCTCCAATAACAAGTATTCTCTTTATGGAGCCATGCGGTCCATTGCTCAACTGGTGAGTTATGAATTGCCCATGGGCTTCGCTCTTCTGGGGGTGGCCGCCCTGGCAGGCTCTTTGCGGGTATCCGAAATTATTGAAAAGCAACAGGTCATCTGGTTCATTGTTCCTCAGTTCTTAGGCTTCCTCATTTTTCTGATTACCGGGATAGCGGAAACGAATCGGACGCCTTTTGATTTACCAGAGGCAGAGTCAGAACTGGTGGCAGGCTTCACCACGGAATATTCTGGCATTCGGTTCGGGCTCTTTTTCGCCGCAGAATATTTGAGTGTGTTCATCGTTTCTGCCTTCGTGACAGCATTTTACCTGGGTGGGTGGCTGAGCCCCTTGCCCTTGCCCCTGAGTCAGGCACTCCTGAACCTGACCACCCAGGTTCTTGCCAATATGGGGCTTGAGAAATCCTTTCTTCCCACTTTGCTTCTTTTCAATTCTATGTTCTGGTTCTTCTTGAAGGTCTCCGCCTGCATTTTCTTGCTCTTCTGGGTTCGGGCTACTTTACCCCGCTTTCGGGTAGACCAGTTAATGGGATTCGCCTGGAAGATTCTCCTCCCCCTTTCTATGCTCAACCTGGTGATTGCGGGATTGGAAGGAATTGTATGGAATCTATTTTACCCAACCTGATTAAGGAGTGAAATCAATGGGAAAACTGGAAGATAGATGGAACTTATTTATCCAGAAAACAGGCAGGATATTATACAGATTTACCGCCTTCCTTTTCAGTCTGTATGTGGATGTTCTTCTGGGGTTTTTCGTTCTTCTGGCGGGAGTGGTCTGGGGGATGCGAAAATTATACCGCTGGCTCCGAGCCTTTTTTCGGGTGGCGAGAGCCCTTTTTGCAGGCCATCTCGTGACGCTGGGCTACTTGTTCAAGCCGAAGGTAACCATTCAGTATCCGTTCCAGAGGTCAGCCCTGGCTCCGTATTACCGCGGACGGCATTATCTGGTGGTGGAGGAGGATACGGGGCGGATTCGGTGTGATGGGTGCACCCTCTGCGCCAAAATTTGCCCCACCAGTGTGATAGATGTTTTCGGTGTGGGAAAGGGTGAGGAGCGGAGGCCCGCCAAATTCACCGTGAACCTGATCGCCTGCATCTTCTGCGGGCTGTGCGTGGATATTTGCCCGGAGGATGCCATTAAAATGGTCAGAGATGTGGAACTGGCAAGCCCCTGGCGGAATGACGCTTACGAGCACGAACCCTACCGCCCCAATGTCATTTCCCTGCCACAGATGATGATTTTTGAAGATGCCATCTACCCGGACGGACGCCCCCGGAACAAGAATCTGGAAGCAGAGGCTGCGAAGAAGGCCGCCGCCGCAGCCAAAGCATCGGAGGGTAAAGTTGCTTCTCACGCCTGAAGTTTTTCACTTCTATTTGTGGGGAGGGATCATCCTCGTCGGGGGCCTGGGTGTGGTTTTCTCTCGTCGCGTAATCTACTCTGCCTTCTCCCTGATCTTGAGTTTATTTGGCGTGTCTGCCCTGTATGTGCTCCTCACCGCTCCCTTCCTTGCCGCTGTTCAGGTCCTCCTTTACATCGGTGGTATAGCAGTTTTGATACTTTTTGCCGTCATTGTGGCCCAGCAAAAGGGTGGAGGTATCCTGTACAACACCCAGCCCCATAGCCCCTGGGCCCTTCTCGTTGTTCTCGTCCTGATGATTTCTATGGGCCGCATCCTCACCAGCATTCAGTGGCCTGTGGCTTCCGTAGAAGGACGAACTATGTATAACCTCCAGATTTCCCAGATTATTCCTCAGGCGAGGGGAGAGGAAATGCTAACGCCTCAAACTAACACCTATGTCATTGGTTTATCCCTTTCACGAACCTATGTGATGATTTTTGAACTGATGTCCGTCATTCTCCTCGTGGCTATGATTGGTGCCATCATTTATGTCAGGAAAGAGGAGGGAGAAAGTGGTTCCGACTGAACACTATATCATCCTGGCTCTGGCTCTTTTTGGAATTGGTGCGTATGGGTTTATGAGTCGTAGAAACCTCATCACGCTTTTGATGTGCATGGAGTTGATGGTGAATGCCGTGAATATTCTCCTCGTGGCTTTTAATCGCAATTGGGGGCTGGAAGTCACCCGCGGTGCCTTTATGCAAGCCCGAGATGTGCAATCTCCTATCGGGCAGATTATGGTGATTTTCTCCATCACGATTGCTGTTGCAGAAGCCGGAATAGGCCTGGGCATCATAATTCTCCTTTATCGCCATTTGAAAACGGCAGAAGTTGATGAGGTGAACTGGCTAAAATGGTAGCCTGGCTGGTCAATCACGCTTATCTCATTCCAGTTTTCCCCTTCCTGGCTTTCTGGGTCATCGCGCTATTCAGCAGGCAATTAAAACTTTACAGCGCCTGGGTTTCCATTGGCTCAGTTTTCATCTCTCTGATTTTTTCCCTTGCCATCCTCTGGATTAAAATCCAGCCCCTGGGCATTGAAAGGGTGTTCTCCTGGTCGTGGAAATTTATGACAATAGGAGATAAGGTCTACCCCATCGGTATTCAAATAGATAATCTCACAACGGTTATGCTCATTGTCGTAACCCTTGTGGGCTCATGCATACAGATTTACTCCGCTGGATATATGGCAGGAGATGAGGGATTTCCTCGTTACTTTGGCTTTCTCTCGCTGTTTACCGCCAGCATGCTGGGACTGGTGCTGGCAGACAATTTCCTCCTGCTCTATATCTGCTGGGAACTCGTGGGGTTCACTTCTTACATCCTCATTGGATTCTGGTTCCGTAAACCTTCTGCGGCGAAAGCGGGAAAGAAAGCCTTTCTCACCACCCGTACGGGCGACATTGGATTTCTTCTCGGCTGGTTGACTCTCTTCGGGTTCACCGGCAGTTTTGCTCTAAGCGATGCCAGGATATTCATTGTAAACCACCCGGATATGGCCTTTTTGTGGACCGTAGTGGCTTTGCTGGTGTTCTGGGGAGCGGTGGGGAAATCGGCGCAAATCCCTCTCCATGTCTGGCTACCGGATGCCATGGAAGGACCCACACCCGTGAGTGCTCTGATTCATGCCGCTACAATGGTGGCCGCAGGAGTATACCTGGTGGCGCGAACTTATTTTCTATTTGCTTCCACTCCACAAGCCCTGCTTGTGGTGGCTTATATTGGTGCTTTTACCGGTTTCTTCGCCGCTACTATCGGCATGGCGATGCACGATATTAAAAGGGTTCTGGCTTATTCCACTATCAGCCAGTTAGGCTATATGATGGCTGGATTGGGAGTAGGAGGCTATGCCGCGGGTGTATTCCACCTGTTCACTCATGCCTTTTTCAAAGCCCTGCTTTTTCTGGGAGCGGGCAGTGTGATTCATGCCTGCCATACCAACGACATGCGGCGGATGGGTGGGCTGGCCCGCAGGATGCCTACCACCCATTGGACTTTCGTCTTCGGCACCTTCGCCCTCATCGGTATTCCCCCATTCGCTGGCTTCTTCAGCAAAGATGAGATTCTCGCCTCGGCATTTCATTACGGCAAAGAGCATGGACACTGGCTCATTTTCCTCCTTCTCCTTGCGGGTGTCTTCTTTACCTCTTTCTATATGTTCCGGGCACTCTATCTCACCTTCTGGAGCAAACCGCGATGTTCCCACCATCCCCACGAATCCCCACAGGTGATGACCATTCCCCTTGTCATCCTCGCTTTCTTCTCTCTCACGCTGGGATTCCTTTATAAAGCCTTCGGTGAATTTATCTTTGTATCTTATCCAATCCCTTCAGAAGAGGCTCCGAACTGGCTGGTCATGGGGCTATCCGTGGGAATGGCTCTGCTGGGATTCTATGTGGCTTATCAGATATATGGTGTGGGTGCTTGGGATAAGTATCTTTTGAGAAAGCGGTACCCTCTTTTAGAACGAACTCTCCGAAAAAAATACTTTGTGGATGAAACCTACGAAACTCTGATTACTAATCCGGGCTTGCACCTCAGTTATGTGGCAGGAGGGTTTGATAAATGGGTCATAGACGGAATTGTGAACCTGATGGGCTATCTGGGTGTGGGGTGGAGTTTCTTCATCGGCTTTTTTGATAAATCAATTGTCGATGGGATTTACAACCTTATGGCGTGGATAACCGGGCAACTGGCCTCCGCTTCCAGACGCCTTCAAACTGGCAATGTCTCAAACTATTTCCTTACCATGCTGGCTTCCATTGCCCTGATTCTGATTCTCATGAAATTCCTGTTCAAAGGAGGATAGATAGAGAATGGAAGAAGCACAGGTAACCTTACTGCCCGCTGTGGAGATTCTTCGTGCGATGATAACCAATTTACCTACCCTGATTCTTTTTACTCCTCTCATCGGTCTTATCCTCCTGACTTTCTTTCCTCCCGCAAAAGAGAAAGCCATCCGAACCTTCACCCTTCTGGTCACTCTCGTAGTCGCCGGAGAAGTGGGCTATATGATGACGCTGTATGACTATATGAAGGGAGGATTTCAAAGAGAATTCGGGCTGATGATTCCCTGGTTTCCTCAGATTGGCGCTTATTATCATGTGCAGGTGGATGGCATCAGCCTGGCTATGGTGATGCTCACTGCCATTCTTTTCGTCGCCGCCGCTCTCGGCTCCTGGAGCATCCATTTCCGGGTGAAGGAATATTCCATCTTATTCCTTTTACTGGAGATGAGCATTATCGGAGTGTTTATATCTATGGATTATTTTCTCTTCTTTATTATGTGGGAATTGATGCTGGTGCCTATGTATTTTCTCATTGGCATCTGGGGAGGGCCGAGGCGAATCTATGCCGCTATTAAATTTTTCCTGTTTACACTCGCGGGAAGTATTGCCCTTCTCTTCGGCATTCTGCTCATTTACTGGCATAGCGGATTGAAGCCGGAAGAACTCACCTTCAATTCGTTCGTCCTGGCGCGAACCACTCATCAACTACCCCTTTCTCTCCAGGTTACTGCGTTTTTCCTTTTTCTGCTGGGCTTTGGTGTAAAAGTTCCCATTGTGCCTTTTCATACCTGGCTACCGGATGCCCATGTGGAAGCCCCTACGCCTATCAGCGTTATCCTGGCGGGATTGCTCCTGAAGACGGGGGGATATGGGTTTTATCGTTTTGTCTTCCCGACCTTTCCAGATGCGGTGAAGCATCTGGCGATTCTCATTGCCCTCATCGGTGTGGTTTCCATCGTGTATGCCGCTCTGGTAGCCATGGCGCAGGCAGATTTGAAAACTCTGATTGCCATGGCAAGTGTAAGCCATATGGGATATGTGCTATTCGGGTTGGCAACCCAGACACCGGAAGGTGCCTCTGCCGGCATGTTTGTGATGGTCAGTCATGGATTCGTTTCCGGAGCACTCTTCTTGCTGACTGGCGTGATTTATGACCGAGCACATACCCGAATTATGAGCGAGTTTGGAGGCCTGGGCGCCGTTATGAGCACTTATTTTGCCTTCTTCGGCCTCGTGGGGATGGCAAACCTGGCTCTGCCCGGGCTCTCTGGCTTCTGGGGCGAAGCCCTGGCTTATCTGGGGGCCTTCAGAAACACCTTCTACCTCTGGAACGGAATCTATACCTTCCGACTGCTGGCAATCTGCGCCGCACCGGCTATCGTCATCACCGCCGGCTATACTCTCTGGATGCTTCAACGGATGTTCATGGGACCGCTGAATGAAACCTGGAAACATCTGACAGATATGGACCGTCGTGAGGTGCTCAGCCTTGCCATCCCCAGTTTTTTTATCGTTCTTTTTGGCGTTCTCCCCGGCCTTTTAACGAACATATATAACTCTTCTCTCTCTTTCTATTTCGGTAGACTGGGCCTCTTCATTTAACATAAAAATCAGCGCACCTTTTTGGGGTCTGCTCTCTAAAACCGTGCTATGATTTGCCGGGCATACTTTGCGCTGGCTTCCATAGTGTGAATTGATTTATCGGGTGAGTGGAATCAGAGGAAGGCTGGTGAGTTTAGAGGGAATCCGCACGAACAAGAAACCGAGCTTCCAATGCCCGCTGAATTCGCACCTTCGTCTCTTCCAGATGAGTCCGACTGAGTAAATCCAGCCCTTTCCCCACATCTGAACTCAAGACCTCCCGAATTTCGTTCTGAAGATGAGTCAGAGTTGCCCAGGCAAGGGTCCGGGCATCCTCAGGAGTTCCTTCAGCGGGAGCCAGCATCAGGTCAATGAACTGATGGATAAATTCCTTTTGAAATTCCCGCCGAAAACTGGATATGAAAGGAGATTGCTCCGAATATCCTCCAGCCGGAGGCTTTTGAGAAAGTTCGCTCCAGATGGCCGCTCGCAAAAAATCAAAAAGTTCTGCAAGACTGTAGGCTTCTTTTCCCTGGAGCATCTTCTTCTCACCCTCTTGAATTCTGCTCAAGACATAGGGGTGGAGAAGACGCCGCAGAGCCGCGGCTCGCATCTCTAAGATGACTTCGTGTAAGGGGTAGTCTAAACGAGCGGAAGAAAATGTATCGCTTCCCCAGTGCGCCCATCGGCTCGGTGAAAGGCGATTCAGTAATTCCGGTGGGAATTGGAAAAAAGTATCCAGAAAGAGATAGCGGTTCAATAGTTCTAAAGCCCGCCTTTGCTCCTTTGCAGGCACGACTTCCATGGGAAGCAGACCTTCCCCATCCCCTTTATGCATTCTCCTCATATATTGACCCCCGATAAATTTAGCAAATACCTGAGTATTATTCCGTATCATCATCAGCAAAGTATGAAAGTTCTGACGAAGCAATTCGTATCCTTCCCCTTCCGGTATGGAGCGGTCAATCAGCCGTGGCAAAACTTCCTGAGCAATCTGGATTCTTCGTTCCGCCCAGGCTATGGGGTCATCACTTAAATCACTCCAGTTGGAAGTAGGGTCTGGTGTAACCGGTTCTTCCGACCAGCCGAAAGTATCTTCATCCGTGCCATAAGCATGTTCAGGAAGGACAGTCAGGGATGCAATTTTCCGGAGTTCTACCAATTCCTCTTCCGGAGTGCGGGCATCTATGGGTTTATACCCGTACTCAATCATCCATACATCCCAGGGGCCTACCGTGCTGGTGAAATACTCACCCTGTGGCATGTCTTTAGGAGCCAGGTTCACCGGTATATAGTCCATAATGGAGGAGGAGAGGCCGGTTTGTCGTGTCAATTCCGGGCGGTTCACATCCTCCAATTTATGCAATAAACTGCCCTTAAAATTGTGGCGTAGCCCCAGCACATGCCCTACCTCGTGCCCCACGAGTTCCCGAATATAGGCGTGGACAAATTCAGGAGGCACATCCTCGGGCGGCAAATCCCCACGGGCTGTCATCGCCAGAAGCGCAAAACTTGCTTCCGTCTGAAGCACGCTTCCAAACTCGCAGAAATTAAACGATGGCTGGAAAGGAAAGGCTGGAAAAGTGCTGGAGCGTGGTGCAATTATCCGACGATAATACTGGCGAATTCCCCGAACCGTTTCATTTTCTATGAGGATGTCCGCATCCAGAATCTCCCCCGTCAGGGGATTGACACGGGCAGGTCCGATTCCACCGAAGGAGACATCGCTGGAAGTAATCCAGCGGATGGTATTGTAACGGACATCTGCCGCATCCCAGTCCGCATCATCCGGCTGAATTTTCGCCACGATGGCATCCCTGAAGCCTGCCTTTTCAAAGGCTTTATTCCACATTAAAATTCCTTCCCTTACAGCCTCCCGATACTCCACCGGAACAGTGTTCTCAACCCAGAATACAATGGGCTTTTTCGGTGGAGAAATGGTGGCGGTTGGGTCCGCTTTCTGCAGATTCCAGCGAATGATATACCGAACGAAAGGGCTTCGGGGATTGTCGCTGGAAAAATCTTTGAGCGCCACGAGAAAATACCCCACGCGGTCGTCTGCCAGACGCGGGCGATAATCCGTCTCCCGCAACTCGGAAACACTATAACGAACCCCCAGTTCCACACTCCGGGCATCCGGAAGCCCTTCTATGTAATTGGGCTTTGAAGTCACATAGTTATACAGCACTCCGAATTCTATATTCTCCGGAAATACTTTGAGATAAGAGAGATGGCTGGCATCTTTATTCAGCGAATACTCCTCTCCCAGAGCCTGCTGGAGAGCAAAGGAAAGAGCGGGAATGTCCGACAGCAGATATTTTTGAATATCTATCAGAAGAGCTCCTGTCTTTGGATGTTCTGCCTCAATAGGAAGGGTAGTCAGAATGGAATCCGAGAAAGCATGTTCCACGGCTCTTTCCACCGGCGTTCCTTTCGCCGCACGAAAATAGGGGTTTCGCTTTATCCACAACACTTTATCCTCCATCCTGCGGAAAGTCAGTACATATTCATCTATAGGCAAGCCACCCAGTAGGTCGCGAATTCCCAGCCCCTTTTCCAGCGTGAGAATCATGATGAAATTTTTTTCCAGCTGCGAAGGCTGAATCTCCAGGTATAAATGGTCTTTCCTGCGATACAGCGTGAATAATCCCTTCTGCACTTCTGCCCCTTTCACCCGTTCATCAAAAGTCGTTTCTTCTTCTGCTCGTTTGGTCCTTCGGGGCCAATCCTCTAAATCTTCTATGCCCTGTCGTCCCCCTATACTGGAAAAAATCATCAAACACGCCACCACCCATCCTATCTGCCATCTCTTGAAAAACCCTCCTGGTGAGCACATATTTTATCTCCCTCCTGCTACCCTATCTTACCACACTTCTTTCAGGGAACGACCGCAAGCCAACCCTCCGCATACTGAGGGCTTCTGATTTTCTATCATTCACGATAAAATGAAGATATGGGAGATGACGCAGAGGAATGAGAATTCTGGTTCCCATTTCATCGCCTGATGACGCTCATCATCTGCTTCCTTTCCTTCTTTTCTGGAAGGGTGAAGAGCCTTTACTGATTCGGTTTTTACTGGTTATAGAGCGAAAAAAAATAGACCAGATGAGTCGTGTGGCTCTTGACCTCCGTAGAAAGCGTGCCCTCCTTCACCAGAAAATCTCCCGTTTCTCGCTTCCTGAGAACACATCCTGTGAGTGTGTGGTGAAGGTATCAAAAAACGCTTATGAAGAAGTTCACCATCATGCTCAGGAAATGAATGCGGACTTCTTATTGCTCATCTGGAAACTGCGCCGTAAAAAAACCCGGAATTTTTACAGCAGAATCATTGACCAGTTAATGGAAAATCCTCCCTGTGATGCAGGGGTCGTTCGCTTCCCCCTTTCTTCACCTCTACTTCAGAAGAAGTGCCGAATTCTACTTCCAGTGCGGGGTGGTCCCTACGCAGAATTGGCTCTGAAAATCGCAGTGCAAATTGCAAACACCTGTGACGGAGAAGTGACTCTACTTCATAAGATTCCAGAAACTGAACCCGCTTATGACCTGGAAGCAGACCGTCCCTATGCAATGGTGCTGGATTCCGCTCTCAAGAGCCCTCGTGTAACTCAATTTCTTACCACATCCGGAAACCTTGTGGAAGAGGTGCTCCGAGCGGCTAAAAGCCATCACATCATCGTCATGGGCGCCAGAGGCCCGAATTCAGCCCTTTCCACCGGAGTGAGGGCCCGCAAGATTGCTGAGTCCTCTGGAAGAATCACTCTGATTGTTCGGACCGTCCGTCCGTTAGAACCCTTTTTCTTTTCTCCCCTACCCGCTCTGCCGAAAGAAAGCTATATTGAGAAGTGGTTTGCTGAAAATACTTTTCACTTCCGGGAATTCCGCGACCTGAAAAAACTGGTGGAAAGAAAAAAAGTCCTGGGCTTGACCATTAGTCTTGGTCTCCCTGCTCTAAACGAAGAATCCACCCTCGCGAATATCTTGGATACGCTCAAACCTGTGCTAATGGATGAATATCCTCTGCTGGATGAGATCGTGGTCATAGATTCTGGAAGCAAGGATAAAACTGTTGAAATTGCTCGCTCCAGAAAGATTCCCGTGTTTCAGCATCCTAAAATTCTCCGTAAATATGGAACTTTTCAGGGGAAAGGAGAAGCACTCTGGAAGAGTCTGCACATTTTGAAAGGGGACCTGATAGCGTGGATGGACACAGATATTAAGAATCCTCACCCGAAATTCGTTTATGGAGTTCTGGGGCCTTTGCTTTACTATTCCAGGGTCGGATATGTGAAAGGGTATTTCCGAAGGCCTCTGATTCTGGACGGCGTAGTCCACAGCACCGGTGGAGGAAGGGTGACAGAACTGGTTGTTCGCCCTTTGCTCAACCTTTTCTATCCGGAATTATCCGGTATCATACAGCCACTTTCCGGCATTTACGCAGGCAGGAGGAACATCCTGGAACACCTCTCTTTTTACACCTGTTACGGTGTGGAGATTGGCCACCTCCTGGATATTCTGGAGGAGTTTGGTCTGTTTTCTGTTGCCCAGGTGGATGTCCAGATGGTTCGGCATCGGCACCAATCCCTTTCCTCCCTTTCCAGAATGTCGTTTGCCCTTCAACAAATTATTCTGAAAAGGGCGGAGGAGAAGAAAAAACTTTACCTGCTGGATACCGCTTCAACAGTTTTGAGGCGAATCATTTACGAGCCCCAAAAACTTCATCTGGAAACGCAAGTAGTAGAAGAACACAGAAGACCTCCGATTATAAGCATCCAGGAATATCTACAAAGGAGGTAGGTGGAAAGCGAATAAACTGCTCCTCGTTCGGCACGGAGAAACCCAATACAACCGTGAGAGGAGATTCCAGGGGCAAACGGACATCCCTCTCACCGAACAAGGAAGGCAACAAGCCTATCTGATGGCAGAGGAACTCACTAAAAAATCCATACGCTGTCTGTATTCCAGCCCGCTTAAAAGAGCGGTTGAAACAGCAGAATACATTTCACAGAGGCTTCATCTGGCGATTCGCCTGGCTCCGGGGTTAAGGGAAATTTATCAGGGCAAACTGGAAGGGCTGACCCAGGAAGAAGTCCAACGCCGTTATTCTCACTGGCTCGCACGCTGGCGGGAAAACCCGGAACACCTTTCACCTCCACACGGTGAACCTTTCCGCCATATCCGTAAAAGAGTCCTGTCTTCTCTATGGCGTATCCTCCGACAAAATCCGGAAGGCACCATCTGCGTCGTCACCCATGCTGTGCCTATTTGTTTGATTCGCCAGTATTTTACGGGTGCTCCCAACACTCAAATTTGGTCCTTTGGAATCCCTCCCGGCACTTACATTGAACTCCCCGTTTTATTCCGGTGAAAGTGAGGGTGGTAAGGCTTGCGCCGGAACAGCGGTGCCGAAGTCAGAGAACACCCATCCATAAAATTTTCTCAGCGGAGTCTTTCTCTAATCAGAAAACTAAAAATAGTAATTGAGAGCACATTAAAAAGTCACGGCATAAACAGGATTTCGCATCAACTCATCCTGTGATATTTCCTGTTGAACAAGTTAGAAGCCAGAGGGGTGGCTGTCCATCTTCTTAGAAACCATTACTATGAGCCAGGGTCAGGGACCGGGTTTACTGGGCGAAACGGGAGGAGAAGAAATGGCGAATGGCATCCGCAGACTTTCCTTCTTTGCTCATCTGGACAGCAGTGAGGGCTTGATATAAACAAATGTCGCAATTAGCGGCGTGCTTATCAGTAAAACAGGTAAGAAGAGTTTTGTGCCCGTGATATTCCTTGCACTGGCAGTAGCAGTAAAACTGGTCAATGAAATCGGGCATATCGTGGGCAGCCTGATAGGCTTCTGCCACAGCACCAGTGAAAAGAGAAGAGGGAAGAACAGGGCGTGTCTCCACTCGCCTGTAAGGTGGAGCTTCTCCATTGGTTTTTATCTCCACCGGTTTCCCCGTAAGAAATAGGCGGACAGTGAAAAAGAGTCCAAGCCCCAGGGCGAGAAAACCAGTCACCCCTATCACTCGCGATAAAGACCTGGCTTTCTCTGCTTCCCTGGTTGAGCCTTTCTTCTGTGACATTTCACTCTACCTCCTCTGAAGATTTTCGTTTTCTTCCACATTAGGTTCGTTTTCTTTCATCAGGATTCACCTGTTTGCATTTCCAGATGAGGAACGGGAACAGAGAGGGCAGCATATAAACCAAGGGCAATCAGAAGTAGAAGGACAAGGAGGAATAGGGTAATCCATGCTCGCCGATTTTTCCCCCGGTCCAGCAGTGGCATAGCCAATAATCCGAGGAAGAGCAGGGCAGGTCCCCATACCATACCCATCATTCCAAGCCAGTTCTCCAGGGCATAAATCCAGAGGAAGGGCCACGGAGGTTTAGTAACCTCAAACCCTTCTACGAAGTTAGGCCCCAATGGGGCTGGGAGGAAAGTGGCAAGTATCACCAGCAGAATAAAAAATCCACCTGTATAAAGGGAAATGGTTTTCATAACCTGCGTAAAAGGAATGCGTGCAGTGGAAGAGGTCTCGCCAGGTAATTCAGAAATCCCGTGGATTTTTATCAGAAGTAAATGTCCTGCAATCAGAAGAAGAACTAAAATCGGGAGAAGGGAAGTATGGGTGAAGAAGAGAGAGGAAAATGCGACAGAACCAGTAAATCTGCTTTTCAAGAAATTGGCAAGAGGTCCGGCGTATGCGAAGCCTTCTTCCAGATGGGCGTAGGCTTCATATCCTTCCTGGTCCCACTTGATGATGGTTCCGGTGAGGAATATAGCAGAGACGGTAGCGAGGAGAAAAACTCCCAACCACCAGATTCCTTCTCTCGGAGTGCGATAGGCCCCTGTAATCCCTACCCGAACCACATGAAGAAGCACCGTAAGATAGGTGAAGTGGGCGGACCAGTAATGTAGGTTTCGCACCCACCGGTCCAGACCCTGAAGAGCCTCCACACTTTCATAGGCACTGGTGGCACCGACCTGATATAAAAGCCCCAGCCAGATGCCCGTGAGAATGAGAATCAGAAAGCCCGAGAGAGCGATAGCTCCGAGGGCATAGTCTAATCGGTGACTGTGTGATGGAACCGGGTACGCCAGCGCGTGAAGACCGAATCTTTCTCGCCAGGTGGTCATCGGGAAGCAGCCCCCTTAGAGAAATGCTGGTAGTTGCGAATCGCCAGCCAGATTCCACCAGCGGTGAATATGACAAGCAAAACCACATCTCTCGCCGGATTCAAAGGCACCTGAGGAGCAGGCCGGGTTTCTGATGCTCCTTCCATCATCTCGTGTTCCACTCCCTGGTTCATTTCTTTCTCTGGCGTTGTAACTTCCGCAGATGGGGGTGACTCCTGCAACTTCTCGTGTTTCTCTCCTGTATGGGCTAACCCTGCTGAACTCAGAGTTACCACTAAAATTACCGTCCAGATGAATCTACACATCTCACCTCACCTCTCCATTGCTGTATTTCCTTTGAAGCATTCATTTCCAGTTTATTCATCGGGCGATGGCTGTCAACAGGGTTGTGTGCCGGGCAGACATATCTTGCTGGATAAGGAAGAGATTCAGCCACACCAGAACGAGAACCAAAAGGAGTAAGGGAGCCATTGCCCACTGAAATCGGGCTGATGGAGAAAAATACTGATGCCACACCCTATCAAGTATTCGCAGAGAAAAGGGCAAAAATATGAGGACGAGTGTGATTTGAAGCCAGGTGATATAGGGGGAATGAGGGAAAGAATAAGCCTGCCAGTTGGAAATGCCGAGATTAAAGAAAGTATAGTTGTTCAGGAATTTTTGTGTGGCGGGGATGATAACGGCTCCTTCAGTTAATAAATGCTGGATATTGTGAGCCAGATGCATGGATAATCCCACAGGAATGAAGGCGTAAGCAAAACGGCTGAAAATTTGATGTGGAGCCACTTTTTCTGCCCTGCCGTCGTTCCCTCGGTCGGCCAGAATGGGTTGCCCCACAGAAAACTTTTGAAGCCAGAGCACTGCACCGTAAACCAGAGCAGGCAAAATCACCACAGATATACTGAACAGGGTGATGGTGAAACCGATGACAGTTAAGGTTTTCTCGCTGGTAATACCCAGCCTTCCCAATCCGATGAGCCTGGAAAGCCCCAGCATCCAGGAATGCCAGGGAGCAATCATATGCCCTACCGCCACCAGGCTTACTCCTGTTAATGTAAGGGCAAAAAATGCCTCATCCAGACGGGGATTTACCAGAGTAAAAAGGTCTGTCCCGAACGGGCGAAATCTCAAGACAAGATTGTTCGGCGAGCAGGTTTTGACGCACTCCCCGCAAAAGTTACAGTAATTGTTGCGATTCATCACCGCTGGATATTCAAACATCGGGCATCCTTCCCCATCTGGAGAACCCAGATAGCAGGTTTTCGGGTTGTGTGAACGACAGATTTCATGAGATTTCACCCTCAACTCTACCGGGGAAAACATAGAATATAACCCAATCATTCCTCCAATCGGGCAGATATACCGGCAAAAAGTCCTACGGGCAAACAGCAGAGAAATGAGAATTGCAAGCCCGGCAATAGACATCAGGACCCAGGCGGTCAAGCGCGGATTGTTTACGATGCCCACCGCTCCATCCAGCCAGGTAAGAAAAAGGAATAGAACGGTGGGAATCCACAAAGAACGAAGGAGTTTGGGTAGAAGGCGACGGGGCTGAGCCCATTTCCCCGTCCAATCCGCCAGCCCTCCCACAGGACACATAAAACACCAGACTCTTCCCAGTAGAACGAAGGTAAAGATAATCCCCGCCCACCACACTGTCCAGGTGAGAATCGTGGCGAAATTTTTGCTCCCATCAGGTGCATCATATAAACCTGCAAAGATGATGAGAATCAACAAAAACAGCAGGGGAACTTGAAAAACTGTTTGAAAATATCTCCAGCGAATAAACCGGTTTAACCATGGAATTTCCAGTAGATTCAAAGACTGTGAATCGGAGGAGCCATATCTTCTGCGGAGAGAGAAAACGCTCAGAGAAATAACGGTGAGGAATAGCAGGAGAAGCGTAAAAAATACGATTCGTGTGAGCGTGAACGCCGGGTTTTTTACCTGGAGAGGGAATTCTATTAGAAGAGGTGAGGATGCATCGTCCACAAACAGTGCCAGTTTCAATAGATGAACCCCGGAAGTTTCAGGAGTGAATTTTATCCGATAATGCCCTCCCTCCGCAGTTTCTTCTGTGGGCAGTAGGTCGGATACATCCGGGTTGCCCTCTGGGGTCCAGGAAACAGGACTGTCCACTGCTATTCCTGTAGAAGAGTGCTGAGAAGAAGGTGGTATAAGCGTGGGTACCGGGATTTGGCCGGGGGGAATCGCTGCTTGAGGAAGTTTGATAGCCATAAGCACTCGCTTCCCCTTCAGCAGAGCCTTCGCATAAGTATCAAAGATGCGAACGGTAATGTATGATGTCTTTCCCCGGGTGAGTGGCGTGGCTTCTTTTTCCAGCAGAAACTGATAGCGCCCAACGACCACCAGTCCCGAAGCCATTTCTTCTGTGGAGAGATGCCCTGCCCCGTGCGCCCATAGAAGTGCTGGCTGGACTACCGTGAAAAAAGCATAAAGAAATAGGGCTTTTTTTATTTTCTTTTCAACCAGGGGGCATCCACCTCTAAACGGCGCAAATTTTGCTCTTTATCAAGACAGTAGCCCGCAATCTCCATCCGCAATTTTCCCAGAGTTCCAGCGAGAGTTCCCCTCTTCCTGCTCGTGCGCCAGGGTAAGCAAACTTGTACTTCGTTCACTGAAATGACTAAATAAACATACCCGGGTTCCATATCTTCCACATCCAGAATGCTGGGAAGGTGAAGACGCAGGACATTTCCATGCTGAGGGTGAGAATGATAATCTCCAATCCACTGCAATCCTGGATGGATGCGCTCTGTCAGGTCTCTAACCCACTCCAGCCGCCGGAGAGAAACTGCACTGTAAGTATAACCTCTTTTACCCGTTTGAAAGGGTATCGCATGGTCTATCTCCACCACTTCGCCCTTGCAATTTCCCAGAAGGTAGCCCATGGCTTCTTTTTTGAATATCTCCGCCACGGATAAAATCAATGCTGTAAAGGCGGATTGGCTGAGATGAACCCGGGAAGGAATTCCCACAAATGCCGGTGTTCGTATATGCACAGGAGAATATTTTTCCGGAGTTTTCTGAAATTGCATCAGACAGCGGGAACTGCAAAAATAGTAGGTTCGCTTCTTAATTTCTGTGCGAAATTTAACCTCGCGTGAGACTTTCATCAAGCACACAGCGCATGTAGGCATATGCATTCCTCCTTAAAGTGGAATCGGGGGGGGTCCCGGAGCAGGTAGAGGACCCCCCGCGATTCCTGATGGAAGGGGGCAATTCCTCCTCTTCACCCTCCGTTATTTCCCCATCCTGCCCATGCCGCCCATGTGATGCATCTCGTGCTCACTCTTGCTTTCTCCCTTTTCGGAAGGTTTCTGAGCCGATGCTTTTGCACGAGCGGTCATGATTTCCCTGAACTGGATTTCCACCTGAAGGTCATGAATCTCTCGTATCTTTCCCTTCAGGGCATCCGGATTCACATTCTCTTCCAGAAGCATTCGGTGCAGCTGGGCTTCTTTCACCTCTGCATCCGCCATCATTTTAGCGATTTCCCGCTCCTCGGGGGTCATGGGTTGCGGTTCATGCCCCATCATGTCCATCATAGGATGATGCATACCGCCGCCCATTCCCGACATCTGTCGGGACATCATCTGGTGGCACATCTGCATCATAGGCATCATCCCGCCCATCATCCCCTCATCATGAGGCGTAGAGGAAGAATCGTCTGCCACACCGAGAAAAAGCCCTGTAAACGCCAGTGCCAGAATCCAGTGAAGAGAATTTCGGCCCTTCATTCATTTTCACCTCCTTTTTCCCTGAATTCTTTATGTGGGCCCATCATCTCTGTCTGCCTTCCCCGGTAATATCGTTCCGGGTCCGCTTCAAAATGCTCCCGGCAATAGTGAGAGCAAAAGTAGTAGGTCCTTCCGTTATACTGAAAGGAAAGGCTACTGCCTGCCCGTTTTGTATCTACCGGCATCCCGCATACCGGGTCCTTCTCAACCATCAGTCTCCACCTCCGGAGATTCAGGTTTATCCATCCCTCTTTTCTTCCAGTATAGTCGGCTGTATTTGTCGGGGTCCTGGTCAAAGATGCCCTTGCACCCAACGGAGCAGAAGAAATAAGTAATCCCTTCATGCTCAGATTTAGCAGCAGGAATCCGTGTATCCACCCTCATACCGCACACGGGGTCAATTTCCATTACCATCTCTATCACTCTCCTTTCTCCGGGCTTTTCTTTTGCCACAAATTGTAAATAATTGCCACCAACCACCCACTGCCCCAGCCGGTAGCCGTGAAGGTGATAAGCCCGATGATGAACAGAGTCAGATTGAAAATGTGTCCGTCAGCAGGGACGAGTGCATCCAGATTCATCCCGTGGAACCAGGTCTTGAAAATGTAGAGGAGAAACTGAGGAGTGACCGCGGCAAGGATGCCGCACACAAAGTAAAGGATGGCTGAGGTTATCCCCAGAGCGCTTGCGAATCCTGCCGGATTCAATTTCATATTTATTCCTCCTTTACTTTAGAGCTCTTGCTTGCCCGGAGAAATTTTTCCGGAGACTCCTGGAATTTTAACAGGCATATTTCAGAACAGAAGTAGTAACTGGTTCCTGCAAACTCTGTCTTACCCGCTGCTTTCATTTTCTCTATCTTCATTTTGCAAACCGGGTCAATCACTTTTTCCAAAAGAGTGATGAGTCGTTCCTTATGTCGGATTTTCCAGACCTTCTCCACCGGTAAGATGGCAATCCCTCCGTCTCCTGGCAAGCCCGTCCAGGCAGCATTCATAATCGTTTCCACTGCTTTTTCTGCCAGGTTATCCGAAGTGATGATTTCCATTTTGATGTGGGGAAAAAGGGTGAGGGGAGGATGAGAATCTTCTTCCCCCATACCGGAAACATGGACTACGGTTGCCCCGGTAAAGCCTTCTTTTTGCAGGGCTTTTTGAACTTCTCGTAGTCTATTTTCCCGAATGACCGCCCATACAAGTTTCATATTTTCTCACCTCCAGGTGTTCAGTTTTTTCTTCTACGCCTCATACCCTGTATCTACCCTCTTGATGAAAAGGTATGGCTCCTTTTCCCTGCCACCGGCATGGAACTCCAGTGGATTTCGGATGGTCTCCTCGTATTCCAGTGCTTCCTCATAGATTTTCCGGCAGGTGGGAGAGCAGAAGTAGTGAATGTGGTTGCCGTGAGGGGCCTGCAACTCTTCGTCCAGCGTGTCCAGGAAAACGTTGCAAACAGGGTCAAAAAATTTCATCAGGATTCACCTCCAGTTTGCTTCTGTTTAGGGAGTTCAAAAGATTTCCAGATGTGAAAGATGGAAGGAATGATGAAGAGAGTGAGAATGGTAGAAGTGACCATACCGCCAATCATCGGCATGGCGATTCTCCGCATCACATCCGCACCTGCTCCGTGGCTCCACAGGATGGGAATCAGCCCCATCATGACAGCCATTACGGTCATCATCTTGGGGCGAACCCTTTGCACTGCTCCCTCAATGATGGCATCAGAGAGGTCCTGGCGGGTGCGCATCATCCCCTGTTTTTTGTATCGTTCATAGGCTTCATCAATATACACCAGCATCACCACGCCGGTTTCAGCGGCAACGCCGGCGAGAGCAATGATTCCCACCCACACCGCCACGCTGAGATTATAATTCATCAAATATATTCCCAGCATACTCCCGGTGAGAGCGAAGGGAATGGAAAGCATCACTACGAGAGTCTTCCCCACGGAGCCGAAGTTGAGATACATCAGCAGGAAGATGATGAAAAGGGTAAGGGGAATCATATATTTTAACTTTTCTGTAACTCTCTGCATATACTCGTATTGCCCGCTCCAGAGGATGGAATAACCCTGAGGGAGTTTGATTTTTTCTTCCACCAGTTTTTTGGCTTCCGCCACATAGGAGCCAATGTCCCGGCCAGCCACATCAACATAAACTGTGCCAGTGAGTTGTCCCCGCTCACTTCGTATCATATCCGGACCCTGAGTGAGTTCTATATCCGCCACCTGCGAAATCGGGATGGAGTAGCCCATAGGCGTTTGAATCAATACCCTTTTCAGGAGGGCTGGAGAGAGCCGAAGTTCCCTCGGATACCGGATATTGATGGGGTAGCGTTCTCGGCCCTCAATCGTGGTGGAGATGACAGTTCCACCGATTGCCATTTCTATCACATCCTGGACATCCATAATGGAAAGTTCGTAGCGAGCCAGAGCTTCCCGCCTGGGGGTGATGTTCAAGTAAAACCCGCCTAAAGAGCGCTCGGCAATGGCGCTTCTCGTGCCTTCCACCTGTGGAATGATGCGTTCAATTTCTTCCGCTATCTCCTGAACCTCCTCCAGTTTCGGCCCGAAGACCTTCACTCCTACGGGTGTTCGTATCCCCGTGGTGATCATATCCACCCGATTTTTGATGGGCATGGTCATCACATTCACGAATCCGGGGATTTGAATTTCTTTATCCATCTCGTCAAAGAGTTTTTCCCAGGTCAGCCCTTTCCTCCATTCGTGTTCAGGTTTGAGAGAGACTACGGTTTCTACCATGGGCAGGGGAGCAGGGTCCGTGGGTGTGGTGGCTCTCCCCACTTTCCCCAGCACCTGGTCAACCTCAGGGAATTGCTTCAGGAGTTTATCCTGTATTTGCAGAACCCGCCGGGATTCGTAGATAGAAATCCCCGGTGTGGTCATTGGCATATATAGAAGGGTACCCTCATAGAGAGGTGGCATAAATTCACTCCCCAGTTTTTTATAGGCAGGGTAAGCGAGAAAAGTTGCCATAAGACCGAGGGTGATGGTGATGAACCGCCAGCGCAGTGCAAAACGGGCAACAGGATTATACAGACTGATAAGAAATCGGCTGATGGGATTTCTCTTCTCCGGGATGACCTTCTTCTCAATAAATAGTCCCATGATGGCAGGCACCAGGGTGATGGAAAGAAAGGAGGCAAAAAACATGGAGAAGGTTTTCGTGAAGGCTAATGGCTTGAAAAGCCTCCCCTCCTGATATTCTAAGGTGAATACCGGGAGGAAGGAGACCGTGATAACCAGAAGGGAATAGAAGAGGGGTTTTCCCACTTCCTGCATGGCGTGAATCAGGATTTGACTTCGCTGGGCTCTACCCTCTGATGTCAGAGCCCAGTCAGGATGTTCCAGTGCAAAATGCTCCAGCCGCTTGTGGACATTTTCAATCATCACGATAGCCGCATCAACCATGGCTCCGATGGCGATGGCAATCCCGCCCAGCGACATAATGTTGGAGGTCAGCCGTAGATACATCATCGGGATGAAGGAAAGAATCACGGCAATGGGTAGAGTGACGATGACCACGCCGGAACTTCTCAGGCTGAAGAGAAAGATGAGACACACGAGAATCACGATGATGGACTCTTCAATCAGGGTTCGGCGAAGGGTAGCAATGGATTGTAGAATGAGTTTGGAACGGTCGTAGACGGGGATGATTTCAACACCGGGGGGGAGTCGGGTTTTCTGAAACTCTTCTATCGCCACCTTCACCCGGTTAATGACCTGCAGGGCGTTTTTTCCATACCGCATCACAACGATGCCTCCCACCACATCGCCCTCTCCATTCAGGTCCGCCGCTCCTCTCCTCATATCGGGTCCCAGGGTCACTCTCGCCACATCCTTGAGATAAATCGGCGTGCCCATCATATTGGTGCCCAGAGGGATATTTTTCAGGTCCTCCACTTTTTGCACATATCCTATCCCTCGCACCATATATTCCGTCTGGGCGAGTTCAATGGCTCCACCTCCCACCTCCAGATTGCTCATTCGGATGCCATCCATCACCATCTTCAACGGGATGCCGAAGGCAAGAAGTTTATTCGGGTCAACTTCCACCTGATATTCCCGAACAAAACCTCCAAAGGTGCCCACCTCTGCCACATCAGGCAGGCTTTCCAGATAGTACTTCAGATACCAGTCCTGGATGGTCCGAAGTTGTGCCAGGTCGTTCTGACCGGTTTTATCTGCGAGGGCATAAATATAAACCCAGCCCACTCCCGTGGCATCCGGGGAGAGGATTGGCGTGATGCCGGGCGGGAGACGCCCTTTGATTTTTTCCAGATATTCCAGAACACGAGTCCTCGCCCAGTAGATGTCCGTTCCATCCTGAAAGATGACATAGATGAAGGAGAAGCCGAAGGCAGAAATGCCCCGAACCGCCTTCACTTTCGGCGCAGAGAGCATAGTGGTGGAAATGGGATAGGTAATCTGGTCCTCTATGATTCTGGGATTTCTTCCCATCCATTCGGTGTAGATGATGACCTGAACATCGGAGAGGTCGGGGATGGCATCCAGCGGAGTGTTCTTAATCGCCCAGATACCTCCGAGAATGGCAAAGAAGGTGGCGAGAAGAACGAGGAATTTATTCCGTGCAGACCAGTCTATTAGTCGTTCAATCATAGCCAGCCTTCACCTCTAATGTCCTGCATGTCCGGGCATCTTCATCCCTTTCATATCCATTCCCGGCATCGCAGGCATCGCAGTGCGGATTTTGCTCTCTGCATCCAGCAGGAAGTTGGCGCTGGTCACAATAGGCTCTCCTGGCTTCAAGCCTGAGAGAACGGCGTAGTAGCCGTTCACCCGATGCCCGAGAACCACATTCCGGGGCTCGAAATGTCCATTCCCCAGGTCCACGAAAACGACCTGACGTAAGCCCGTGTCTATGACAGAGTCCTCCGGAATCGCAAGATACTGCCCGAGATTCACATTCACTGTCACATTGGTGAACATGCCGGGTTTCAGAAGCCATCCGGAAGAATTTTCAGAGGTTGAATTTGGAGCCTGGTGCTGTGTGTGATTCATGCCGGGCATTCCAGGCATTTCCATCCCTTCCATTCCTTCGTGTTCCAGGTGCCGGGTTTCCTCCCTCACGCCACGGGCATTTTCTCGCTGGTTTCGAAAGGCGAAGCGGACCCGGATCGTTCTCGTTTTCTCGTCTAAATAGGGATAGATGTAATCCACAGAGCCGTGGAAGGCTTTGCCAGGGTAATAGGTGAGTTGAATGGAAGCATGCTGGCCAACTCGCAATAGGGGAGCATCCTCCTCATACAGGTCGGCAATAACCCAGACTTGAGAGAGGTCTGCAATTTTGTATAAATCTTCCCCGGGCATCACCTGCTTGCCTTGTAGAGCCATCTTTTCTACCACGGTCCCAGAAACCGGGGAATAGACATAGGACTCAATCTCTGGCTCTCCACGATTTTCCAGAGATTGAATTTGTTCCTCAGTGAAGTTCCAGAGGAGAAGACGCTTTCTTGCAGATTCCAGCAGGGTTTTGCTCCCCTGGCTGATTTCCGAATAGGAGGAACCGGAAAGAGTGTTCGCCCCTTTTAACGCCAGAAGATATTCCTGCTGCGCAGAAACAAGCTCAGGAGAATAAAAGGTAAAAAGTGGTTCGCCTTCTTCTACCTCTTTCCCTGTGTAATCCACAAGAAGTTTGGTAATGTAGCCCATCACCCGAACTGTAACCGCTTTCAGTCGGGTTTCGTCATATTCCACTCGTCCCACCGTCCGAATTTCTTTCACGAGGGGCATATATCCGGCCTTCTGGATTCTGACGCCGATAATCTGCTGCATTTCCGGGTCAATCATAATGCGTTTGGGCGCTACCTCTTCCTCCATTTCCTCCATACCTTCCATCCCGGCCATTCCCGCATGCTCCTCTTTTGATTTCCCCATCTCCATTCCGCTCATCCCTTCCATAGGTTGTGCGGTAATAGCTGGGGAAAAGAAAGGCAGGGTCAGCCAGCCTTGCTGATGGGCAGTGTATCCCCCCACAAGGGTGAGTATCAACCCCGCCCCGATAAACCAGTTAGTTTTCTTGAGTCGTTTTGATTCCATGAGTTTCACCTCCAGAATGAATCTCTAAGGATTTTCCAATCATTGCCTCCACATCCGACAGGTCTTTATGAAACATCTCCAGGGTCATGTGAAGGCGCATCTTCATATCGTAAAGAGTCATCAGACTATCCAGGGTGGTGAGGAAATCCACCTTTCCCACTTGATAAGCGGACATAGATGCCCGAAAAGTGAGTTCCGCCTGTGGGATGATTCCATCCACGAGGAGATGATAGATTTCCTCATTGGTTTGAAGAGCGGCGAACATTTCATCCAGCCCCTGGAGAATTTCGTTTTTCTTCCCTTGAAGCGCCTGCTCTGCCTGCTCTTTCTTTTGCCGGGCTTCTATCAGTTGAAAAGCCTGCTTTTTCTCCTTGTATAACGGCACGGTGATTTCCATCATGGCTTCCCAGGCGGGACCAAAGTTTCCACGAGCGAAACGAGAGTATGTGAACATGGCGTCCGGCTTGAACTCCCTTTCCGCAAGTTTCACTTGATACTCCGCCCTGGAGATTCCCTTTTCCTCCACTCTCAGGGTGGGCGAATATTTCAGCGCCAGTTCTCTGAAGTCCTCCAGCGTGTAAGGCAGGGAAATCTCCTCAGACACCTGGAGATTTCCGATGGGCGCCGTGACGCTTCTTCCCAGAAGACGGTTCATCCGTGCCTCTAACTCCTTTCTCTGCCTCCGGAGGTCCAGCATCTGCTCCAGAAGCTTAGAAATCGACACCTGGGCCTTCAGGACATCCTGCTGGAGCGCTTCCCCAACTTGATACATCGCTTCCATTGACTTCTCCATATTCTCCAGGATGGTTTTATTCTCCTGAAGAATTTCCAGCATCCGGTCGGTGTGGTAGATAGAGTAGTAGGTTTTTTTAACTTCCGCGGTGAGCATCCACCTTTTCTCCTGGAGCATATAAAACATTTGGTTGGCTTCTTCTTCCATAATCTTGCCCATCAGGGGGAGTTTGCCCGCATACGGCACCATCTGTGAGAAAGAGATTCCCACCATAGAGTTCATATCCTTCCCGAGGCTCAAGCGGTTTCCCATATTCATCAGACGGATGCCAATGGTAGGGTCAGGCAGGGTTTTCGCGGGAGAAATCCGTGCCTTCATCGCTTCCCACTGATAAGTGAGTGCCTGAATTTCCGGGTTCTTCTCCGGCGCCTCCCGGACAAACGCTTCTATGGGTGTAATGGCAGGATTCTCCGCCCATCCGATTCCACTCCAGAAGAGAAGAAGAAGGATGGGTATCCAGTCTTTTTTATATCGGGCAAACCTGTATCCATTGCCCGCATTTTCCATCAGCCAGTCCGATAGCCTTGCTGTATATTTTCTATAAGAATAAAGTAGAAAGTGTGAGAGCCTTCGTTCCAGAATTCACCACCTCCTTACAGGGTATTTTTAGGAGAAGGCTGTAAGGGTCCCCTGATTAATTATGCGGGGAAATCAGGGTAGTGAATCAGGATAAAATAGAGAGGTTTAACAGATAAAGTGGAACTTGATTCGGCGGTTTTAGATGAAAACCTGCTGGACTCGGTGAATGCCATACTGCCGGGGAATGGACGAAATCACTCAGCGTAGAGAGCAGTGCAGGCTGGAAAGCTCTCGTTGACTCAAAAGTGGGGAAGAAAACGGAAGCATTGGGATGAACGCAGGTAAGAATGTGAAGAACAGGCAATTGGGTTGGGCTGCACTTCGGGCAGGGCACTGAAGAGGCAGGTATGGGCATTCCCGAATGGTGAGATTCGAGCCTGGTAGAGGAACAATTCATTACCCCTATCCACGACATCCCAACGCTAAGGATGAAAAATAGTGCAACCTTTCTTTGTGCGCTCATCCTATCTTATTATACCACCTGCTCCGTCCTTGTCAATATACGCATAAATAAAAACCCGCCTTTCTCTTACCCGGTAACAAAAATCTTGGTAAGTAACTTTTCCAGGGTAAAGCATACATATTCCGGTTTTTTACATAAAGGATTTTTAGGGAAATAGATAATCTGGCCGCTTGTAATTAGGCTTTTCAATTTCTGCCGTGCATAAATCGTTGAAGCCATCAAGGTGCTTGGCACAGGTGGCAGGGTGTCCCCCCCAGTCCCGGCTCACGGAGAGAAGAGGGAAGAAGCGATGGTGGCAAGGGCTTCAAGCCCCACGACTTCGCCGGGCAATAAAGAGGTATGGGCACAAACCAGATGCCCTAAATCTCGCTGGATAATGCCCAGGTATCTTTTCTGCTCTTCCCACCGGTTTTGCAGGTATTCATCCCCCGGGTTCTGCATAAGGATGGATTCATCCATCATCCCGTTGACAATCACGCCTCCTACAGGAATGTCATACTGTTGAACCATCTGGATGAAGCGGGTGACCACAGCAATGGGAAGTGCAAGGGGGAGAGTGACAAAAAAGAAAGCGGTGATTTGAGGGTCGGTGAGGAGCGCGCGAGCGCGAATATACCGCTCATTCATATCCAGAAGGTCGGCAAGCAGGGGGTCCTTTCGCACTTCCTCCATAATTTTCTCCTTCCGGAAAGAGAGTTGAACCCGGAGAGAAAGGGCTTCCTTGCGGGATTCAATCATTCTTTGAAGCCAGAGGCCGTAGATTTTGGATAATCCGATGAGGCGGATAGCATTGGCAACTGCAGCAGTATCAAAGATAATCAGGTCAAATGCGGGGGCGGTTTGCCCGCTATCCCTGCTTTCATTTCTTCCGGTGGAGTTGACTTCCCTGCTCCAGGTCAGCATGAGGTCAATCATTTTGTCAAACATAGCGGATTCCTCAAAAGCAGGGTTGGTGGCGGCGATGTCCACAAAGGGTTTAGCATCCAGGGGGATGTCAGACCACTTCAAAAAATCCCGGACCCGCTTCCCGATGTTCTCCCGATAGCGTTGAACCACTTCCTGAATCTCCACTTCTATGGCGTAAAGATTCGGGACGCCTGCCACAGGCTTCACAGAGCCGCCGGAAAGCTCTTGCTGGAACACGGATGACAGGGAGTGAACAGGATTCAAGGAAGCCAGAAGTATTTTCTTCCCCTGCTCGGAAAAATGATACGCCATAGCGGATGCGATGACAGTTTTTCCCACCCCGCCCTTCCCTCCAGTAAATAGAAATCGCAATCCACGCCGATTCTGGAAAATTGACTGCAGTGAACTCATCGGGGTTACCATTCTTAATTATATCCTTTCACCCGTTAGGAAATCAGGAATGAGGACCAGCGTCAGGGAATGTTCAAAAGACGTCCCGAAGATTTTATATCTGAGCGCGATTTAACCTGGCGGGGGTGATGATGGGGGTGGAGCAGGCTGAAAGGCAGCCACCGTGGCTTTATCCAGCACGAGAAAGTATAAAATCACCAGCCCGATAATCGTGCCAATGGGAATACTCAGAAGGCTGATAATGGCAAGGATAATGCCCACGATGCGAGCCCAGAGTTGTAAGGTCAGAACTCCCCATCCCACGATGAGTTCAAAAACGGCAAGGATGAGGGTGACGAAGCCAACAAAACCCAGGATGGCGCCGCTAAAGATTCCTCTTCCTGCCATTCCACCCATTACACCGATGGCTCCACCGCCAAGGAGCATCATCAAACCACCCAGAACCCCGAGGGCTCCACCGATGAAAAATAAAATGCTCACCACCCATACACCGGCGGGTTTTTCCATTCCACTTCACCTCCATTACTTGATTCTGTATTATATGCCCATCCCATCTGTTTCGCAAGCCACCCGGGAGCAAAAGGGACATTGAACGGGAAACGAGGTATAATATAGATAGTATAGAACGGGGCGTAGCGCAGGCTGGTAGCGCACCTCCCTTGGGAGGAGGGGGTCGGTGGTTCAAGTCCACTCGCCCCGATGTCTCCCGGCGCCCATAGCTCAGGGGACAGAGCAGCGGCCTTCTAAGCCGCGGGCCGGAGGTTCGAATCCTCCTGGGCGCGATGGATGGAATAAATAGACTGCGAGGAATGATTCAGGAAAAAGAAGAAAAAGGGAATATGCAGGGCGCCTGTAGCTCAAGTGGACAGAGCAGCGGACTTCGGATCCGCGGGTTGGGGGTTCGAGTCCTCTCAGGCGCGTTCTTCCCGGGGCCGTTAGCTCAGAAGGCAGAGCAGCTGACTCTTAATCAGCGGGTCGGGGGTTCGACTCCCTCACGGCCCAGGGATGATGAGTAATGTCCCCGCTATCTTGATGGTCAGAAGTCTTGCAGAATTTTCCCCTGAATGGTATAACATAGTGGAGATAGGAGCGGAAGTAGCTCAGGGGAAGAGCGTCTCCTTGCCAAGGAGGAGGTCGCGGGTTCAAATCCCGTCTTCCGCTCCATAACACAAGCCTGAAAAAAATGTGCCCATCGGTGAAAGTGGAACAAATTGAGCCCAAAAAGGTTCAGGTGGTGATAGACATTCCCGCCGAGGAAATTCAGCAGGAGAAGGAGAAAACCCTGCAGTCCTTATCCCGTCAGGTTTCCATCCCTGGATTTCGCCCCGGTAAGGTGCCCGTGAAAGTCCTGCAAAATATCTATTCGGATGAAGAGATAACCCGTCGTGCCATAGATGATGTCTGGCAGAAGCATTTCCGAGAAGCCATAAAAAATTACCGTTTACAACCCGTGGAAAAGCCGAAGGTGGATGTGTCTCCACGCCAAGAAGGCATTCTCATTTCTGCTTTGATAGAAGTGGTGCCAAAGGTTCAGGTTCGTTCGTATGCTCACTTAAAGGTGGAAGTGGAAGAGGTTCCACCCGTCACGGAAACCATGGTGGAGCAGGAGATTCAACGCTTTCGTGAAGAATTTGCCACCCTCACCCCTGTGGAAAGACAATCCCGCTGGGGAGATGTGGTGCTGGTTTCCCAGAATTCCAGAAAACATCATTTCTTCTTGCAGGAAGGGAATCGGGCTATGGAGCCTCTGGTCAACCGCAGAAAATCTGATGAAGTTTCCCTGCCTGTGGAGGGAAAAGAACCCGTGCATGCGAAGGTGGAAGAGGTATTTGAACGAAGTCTACCCGATGACGCTGCACTACTGAAAAAAATGGAAGCCCCTTCTATGGAAGTTTTGAAAGAGAGTGTGAAGAAAACCCTGGAGTTGCGAAGCCGGCAACTGCAGGAATCTCTGACAGAACAGGCGGTGCTGGAGGCCCTTTTTCGTCAAATTGTGGAGGTAGACCTGCCAGAAGCCCTTCTGGAGGAAGAAATTGAGGAGCGCTTCCATGATTTATTCCACTCTCTCGGTGATGATGAAAACCAGTTGGAGGCTTATATCCATCAGAAATGGGGGAGTTATGAGAAATGGAAAGAGTCTGCACGAGAGGGAGCAAAGAAGACCCTCCTCCTCCGCCTGGCTCTGGATGAGGTGGCAGAAATGGAAGGGCTGAAAGTGTATCCGGAAGAAATTGACCATAGGCTGGAACGATGGGCAAATCGTGAGGGCTTGAAAAAAGATGTCCTCCGGCGGAAACTGGAGAAAAGAGGATGGTTAAACTCCCTGGAGCGTCAGGTGCTACGCGAGAAAACCGTGGATTTCCTGATTTCTAAAGGCGAGATTCAGTATCGGAAGGGAGGCGTGAGATGAAGAATCAGTTGGTGCCAATTGTGGTGGAGCAAACGGCCCGGGGCGAGCGAGCCTATGACATCTATTCCCGCTTACTGAAAGAGCGGATTGTATTTATCACAGGTCCCATCCTGGATGAAATGGCGAACCTGGTAGTCGCCCAGTTGCTCTTTTTGGAGAAAGAGGACCCGAGCCGGGATATTGATGTGTATATCCATAGCCCCGGTGGGAGCGTCACGGCGGGATTAGCCATCTACGACACCATCCAGATTGTGAAGCCAGCGGTTTCCACGATTTGTGTCGGGCTCGCTGCCAGTATGGCTGCCGTCCTTCTGTCTGGAGGCCGAAAAGAGAAACGCTTCGCCCTTCCCTCTTCCCGCATCCTGCTCCACCAACCCTGGGGCGGAGTTCAGGGTCAAGCCACGGATATTGACATTGAAGCCAGGGAAATGCTCCGAACCCGTGACCTGTTGAACCGTATTCTCGCAAGCCATACCGGGCAACCCCTGGAAAAAATCTCCCGGGATACAGACCGTAATTTCTATATGACTCCCGAAGAAGCCCTGCAATATGGCATTATCGATAAAATTATACGAATGGAGGATAGATAAACCTTGAGCCAGCGAAACACTTCACAAAAAAAGTGCTCCTTCTGCGGTCGAACTCAGGAGGAGACCGAACGCCTCTTCGTCAGCGTGGATATGTCCGCGTTCATCTGCAAAGAATGCGTCCTTCGTTGCTGGGACATTTTGAAAAAGGATGGGCGTAAACCCGTGAAAACCGACCATCTCCTCACTCCAATGGAGATTAAACAAGAACTGGACCGGTATGTGGTCGGGCAGGACAATGCCAAGAAAATCCTTTCTGTGGCGGTTTACAACCACTATAAGCGGATTTATTTTGGTAGCCCCGTGGAAATTGAAAAAACGAATATCCTGCTCATCGGCCCTACGGGCTCCGGGAAAACCCTCCTGGCGAAAACTTTAGCCCGTATCCTTCAAGTTCCCTTCGCCATAGCCGATGCCACCCCCCTCACAGAAGCCGGGTATGTGGGGGAAGATGTGGAGAACATCCTGTTGAGGCTGATTCAGTCAGCGGATGGCGACATCTCCGCCGCGGAGAAGGGCATCATTTACCTGGATGAAGTGGATAAAATCGCCCGGAAAACGGATAGCCCTTCCATCACCCGAGATGTGTCCGGTGAAGGGGTTCAGCAAGCCCTGTTAAAAATCCTGGAGGGCACAGTGGCCAATATTCCCCCTCAGGGCGGGCGGAAGCACCCGTATCAGGATTTCCTCCAGTTGAATACGACGAATATTCTATTTATTGCCGGTGGCGCCTTTGACGGGCTTCCGAATATTATCCGCTCTCGGGTTCAGGAACGACCCATGGGCTTCCGTGCCAACCCCGTGCCTCCTGCATCCCTGAGTGAATCGGAACTCCTCCGCAAAGTCATGCCAGAAGACCTATTGAAATATGGGTTTATCCCTGAATTTGTGGGACGATTCCCGATTCTCACCCCGGTTGACCCTCTCACCACCGAGGATTTGGTGAAGATTCTTGTAGAACCCAAAAACTCCCTCGTCAGCCAGTACACGGAACTCTTTCGCATGGATGGAGTCACGCTGGAATTTAGCAAAAATTCTTTATGCGAGATAGCCCGGCTGGCACAGGAGCGAGGCACTGGAGCCAGAGGTTTGAAAGCCATTACGGAAAGCCTGATGCTGGATGTGATGTATGAACTCCCATCCCTGAAGGATTTGAAGCGAGTGGTCCTCACTTCTTCTGTGGTTCGCGGGAAGAGTAAGCCCCGCCTCATTTTCAATGAAGAGCCGCCTGTGGAGGCGGCGGAGGCATAACCGAATGACATCTTCAGATGAGTTACCTCCCGCCGTTCCGCCTTCTCCATCTGTGAACATTTACCCCTTGATTCCTCTCCGCGGCATTGTGATTTTTCCCCGGATGATTCTGCCCCTTCTCATCGGTCGAACCGCTTCCATCCTCGCTCTGAGGAAGGCAGAAGAACGGCAGGGGTTGATTTTCCTCACTTCCCAGAAAAATCCACAGATTGAAGAAGTGAAGAAGGAGAACCTTTTCACGGTGGGTACCCTGGCAAAAATCACCCATGTGGGACTACGACCCGATGGAAAAGTTCAGGCTCTCGTTGAGGGAATCTCCCGCCATAGAATTTTGAACTTCCTTCGGGAAGAGCCTTACATGGAGGTAGAAACGGAAGCAATTCAGATACCGCAAGAAAAAGATGTGCAAGCAGAAGTGCTCTTGCGTAGCGTCCGTCATGTCTTTGATGCGTATGCCAAGCGCGCTCCCTTCATGCCTTCGGAAATCCTCTTTACCAGCGTGGATATGGATGACCCTGATTCCATGGCTGACCTCATTGCTTCCCAGACCAATCTGAAACTGGAAGAACGACAGGAAATTCTGGAAACTATTCCCCCCAGCCAGCGGTTGGAAAAATTGTTGAAACTGGTCACCCGTGAAGTAGAAATTCTCCGGCTGGAGCAAAAAATTCAAAGTGAGGTTCGCCAGCAAATCACAGAACCCCAGCGCGTGGCCTATCTACGCGAGCAGTTGAAAGCCATCCAGAAAGAACTGGGCGAGAAAGATGTGTATCAGGCAGAAATTGAGGAACTCCGCTCCCGAATAAAAAAGGGGAAATATCCGAAATCTCTCCGGGAGAAGGCCCTGAAAGAAGTCTCCAGATTGGAAGGGATGTCGCCAATTTCCCCAGAATCGGCCGTGGTGAAAACCTACCTGGACTGGCTTCTGGAACTTCCCTGGGAAACCCGTTCCAAAACCACCATTGACCTCCGAAAGGTGGCACGAATTCTGGATGAAGACCACTACGGGCTGGAGGAAGTGAAAGAACGGATTGTGGAACACCTGGCGGTGAAACGGCTGTCCAGGAATAAATCCACGGAGGGGGCGATTTTGTGCTTTGTCGGTCCCCCGGGCGTAGGGAAAACTTCTCTGGGTCAGTCCATCGCCCGGGCGCTGGGACGGAAGTATGTCCGTGCTGCCCTCGGCGGAATCCGGGATGAAGCAGAAATTCGTGGCCACCGAAGAACTTATGTCGGCGCTCTCCCCGGGAAAATTATTCAGGCTATCCGCAGGGCAGGTACCAAAAATCCAGTTTTCCTCCTGGATGAAGTGGACAAAATCGGTGCCGATTTCCGTGGTGACCCCTCCGCTGCTCTATTGGAAGTCCTGGACCCTGACCAGAACCACTCCTTCATGGACCATTACCTGGAAATCCCCTTCGACCTATCGGAGGTTCTCTTCATTACCACCGCCAATGTGGATTACACCATCCCTCCCCCGCTTTTAGACCGAATGGAAGTCCTTCACCTCTCCAGTTATACGGAAGATGAGAAGGTTCAAATTGCCCTCCGCCATTTGATTCCGAAAGTTCTCCGTAAGCATAGCCTGAAAGACCTCCAGCTGGAAATCACAGAGCCCGCTCTCCGAACTCTTATCCGTAAATACACCCGTGAAGCAGGAGTGAGAAATCTGGAGAAAGCCCTGGCAAAAATTTGCAGAAAGGTCGCCCGAAAGGTACTGGAGGAAGCCATTCAGAAGATGCAGATTACCCCGGAGAATCTGTCTGATTTTCTCGGAGCCCCCGTATTTATTCAGGAATCCTATGCGGAACAGCGGGGGCAGGTGGGCGTGGTCATCGGCCTTGCCTGGACAGAGGTAGGTGGAACTCTTACACCGGTGGAAACCATCGTGATGCCCGGGAAAGGAAATCTCACCCTCACCGGTCGGCTGGGAGAAGTTATGCGAGAATCTGCTCAAGCAGCCCTGAGTTATGTCCGCGCCCATGCCAATGAGTGGGGAATTGAGTCGGATTTCCTGGATAAAAGCGATTTGCATGTCCATGTTCCCGAAGGCTCCATCCCCAAGGACGGTCCCTCTGCAGGTATAGCCATCCTTTGCTCCATTTTATCCGCATTGACCAAACGATCACCCAAGCGTAATGTTGCTATGACGGGCGAAATCACCCTCAGTGGAAAAGTGCTTCCCGTAGGGGGGGTGAAAGAAAAGGTTCTTGCCGCCTTCCGAGAAGGACTTCAGGAAGTCTTCCTTCCCAAAAATAATCAGAAAGACCTGGAAAAAGTGCCCCAGGAAGTCCTCAACCAGATGACTTTCCACTGGGTGAGTGATGTCCGGGAACTTCTGGAGGAGGTTTTCCCCACCGCCCTCCCCGAAAAACATGGAGAAATCATATCAGCCGCATCCCGTTGAAGAGGAAATTTACCAGAAATGGGAAAAGGAAAATGCGTTTTCACCCTCCCAGAAAGGGAAGGTTTTTTCCATCGTCATCCCACCCCCCAATGTAACGGGAATCCTCCACATTGGTCATGCGCTGAATAACAGCCTTCAGGACATTCTGATTCGTTTTGCTCGTCTTCAGGGAAAGGATACTCTGTGGGTGCCGGGCACCGACCATGCAGGAATCGCCACCCAGAATGTCCTGGAGCGTATCCTGATGGAAGAGGGGAAAACCCGTTATATGCTGGGGAGAGAGGCCTTTATCCAGCGCACCCGGGAGTGGACAGAAAAATCTCGCGAACAAATCGTTGCCCAGTTGAAAGCGATGGGCGTCTCCTGCGATTGGGGAAAGCAAGCCTACACCCTGGATGAGGTTCGGACACAGGCCGTTAAAACTGCTTTCATCCGCCTGTTCAATAAAGGTTTCATCTACCGGGGCCATCGTATCATTCACTGGTGCCCCCGATGCACGACTGCCCTCTCGGATATTGAAGTGGAGCATAAAGAAATCCACGGCAAACTTTACACAGTGAAATATCTGGAGAAAAAAGGCAGGGGCTTTCTGTGTGTAGCCACTACGCGACCGGAAACTATCCTGGGCGATGTGGCGGTGGCCGTTCATCCTTCCGACGAGCGATACTCCACCTGGGTGGGACGAACCGTTCTCCTTCCTATTCCGGGTATCCACCGGGAACTCCCCATTATTGGTGACGAAGCGGTGGACCCGGAATTTGGCACGGGGGCTCTGAAAATCACCCCCGCTCACGACCCTGTGGACTATGAGATAAGTCTTCGTCACCATCTCCCCTCCATAGAAGCCCTGAATGAACATGCCCGCATATCATCGGATTTCCCCGCTTATGCAGGATTAGACCGATTTGAGGCAAGAGAGAAAGTGGTGGATGCTCTCCAGCAGGCAGGTCTTCTGATGAAAGTGGAGCCTTACCTTCACGCTGTCGGCCATTGCCAGCGGTGCGGAATTATGGTGGAACCCCGCCTCTCCCGGCAGTGGTTCCTCTCTATGAAACCCCTGGCCAAAAAAGCCCTGGATGCCCTGGACAGCGGTAAGGGACCCGCCTTCATTCCTCCCTCCTGGACGAAGGTCTATCGGAGATGGTTAGAAGAAATCCGGGATTGGTGCATCTCTCGCCAGTTGTGGTGGGGGCATCCGATCCCTGCCTACTTTTGCTCCTCCTGTCAGCAATATACGGCGGCTGAATCTCAGCCCGCCCGATGCCCTCACTGCGAAGCCACATCCCTTACCCCTGACCCGGATGTCCTGGACACTTGGTTCTCCTCCGCACTCTGGCCCCTTTCCGTCTTTGGCTGGCCCAAAGAGACGGATGACTTAAAACGATATTACCCCACCTCCATCCTGGTTACCGCTTTTGACATACTCTTCTTCTGGGTGGCCCGGATGGTGATGTTCGGGCTGGAGTTCACAGACAGCGTGCCTTTCAAGGAAGTTTACATCCACGGACTGATTCGAGACATTCAGGGAAGGAAAATGTCCAAATCAGCAGGCAATGTGGTTGACCCTCTGGAGGTTATTCAAGAATATGGCGCTGATTCCCTTCGCTTTGCCTTCGCCTATACCATTTCCGAGGGGCAGGATATTCTACTCAGCGAGGACAAACTGGAGGGTGCCCGGAGATTCTTAAATAAACTCTGGAACGCCTCTCGCCTGATTCTCCTGAACCTCCCCCCAGATTTCGTGGATGGTCAGTATATCCCGCAGGTGGAATACGAATGGATAGACCGATGGATATGGACGAGGCTTTGCCAGGTCTCTTCGGAAGTTCAACAAAAAATGGCTCTCTATGACTTCCAGGGTGTTACCCACTTGCTCTATGACTTCATCTGGGGGGAATTCTGCGACTGGTATCTGGAAGCGGTAAAGGTGAGATATTACTCCAGCAACCCGGAAAAAAGGCGCGTTGTCCTCCATATTTCCGTGAAAGTCCTTCGCTATCTCCTCCAACTTCTCCACCCCTTCGCTCCTTTCATCACGGAGAAGATATGGACTTTCTTCCGTGATTCTCCATCCTCCCTCATTACTTCCACATGGAAGCATCCTGAACCCTTGCTGGATGAGCAAGCCAATAAGCGAGCTCTGGCACTATTTCAGGCTTTTGAAGAGTCTGTCAGAGCAATACGAAAATTTAAGAAAATTACGGGCAGGGCTGTAGAGGAAATTATAGAGGTCTGGCAGGTGTCCCTTCCCCCTGAGTTGCTGGAATTAGTGCCGGCTCTGTCAAAAACAACTTTTCTTTCGGGAGTTTCTCCGCCCTGGCCTGAGACGGTTCATCTGACGGTGAGATATGACCCCGTAAGTGCTCCACCCCAATTTATACGATACTATTTTGAAAAGCCCGACAGAGCGGTGATAGAAAAGAGACTGGAGGAAAAGAGAAAAGAGATGTCGTTAAGGGACGGACGCATTCAAAGCCTTCGTGATAAACTGAAAGAGGCTGAGGTGAGCGGAAAAATACCCGAAGATGTAAAGCAAAAATGGAGGGTAAAACTTCAGAACGAAGAAACCCGAAAGCAACTGGACGAAGAGGAACTGATATACCTCCGCCAATTTTTGTGAATTCCCCTTATAAAGAGATTCAAGACCGTCTAAACGCCATAGCCTCCATAGGGAAAATTCAGCCCGGCCTGGAACGCGTGGAGAAAGCCTTGCGTCTTTTTCAGCATCCGGAGAAGAGTTATAAAGGAATTCTGGTGGCAGGCACGAAAGGAAAAGGTTCTACCGCTGTGTTCATTGCCGCTGGATTGTCCGCCCTCGGATATTCCGTGGGCCTTTATACCTCACCCCATTTGGTGGATGTGGGAGAACGAATCCTCGTGAATGGGAAGAAGGTTCCCCCTTCTTTTCTGGAAGAAGAACTAAAAACTTACGAGAAAATGTGGACGAAGAGAACTCTTCCTCCATTATCTTTTTTTGAAATGCTCACCGTGATGGCAGCGCGGTACTTTCAAAAAATGCAGGTGGATTTTGCAGTTTGGGAAGTAGGATTGGGTGGACGATTAGATGCTACCAATGCCCTTCCTCGCATCGTGAATGTCCTGACATCCATCTCCAGAGACCACACAGACCTCCTGGGAAACACCCTCCAGAAAATCTTGTGTGAAAAGATGGCCATCCATCGTCCGGGGACACCTTTTGTTTCTTCCCGCCAGCGGAAATCCCTCCTGCCTATTTTACAAGCCCGTGTATCTTTCACTGACCTCCACCTGTATGGAAAAAATTACCACACAGGCAATCCTCGTCGAACTGAAAATGGGCAAACATTCCGCTATTATGGTGATTCTTCCTTCCCTGTAACGATTCGCATGCATGGCGATTTTCAAAAGGAGAATGTCAGCACTGCCCTGCGAGTGTTAGAGGTGCTGATAGGCAGGATTCCACCCGCAGTCCTGAAGGGTTTTGAGACTGTATTCTGGCCTGGTAGAATGGAAATCATCCGAGTCCCCCAGGCAGGAGTATACCCTGCAGAGGATTCCTATCTCGTGCTGGACGGGGCTCACAACCCTTACTCTGCCCGCGCTCTCGTTCGCTCACTGAAATCTTTATTCCCCGATTCCCGCTATCATTTCATCGTGGGCATTCAGGCGACGAAAGACTATCGTGGCATCTTGAGAGCGCTGGAGCGAATCGCTCAGGAATTTCTCTTCGTAGAGGTGCCGGAAGCCATCCATCCCCTTTCTCCACAGGTTTTGGCCAAAAATACCCGCATTCCTAACCGTGTCGTTCCTCTAACCGAGAGCCTTCAAATTGCTCAAACTCCTCACTCGTCATCCCCGGGAGATGTTTGGTGCATTACCGGCTCGTTATATCTTGTGGGCGCCGCTCGCTATCTCTTAAACCTGCCCTGGCTCCCTCCCTATGGCGACTCATAAAAAAAACTTCTCCTGGTTGGTTCATCTCTTCTTCCTCATCCTCGTGTTAATCCTGTCTGTTTATCTTTCCCAGTTCTTCAAGAACAGCCTGCTGAAAGCCTATGAAAGGAATGCGAAGAAATTTGAGCAACTCAGGGATAATCGAGCGGAGGCCCCTCCAGCCTATCAACTCCAGGAGGAAATCAACTCACGCCTCGCCAATCAATGACCATAGACTGATGACCGAAAACCAGAGCACATCTCTCATCGTGAGTGCGGTAGAATTGTGGAAGGAGAAGGATGCGGACCCCCTTTTTTACGATTGTGGCTCGGAATGAACAGGGTAGGGCGGGAGTCCTGCATACTCCCCACGGGGATGTGGAGACGCCTGCCTTCCTCCCCGTCGGCACCTATGGAACGGTGAAAGCCATCCTGCCACGAGATTTGAAAGACCTCCATTATACGATGATTTTAGGAAATACCTACCATCTTTACCTGAAGCCCGGTGAGGAAGGAATTCGCCGGGCAGGCACTCTGCACAGGTTTTTAGGATGGGATGGACCTATCTTGACAGATTCCGGTGGATTTCAGGTTCTCTCTCTCTCCCGCTTGAGAAAGGTTACGGATGAGGGCGTGGAGTTCCGCTCTCATATCAATGGCTCTTTACATTTCCTCACCCCGGAGAAAGTGATTGAATTTCAGCAAGCCTGTAATTCGGATGTAATGATGCCTTTAGACCACCCGGCATTTTACCCCGCATCAGGGGCTGAAGAACGGGCTTGCCTTCTACGAACCTATGAGTGGTTGGTTCGTTCTGTCCGCTCTATGAGGATACCCTCCGCACAAGCCCTGTTTGGAATCGTGCAAGGAGGTTTCACGATAAAACATCGCCTGGAATCTTCAGAGCGAACTCAGAAACTGGATGGACATCTCCAGGGATATGCAGTGGGTGGGCTATCCGTAGGAGAGCCCAGAGAACAAAGGCGCTCTCTACTTCAGGAACTTGTCCCTCACCTCCCGATGGAAAAACCGCGATACCTGATGGGAGTAGGAACACCGGAAGATATACAAGAGGCAGTGAAAGCGGGCGTAGACCTGTTTGACTGTGTTCTTCCCACCCGATTGGGTCGCCATGGCGCTGCTTTCACCTCTGAAGGGCGTCTGAATTTGAAGCAGTCAAGATTCAGCCTGGATGTCAGCCCTCTTGACCCCCTGTGTTCCTGCTATGCCTGCACCACCTTCACCCGGAGTTATCTTCACCACCTCGTGACCTCTCACGAAATTCTCGCGTGCCAGTTGCTCACCCTGCACAACCTTCATTTCTATCGTCAGGTGATGAAAACTCTGAGAGAACGCATCCTGTCGCAGAGTGGATGAATGCTGAATCTGAAAGTGGAATGGAAGGTCAGGAAGAAAAAACGGAAATAAAGGGTTTATTCTTTATGCTTCCGCAAGGTGAACCCTCACTTACCACTATCGGTCATACTCCCAGTCAGTCCAGAGCAGGAAATCGGAAAGGACCGGTCGGTTGTCGCGATGCCACACCGCCGAAGGAAGTTGCATCCAGCCTACAGGACAAATCCGGCTTACCCCCAGCCGATGTAAGGGTTCCATCAATGCCTTCAATTGCTTTCGTGTCACGGCTACGCTGACAGTGGAAATTTTACCCACATATCCAGAGATGGTTTCTAACACCTGCGAGATTCCCGAAAATGGAACCACGAAAATCACGCGATTCAGGCATGAAAGAGGCAGGCGAGATTCAGGAAGGAAAATGACCACACTCCTTCCAGAAGGGCTTTGAAAGATTTCTGCATTCGGATGAAACTCATAGCGAGAGAGGAAAGAACGAATGTTCAGTTTTTCATCTAAGGAAAGAAAGCGGGGCGGTAAAGTATTCTCCATGTCGCCAAGGGCTTCTAACAGTTGGATTGCAAATTCTCTGGGCGTTTTCTTACCCCCCTCTTGCACAAAGAACATATGGGGAGAAAGGCAGCCCTGCTGGTCATATACCGCTACATCCAGCGCCGCTCGTTCGTAGAGCAGAGTACGCGCATTCAAAGTGAGGGCTACTTTTCCGATAATCCCAAAACTGATTTTGTGCCCATACGGAATGAAGCGAACGGGATAAGGAATACGCTTCTGAATGTCCGAAAGCGTCTCATCGCTTCCTGTTGCCACCACAAGGGAGACAGAAGCAAATGCTGTGTCCTCTATTTCTCTTTCTCCTCCTTTCCAATAAGCCACGGATATACATTTGCCCAGAGTTTCATCCACTTTCTCCACACTTCTTGCAAAAAGCCTTGCGAGAAAGGGTTCTTCTGAAGCCACTTTCACCAGATTTCCGGATTTCGTTAAAAGTCCGTAGACGATGGAGGGGATGCCGATGCCGGGTATATTACCGGATAGCAGGTGAAGAATCACATCGTGTCCAGAGGCCCGTGCACGGATGGTTTTCTGTTTTTTATCGTAAAGAGTAAACCTGTCCAGAACCTTCATTCGCCCACCTAACTCATTGCGTAAGAGCCGGAGTAGCGCCTCTTTACGCAATCTCTGAAAGGTCTCCTCTAATGCTCGTTGAATCATTGCCCGCGAATAACCTGTGGCATCTGTAAGGGATGATTCCGCTTCTTTACGAATAGGGTCTTTGGGGTTCAGCCAGTTTTGGGCTACCTGACCTAATCTATACACAATCTCCCGAACTGGCTTCATCAATAATTCCTGGCGCGCTAATTTTAATTCTTGCACGGTTTTTTGAATCCATTCTCTCGTGGTTATTTCCGTCATTGTTGATGAGTGGAAGGGAATCTATTCTTTTGCACCCTGTCTTTGTGTAAGTTCAGTAGAGGTTCGTCGCTGGCGCAGGAATTCATCGGCAGCAATGGAGCATCCGCGAGCCTCTGAACCTTTTGGTCTGCCTGACAGAATGAATCCATTGGCCACCCTATATCCTGCGTCCTCCGTGAGAAGAGAAATAGCCGAGCCCACATTGGTTAAATCCAGATGCTGAAGCACTCCCGTTTCTCCGGGTGGCAATTCCTTTAAACTTAACGGGTCAAGAATTCGCACCCGTGCCCAGGGAGGAATGCGGAATTTACCATGCGAAATTTTCCCCTCATCTTCCTCACTTCCCTCCATTCTTCTTTCCCCTTTTTCCTCCTCTCTCCCCAGATAGGCGTCATAATACTGCGTTCCCATTTCCGTCATTCCGTATTCGTTCACAACAAACTCAGGGGATATGCCAAAGTATTCATCAAAAAGATGGAGAACCTCATTCCGTGTAACCCCTCTCCCTTTCCCCTTATGTCCTCCGGTGTCCATCACCCGGCTTCCCGGCGGAAGACGAAACCGGATTTCTTTCTTTTCCATTTCATCCCGCACATGCACAAACGCCATTGTGGTTCCTAAGAGAAACACTGGTTCGCCTGATTTCTTTACTTTTTCCAGCCATTTTAAGAATTCTCCCAACAGAAATCCCCTTTCCGATAGAAAGAATTGGCTTCCCTCTGCTCCAAAAACCTCTTTCACCTTCCCCATCATATAAAAGAGGGATGAATCAGGCATCAGTTCCGGCGACGGGGTGAGAATCCCCATAAGCATCTTATTTCTATCCGGTAATAACGCGCGTTTGAAATGGGTGAGGAGGGAAACATCGTAGAGCCGCGTGGTAAAGAGATAATGGATGCCCCGCCGGGTTGAGCCCCGGGTAGTTCCACTGGTTCGGAAAACCTGCACAGCATCCTCTAAAGGTCCGCATACCACCGCCGTTTCCTTGAACGCTTCCACAGGAACAGCCGGAATCTCCTTCCAATCCCTCACCCGCTCCGGGGTTTTCCCCCGTTTCTTACAATATGCCTGATACTCAGGATTTGCTGAATACTGAAATTCAAACACCTTCATCGCCAGCCTGTTAAAATCTTCCAATCGCCTCTCTTCCAATCCCCAATCTACACTCTGCAATATGAATGCTTCCACCTCATCCTCCAGGACCTTCCGTTTTTGTGTTCTCCAATCCATTTCTGTTCCCAATCATATTATAGAACGGGGGGGGCTCACAGAGTGGTATGCGTTTTACTTATGGTGCGGGAAAGTTTCTTCGTTGCTTCGCCTTATGAAAGAAATCGGGCTAAGATGATTTCCCCTTCATCGGAATCGCCGAGGACGATGGCGCTGCCTTCTGCATAAGCCTTCGCCGCAAGTGCGCAGAGAATCGCATCCAGTTCATCCCGGCTCAGCCTTCCCCTCCCCATTTTTACACCCATCTTCTGGAGCCCTCTGACAAGACCCTTTACATTTTTTGAGCGGGGCAAGCCCAATACATCCGCACTCCCGCCAGGATAGGTTTCAATGACCTGATAATCTTTCCTCAGTTTCTCTTTCAACCCCATTCCCCTTTCAGTCAATTGTCGCATCGGCCCTAAAGTAATGGGGAAAAATTTAATTCCCAGCCTTCGGAGTTCCAAATCGCACCGACGGTAATGCTGTAAATTTTCCTGGTTTATGTCCTTCCGACCCGGTGGCAAGGAAAGCGGAGCGTCTATGGCAATGATTTTCACTTTTCGTTGAAACCCTTTCATTTTTCTCAGCAATTCTTCATCCGTATAAACCGTCCAGGTTTTCCCCTCTAACTGCTCACTGAGCAGGCACACACCTGTTTTCCGCTTTTCCGACCCTGCTAAATCCACTCCAAGATAAAATGCTTTTTCTTTCCTCATCATTGAGTCAGTTAGATGAGATGCTCTTTTCCTTCCACATCTCCATTGTAAATGGTAAATATGGAATAGAGAATAAGCGTAAAGAGATATGGTAAGATGAGGGCGAGGATGCGGACGAGAGGTTTTCATCATTGGCAAAACCACGCCATTTTTTTCGGAGTTAACCTGAGGGAATTTCAGAGGCGTCTGATAAAATGGTTTCAGAAAAATCGCCGGGATTTGCCCTGGCGGAAAAAAAATGACCCTTACGCTATCTGGGTTTCGGAAGTGATGCTCCAGCAGACAAGAGTGGAAACGGTGATTCCTTATTATGAGCGGTTTATGAAAGAGTTCCCCACGGTGGAACATCTGGCGAGAGCACCCCTCAGTCAGGTGTTGAAGGCGTGGGAGGGGCTGGGATATTATGCTCGGGCAAGGCACCTTCACACTTCTGCTCGTCGCATCTGGAAAAACTATGGAGGAGGGTTCCCGGAGGATTTTGATGCCTTTCAGTCCCTGCCAGGTGTAGGCAGGTCCACGGCGGGAGCCGTGTTTTCCATGGCTTTTCAAAAGCCTTACCCCGTTCTGGATGGTAATGTGAAGCGTGTTCTTATCCGACTATGGGCATTTTCACAGCCCGCCTCTAAAATTCAAAAGACTCTCTTTGAAATCGCTTCTGGCTTGCTACCGCAAAAGAATCCAGGAGCATTCAACCAGGCGATGATAGAACTCGGCGCCACGATTTGCACCCCCAGAAACCCTCTATGCCTATCCTGCCCCGTGGAGCCGTTTTGCCGTGCGAGAGCGGAAGGATTGGAGAATTCTTTGCCCTTGAAACTCAGGACGAAGGTTTTACCCCATTATGATGTCTCTGCAGGCGTAATTTGGAAAAAGGGCAGAGTGCTGATTGCCCGGAGGCCACTGAACGGGTTACTCGGCGGATTATGGGAATTTCCGGGTGGCAAAAAAGAGCCGGGAGAATCTATGGAGGTATGCCTCCAGCGTGAGATACAGGAGGAACTGGGCATCCAGATTGCCGTGAGAAAACCTCTCTTCACCATTCCACATACTTACTCCCATTTTCGTATTACCCTTCATGTTTATCACTGCGACTTTCTCTCCGGCAATCCGAAGGCTCTCGGGTGCATGGACTTCAAATGGGTTCATCCTTCAGCCTTATCCCGGTATGCATTCCCTGCCGCCAACCATCCCATTATAGAAGCGTTGAATACTATACAGCCACGGGCGAGCAAGTCATTGGACTTCACGAAAGTATGATTTGGATGGGGGACAAAATTTGAAAAATGGAGTAATATAATGGCGGTGATTGGCAAGATGAAAGTGGAGTGTAAAATTTTGAGATACGACCCGGAGAAGGACCGATGCCCCTATTTTCAGACATTTCAGGTGGAAGCGGAGCCTACAGACCGGCTATTGGATGTATTGAATACCATCAAGTGGTTCCAGGACGGCACGCTTTCTTATCGTCGTTCCTGTGCTCACGGTATTTGTGGGTCCGATGCTATGTGTATCAACGGGCGTAATCACCTGGCTTGCAAGGTTCTTATTCAGAATCTTCGTCAGCCCATCATTATTGAACCCATGCGGGGCTTTTCAATTCTGAAAGACTTGATCGTGGATATGGATGACTTTTTCAGGAAATATCGGTCTATCAAGCCCTATCTGGTGAATAATGAGCCAGAGCCGGAGCGAGAGCGGTTGCAGACCCCGGAAGAGCGAGCACGGTTTGATGACACTACCAAATGCATCCTTTGCGGTGCCTGCACCACTTCTTGCCCTTCCTTCTGGAGTAATCCTGATTATGTGGGACCAGCAGCCATCGTGCAAGCACACCGATTCATCTTTGACAGTCGCGACCGGGGTGGAGAAGAACGCCTCTCCATTCTCGCAGAACGGGATGGTGTCTGGCGATGCCGGACGATTTACAACTGCGTGGATGCCTGCCCCAGAGAGATTCACATTACCAGAGCCATTGCAGAAGTAAAAAAAGCCATCCTCTTGAGGTCCACTTCCAGGGTTTGACTTACAGCAGGCGGAAGGTGAGTTGTGTCACCCTGTTTTATCCGGTGCAAAAAATTATCATTACAGTGACAGAAAGGTTTCTACTATAGGGTAAAAGCAAGGTTTTTCCACTAAAAGCAGCCCCCCCTTGCGTATGTAACCTGCGCCGCTATGCTTTCCTCTATCAGCCTGCTGGTTTCCCTTTTTGCTACCTTTTTCGGAGGGCTGATTCTTCTCCAGAGCCTGCCGAAGGAGTTGAGAAATGCCATCGGACCTTCTTCATTTACTTTGATTATTCTTTTCCTCGCCTGTGTAATTCATCTTTACTGGATTTTCCATGCTTTAGCCTGCCGATTTTGAAAAAAAGGGGCAGCCGCCAATAAGCGGCCACCCCGCATAGAGTAGTCTACCCCGAAACGGTATAATTTTACATCACGCTGACTATTTAGTAATCTGAGTTTGTTGTAATCTGGATAATGAGCCGTTGGGCGGGATAAGACTCTGTCTCTCCGCTCCTGCATTCCCTATAAGAGTTTATTGTGAAGGGGGGTCGGTATGAGAAGGCGGGTTGCTGGTTGAGGTTGATTCCCTGGCAGGAGATATTTCTCCCTCAACCTGAAGTGCTTCGGGGGCGGGTGTTTCTGCAGGCTTACGGGGCCATTTTTCTTCAATCCAATAACTGAGGGCGAGTAAGAAAACGCCAGTGACGATGGAAGAATCTGCCACATTGAAAATGGGAAAACTGCCAACTTTGATGAAGTCAAGAACTGAGCCGTGAAGGAGACGGTCCACAAGATTCCCCACAGCGCCACCGGTAATCATCCCTACTCCGATTAAGGAAATGGTGTGCCCGTTCCTTTTAATCTCTGAATACGCATAACTCAAAAGAACGAGGCTGGCAATAAAAATTACGGTATATACGATGAGGGAGTTCCCTGAGAAGATTCCAAGGATGAGCCCGGCATTCCTTGTGGGATGAATCACGATGTAGGGAGGCAGTAAGGGTTGTGATGTTCGTGGTATGATGTTTTGTGCTACCCAGATTTTGGTGTACCAGTCCAGGAAGAAGATGATAATGGCAGTAAAGATAAGACGCTTCAAGGTGTATCTACCCCTGTTCTGGCGCAGGAAACGAGTCCATCCCTGACACCAGGAGAAGTTTGACACAGGCGCGGGAATAATTGATAACAGTTTTGTGTCGTCCGAGCATTCACCTCTTGAAATGACAGGTTCTTCAAATGTGCCAGGGTCAGAAGAGTTTCCTGCACATAAGCGGGTTCACATCGTTTTCCCCGATGATTCTGAGGGGGAAGGTAAGGAGCATCCGTTTCCACTAAAATCCTCTCCAGAGGGGCGAAGGCGGCGGAGCGACGCACAGACTCCGCTTTTGGATAAGTGAGAATCCCGGAAAAAGAAAGATATAACCCCAGTTCTATGAATCGTTGAGCATCTTCTGAATGAGAAGAGAAGGAATGAAGCACGCCGGATAGAGGAGCGTGGGGATGTAGAATCTGATACACCTCGTCAAAGGCGTCACGGATATGGATAATCAGGGGAAGGTCATATTTTTTCGCCAGGTGGATGTGATGTTCAAAGGCAGAAATTTGAGCCGGGACCGGAGAGTAATTTCTATAAAAATCCAGGCCCGTTTCCCCGATGGCAACGATGTCATCAGATTGGAGGAAAGATTCCAAAGCCTGCCAATCTTCTCCGGTAACATTTTGGGAGGAATGGGGGTGAATTCCGACTGCCGGGAAGATGAAGCCGGGGAAGAAGTGAGAAAGATTCAGAACGGAGCGGCTGGAACGAACATCCACGCCGGGGCTGATGACAGCGGATATACCTGCTGCTTTCGCTCGCTCAACCACTCCAGGCAAATCCTCTTGAAAAACCGCCTCGTCCAGATGTGCGTGTGAATCAATCATATCGCTGATAACCTATACCATTATACCATTGAATCCAGGGAGAAGCCACTTTATCCAGAGGGGCGCCAGCGGGGTCCTTCAGGAGCATCCTCAATAATCCATCCGCTTTCCGCCAACCTTTTCCTCAAATTGTCTGCCAGTTCGTACTGTTGGTTTTGTCTCAACTCTTCACGGAAATTCAAAATTTCTTTCATGGCCCCCTCATATTTCTTCAAGAGATTCTGGGCAGATTTGGACACGCTGGAACCATACAGGTTTGCCTGTTCCTCCTGAAAGAGGCCGAGAAGATTGCCAAGGTGTAAAATGGTGAGGTAAATCTGGTTGAGAACAACCGGGTTCTGATTTTGCTCCAGGACGCCGTTGCCGGCGTCTAAAAGGGAATGAAGAATGGCCACGGCTTTTGGGGTGTTGAAATCCTCTTGCATGGCCTGATGGAACTCCTCCGTCCAGGAGTGCAATTTTTCATCCGCCGGGGGCAGGTTTTCCTTTCGCTGTTCCAGGGATGCTTTGAGAATTTCCCGGGTGCGTTGAAAAAAGGACGTAAAGCGTTCCACACGGCTCGTATGCGCCCACATCACTTCGTCCGAATATTCCACGGGTGAGCGGTAATGAACTCCCAGGAGGAAGAGGCGGATGACATCGGAAGAATATCGCTCTAACAGGTCTTTCATCGGGATGAATTTGCCGGTGGACTTTGCCATTTTTTCTTCCTTCAGGGTGACCATGCCATTATGAAGCCAGTATCTGGCGAAAAAAGGCTTGCCGAAAGCAGCCCGGGACTGGGCAATTTCATTTTCGTGGTGGGGAAATATGAGGTCATTTCCACCGCCGTGGATGTCAAACGTCTCCCCCAGGTAATGGGCGCTCATGGCGGAACACTCAATATGCCAGCCGGGGCGGCCCTTCCCCCACGGGCTGTCCCAGGAAGGCTCACCAGGTTTCGCACTCTTCCATAAGGCGAAGTCCAGCAGGTCTCTCTTCAATGGGCTGACTTCTATCCGACCGGTGGACAGCAGGTCCTCCACAGACCTGCCAGAGAGTCTGCCATAACCCTTGAACCCTTTTACGGAAAAATACACATCTCCATTGGCTTCATACGCATATCCCCCTTTCAGGATTCGCTGGATGAAGGAAATGATGATAGGAATGTGGCTGGTGACCTTTGGAAAAAAATCCGCAGGCTGGACATTGAGCAAAGCGAGGCAATGATAGTAGTCCTGAATGAATGGGTAGGCGTAGGTGAGTGGGTTCTGACTTCGCTCCAGTGCCCGGGCAATGATTTTATCATCCACATCTGTAAAATTCACTACATAGGTGACGGAGTAACCGAGATGGCAAAAATACCGACGAACGACATCAAAAAAAACGGCAGGTCGCAGATGCCCCAGATGTGAATAATCATACGGAGTTACTCCGCAAACATACATCCGCACCCTCCCTTTCTTCAAGGGTTTGAACTCTTCTATCCTTCGGGTCAGGGTGTTGAACACTTTCATTCCATATCACGCTCCGGGGAGTATATGATGGATTTGGATATCCGATTTCCCGCCTCTTCCATCCCCAGCAGAAAGAGAACCTCGGAAAGTTTTAGAGGAGTTTGATTGGCTCTCAGGATGCGGAGAACCAGTTTTTCTATTTCCCTCTTCGGGAAGGAGGGGAGAATGTTGTTCCACAATTTTTCTTCAATGGTGTCGGGACTATGCCAGTTGATATTAAATAATCCACTGCTAAAGTATTCCAGCCACATCCGTTCAAACTCGTTAACGGTGGGGTGATACGGGGCAAACCGAAGGAAGTCTAAAACTCGCAATCCCTCGGGTATGGTTTGCGCATGACGCTGAATCATCAGCAGGGCGTAGGCTTGCTTCACTGGTGATAGGCAGGAGAAGATATCCCGACCTTCTTGAAATTCCAGCACCTTCATTTTGAGAACTTTGATGGGTAATTGCTGGAGATAAGTTCGCTGGTAGCGTAGAAACGATTTCCAGTTCCAGGAGCGAAAAGGCAGGGAAGTGGGGCGAAAGCCGGAAACCTGTGAAGACAGTGAAGGAAAAGCCAATCCGTCATTGAAGGCTTTGTGAAACCCAAAAACGAAAACATTCCTGAGAACCTCGGGCAGAATACCGAAATCTTTCAGGGCCTCCCAATCGGCCTGAAAAAGTTCAGCCGTGGAGGAATCGGGTCTGGATTCCCGTATATCTGGAAGAAAAAAACAGACGGGAAATTTTTCTCCCAGGGCTTGAAGAAGAGACATCTCGTAGAATGCCTGTTGCCGGGATTTTTCTTCCCGGATGACCCGGTCCATTTTCATCCGGGTCCAATCTATTGCGTGGGCGAGTATATCCGACGGACGATTCTCTTCTGTCCACAACAAAAAATCTGTGGGTGGTGGAAAGGCTGAAGTGGATGTGACTGATTTCTTCCTCCCCGGTGGCGGCGTTTCTTCCACTACGGTATGGAATCGGATTTTTTCACCAGCCTTTAAGTGAGGTTTCCAGCGTCGCTCCTTCGGACGGTTCCGGCAACTGCAGACTTCCACAGGGCTCTCCGATGGGCAAATGCAGGGATAGGCTTTTCCCGCTTTCAAGAGTGATAGCACGGCTCCCTCATAGATGGGAAATGCTTCGCTCTGGCGGTATGGGAAGAAGGAACCTCCTCGCTCCAGCCCCTCGTCATAACTGATCTCAAGCCATCGGATTGCCTGGAGGAGGCGCTTTTCCCTGAGAGACCATTCCGGTGCCGGGTTAGCATCCGGGGTGAACAGAATGAAAGTTCCGTGCCTTTGCCGGGCAAAGAAAAAAGCAAACAGAAGTCGGTGAACCTCAGGTAATCCGAGTTTATCGCTGGAAGGAACCGGAAAGGCAACTCGCAAGAAATTAACTCTCCTGATAGAGGATTCTACCACAGTGCTGGCAAGTTACTTGCTCGTCCTGTTTCAAATGGGATAAATCCGCGGAAGGGATTAGCATCCGACAAACTCCGCAGGTTTTGTCGCTAACGACAGCGATGGCAATTCCGCCTTTTGCCTCCATCAAACGGTCAAATTCCAGAAGTTGTTTCACATCTCCTTGAGAGCGTAAAATTTTTTCTTCTTCTTCCTGCCGATGAATTTCCGTCTGTATAGCATTTTGCTCCTGTGTGAACTGGTTTAATTTCTGGCTCCACTCATTTTGGAGGTGGTTCAATTCACTTCGGAGGCGAGCCATGGCTTTTTCATTTTCTTCCATTTTCAACATTTCCCCTAACATTTCTTCTTCCAGAGCCTCTATACCGGCTTGTAACTCCTGCAGGGAAGTCTCCAGCCCCTGGATTTCCTTCACCACACTGCTGGAAAGCATTTTTCGCTCCCGCTCCTTCTTCTTTTCCTGAAGGCTTTTCAGCGAAAGTTGCTGCTCCCGAAGTGTTTGCTGGATTTTCTGTTGGGAATCTTGAAGGGATTTTAAGGTGTTTCGGAGGTTTTCCAGATTTTGCTCCATCGCATTCAGTTGGAATTCACGGCGAAGATTCTGGAGACGCTTCAGAAGGGATTGTCTGCGATTGATGGCTTGCTGAAGGCGGTAAAGAAGGGCAAGGCTCATGGCAGATTTACTCCTGTATGGAAGTGGAAGAGGAGTGGGCGAACCCCGATTTGAACGGAGGACCTCCTGCTTGTAAGGCAGGCGCTCTCACCGCTGAGCTATTCGCCCCATTTATCCCATAATGGAGGTTGGTCTTTCCACACAGGGGTCTGCCTTGTTTCCGATTGTGTTGGTGTCTCGCTAAGGTCAACATAACCGGGGTCAAAGGGCTGCGGTCAAAATTGTTTTTCATTCTTGCATTCTTCGTTTTGCTCTTTGACTTTTGCACAGCTCCATCTTGTCCTGAAAAATCAGGCGTGGGCCCGCCAGGGGTCGAACCTGGGACCAATGGATTATGAGTCCACCGCTCTGCCTCTGAGCTACGGGCCCCCTACCACCTAACATTTTACACCTATCCGATGAAAATTTCCCTTCCCCTGAAAGAGCTCAGCAAGAATGAACCACCTTCAGGTTCGCTGGCATAAAAAGAATGAGTAGGCAAAGGTTTCTTCAGGGGGTATAAAAGGAAAGAAGTTTTGTGAGGATGCTTTCCAGTTCACCCGGGTTCAACTTGCCCACTTTTGTAAAACGGACTTGATGATTTCGGTCCATAACTACGGTGTAGGGGAGAGTGCCAGAGACTTCCGGGTTGAATGTCAGGTTGTAAGCATCCAGAATATCCCGGTATTGCTGCCCTTTGTCCAACAGCAAAAGGTAGGTGAGTGACTGGTTTTGCTGGTGCCAGTTTTTGAGGGAGGTGGAATCGCTCAGGTCCAGAGAATCAATGCCGATGAGACTGAAGCCTTCAGAGGCGTGGGCTTGATGAGCCGCTTCCAGGTCGGGAAACTCCTGCCGGCAGGGAACGCACCAGGTTGCCCAGAAGTTCAACGTCACCACTTTGCCAGCCAGTGAGGAAAGTTTAACCGGGGTGCCATTTTCATCCTTCAAAGTGAAGGGAATGCTGGAGCCCAATATGGGCAATTCGGCAATCACCACCACTGCCTGACGGGTTGTTTGCTGGTTTTCATCATCCGTTACCGTGAGGCGCACAGCATAATTAGGACCCGGCGAGGTGTAAAAATGCGATACAGTAGCGTGACTGGAGGATTGTCCATCGCCGAATTCCCAGAGATAAGAAACCACTCCTCCATCGGGGTCTTCTGCAGTGGCTGAGAAGGAAACGGAAATGGGTGAACCGATGTAGGAACTGGAAAGCGGAGAAATTTGATAGGAGGTGATGCTGGGAGGTGCGGGACCGGTGCCATTCCTCACGATGACAGTAATTTCGGCCGATTCCGAGTTCCCGGCCGTGTCCATCGCTACCGTTTGTAGTGTATGGGTTCCGTCAGAAACACTGTGGGTATCCCAGTAAAATTTATAAGGTCCGTTTTCCAGAGTCTGGATTTGCTCTGAATCTACGAAAAGGGAAACGGATGAAATGGAGCGATTATCCTGGGCGTCCACGATAACCTGAAATACACCACTGATAGTCTGTTGAGGTTGTGGAGTGAGAAAGACCACCGTTGGCGCCAGAGTATCCACTCCTGAAGGGACAGTGATGCAAGAGGCAACGAGCCACGGAAAGAACGATAATGAAGCGTAACATACACTTCTTGGCCACCCGTGTGCAAAGGTCTTTCTCAAGTTATGCTTTCCCGAATTTCTTCGTCACTCGGTTATTTCCAGAATCTGGTTAACAGTTACATTCGGCAGTTGACTGGTGCGACCGGAGGGCCATCGGACATCCACAGTGGCTTGTTGAGCAGCGCCCAGCCCGAAATGAAGGGTGAGCATGTTGGCATTGGCGGCACCGGAGGCACTTTCTACCACCCGGGTCATAGAGAGGCCGCCGGCAGTTAGTTTGACGATTGCTCCGATGGCGCTTTTATTGCTGGAACTTCCTTTCAGGCGGATTTCCAGCCAGTTGTTGGAATTGGTGTCATTGTGGAAAAGTTTACCTCCGATGATTGCATCCAGAAGCCCGTCGTTGTCATAATCTGCCCAGGCGGCGGTGTAGGTATTAGACCCGGATAGTCCGACTGCGGAGAAACGGTCCGTAAACAAGCCATTTCCATCGTTCTGGTAAAGGTAAATCCGCCCACCCCGGTCGCAGCCGTTTGCGTAATACAGGGTCGTTTCCAGAAGGTCCAGGTCGCCATCATTATCGTAATCTCCCCACATTCCGCCGGCGTCGCATTCATTAAATCGGATGCCTGAAGTAGAATAGACATCGGCAAAATCCCAGCCAGAAGGACCATTATTTTTCCATAAATTGTTGTTGTCATCTCCCGGGAATGGCCTGCCATCGGGCATAGGAGAAAGATGATGGAGAGTGGCAGAAAAGAGGTCTAAATAGCCATCGTTATTAAAATCGCCCCAGGAGGAACCGATGGTATGACCCCAGTAAGTAGTGCCATCCAGCACGGTGCTACGACCTGCCACACCGGCCTGGCGAGCCACATCCGTAAAGGAGCAGTTTCCGGAATTTCGCCAGAGATAATTAGGGTGGAGGCGGTAGTTAGACACATAGATGTCCTGGTCGCCGTCGTTATCGTAGTCAGCCCAGGTGACTGCACGCCCGGCGGCAGGGGTATTATATTCGGAAATGAGGTCATTGATACCTGCCTGTGAGGTGATGTCAGAGAAAGAGCCGTTGCCATTATTCTTGAAGAGTTTATCGGGATAAAAAGTCGCATCGTTATCCTGCCAGACCTCGTAATTAGCGAGGTAGAGGTCCAGGAATCCATCGTTGTTGCAGTCACCCCAGGCGGCGGCTTCCGTAGGACTGGTATCATTGATGCCCGAAGCAGCGGTGACATCCTGGAAATTGCAGTTTCCTGTATTTCTCAGAAGCACATCCGGCCCAGCAAGGAACAAATCCACATTGCCATCGTTGTCAAAATCGCCGAAGGTGGGATGTCCTCCGGGTAGTGAGCCAGCGGAGGAGAAGGTGCCGTTACCGTTGTTACGGAATAAGTTTCCGCTGGAATACAGGTCAACGAAGCCATCGTTGTTGCAGTCAGCCCATGCCACTCGGTCGCCGATGGTCACGCCTGAAAAGGTGGTGGCGTCCACGAAAACAGCAGGTCCGACCCGACTCACCGGCGAGGGAAGAGAATCTCCATAGGCGTTATAGGCGATGATTCGGTATCCGTAGGGGACGCCGGCTGTAACTGTTGAATCCGTATATTCTGTGGAATCAGGTGGAATGCTGGCAAGGGCATTCCAGGCAGGGTCGGGTGATTGTTGTCGCTGGAGGCGATACCCCTGCTCTCCCGCCACATCGTTCCAGGTGCATTTCACCGATGCAGGAGTGGGCATAGTGCAGGAGAACTGGGTAACCGGTGAAGGAACAGCGGCTCCCACGGTTACCTGAATGGAGTCCGATGATGACAATCCGTCGTTATCAATGGCAGAGAAAGTTACGATATAAGTTTTCTCTATTGTGAAGAAGTGAGGAGGAGGAATTAGAACCGAAGCGGTGGTTCCATCAGCAAAGTCCCATAGAACCGAAACAATCTGGCCGTCGTCATCAGAGGCGTCTGCCTTGAAGTATACCGGCTTACCACTCTGGACGAGGAGAGGTCCTTCAGAATAAGAAAAGCCGTCGGTGGAGCCCCGGGCGTTGACTCGCGGCGGGGGGGAGGGGTAAACCCGAATCAGTAAAGAGGCTATAGGGCTTGGAGTGTTTTCATCATCCGTCACCCCCAAAGTCGCTACATAAGTGCCAATGCCAAAAGTGTGGGTGGGATTTTGAGAGGTGTCTGTTCCTCCATCACCAAAATCCCAGAAATAAGTTACATTCCCACCATCCGGGTCGTTGGCGATACCTCGGAAATATACGGTGAGGTTAGGCGTGCCTTTCTCGGAGATAGGGTTGGGAGAGAAGGAACCTTCCGCACCCGTAAGGGAGGCCAGAATGGATGCCACCGGTGGCAGGTTGGTGGAGGCGCGAATGAAGATGGGTGGAGAAGGTAGCGAGGCAAGGCCACGACTGTCCACCACCGTCAGGACGGCGGTGTAATTGCCTTGAGGATAAGAATAGGAAGGGGAGGCTTGCGTGGAGAAATTGCCACCGTGGCCGAATTCCCAGTGATAAGAGATAGCATCGCCAGGGTCGGGGTCTGACACTTGCGCTTTGAAATTGACCCTTACAGGGGCGATTCCACTTACATCAGTTTGATAGGTGTCTCCCACCCCCGCACGGAGAATCACGGGAGGGTGATTGACCTGTCCACCCCCTCCAGTAGGAGCATTCAAGATATTGACGACCACCCGGGTGAAGCCCGGCTCCTGAGGGGTCAGAAGAGAGCCCCGCCTCCCATACGCCTTTACTTCGAGATTCACTGCACCGTTGGGATACCCGGTGGTATCCCATTGGAACATCCATAAATGTGAATTTTCATAGGGAACCATGGAAACCGGTAGACCGGGAGTGCCCATCCATAAATCCACTCTTGAGGCAGTGTTCCCCTGAGCATCTATAACTTCCACAATAATGGAAGAAATGCCACTCAGGCTGGTGCCGGAGAGGGGGGATAGAATACGGATGGATGCCACCAATTCTTCCCCGGGTGTTGTGGATATCAGTCCCCCACCGCCACCGCAGGAAATCGCCCAGGTGAGGCAAAGAATTAAACCGACCCATTTACCCGTCTCCTTCATTTTCATAAAATTATGACACCTCCACTACGAAATGATAGCACATATTTTACCCCATTTTAAGTTTTCAACAGAGAAATGGAGAGGAGAAAAATTAGGGTCATAATGATGGCGGAAAGCACACACCAGGTGCAGATAGCGTAAATGACGAAAAGTTCCAGGTAGGTCAGATAAGCCGAATAGAGAGTTCCCACCAGGGAGGAAGCAAAAAGAGCCTGGCTGGCAAGGATTTTCTGCGATTTGGGGGTGCCTCCCCAGAGCCTGACCAGGGAAAAAAGTAACAAGAGAAGGTAACCAGCCACGCCGAGGAGAGGAACCGGGATTCCGAGAACATAAGCATAGGGGCTGAACTGGACGGTTTCACATCCCTTCGCACCACCGAAGCAGGCGATGGTAGAATGAGTGAGATATTTATAGGAAAGATAAGTGGAAATCCCCAGCCCGAATAAAGAAAGAAGCAGAATGAATTTGCCCCAGAGGTCTCTCAACCCGCTGACTCGTTTTCCGTCCCTGCGGCGCCCGCATTCCGAAGCGCATCCTCCAGCATTCCCTTGAAGGATTCATAGGTTCGGGGAGCACCCTGGTAAACTAAGCCGTTGATAAAAAAGGTGGGAGTGGAGGAAACCCCTTTCATTCTCCCTTCAATGCCCTCATCTTGAACAGCCTTCACATATTTACCCGTATCAAAGCATTCGTTAAAAGCCTTCATATCCATATTTAAGCGGGGAGATTGTGCAAATTTTTTCAGGTTGTCTATGTTGAAGGTGCCGATGTTTTCCCCTCGTTGATTCTGAAACAGGAGGTCATGGTATTCCCAGAACTTTCCCTGGTCCTGGGCACAGCGTGAAGCCTGGGCAGCCCATTCAGATTCCTGGCCCAGAATGGGAAAATGACGGTACACCCAGCGAACTTTTCCCGTCGCGATATACTCCCTGTCTACCTGGGGCTCTATGAGTCGTGCCACATAGCCACAGGCGGGGCACTGAAAATCCGCATATTCTATCACAACCACCGGAGCGTTAGGTGACCCCTTTTCATTACCATGCCTCTCTACAGTCAGGGGTGTGGTAACATTTAGTGAGCCCTTTTGAGTCGCACTCCAGACGCTGATAGCCACCATCACTAATGCCAACAAAATGGCTGTGGCGGTAATCCACATCACGGAACCCATCCAGGGTTTCTTACCGGTTTCTGGTGCTGTCTCCTTTCCCTGGGTTTCCTTCTTTTTCGCTTCGCCCTTCACATCCTTCATAACTTCATCCTCCTTCTCCCTATCATCTTTATTATACCGTTTTTTCTCTTTCCTCTCCAATGGCAGGGGATATGCTCGTTGACCCCAGGGTAATCCCCATGGGTTATACCGGGACCTCGCCCTGCACTGCGATGGAAGGAAGGGAAAATTACGGTGAGATGTCACCGGGGAGATTGCGGGATAATTGCTATATAGCGGGAGAATTGGTAGAATAGAGGATTGGTGGTAGAAATGCATCAGGTGAAGGTGGAAAAAATTTTCCCATTCCTTCTGGAAGTCGTTTATTCCTCGGCTAAGCAGACGGAGGCCCTTGCCCGATATATCCCTAATCTCACAAAGATAGAAGTTCTGAAGCAAACTCCAGAAATGACGAAAGCCCGCTGGCACGGGAAAATTCAAATTATGGGGATGACTCGGGATGTGGTGTGGACAGAAGTGGACCGGTGGGATGACTCCGCCCATCTCTGCGCCTTTGAGCAGGTAGAGGGAACTTTCAAACTGTATCGTGGTTCCTGGACTTTTGAAGAACATCCCGAGGGAACGAAAACAACTTTGCAAATTGACTACGATTTGGGGCTTCCCATCGGTGGCCCTTTGCTGGATAGCATGCTGGAGAAGATTGTGATGGAAAATGCCCGGCAATTTTTGAACGGGCTGGAAGCCCTTCTGAAGGAGATGACGCCCGAATGAGAGATGAAGAGATTAAACAAATACTCACGACTTATCAGCGAATAGCAGTCGTGGGAATGAGCCGTGATTTAACCAAGCCTGCCCGAAAGGTGCCCAAATTTTTGATGAGCAAGAAGTATCACATCATCCCGGTAAACCCCTTTACGGATGAAATCCTCGGGATGAAATCGTATCCATCCGTCTCACAGATTCCTGAGTCGGTGGAGATTGTGGAGATTTTTCGCCCCTCAGAAGCCGTGCCAGCGATTGTGGAGGATGTACTAAGGCGGGTGAAAGAAAAAGGCGATGTGAAAGTTATCTGGATGCAAGAAGGGATTGAACATCCAGAATCAGCGGAAAGAGCGAAGCAAGCGGGCTTGAAAGTGGTTCAAAACCGATGTATGTATAAAGAATATGTTCGGCTTATTGAGGAACGAGTGCCAGACCTTTTGTAGGATTTTCTCAACTTTTCTCCACTCCGACGGGCTTTTCTAACCTCAGTTGCATCCGTTCAAAATCTAAGGTTACCCGGTAAGGCTTGAAAAATTCGTGGGAAATCAGCCCGTGAATGCGAAATCCGAAAGCATATTCCAGCGAGGGTGGGAATAAGCCGAAAAAGCCCTGAATGTTTTTTTCTGTCGCACCGCCGAGGGAGAGGGAATCTACAGTGAAGGGGAAAACGGCAAGAGACGGTTCTACCGGTGCGCCCCCGATGCCTTTCTTGACTTCTTCCTCCTTTATGGAAATTCCTGCTTCTGTAAGAGTCTGTTCCGTTCCGACAAATCCTCCTTGGCTTAATCCTGTGTCTATCACATAAAAGCCCGGAGATTTTCCGTTCACATCCCCTTTTGTTAGAATGAAATGGTCGCCGGCAAGATAGAAGGGTATTATATACACTTTTGAGCCCTCAAGCGGAGAGAGAGGGAGTTCGCCGGCGCTGGATTTTCGCCTCAGGATAAGCCTGCCGGCGGGATAATCTATCGTCGGGATAAATGGGTAGAGAAAGGCTGTTCCGATGAAGCCTTGAATAGTGTGATTGGGGAAAACGGAAGAGATGTGTTTGAAGGACAAAAGTTGAATCGGGACCCGACGGATGGTGAGGTCACCGAGTTCAATCTTTTCAGCCCGGGCGTATACAAAAGAGGCTTTTTGACCGCCGGCGAAAATGCCTTCTCCAGCTCCGAATTTTTGTATTTCAAGTTTCTCCGCCAGTTCAGCGTCCAGCGCCAGTTCGGAAGTGCCCGTATCCAGCAGAACTTCTATGGGGTTGCTGTCGTTGACCCGAATCGTTACAACGGGCAACGGATTGGTTTGAAGGAAGGGCACTTCCGTATAGGAGCCAGAGATTTGATATGGTGGGTCGTTTTGAAAACTCGCCAGCTGGGCACTCCGAATGCTTTTCCCAATCTCCGTCAGGAGTGTGGAGGCTTCTGAAAACCGGTTCTGACGATAATACACCAGGGCTAAATCCTCTTTGGCTTTTTTATGCTGGGGCTGGCGATGGATGACCTTTTGGAAGGCGATTTCGGCAGTCGTCAGGTCATTCATCAGAAGAGCCACTGTCCCCTTCCAGCGGAAAGCCTCCGCATCTAATGGATGGTCTTTCAAATGCATCTCAAAAAATTGAAGGGCTTGTTGGAACTCCCCAGCCCGATAGGCGGTCTTCCCTTTTTCCAGAGCAGAGAGAGATTCGTTTACAGGTGCAGAAAGAAAGAAAAGTGTCACCATTCCAATTTGACCCGCCTGGAGGAGCAACTTATTTTTTTTCATACAGTGCAGGCTCTGTTCACTCCCATAACCTTTCCATTATAACACAATGACATAGATGCAAAAAGATGTGAAGAATCAGAGTTGAAGGCAGAGGGTGTGATAGGATTAAGCAGGGTAATGAAATGAGGGAAAAGAGGCCGGGTTGCCTGGTAGGACTCCTGAAGTTATTCTTGCTGACAGCGGTATTTGACTGGCTTCAGAACCGCTTCGGATGGGGGAGAGGATGTTCTTGCACCGGCTGTGCCTGCGGGTGCTTGCTTTTGATTCTTTTTATCCTCTTCTTCTTGCAGATTCTTTTCGGCACCCACTGGCTCAGTCTCTAATGAGAAGGGAGTAGGATTGTGTGGGTTCACCAGCCGTGCAGGGTGAAGGGGGCCCAGGCTATGGTGAAAGCCCACCAGTCATCATAGCGGTCGATGAAGTGAATTCTCCACTCGTCGAGCGACTGCGCTATGAACTGTCCAAACTGCCCGTAGGAACGCATGGCTTTCTCTGCTTCTTCCGGTGTCAGATATCCTGTTTCTAACAGGGTAAAAACCATAGAACGCCCTGTTTTTTGCCTTTCTTCCCAGGCAGTATTCCATTCCTCCTGGGTCACATATTTCTTCAGCACAAGCCAGGAAAGCAGGGATGGAAGCCCGTATGCCTTAAATTGGGAAAGGGCTCGCTTCACCTCTCCTTCTTTCCATGTGCTATCCGAGAGGAAGATAAAATGCCCCTGCCACCGGTCTATCTCTTTCAACATTTCTTCCTTGATTTTCTGGTTCAATTGAGCCTGAAGTGAGTCGTCCAGTTGTCCATTCTCTTTTAATACCTCGTAAAGGGATTTTTGCTCGCCGGCGGCTTGCTCGCCGGCTTCTTTCAGTTTCACTTCAGGTAACAGGTGGTCCCGGGTTAGAATCTTTGCGATGATTCGTTCTTCATCCTCATTCTCCACTTCTTCCAGGTACTGGCAGAGGAGCCCTTTTAATTCTTGCGGCTGGATATATCCTTCAGCCACCAGAATTTGAATCATAGGCTTCCCCGTTTTCAATTTTTGTCCATAAACCTTTTGAAATTCTCCTTTCCCTGTAAGAATCTTTTCCCTCAGGAATCGTTCAAAACTTTTCATCCTTTTTCCATAAGATGAGTATATCAAATTGATGAGAATGCACAGGACAACGCCAGGCTGTCCTCTGCATTGAAATCAACTTCTGAGTTATTATATCTATGAGGTGAGGAAGGAAAGGAAGTATCATCACGGAAGGGTTCTGGAGGCATTCCCTGTTGCGGCTGTTTATACAATCGGGCATTCAACGCATCCTATCCGTGAGTTCGTGGATTTGCTGAAACACTATCGCATTCGTCGGCTGGTGGATGTTCGTCGGTTTCCCCTGAGCCGGAAGAATCCCCAGTTTGAGAAGCAAACTCTTAAAATGGCTCTTCAAGAGGCTGGCATTCAATACCTGTGGATGGGGGAGGGCCTGGGGGGATACCGGAAGGAAGGATATGTGAAGCACACGAAAACACCGATATTTAAGAAAGGGCTGGAGGAATTGATTCGGCTGGCAAACCAGGAGTCTGGTTCTGTAGCGGTTATGTGTGCGGAACTTCTATGGTTCCGATGTCATCGCCGGTTTATTGCCGATGCCCTGATGAAGAGAGGGTTACGCGTGATTCATATCCTGGATTCCCGGCGTGTTCACGAGCATTCGTTAAGAACCGGAGTTCGGAAAGATAAAGCAGACATCGTTTAACCGGGTAAGGAAGAATGGAGGGCGCTATACAGGTCCCGGAAAACTTTGCCGGGAGTTCCCTCTCCCACTTTTTGCCCATCAATTTCCACCACTGCGAGGACTTCTGTGATAGTGCCGGTGAGGAGAACTTCCCGGGAGGTGTATAGGGCGTCCTGTGGAATGTCTTGTTCTTTTACAGTGTACCCGAGATTTTTCGCTAACTGGATAAGCCATTGACGGGTGATACCGTTGAGGATGCGATGGTCAGCCACAGAGGTCAGCAGGGCGGAGCCGTCATAGAGGAAGACATTACTGCTGGTGGCTTCGGTGACATAGCCATTTCGGATGAAGATAGCCTCGTAAGCGCCAGAGCGATGGGCTTTCTGGCGGGCGAGGATGTTGGCTAAAAGAGCGATGGATTTGATGTCGCACCGCCCCCACCGCTCGTCGGTGGTGGTGATGGCTCTTGCTCCATGGGTGCGGATCTCAGGGGGAACGATTCGCGGTGCGCGAATGGTCATCACCACTGTGGGTTGAATTCTATCAGGAATTCGGTGGTCCCTGGGCATAACGCCCCGGGTTATTTGAATATATATCTCAGCCTCTTCCAATCCACTTCGGTGAAGAAGTTCCATCATTATTCTTTTGAGTTCTTCTTCCGGAAGTGGCAGGGGGAGTTCAATAGCGGAGGCGCTCCGCTGGAGTCGGCTGAGGTGTGCTTCTGCCAGAAAGGGTCTGCCGTGATAAACTCGTATCACCTCATAGACTCCGTCGGCAAACTGAAAGCCCCGGTCTTCCACAGAAATCTTTGCGTTTTCAAGATTCAGAAACAATCCGTTTAACCACGCCAGGCTCTGCGCCATTTTTTTTCAGAGGCCAGTTCGGAGAAAAATCTTGCAGGTTGAAAATAAATGCGGAAGTCGGTAGCGTTATATAATCCCGGTGGAGTAAAGAGAAGCTGGGGAATAGAGTTCACGACGATGGCGGGCGTTGCCAGGTCGCCGTGTATCCCCCCGGGAATTTTTATGTGAATCGGTGGAAGGCCATCAATGAGAATTTCATCACAGGGTTTTTTCACCCCCACAGATATCTGGAGTTTCAGTTGAATTTTTGGTTCCCCATCAACGAATCCCGTGCAAAACTGCTGAACTCCCAGCACTTGCCCTCTTTTCATAACCACATATCGGGTTTTTACGGGAGTTTCAGCGATGACAGGGCGCATTCTTTCCTGAATCTTGCTGAGTTTCCATCCCAGTTCCTCAGCAATGAGAGCGGTGGATTCAGGTAACCCGTGATGCTTGATTTTTCCTTCTTTTGCTTGTTGACAGAAGTCTTTGAATGAGAGGCCCGCTCCCACTTTCTTTTGAAGAGACGGGCGCCTTTGCCCGGCATCCACCACACGACATACCCTGACGCTTTTTACCTTCTGACAGGCTGCTGTCAGGAGAAGGGGCAAGGTGTCCATAACGAATCCAGGGTTGATTCCAGTTGCGAGAAGGCACACTCTTTTCGCCTTTGCCTGTCGCTGTAATTTATCCGCCAGTTCCGGATATTTGCTATAGGGGTATGCCAGCTCTTCGCAGGTGGAAATCACATCAGCGCCAGAGTCCACGCATGCCAGGATTTGCTCCGCAGCCTCCGACAGTAGAGAGACAGTGGCGTGAATAATCACTTCCGGACGGTGTATCAGAACTTCTTCCAGTTTTTGGGATACAGGGATTCCGAATTTTTTGCGAACCCCGAGAATGGAGCCTAAATCCCGTCCTACCTTCCTGGGGTCAATGTCTATTGCTCCCACTAATTCGTAATCTTCTTTCTCCAGTAGCAGGCGAGCGATGCTCTTTCCCATCTCCCCCAGCCCGTAAATCACCACACGAATTTTTTCCATAAAGGTTCTTCCCACCTCTTTTCCAATCTTTTATTATAATCGCCCTGACTTTTACCAGGGAGAAGGATTCTATGAATAGTGTGAAAGTTTCTTTAATAGATGGCGTCGGTGAAGTCCCGCTCTTTGAATACTCTCTGCTTCCAGGATTTGATGTTGGGCACTACATACGGAAGGATGCGGAGAGAATAGTAAGGAGGGAGGACCGGGATGCCCAGCATATCTCCGAGGGTGATGAACATAAAAAGATGCTCTAAATACATGCGAGTGCGCAGGGCGGAAGTTACATTCCCATGGCTCGCCATCCCATATAGCACGCTCTTGAAAATGCTCCCTGCACCCTCTTTCTTCCTTCCTTTATTCTGTTCTTCTTCCATATTCCAATTTACCATTATATCACTTTTCTCTTCATCGCTTGCTCACTGAAAAGATGGCGTTTTCTCCATCCACTCCTTGTGGAGGCTTCTCATATCTTTGAGAACCCTGGCATAAGAGGGGTTCTGGACCAGGTTTTGGGTTTCTTTCGGGTCGCTCTTCAGGTCATATAAAATTTCGCTTCCGTCGCTGAACCAGACATATTTATACTCTTCCGTCCGAACCATCTGCCAGTGACGACCACCCTCAATGCCCGGGAGACGCCCCAGCCCTTTTCGCCTTTTTCCACCCTGCTTTACCTCGCTGTAGACGGTATCACGGGTTTTTCCAGGTGTAATCACGAGGCTGTGAAGGATGCTGATTCCTTCATACTTGTCTGGAACTGGAATATTTGCGATTTCCAGCACGGTGGGAAGGAAGTCTACGGCTTCCACCGGGGCAGACACCACGGTGCCCGGGCTGATTTTCCCCTTCCATACCATAATCCAGGGAACCCGGATGGATTCTTCATACCAAACAGATTTCCCCTGAAGCCCGTGGCTTCCCATCATAAAGCCATTGTCAGAGGTAAAGATTATCACAGTGTTTTTATCCAGTCCTGATTCTTCCAATTTTTGAAGCACTCTTCCGAGGTGATAATCCAGATGGCTGATGGTGGAGTAGTAGCCTGCCCAGTCGGCATTGCTGAGGAGAGGTTCAGGAAAACCGGGGGGCGGGAGGATGTGATCCCTGTCATAAGGGAACTTCGGGTCGTTATAATACGGCGTGTGAGGGGCGGTGGTTGCCAGCCACAGGAAGAAGCGGTCGTTTTTGTGCTTCTCCAAAAATTGAATGGCCGCATCGGCAAAAATCGGGGTTATCAGCCCCTCCACCTTCTGGGGTTCCCCGGGAGATGAGTAATACTCATCTTCCAAATCGCTATTCTGGCGGACCCTGCCGGGCAATGATTGCGGAGAGCCTTTCACCACCAGCATCGGGTTTTCGTGGCGGGACCCGCCGCCGGGGAGATACACAGGCGCCTCCTGAAAACCCCAGGCATACGGCCCACCATCCAGATGTGCCTTGCCCACAAACCCTGTAATATAGCCCGCTTGATTCAGATACTCCGCCACCGTTTTCACACCTTTCGGGATGGTGGTTTGCCCTCTTCCATTAGTGAGGATGCCAGTTTGATGCGGGTAAAGACCGGTGAGGAAGGTGGCTCGTGATGGACAGCAGAGTGGCGCCGCCACGAACCCGTTTGTGAATAGGGCTCCCCTGTTTGCCAGGCTATCTATGTTTGGAGTTTTGATAGAACGATTCCCGTAAACCCCGAGGGTATCCCACCGTTGGTCATCGGAGAGGATGAACAGTATGTTGGGAGTATTAGGGAGTCTTGTAGGGGAAGGCTTGGGAAGAGGAGAAGTGAATGGATTAGAAAGTTTCGGAGTTGAAGTGTTTAAGTGTTGCTGGAAGAAAGAAAGCGTTTCCTGATGAATTTCCTGCAAGGAGGGCTGTATGGTTTGCATATGCGCAGAGCGAAAGCCATGCCCCGCATTCTTCACCCGGATGAGGTTTGCATCCCCTCCGACACTCGCCAGTGCGTCCAGTAGAATCTCTGATTGAGAGACAGGGACGACGGAGTCGTTTTCTCCGTGAATCATCAGCACAGGCGGGTCATCCTTGCTGGCATAAGTAATCGGGCTTGCCTTTTTATATGCATCCGGTATTTCCGATGGAGTGCCCCCAAGGAAAGCCATCAGGACGCTTTCATTTGCCCCGGGAGCGTTCTCCACTCCACGGGTCAGGTCCGTGGGGCCGAAATAGGAGACGACCGCTTGAACCCGGCTGGATACCCCATCATAACACCATTTTGGCTCCAGGTGTGCTTTTTCATCCGTCAAACCCACCATCAAAGAAAGATGCCCGCCAGCCGAGCCCCCACCCACGCCTATCCGATTGGGGTCCACATGATATGTTCCTGCATTTGCCCGGAGCCAGCGGACGGCGCATTTCGCATCTTCCACCGCCGCAGGAAAAGTGGCTACTCCACTCAGCCGGTAGTTGATGCTCACCGCAAAGAAGCCGGCGGAAGCCAATTGTGCGGCAACGGGAGCAGGAAATTTATCCCCGCTTCGCCAGCCACCGCCGTGTATCCAGACCACTGCCGGCTGTTCAGAAACGCCCTGTGCCTTACTGCCCTTCGGCTTATATATATCCAATTTCAACGAAACTCCTCCCACCCTGCCATACTCCACATCCTTGATGATTTCCACACCTTCTAAAAGCGGTGGAGTTCCCCACCGCCCGATGGCACCCTGCAAGGCAAAGGCCCCCCCTATTCCTATCAGGAGAAGCCCCATCTCCCCCGCAATCCGTAATGCAGTGAAAATTCCCTTTCTTCCTATCCAATCCCGTCTTCTCCACCCTTCATCCCGCCCCTCAATCGCAGGAGCGCGGAGAGATTCCGAAGATTTTTGTTGGGACATTTCCCATCACCTCACCGTTATTAAACTCTAAAATCCATAAAGAGTTTCAGCAACCACTGTGTCACATTTCAGTGATTATTCCGCTGGAACGACATCATAGGTATAAAAGAGCCCGGCCGGCATAAACCCGTAAATGATACATTCATCATACCAGAGGGTGGTAAACTGGCTGGTGGAAGGATGAGGCTCGCTTCCTTTTCTGTCTCTCCTTTTCAATTATAGTATCATAATAAAGGTATGCAATGAGGAAACTTCTGCTGGTTATCACCGCCGGGGGTTTTTTGCTTTTATTTTCCGTTCTCACGGGTTTTCTGACCTCGTTCTTTTTTTATCCTTCACACCTTCTTCCTGAACTTCCTTCCGCAGTGTATCGCTTTAGCGGGGGGCTCTTCTATACCCTCCTTCTTTATTATTTTCACCTTTTCCCTTATACGGAACTTATGAAGTGGCTGGCGGTTCCCGGCGCCCTTATCACTGGCTGGCTTACGATATTTCTTTCTCGCTCTCTCATCTTTCGGAAAGGCCGATTCTCCCTTTTTCATCTTTTTCTCATTCTGCTGGCTTATCTGCTTCAGTTTACAGGTATTTTTTCGCCAATTTTATTCGGGATTTTAAGGGCTCCCCGGGAGGCCATAGAAAAAGCCTATGTTTCTTACCCTTTCTCATATTTTTGGATGGGCGGGCTCAAGATGCTGATTTCTCTTCTCTTGATTCAGCAAGTCGTGAGGGCTAAACAGGCAGAGACCGGCAAACCCCTTCACCCTTTTTATACTGCAGGAGGCATTCTAACTTTCCTATTTCAGTTCATCATGTTACAGTTTCTTTTCTACCGGCAGGCTCTGGGTGGGCTCCTTCAGTATCCGCTGAATCCATTTACCCTTGTGGCGCCTGTTGTTCTTTTTATGGCAGTCTGTTTATTCGGCGTATTATTCTTCTGGATTGAACTTCGTGCATTTCGTTCTTTATTTTCCCTGTTGTTCTCTATCGTTATTATTTCGACTGTTTTGATTTATCTCCCACCGGCATTACTAAAGCCTATGCCTGTGCCGAGGGCGATGGAGATTCCTGACATCAAGGTTTTCGTTCCAGCGGATGGAGAAGCCTATGAACGAAACCGGGCGGTAGGGCGCTTGTTCACGGGTGGAAAAGGTGAAGTTCTGGACATTTCTATGGACCGGGAACTGGCTTCCCGAATGTTCTACGCAGAATTACCGGGTTCAATTGCCCTGTATGTTCCGGCGGAGATTGCCACGCAGGCAGAGCAATTGCGAAGATATGTGATGAATCCGCCGAGGGTTCGCCAGACTTTGTTAAAATGGGCGGAAATTCGGGCCTTCTCCCCCCGTCAACCCTTTTACTCCCTGGCTCTCCAGTCGGCTCTGTATGACCCCTTTCTATCAGATGACGAATTCAAGAAATTTCGATTCATCGCTCCTACCGTTGAGGATTTTTCACCCGCTCTTCACTTTCAGGTTTTACTCCTTTTCTCAAGCCGAAACAAAACGGAAGAAACGAAAGAGGAGTGGGAAAATATGAAGCGAAATATCCAGCGAGTGAATGCGGCTCTTGGTTCTACTTATCCGCTGGAAGAATGGAAACAAAAGGTGGAACATCTCCAGGCGACCTTTGGCTCGGATGAGCGGAGCATCGGAGGCATCCAGGGAAGGTTGCTCTTTCCTCCAGAAGCCCTGAATCCTGATGAACTCCTCTCTGCTAATGCGTTTGTGGGTGTATCCCGTGTTTTGCCTCCTGAACTGGTGAATCCATCCGCCTCTTTTCTGGTCCGATACTTCCCCCTGAAACCTGATGGAACTTTTAACATTCAGGGAATGGGATTCGGAAGGTATGCTCTGGCGATTTTGTTATACGACAAAGGCTTTCGGCACGATTTCCCCATCCATTTATCCAATCCACCGGAACCATTTTCTCTGACGCCTGAAAAGTATATTCTCAATACAGGCACCCTGGAATTCAAATCCGCCACGCCAGAATCCAACTGGTTTTCCACTCAAAAGTGAGATCTTATGCCCTTCTGTGATTCGGATGAAGAAATCCGTGGAATTTTAGAAACTTCCCATCACATTGCTGTGGTGGGCTTTTCCACCAGTCCCCATAGTGATAGCTACAGAACCATCCAGTTTCTTTTGAAGAAAAAATACTCGCTTTTCCTTATCAACCCACTTTATGCCTGGCAAGAAGTTCTGGGGTTCAAGGTGTATGCCTCCTTCTGGGGTTTGCCTTTACGAACGAAGGTTGATATGGCGGTTATATTCGGGGTCAGCACCGACATTACCCAGTCTCTCATTGAATCCGCTATTGCACGGGATGCCCAATCCCTGTGGCTGGAGAAAGGCGTCATCAATTTGCCTATGGCAAATTATGCGTCTATGCTGAAAATGAATGTGGTGATGAACCGCTCGGTTCTGGAAGAGTTCAGGCGACTTCGGGTTCGCCACACCCCGTGATAAGAAGCGGGATTTCACCCCCTCACCCCGCTGGAAAAGTAAGAAAAAAAATGTAGGGGAGGAGCTCGCCTCCTCCCGTGATAAGAAGCGGGATTTCACCCCCCCATTTGACTTTCCCCCTTCAATGTAGTAGGATGATGGTGGCCTGGAAGTCTATCGGAGGTGAAAGAAGATGGCAACAGGAGTGAAGCCTTTCTGGAACTTCTGGCGGTTCAGCCTTACG
>JBBIMK010000007.1:0-79646 GCA_037444445.1 bacterium | reverse complement strand
GGGTGTGCATTTCCACCAGCATCCACTGAATGGCTTGAAACTCTGCAATTTTTTTCCCGAAGGCTTCCCGCTGTTTGGCGTAATCTATGCTGGCTTCGTAAGCGGCTTCGGCGATACCGAGGGCTTGAGCGGCAACGCCCATCCTACCCACATCCAGGATTGCCAGGGCAATCTTAAACCCTTCCCCCTCCTGCCCCAGACGGTTTTCTACAGGGAGACGGTAGTTCTCATACCTCATTTCGCAGGTGGCAGAGGCGCGGATGCCGAGTTTAGGCTCTTCTTTACCGATGGTTAAACCGGGGAGTTTCGTATCCACGATAAAGGAGGCAACGCCATGATGTCCTTTCGTCGGGTCTGTGGTGGCAAATAGAATCACATAATCTGCGGCTGAACCACTGGTGACCCACGATTTCAGCCCATTAATAACATACTCATCTCCCTCACGAACGGCGAGAGTTTTTATATTCCCCGCATCAGAGCCTGATTGGGGCTCGGTCAGGGAGTAAGCTCCCAGCGCTTCTCCGCTGGCTAACGGCCTTAAAAATTTCTGTTTCTGTTCCTCCGTGCCAAATTTATTCAGGCCGTGGCAAACGAGTGAATTGTTCACAGACATGATGATGCCATGGGAGGCGCAGACTTTAGAAATTTCCTCCACTGCGAGGATATAGGAAATGGTGTCCACCCCGGCGCCTCCATATTCCTTCGGCGCCTCCAGCCCCATCAGCCCCAACTTCCCCATCTTCTTCACCGTCTCGTAAGGAAACTCTCCGGCTTCATCTATTTTTGCGGCAATGGGGGCGATTTCCCGCCTCGCAAAATCCCGCGCCATATCCCGTATCATTTTTTGAACCCGCGTCAGTTCAAAATCCATTCCTCATCGCCTTCAAAAAATCCTACGAAAAAATTTTAAAGTTTTCAAGAAGAAAAAACGGGGAACCCGAATACCTCTCTTTCACATCAAACGACGATTCATCTCGCCCCCTGGTTGTAAGGATTTTCCTTTCCGAATAAAATAATTGTATGGAAAGAATCAGAAAATGAAAACAGGTCATGCGAATCTTCCGCTGCATTACGGGAAAGCGCCGAGATGGCTGTTTGAAAAGATGGTTGTGCTTGCCCGGGAAATCTCCTGGATTCTTGTGGTGGAGTATGGGTCGGCAGAATTTTTTCGCCGGCTCTCGGACCCCTGCTGGTTTCAAGCCTTCGGGAGTGTTCTCGGCTTTGACTGGCATTCTTCTGGTGTGACCACCACCGTCTGTGGTGCGCTCAAAGAGGCTTTAAAAGAGGCAGGAAGTGAACTGAAGGTGTTTGCCGCAGGAGGCAAGGGCGCCGTCTCCAGGAAAACTCCATCGGAGATAGAAAGGATTGGTGAACAAATCGGACTATCTGCCGAACCCCTGGTGTATGCCAGCCGGATGGCCGCAAAGGTAGACTCAGCCGCCGTGCAGGATGGCTATTCTATCTACCATCATTCTTTTTTCTTTGATGCCCGGGGGAACTGGTGCGTCATTCAGCAGGGAATGAATGAACAAACCCTCTATGCCCGCCGGTATCACTGGCTGGGTGAATCGGTGAATGATTTTGTGTGCGAACCGCATCAAGCCATCTGCTGTGATGCCCGGGGAATCGCTCTCAACCTCGTGGCCTTAGACAGCACCTCTGCCCGTCAGGTTTCTACTTTGCTTTCCCATGAGAAGCCCCATAAAATTATCCGGGAAATACAGCGGTGTAAAGAGCTTTCCTTGCCAGCGCGACATTCTGTTTTCCTGAAGGACATACATCCTCATCGGTTGCACTCCATCCTTCTGAGCACCTATGAAAGACAGCCCGAGACCTTTGAGACGCTGTTAGGAATGCCAGGGGTAGGAGGTAAGACCCTCCGCGCTCTGGCACTGGTGGCAGAAATCATCCACGGTTCACCCGTGTCTTATCAAGACCCTGCACGCTTCTCCTTCGCTCATGGTGGGAAAGATGGCTACCCCTATCCGGTGGACCGGGACACCTACCGGGCGACGCTCACTTATCTGCAAGAAGCCATATCACGGGCTCGGGTTGGGCAAGCGGAAAAACTATCCGCCCTCCGCCGTCTCGCCCTTTTTCTTTAGGCTTCCCTTTTATTCTTCTGCTATAATCAATGCGTATGACCTCACAGCCGGAAGGAGAATATCAATCCTATCTGGAATTCGGTTATGAGGGGCGATGGATTCTCGCTCATACTCTCATTTTATTAGGGTGCGTCACGAAAGGAGAGTTTGAATTAGATGTGCAGGAAAAAGCCCGGGATGATGTGGAACGATATCTGACATTCCTGAGAAAATATGGAGAAGAGATTTCAGACTTTCCTCCGCCTCGCAGAATTGTGGTGGCGGAGCGTTTCTACACCAGGAATGAAGGAGGGTATGAAATCAACGCCACCTTCGCCCCCGATAAAACCCCCCTCTCTTCGGTAGAAATCACACAGTATCTACGCTGGCATAGCTATGCCAGAGCAGAACTCTTTCATCTACTTGCGGGAATCCCAAAAGAAGTGTATGTCTGGCGCCCGGAAAAGGGGAAACGGTGTCTACGCGAAACCCTGGAACACATTGCTGGAGCAGAACTCTGGTATGTGACGAGGCTGGATGAAACTCCATCTTCCAGCCTCTACAATACCCAACCTGCGGATGCTGTGGAGCGACTGCACTATTCTCAAAAAATCCTCATCAGCAGGTTTCAGGGATTGCCGGATTCCCGGACTGGAGTAGAGCGGGTGCATTCCGGAGAAATCTGGACACCGCGAAAAGTTCTTCGTCGTGCCCTGGAGCATCAGCAGGAACACCTGAATTCCATTCGCCTCCTCCTGGGGCAATATATGGTTTAATCTCTTCTCCTTTTTCGGTAAAATACAGTTGTGGAAGAAAACAAAATGAGAAGGAGCATTCTGTGAAATCTTTTTCTCACTGCTTAAGGGAAAAGGAAATAAGTGGGAAAACGGTGTGGTTTCCCGTGATGATTCTCCTCACTCTGTTGACTTTATCTACCGAAGCGCCCCCGCCTCTTTGGACTAAGGAGGTAGAAGAGAAGATACAGGAATGTGTGGCGAGCGGGACATCCTCTGTGCTTCTATTAAGAGAGACTACAAGAGTGGAAGTCTTAAATAGCCAGGGGTCGCCTGTAAATCAGATTTTGCCAGCCCTGGAGGGAATCTTCGGATGGGCTGTTTCACCAGCCACCCCATATTTTGTGGTCTATGGTTTTACCGAGGAAAGCTCTCAAGCCATTTTGTTCGACTTTGCGGGTAAGGCCATCAAAGTATGGGAGGAAAAACAGGGGGACTATTTCTGGAATGCACAATGGAGTCCGGAGGGAAAGAGGGTAGGGCTTTTGGTGGCGAAGCCGCCGCCAGAACCAGAAGAAGAAACCTTCACCGGCGAAGCCTCTGCTGATTCTGAATATGCCTGGGTGTTACGGATATATGATGAAAAAGGCAATCTACTTTTAGAATCCTCGCCGGTATCCACTCATCCGGCCCCTCTATGGGCAATTGCTTCTGACTCTTTCTTCCTTTTCAGGTCGGCTTTTGACCTCCACACGGGTGCGCTTCGGTATGCATTGCCCGATGAACTTCTGCAGGATGTCCGACAATTTCAGTTTAACGGTCGCTACCTTGCGATGGCTTATAAAAGCCCTGCAGGCCGCCAGGAATTGTTTTCTCTGATGGATGAAACTGGCGAAGTGTTGTGGACAAAAAAAATGCAGGTTCATGCATTGAAGCTGCTGGAAAACGGTGATACTGCTCTGCTGGGGCGGGACGGATTTTTCTACTTCAACCCCCAAGGGGATACGGTGCTTCATCGTGCCTTTCCACATCCCATGGCAGCGCTGGATGTGGAGGTGAACTTCCAGAAATCCATCGTCGGTTTCTCTTACCGCATTCCGAAGCACTATGTTCCCCAATCTCCTGAGGTAATTCCCGGAGAAAACCCATATTTACCGCGGCTCTTCATCTACAGGCTTTCCTCTTCAGACGCACCGCTCCTTCACTTTAGAGAACCTGCAGTGGCGAGGCAGCAAATGGCTCTTTCCAGAGACGGTAAAGTATTGTATACCTGTGGCGATGACACTGTGGCCGCTTATTCGGTTCCGACCCCAGGCATCTGGCAATCTCTCAGCCGGTTGTGGAAGAAATTCTTATCCATTTTTTCTGCTCGCTGATTCAGAATCTCTTTTCATCATTTGCAACCTGATTAAGTTTATGTAGGATGGAGAGTGGGTGATGAGGAATGGATTTTGAACTGACGCGGGTTCAAAAAATGATACGGGATATGGCGCGGGATTTTGCGAGGCGGGAAATCGCCCCCATTGCCGCAAAAATAGATGAAGCCGGAGAGTTTCCTTACGAGACGGTGAAGAAGATGGGGAAGTTGGGGCTGATGGGGCTGGAGGTGCCGAAGGAATATGGAGGCGCCGGGGTGGACACCGTTTCCTATATCCTCGCAGTGGAGGAAATCTCTAAAGTCTGCGCCTCCCATGGTGCTATTCTTTCTGGCATTAACTCTCTCGTTTGTTATGGGTTACTAAAATTCGGGATGGAAGAGCAGAAGCAGAAATATCTGGTGCCGATAGCACGGGGTGAGAAATTGGGGGCATATTCTCTTACAGAACCCTCATCGGGTTCTGACCCGGCCAGCATGCAAACGACCGCTGTGCGGGATGGAGATGTGTATGTCATTCACGGCACAAAATCCTGGGTGACCACGGGTGCGGAGGCGGATTATGTGATTCTCTTCGCTATGACAGACCCCTCTAAAGGGCATCGGGGCGTTTCTGCCTTCATCGTGGATAAATCTCTCCCCGGTGTGGAAATCGGTAAAATTGAGCCGAAACTGGGCATTCGTGCCTCCCATACCTGTGAAATGCATTACGACAACTATCGCCTGCCCGTGGAGAACCGCCTCGGCGAAGAAGGAGAAGGCTTTAAAATCGCTATGACCATCCTGGATGCGGGGCGGATTGGCATCGCCGCTCAAGCCCTCGGTATCGCCGAAGCCGCCTACGAAGCCAGCATAGATTACGCCAAACAGCGGGAAGCCTTCGGAAAAAAAATTGCAGAGTTTCAAGCCATTCAGTGGATGCTGGTGGAAATGCACACCCGGATAGAAGCCGCCAGGCTCCTCACTTATCAAGCAGCGGTGAAGAAAGATAAAGGGGAGCGATTTACCACGGAGAGTGCCATGGCGAAACTGGTTGCCTCCGAGACCGCTATGTGGGTTACCACGAAAGCCATCCAGATTCACGGCGGAATCGGCTACTCTAAGGAGTATCCCCTGGAGAGATATTTCCGGGATGCCAAAGTAACGGAAATCTACGAGGGCACCTCCGAGATTCAGCGGATGGTCATCGCCCGAAATATCCTCGCCTGACCCTCGTTATTATCTGTTTCATACTTAATCCACTTCATCTCTTCCCCCTTATTTTTCACCAAAAGTGATGTTCTATATCACCGGGTCAGTATCTATTGACTCCAAAAGTCCCCTCGCTTGACTTATCTTTAGTATATGGTAATATGATGCTGGTTATGGGAGTGATAACTATACACTTCGTGCCTGCCTCTACAAGCAAATTCCACATACGAAAGGGCACGAGTGCTACAGACCTCAAACCGACTTCCCTCCCCTCCTCTCCTCCTGCCAGGTAACTTATTCTATTCAGGTTATGGAGAAGCAAAATTGGGCATTCTCCGGCTCACTTATTTTGTTCATCTCAATTCAGGTATAATAGAAGTGGAATGGCAGAGAAAGAAGTGAAGATACTTCCTCTGACGGGGGAGCGGATGGGTGAGATTCCGGGGCGTTGTCCGTATTGCCTGTACTGGGAGGACCCGCAGAATTTTGACCCCACCTGTGGCGACCCGAAAGCGATGGAGAGGAAGAAGGAAATCCTGACCCGGCTGATTGAAGAAATAGACTCCTGTGGTGTGCTGGCTTATGAGGAAGGGCAGGCGGTAGGGTTTGCCCAATTCTGCCCCCCTTCGTTTGCACCCCAGATCTGGAGTTATGCCGCCGGCCCGGTGGATCCGGATGCTCTATTCCTTTGCTGTCTGTATATCCCCGACCCGGATTTCCGTCGTCGGGGCACCGGGAAAGCGATGCTGAAAGAAGTCATTACTATGGCTCGGAAGAAAGGATGGAAGGCTATTGAAACTTTCGCCCGTAAAAAGTCCGCCAATAATCCCTCCGGACCCCTGGGTTTTTATTTGAAAAATGGTTTTCATATCGTTCGGGATGATGGCTCCTTCCCTCTTCTCCGCCTGGATTTATCCTGATATCAATCATTTTTCTAATTGAATACAATGTGTAAAGTGATTCTTTTTTCATACAGGGTTCATCCATATTCATTTCCCCTTTGCAGAAAGTCAGGAAAATTTCTGATAGAAGTCATTGTCTCAGTGCTTTCAGAGTATCAGAATGGATGATGGAAGGGCGCTGGAGGGATGAAGATGAGTGAAAAAAGGGACACCGCAACAGGGGGCGTGAAGAGGCTCTCGCGTCGTGCCTTTTTCAAGCGCACGACGGGTGTTGCAGCAGGCGCAGTTGCTGCAACAGCGTTTCTTCCCGGAGTAAAAGAAGTGGGAACCCTTTTGGCTAAAACGGTCACCGGTACTCCGGGCAACGACATGCTCACGATGCACAATGACCTTCAGCGTGCGTTGGAAAAGCCGATGAAGCAGCGGAAGTGGGCGATGGTAATTGACATTCGCAAGTGTATCGGTTGCAATGCGTGTGCTGTCGCCTGCATAGCGGAGAATAATCTGCCTCCCGGCGTCAGGTATCGTACCGTTGCGGAAGTAGAGGATGGTTCTTACCCGGAACTTCGCCGCTTCTTCATGCCGACCAATTGCATGCAATGTAAGAACGCTCCGTGTATTGAAGCGGCTAACCGTGTTATCCCCGGTTCCATGTCCCGGCGACCGGATGGCATCGTCGTGATCCACTACAAGAAGATGAAGGGGAAGAAAGTCTTTGAAGCTGCCAGCAAAGCGTGCCCGTACCCGTACTCGCTGTGGTACGATGAGGGAAAAAACTACACCGACGGCACGCCCGCTCTCCAGCCATACGAGAAACGGTCGTTCAGGGAATACGGAATTGGATGGACTCGCAAAGATACAAAAGGCACCACGCGTAAGTGTCACTTCTGCACCCAACGCATTGATGCCGGTGAACTCCCCGCCTGCGTTACAACCTGCACCGGTCAGGCTATGCACTTCGGCGACCTCAATGACAACGACAGTCTCGTCTCCAAACTGCTCAAACGCCACAAAGCAGTGCGCCTGAATCTCGCCAGCGGGGCGGAACCGATGATTTACTATCTGCATGACGAACCAGAACAGACATGCATGGTTTGTCATTCATAGGAGGCCGCATAATGAACAACGAAATTACCGGCAGAACTCGTAGCAAATCAACGCCGCGTACCCGCCGTAGTTTTCTCAAAAGCTCTGCGTTCCTTGGCGGTAGCGCCGTATTACTCAGCCAGCTGGAATGGGCACAGAACCTTTTTTCCAGAGCAGAGGCGGGCGTGCTCTCCCCTGCCGAAGAGTACGAACTTTCCAAAGCAGAAAACATCTTGCGCTCGGTTTGTCTGCAATGCAACACCGGCTGCGGCATCAAAGTGAAAGTTCTCAACGGTGTCGCGGTGAAGATTGAAGGCAATCCGTATAGTCCCTGGACGTTTGTCCCGAGCCTGCCGTACAAGACCCCGCTGAACGAGACGACGAAGATCAACGGCTCACTCTGTCCGAAAGGTCAAGCCGGCATTCAAACGGCCTACGATCCTTATCGCCTGGTCAAAGTCCTCAAGCGAGCCGGCAAGCGCGGCGAGAACAAGTGGAAAACGATTTCCTTCGAGCAAGCGGTCAGCGAGATTGTCAACGGCGGAAAGCTGTTCTCGCATGTCAAGGGAGAAGAGAATCGCCATGTTCAAGGGTTGAAGGAGTTCTACGCGCTTCGGGATCCGAAAGTCGCAAAGGAGATGGCTTCGGCAATAGAAGAAATTCGGAAAAAGAAAACTCCTGAGGAGAAGAAAGCGGCGGTCGAAGAATTCAAGAAGAAGTTTGCCAATCATCTGCACACGCTCATCGATCCGGATCATCCCGATCTCGGTCCGAAGAACAATCAGGTGAGTTTCATCTGGGGAAGACTGAAAGCCGGGCGGGCAGAATTCATCAAGCGCTTCATCAGCGATTCGTTCGGCTCCATCAACGCACACGGGCACACGACCGTCTGCCAGGGTTCGCTCTACTTTACGGGCAAAGCCATGAGCGACCAGTTCGCCGAGGGGAAGTTGACCGGCGGGCAGAAATTCTACTGGCAGGCTGACACAAGCAATGTGGAGTTTCTTTTAGCGATCGGCTCAGCGTACATTGAAGGCGGATATGGTCCACCTCATCATGCCAAGAAGCTGATGAAGAATCTCGTTGAGAAGAAAGTAAAGATTGCCGTCGTCGATCCACGATTCTCGAAGATCGCATCGAAAGCATACAAGTGGGTACCGATCAAACCGGGCACGGACGGAGCATTTGCTCTGGCAATGATTCGCTGGATCATCGAGAACAAACGCTATGATGATAAGTTCTTGCAGAATGCGAATCGAGCCGCAGCGAACGCCGCCGGCGAACAGTCGTGGACGAACGGCACCTGGCTGGTGAAGGAGGATGGTTCGTTCTTACGCGCATCGGAAATCAACCTTGCGCCTAAAGAGAAACGGCAAACCAAGGATGGAAAAGAATGGGAGTTTGACGCCTTCGTCGTGATGAAGGACGGAAAGCCGGTGGCATTCGACCCGAACGATGAGAAGAATCCTGTGGTCGGCGACCTGTTCGTTAACACAAGCGTCGGTGGCATTGCAGTGAAGACGGGCTTACAAATTGTGTACGAGAGTGCATCATCAAAAACGATTGAACAGTGGGCTGATATTTGCGGAATCAGAGCAAACGACATTATTGAACTGGCGCAAGAGTTCACATCTCACGGCAAGAAAGCGGTCGCCGACCCGCACCGCGGCGTCTCACAACACACGAACGGCTTCTACAACGTGTTAGCGGTCTATACGCTCAATGCACTCATCGGCAACTTTGACTGGAAGGGCGGGCTGATAAAGGCGAGTACATATTCCATTGACGGCTCCAAAGAAGGCCATCCGTTTAACTTCGCCAGACTCCATCCCAAAAAGATTAGTCCGTTTGGTATCAGCACTATTCGCCACGAGGTGAACTACGAAGAGTCCACCATCTTCAACGGCTATCCTGCAAAGCGACAGTGGTTTCCGTTTTCCAGCGATATTTATCAGGAGATTATTCCATCAATGGGTGATGCATATCCGTATTCGTCAAAGATTCTTTTCTCATATATGGCAGCAGCCACATATTCCTTGCCAGGGGGACAAACCAACATTGAAATCCTATCCGATGTGAACAAGATTCCACTGTATGTGGCAAGCGACATCACCATCGGTGAGATGTCTATGTACGCCGACTACATTTTTCCCGACCTCTCTTACCTGGAGCGGTGGGAATTTCATGGCAGCCATCCGAGCATTCCGCAGAAAGCCCAGCCGGTGCGCAACCCGGTCATTGCGCCGATACCGGAGAGTGTTACGGTCTTCGGCGAACAACAGCCAATCTCGTTGGAGACGATGATTCTCGGCATCGCAGAGAAATTGGGACTGCCCGGTTTCGGCAAGAATGGTCTGGGCGAAGGGATGGACCTTGTGCGGCAGGAAGATTTCTACTTAAGGATGGTGGCGAATCTCGCCGCCGGAGACAAACCGGGCGACGAAGTCCCCGATGCAGACCAGTGGGAGTTGCAGCAATTCGAACAAGCCCGTCGTCATCTGCCAAAGACAGTCTTTGATGTTGAACGATGGAAGAGGGTCGTCGGCGAACAATGGTGGAAGAAAGTGGTGTACGTACTCAACCGCGGCGGTCGTTTCCAGGATTACGAAAAGGCCTATGATGGAGAGAAGTTCAAGAACAAGTACGGACAACTTATCAATCTGTACCTGGAAAAATATGGCAAAGCGAAGTCCGCAATCACGGGAAAGAATCTCTTTCCTGTGGCAACGTATCTCCCGATTGCCGATGTGACCGGCAAGGAAGTCACCGACGAACGGGATGGCTTTAATCTTCACCTGATTACATTTCGTGATATCACGCAGACAAAGAGCCGAACCATCACAAACTACTGGCTGAGTGCAATTCGGCCGCAGAACTTCGTGCTGGTCAATTCTATTGATGCAAGCCGACTCGGTTTGAGTGATGGGATGAAGGTAAAGTTTGTTTCCAGGTCCAACGCCGAGGGAGTGTGGGATCTCAAGAATGGCGTAAAGAAACCGATGGTCGGAGAGGTGAAAGTCATTGAAGGGATTCGACCCGGCATCATCGGTTTTTCACTGGGACACGGCCATTGGGCAAACGGTTCATCTGATGTTGTTGTGGATGGAAAGACAATCACAGGCGACCCGCGTCGCGCCACAGGTGTTCACGCCAACGCCGCCATGCGACTGGATGACTATCTGAAGAACACGTGCCTGCTCGATCCGGTCGGTGGAAGTGTTTCGTTCTACGATACAAAGGTGAGGCTGGTATCTGAAAAAAAAGGTGAAGGAGGGAGTTAGAAGATGAATTTTCGGACGCAACAAGTTGAGAAATGGCTGGTGATAGCGGGTATTTTTTTCGGATTGACTTTCGGCGGCCTGGTTTCCGGTTCAGCGATGGCTGAGGAAGGGAAAAAGGAGCCGGGGAAAATCTCCGGCTATATGTTTGGCGACTACTACTTTGCTTCCCGGCATCATGATGAAACCATTGAAGGAATGAATGGCTTCTGGTTCCGGCGGATTTACTTCACCTACGACCAGAAACTGGAAAACGGGTTTGCGATTCGTTTCAGGCTGGAGATGAACAGTCCCGGCGATTTTACCACCAGCGATACGCTAAAGCCCTATGTGAAAGATGCTTACTTGCAGCATTCCCGGGGTCTTCGGAGTATTTCTTTTGGCCTGATACCTACCCCTACCTGGGAAAGTGTAGAGGGGATTTTAGGATATCGCCCCGTGGAGAAAACTCCATTGGACCTTTACAAAATGGGAGAATCCAGAGATACCGGTGTTTCCATCCGGGGCTATCTGGATGGAAGAAAGAGAACCGCTTACTGGGTTATGCTGGGCAATGGAAGCGGAACGAAGGCAGAAACTGATAAAGGGAAAACCGTGTATACTTCTCTTTCCCGCTGGCTCACTCCGGAACTCTATGTGGAAGGATATGCGGACCTGTGGAATAAGCCGCAGAATCAGGACTGGCGCACTCTCCAGGGATTTTTGGTTTACAAAAAGAAGGCATTTCGTGGCGGGCTTCTTTATGCCGTGCAGACCCGAAAACGACCCCCTCCTGACAGGGACCTGGAACTCTCCGTGCTTTCCTTTTATGCGGATTATCAAACTTCAGAGAAGGTGAAGCCATTCTTTCGTATGGATAGGGTGAGCGACCCTGTGCCAGGGGCTAACAACATCGCCTATCTCTCCGTTTCACCGGACGCCCAACCTGCTTTCTACCTTCTCGGGCTGGATTACGCACTCGCTCCGGATGTGCATCTGATTCCAAACCTCGAAATGGTGAGGTATGATAAGCCCGTTTCCGGACCCACCCCGAAGAACGACCTCTTCTACAGGCTGACCTTTTATTATGCCTATAAGTAGCCTTAGAAACCGATACAATATGTAAAGTGATTCTTTTTTCATACAGGGTTCATCCATATTCATTTCCCCTTTGCAGAAAGTCAGGAAAATTTCTGATAGAAGTCATTGTCTCAGTGCTTTCAGAGTATCAGAATGGATGATGGAAGGGCGCTGGAGGGATGAAGATGAGTGAAAAAAGGGACACCGCAACAGGGGGCGTGAAGCGGACATCCTTCCTGTGGATGACCGCTGTTTTTTTCCTCTGGTGGTCATTCCCTGTTCTTGCGGAAGAACCTGCTAAAAAGGAGTATGTGGGGTTCAGCCAGTGCATCACTTGCCACGAGGGGAAAGAAGTGGGGTTCAAAGCCACGGCGCACCGGATTTTATTTGAAAAAGAGGAACCCTCCAGGAAAAGCGGATGTGAGGCGTGCCACGGTCCTGGCTCTCTTCACATAGAGAAAGCGGATGGAACGGAGATTAGGAATTTTCGGACCACTTCACCCGATGAGATTGCTGTGGCTTGCACTTCCTGCCATGAACGGAAGGACTGGAAATTAACCCAGCATTCTCGCCGGGGGACCTCCTGCACATCCTGTCACGACCCCCATCGTGGAAAGAAAGGGCTTCTCAAGGAGGAGGAAACCCCGCTCTGCCTTTCCTGCCATCCATCGTTAAAGGCGCAAATTCAGATGCCATCCCGGCATCCGATTCGTGAGAAAAAGGTATCCTGCTCCGACTGTCATAATCCTCACGAGAGCCTGAAGATGCTCCAGCGTCAGCCTTCCCGAACGACACCCTGCGTGAAATGTCATCAGGAAAAAATGGGTCCTTTCGTTTATGAGCACAAGCCGGTTCTGGAATCCTGTTCCGCCTGCCATCTCTCGCATGGTTCGCCCAATCAGGATTTGCTGGCGCTTCGTCAACCTGCTCTCTGCCTGCAGTGCCATGCAGATGCTTTTCTATTTCATAAAAACTCCCGCACAGAACTCATGCGTTGCACCCGATGCCACAAGAGCATTCATGGTTCCAACAGAGATAAGCGGTTTCTGAATTAGGGGGTGAAGAATGAAGAGACGACTTTCCCTCTGTGTTTTCGGTTTCCTTCTCAGCGTGAGTTTGGTCTCTATGGGTGCTGTTCTCTTTGTGGAGGAGATTGCTCCCGGGGTCCGCTCGGTGCGGGAGCGGCAGAATCGGATGGCTCGCTGGAATGAATATCAGTATTTTCCCCCCAGTAGTTTTTATCTTTTCAAATTGAGCCTTCAGGGTGAACCTTCACCCTTTTTCTTCCGTTTCTCGGGGAGTGGCTTGGGGGGACAGGATGTTTTCGCAGGTCTGGACTGGAATTACAAGGATTCTTTGATTTCCAAAGGTTCCTATGAGAAATATCCCCACTATTTTTCTTTCGCCGAGAGCACCCAGCGAAATATCCACGCCTGGAACTGGACGATACTTCCTCTGAATCCTGCTCATCTGACTGTGTATTTATCCGAGGAGGATAAAATGGGTTGGAATACCTTCCGGGAAGAGGTGGGGCAGAAGAACCGGATTCGGGGCATTTCCGGACAAGCCATCCTCGGTTCTCTTGCCTTCCTTGCCGATGCCTCCAGAATCCATTTCTTCCACCCCTCTCTGGGGTATGACCTTTCCTCTTTTTCTATGACTGCTCAGTCCCGCTGGAAGGGTTCCTATTATTTTTCCTCCAGCCTTCTCACCCGTGGTCTGGAGAGTCTGGATGATGTCTCCAATCCCGGTGATGTTTCCATCACAGATTGGTCCTCCAGCGTCTCTTTCAATCCCGGGAAAGATTTCTCGTTACTTTCCACCTACTCTACCCGCCGACATAAATCTGATTCTCCCACAGGGTTGACCTTAAATGGCGAACGCCTGGACCTTTCCGCAGATTATACCTGGAAAATGGATTCTTCTTCCTATTCCTATCATACTCTTCAGGCGAATGCTTTCTGGGATACGACGGATTTGGGAGGAACGGAAATCCAACAGCAAAGAACCAGAGAATACGGGGTGACCTACCGGGCAAAGTTCAAAAAATTTTCCCTGAAAACCTCTTACCGCCGAACCCTCCGGGATGCCTTGCAAATTCTGAACACTCACCTGATGAACACGGAAGAATTGCCACTCAAAAAATCCCGTGGGGATATTTCCTTCTCTTATGCACCAACGGGTTCTCTTTCCTTCACTTATTTCTTCGTGGACGAAATCGGGAATTATGACCTCGTTTCGCCTTATGGGGTTCAGGGGCGGGAATGGACGCTTCACAATTTCACTGCCTCCTGTGCGGTCCGGGAGAACCTTGTCCTTACTGCTACCTATCTCTTCTCCCAGTGGGATGTGGAGGGATTCTTGAAGGAATTGAGGCCGGCAGGAGAGTTTCCTGCCCCTTACGACATTGTGCAGAATCAGGAATCCACACTCTTGGGTGTAGATTGGGGGTTGGATGATAAGACCCACGCCTCTATTTCTTATCTTTTTGGCAGGACGAAGGTGGGCAACTTCTTTGAGAGCAATAAGATTCGGGAGGATAACTGGGATGTTTCTGTTTCCCGGGAATTCTTACCGGATTTCACTGTAAATCTTTCCGCTATCTACAATTTTTATGAGGATAAACTGGATGCTACCTTTGGGGATGCCCGGTTTTTGGAATTTCAAATCAGAAAAAATTTTTAGGAGGGATAGAGGATGAAAGTGAAAGAAGGAATCAGGCATTTCCTTGTAGTGGTTTTCTTCCTTGCAGGGCTGGCTTCCTGCGGGAAGAGTTTACAGAAGGTGATATCCGAAGAGGCTCTGGGTCCTGCGGAGTTTGTCGGCTCTCCAGTCTGTGGCAGATGTCACCTGGACATTTACGATAGTTTTCTCAGAAGCGGACATCCCTGGAAATTACGCACTACATCCTTAGCGATTGAAGCACCCTTTTATGGCTTGCCTGAAATTCCTTTTCCAGCACAAAGTGTCTGCTCTCCTACGAACTGGAACGACATCAGTTATGTGATTGGAGGGTATCGCTGGAAGGCGCGGTATGTGGACAAGAACGGGTATATTCTCACTGGAGATGGAGCACAATATAACTTTGCAACCGGCAGTTTCGTGAAGTATACAAGCAATCCCTGTGGGACGAAGAAGTATAATTGTGGCTCCTGCCATACGACGGGGTTCTCTTCTGATGGCCACCAGGGCGAGCTACCGGGAATCTCGGGCACATGGGTGTTTGAAGGCATCCAGTGTGAAAGATGCCATGGTGGAGGAGGCTCTCGTCATGTCAATTTCCGTGAAAGCCTCCCGAAGTTTCAGAGTTCTGACCTTTGCGGAGACTGCCATTATCGGGGTGTGAGGAAAACCTCCAGCCCCTTCCCTACTACGATTCTGGCGAAGGCTCCCTTCATTGCCCATCACGAGCAATATAACGAATATATTGCTACTCGTCACTACCAGAATGCCCGGATGGAATGCATCACCTGCCACGACCCTCACAGAAAATCCAGCGAATCCATTCGCGTGACCTGCGAAGAGTGCCATAAGGATGTAGCCACAACATTCTCTTCCAGCACTATGGCTCGGGCTGGGGTGACTTGCAATGATTGCCATATGGCACAGGCCACGAAGAGCGCTGTGGGAGATACCAATACTCTCGTGGGGGATGTGAAAACTCACCTGTTTGCCATTTCTATGGACCCCGACCGTGCCTTTCTGGAAGATGACCCGAATGATATCGGTGGAACGGATGAACCGGACCGGGTTGTCCTCACGGCAGGGATTGGTTATTTAACCCTGGATTATTCCTGCAAGCGATGCCATATGAGCAAGACAAAACAGCAAATGGCTGGAACGGATGATGATGTGACCTACGATATTCACAAGAATCCCAACAAACAGGGGCTGGACTGGTCAGGAGGGCAATAAAACTTCAAAGAAACCAAAATGATAAAGGAGGGATAGTTGGGTATGAGATGGAGGGTGAGTGGAAGTATGTGGATGCTGGTGATTCTGGCAGTTTTCACGGTGGTCACCTGTAATCAGGGTGGAGTAACGACAGGTCCCACACTGCCACTACCCAGCGGGGGAAGGTATGTGGGTGCGGACACCTGCAAAAACTGCCACCAAACTATCTACGATGAAGTGCAGACCACCAGGCATTCTCAGGCACTGACGAGTCTACAGCAAATCGGATTCGGCACGAATTCAGAATGCCTGTCATGCCACACTCTGGGATATGGGTTTGAGTCCGGTTTCAAAGATGCCACATCTACCCCGGGGCTGGGGGGTGTCCAATGTGAGAACTGCCACGGGCCTGGAGAGCAACATGTGAGTTCTGGTGGGGATAAGACGAAAATTCTCACCTATCCCGGGATTCTCGCCGCAAGTCTTTGCGGGAAATGCCACACGGATGCTCATCATCCCACCTACGATGAGTGGGAAGTTAGCTCTCACACGAAAGTTACCGAGCATGTGGCTGGATATTTAGCGGACCCTGTGAATGGCCCGGCACGACTCGTTTCCTGCGGTCCCTGCCACTCGGGTGATTACCGGGTGATGGTCATGGAAAACGCCCTTGCCTCACCGAATTTAGTGGGTAAGACCAGGGAAGAGATGACGGCTCAAACCTGTGCGGTTTGCCACGACCCTCACAAGGCTACCGGGAATAATGCCGCAGAAGGTGAAGAAGCCCAGTTAAGGCATAAAGAATACTGGGACCCGGAGCAAGACCCCTATCAGGGTGGAGATTCCACAGACATCAATGTGTATAGTCGGATAGACCAGGTATGCGGGCAGTGCCACAACCGGCGGGGCGCCGACCCGACAGATGCAGGCCTGGCGATGAATACTTCTCGCGCTGCGCACTACTCAGTTCAATTGGACTTTCTCCTGGGGCTGGGGGGTGTGGAAGACGGGGGTTCCCCGGCGCTTTCCGAACATCGCTTCACTCCCAGGCAGTGTGCCACCTGCCATGTTTCTATGAAGGAATATGAAAGTGAGGACAACCCGGCAATTACAGGACACACCTTCAGGATTCGGCTGGAGGGATGTTCTCCCTGCCACAGCATCAGCGACGCCGCCGCCAGAATGCTGAATACGAAAAGCGACATAGAAGCCAAACTCGCCACCTTGAAAAACCGCCTGGATGCCTGGGGAGTGCAGGCGAATATTCAAGGAAAAGGGGCTCTTTCCTGGGAATATTCATCATACGGTGGTCCCTCTTCTGGAGCCACAGGCCAGGACCTGATTCCCATTCAGATAAAGCGTGCCCGTTATAACTATTATTATGTGGAGCACGACGGCTCCTTTGGGGTCCACAACGCCAAATATGCTCGCTACCTGCTTCTGGTGGCTAACCAGCAGTTGGATGCCCTGGGGGTTCCCTGAGACGGAAGTTATGAGGAGCGCTCCGAGGAGTGACCCGGGAAAAGGGTGGCTTTCGGGTTGATGTAATTGGCAGCGCAATTCACTGCGACTGCCGCCTGGGCGTAGCCGATTACGATAAGGTCAAAATACACGGAGGCAGGGTCATGGGCGATGTCCCCTGCGGCATAGACGCCAGGTAGACTGGTTTCCATTCTTCCGTTGATTTTAATGTGACGCCCCTCAAACTCCACAGGCCAGTTCCGGATGGGACCGGGGTCAGCCTTAAATCCGATATTTATCAGGACCACATCCACGGGTAACACTTTCGTCTCCCTGGTTTTATTGTTGAAGATGAGTGCTTCCTCGAGGCGTTCATTTCCATGAAGTTCTTTCACTTCCCAGAAGAGGAATATGTCAATACCGGCATGGAAGAGTTGTTTCACAGAGGACTCGTGAGCACGGAAAACATCCCTGCGGTGAACGAGGGTGACTTTTTCAGCCTCGTCCTTGAGGTTGAGAGCCCAATCTACGGCGGAGTCGCCCCCTCCCACGATAAGGATTTTTTTACCTTTCAGGAGGGCTTTTTCTCGGACGAAGTAGAACACTCCCCTCCCTTCAAACTTTTCTGCATCGGGGATAGAGAGTTTATTTGGCGAGAAGGCACCCACGCCAGCGGCGATGAGAACGGTTCTGGAGATATGAAGCCCTTTGGTCGTTTCCAGTTCAAGGATGCCATCCTCTCGCCGCCGGAGAGTCAGCGCCCTCTCTTCCAGGCACAGGGTAGGGTTTGCGGTCATAGCTTGCTCTATCAGGTTTTTGACCAATTCTTTTGACAGAATTTTTGGAAAGCCTGGCACATCGTAGATGTACTTCTCGGGGTAAAGGACTGAGAGTTGCCCACCGAGTTCTGGCAGGGCCTCAATGATTTTGGTCTTGAGTTCCCGCATACCCGCATAAAATGCTGCGAAAAGACCTGTAGGTCCCCCTCCAACGATGGTGATGTCATAAAGGTCAGAAGACTTATTCATCCGCCACCCCCACCCCCGGGTAAAATTTTATCGTCTCGCATCCTGCGAATTCAATTCTACTATATATCATAATATACTTTTGAGATTTGGAAAAGGCAGTTCAGGGTGGAAATTTCACCTGCATCTGGTATAATGAATAGATGGCAGGGAATGGAAAATGCCATTAAGCCGAATTAAGGATGCCATTGAGGACATCCAGCAAGGGCGGTTTGTGATTGTGGTGGATGATGAGGGGCGTGAGAATGAAGGCGACCTGGTGATGGCGGCCCAGAAGATTACACCTGAGGCCATTAACTTTATGGCCCGTGAAGCGCGGGGGCTGATTTGCGCCGCACTGACTCCGGAGAGAGTGGAGGAACTGGGTCTGCCCCTGATGTCTAATGATATGCAGATGGAAGACCGCAATGGCACAGCCTTCACCGTTTCGGTGGATGCACGCCAGGGGATTACGACTGGCATTTCTGCCTACGACCGGGCGCGAACGATTTGGGTTTTAGTGAACCCGGAGACGAAGGCGGGGGACCTTCAGCGCCCCGGCCATATCTTCCCTCTCAAGGCCCGCAGGGGTGGGGTTTTAGAACGAGCAGGCCATACGGAAGCCAGTGTAGACCTGGCTAAACTGGCCGGGCTGTATCCCGCGGGCGTTATCTGCGAGATTATGAAAGAAGATGGAACCATGGCACGCTTCCCAGACCTGGAGATATTTGCTCAGAAGCATCACCTGCGAATCATTTCCATCGCAGATTTGATTGAATTCCGCCTCCAGCGCGAGAGGTTGATTGAAAAGGTTTCTCAGGCTCACCTTCCCACTCCTTTTGGCGTATTCACCATTTATGCTTATCGCGAAAAGTTCAATCACCAGCATCATGTTGCGCTGGTTATGGGCGAGATTCATCCGGAAGACCCGGTGCTGGTCCGCGTCCAATCGGAATGCTTGACCGGAGATGTGTTTCATTCCCTGCGATGTGATTGCGGGGAGCAATTAGAGATTGCTCTCTCCCAGATAGGTCAAACGGGGAAAGGAGTTTTCGTGTATATGCGCCAGGAGGGTCGTGGCATTGGCTTGCATAATAAAATTAAAGCCTACGCTCTCCAGGAGAGGGGGCTGGACACTGTGGAGGCGAACCAGGCCCTTGGCTTTCCTCCGGACTTGCGAAAATACGGCGTCGGCGCCCAAATTCTCCTCGACCTGAATGTGCGGAAAATGCGCCTGATGACGAACAACCCGAAAAAAATTATCGGCTTGAAAGGCTTCGGCCTGGAGATTGTGGAGCGAGTCCCTCTGGAAATCTTACCCAATAAGGAAAATGTGAAGTATCTGAAGGCAAAAAAAGAAAAATTAGGCCACCTGTTTCAACTCCAATGGGAAGAGGATTGAGGCGACTATTTTTATGAAAAAAGGAAATAAGGGTCCTGCCCTAAATCGGATGGACGGAACAGGGCTTACTTTCAGCATTGTCGTGAGCCGGTTCAACGGGCTGGTTACCGAGTCTCTTCTTCAGGGTGCGGTGGATGCTCTGTGCAGATACGGGGTAGCGGAGGAACATATAGCCGTTTATCGGGTGCCAGGCTCTTTTGAGATTCCTTTTACGATTCGCACCCTTCTGAAGAGCGGGAAAGCAGGGGACGGAGTGATTGCTCTGGGCGCTGTCCTCAAGGGGGAAACCTCTCATTATGATGTGATTGCGGCGGAGGTCAGTCGGGGGATTGCTCGATTGACCCTGGAGAGTGAAGTTCCAATTGCTTTCGGAGTCCTCACGGCGGATACTCTGGAGCAAGCCCTGGAGCGGGCGGGGGGAAAAATGGGAAATAAGGGGGCAGAAGCCGCCCTCGTCTGCCTGGAGATGGTTCACCTCTCTCGGGCCATTCGTCGCAAATGAGCCCCCTGTTAGGCAAAGACGGTAAACTCGCCATCACGGATGAAAAACTTCAACTATTGAATACGCTACTGAGCCGTCAGGGGGAATTTGTATCCGGGCAGGAAATTGCAGAAAAAATGGGCCTGTCACGCCCCTCCGTGTGGAAGGATATCCAGTATTTCAAGGCTCTCAATTACAGGATTGAAGCCCGCTCCAAAGTGGGCTACCGCCTCATCGGCGTTCCAGACATCCTCCATCCTCTTCAGTATTTTCCCTTTTTGAATACGAGACGGTATGGCCGAACCTGCTACTACCACCGGGTGATTGATTCCACGAATCGGGAAGCCCGTCGGTTGATTGAACGCGGGGTTCCCGATGGCACGATTGTGATTGCAGAATACCAGTCCAAAGGTATGGGGCGCTGGGGCAGAAAGTGGTTCTCCCCTTTCGGTAAAAATATCATCCTCTCCCTCATCCTTTTCCCTTCCCTGGAGGCAACCTCAGCCTCTCTTCTTCCCTTTTTGACCGGTGTCAAATTAGCCCAGGCCCTGGAGGAAGAAACGGGTGTTCACCCCTCCATGCTCTGGCCCAATGATGTGCTATTTGCCCGAAGAAAGATTGCTGGAATTCTGGTGGAATCCGCCTTCAGGCAGAGCGACCTGGAGCATGTGATTATTGGCGTAGGTGTGAATGTGAACTCTTCTCTGGTAGATTTTCCCGGGGGGCTTCAGGAGCGGGTAACCACCTTGCGGGAGATTCTCGGCCGTCCGACTTCACGACAGAAGTTACTGGCGGTATTTTTAGAGAAGATGGAAAACGGAGTGAGAGCGATGGAAGAGGGTAAGGCTTCGGACATCCTGGAGCAGTGGCGTTTCTATGCGGATTTTTTAGGTGACCCGGTGCGAATCCTGCTGGGCGATTCGCGGGAAGTCCGCGGCACCGCTCGCGATGTCCTGCCCGACGGACGACTCCTGTTACGAACAGATTCCGGCGACCTTCCCGTGGATGCCTCAGAGGTCATTTCCCTGAGCCTGAAATGAAATAGTTAGGCTGGAGGTGGAATACAGGGATGACGAAACTGATTTATGTGGTGGAAGATGACCAAAACCTCTGCCTGATGATGGCGAGCTTGATGAAAGAAGAGGGATTTCTAACCCAGGAAATCTACGATGGAAGGGAAGCGCTGGAGGAAATCCGCCGTCGGCCCCCGGACCTGTTAATCCTGGACCTGCTTTTACCCGGGATGAGCGGAACGGAGGTCTGCAAGCAGTTGCGGTCAGACGCTCGCACCGCCTACCTTCCTATCATCATGGTTACGGGGAAGGGTGGCGACTACGACCGGATTGAGGGCCTGGCTATTGGCGCCGATGATTATCTGGTCAAGCCCTTCGTCCCCGCAGAGTTAGTGGCGAGAGTGAAAGCAATTCTGAGGCGGACCGAAATCAGGTCCGCAGAGCCTTCCATCCTGCGTGCCGGCGACCTGGAATTAGACATCCAGCGATTTGAGGCCCGCTGTGGAAAAAAATCTCTCTCGCTAACGCCCACGGAGTTCAAGATTCTTGCCATCCTCGCCCGCCATCCAGGCAAGGTGTTTAACCGGCAGGAGATTTTAGACCGCCTGCACGGGGATGAAAAAGCCATTCTGGACCGGACGATTGATGTTCATATCGGAACCATCCGTGAAAAAATCGGCGCCTGCGCCAATCTCTTAAAAACTGTCCGCGGTTTAGGGTATAAAATTGAACCCTGACCCCCATTAAAAATTCATCATTCTTTCATATTTTTTTCATCAAAAATTTATATTTGCCTCACTATAATTGAAAGTAGAATGTTCGGAAGGCGAACAAAAAATCCAAAAGGAGGTGTTAGGTGATGAGAAATGTGAAGAAGGGCTTCACTCTCATCGAGTTAATTGCGGTGGTGGCGATTATCGCCATTCTGGCCGCTGTCATTCTGCCCCAGGTGTTCGGGCAAATCCGAAAGGGGCGTGTGTCCCGGAATCTCTCCGAGGCGGAGGACCTCCGGAAAGGCACTCTGGAATATTTCGCTGATGTGGGCGCCTGGCCAGTGGACCCGACAGACGGGACGGATAATGCCGTTCAACAGTTGCTCACCAACCCACTGGGCGCGACGAACTGGAAGGGGCCCTATATGGATAAGCCTCCGAGACGCAACGCCACTCCTCGCTATGTGGACCAATATGGAGGGTGCTTTATGCTGGATGACACTGACAGCGGGGGCGGGGATGATTCCAACGCCGACCGGAATGGGGACGGTATCGCTAATGACCGTTTCGTCTATTTCGGTGCTGTGCCTGCCAGAGAAGCCAACGAGACGGACATCGCTGTAGACGGCGAGTCGGCACCCCAACAGGGCACACCGACCACAGGCGCTGTCATCCAATTGGATACCGTGGACGACCCGTGCTCCACCGCTGACGATGGTGACCCGGGTGGCACTGACTGGAGAACGGACCCTGCCGATACACCTTCCACGATGATTCACATCTTCAGTTCAGGCACCTAATCGGATTCCACTGACGGAAGGGGGCTCCAGTTTCAGGGAGCCCCCTTCTCTTTTCGTCTGGATGCCTGTTCTTCAGGTTCAGAATCTATCCAAAAAGTATTCTTCTGTTCAAGCGTTACAGAATTTTTCTCTACAGGCGGAGAAGGGAGAAATTTTTGGACTCATTGGCTTGAACGGGGCAGGGAAGAGCACGCTCATAAAAATTCTGATGAACCTTGCCCGGGCTGACGAAGGCTCTGCTTCTCTGCACGACTTACCTCCTTCCGACCTCAACTCGCGGAAGGGTGTGGGCTACCTTCCTGAAGTTCTTTCCCTTCCTCGCAACCTGACTCCGCTGGAATTCCTGCATTTTTCCGGCAGGTTAAGCAGAAATGGCAAGAGCCTTCACCGCCTGACGCAGGAGGTCCTAAAGAGGGTGAACCTCCCGGAAGAGGCATGGAAGCGCCCCCTGTTCACTCTTTCTAAAGGCCAACAGCAGAGGGTGGGACTGGCGAATGCTCTTCTCTCTGCACAGGACCTGTTCATATTGGATGAACCAGCCTCCGGACTGGACCCTCTGGGTCGGAAGGATGTAAAAAATCTCCTCCTCTCTCTCAGGCAAGAAGGGAAAACTATTTTCTTTACCTCTCATATTCTGGGGGAGGTGGAAGAGATTTGCGACCGGGTTTGCATCATTCACTTCGGGCAGAATCTCTTTCAGGGTACAGTAACCGAACTTTATCAGGCGACGGGAAAATCATCCCTGGAAGATGCCTTCCTGGGCATATTATCTGCCTTCCCCGGTGTCATTCAGAGGATGTAATTTTTTGCCAGTAGAGCGACTCCAATCGTGAACCCTTGCGTTTTTTGAAGGCACGGATTTCGGCCTGCTTTCGCACGGTTCAAACCAACGGATAAGAAGGAGAGAATTTGTTAAAATTATAACCGATGGAGCAGGTCATTTCTATCGTTCAAATGACTTTTTTGAATGCAGTGCGAGAGAAATTTTATCGCGGACTTTTCTTCTTGCTTGTATTTTTCCTGATTCTTGCTTACTATCTCACTCTTCTCTCTCTAACGGAGCCCTATCGCATTTTCCTGGAAGTGGGATTTTTGAGCATTCTATCTTTCAATCTTCTTTTAATTTTATATTTTGCCATTTTTGAGTTCAGGAGATTGATGGAAGGAAAAGGGATTCAACTCTTTCTGGCAAAGCCTATCCGCCGGGAGGTTTTCCTGCTGGGTTATTTCTTAGGAATTGGCTGTGTGGTATGGATTTTCACCCTTTTATCTGCCCTTTCACTTCAGGGGGTGTTTGCACTGCTCTTTCGCCAGTGGATTGCGGGCTTCTGGGTGGGGCTGGCTCTGATTCTGCTTCAGGTTACACTTTTTACTGCAATGGGTGTTTTCTTCGCTACTTTGTTTTCCTCCACTATGGTCAGCACTTTCTCTTTCTTTGCTCTCTTCGTGGTGGGCTATACCACAAGAGAGGCCTATGAATTGACAGTGAAATATGGGAAACCCGTTTCGCAAGCGATAACAAAATTCCTGCTCTATCTTCTGCCCTCATTTGATTATTACGACCTTTCGCCGATTTTTCTATACGGAGAAGTGATGGGATGGAAACCCTTTACCCTTCTTACTTTCTATTCCTTTTTCTACACGGGCGTATTCCTCCTTGCCGCTTTCGTGCTGTTCCACCTGAAAGAAGTGGAATGAAACACTGGCTGTTTTTCCTGTTTCTCTTATTACTGGTTCAGGCAGGATTTCAAAAGGAACTGCTCCGATGGGAGACTGCACGAACTTCGCAGCGTCGTTCACTTTACCTCCCATCGTCTGACCTTCTCCGTCTTCTTTCTCTGGGACAGAAGAGTCTGGTTTCGGACCTGATTGTTCTGGGGCTGATTCAGTATTTTGTCCAGCCCAGGCAGAATCGTGACCCGGCGTGGATGGTGGGCATGCTGGATGTGGCTACGGATTTGGACCCCCAGAATTATCACGCCTGGTTCTATGCGGCGAACTTGATGTCCTTTACTCCCGAGGAACGGAAGGCTTCCCTGGAGTTTTTGAAACTCGGAATACAAAAAAATCCGTCCGACTGGCGCCTCCCTTTCTGGGTTTCTCACCGCTATTATATGATGAGGGATTACGATAAGGCAGTGGAGTATGCTCAACAGTCAGCGAAGATTCCTGGACACCCCCCCACAGTGGATTCTTTCATCTTGTTCCTGTATCGCAAAGGCGAAAAATATGAAACCGCCATAGCCTATTTGAAACTTTTAATGGAGAATGCTACCTCTGAAGAAGAGAGAGAGGGGCTTTCTAAAAAAATGCAGTGGCTGAAATCCCAGTGGATTTTAACCCGGGCGGTGGAGAAATACTTTCAAAAATTTGGCGAATATCCTCGTGAGATTGAAGACCTGGTGAAAGGAAAAATTCTCAAGAAGATTCCTCCTGACCCCTGGGAGCGAGGGTTTATCATCAATCCACATTCTCACGAAGTGGAAGGAAAGCCTTGATGCCATTCCTTCATACAACCCTGTTTTGAACATCAGAACCCGGGATTTTGAAATCACTTTGAACTTCGTGTTTTAAATCTTAGAGTTCCAGAAGACGCTGAAGGTAAAGAAGGGCACTGCTCCAGAAGGATGCCCAGGCTACACTTGCCAGCGAACCCCACAGGGGTATCGGCGGCTGGGGATATTTTCTCTGCACTGCCTCCTGAGCCCAGAGATGTGCCAGTAAGACGAAAGGAAATAAATAACGATAGGGGCACAGGAACAGCAGGAAATATCCACTTCCAATTACGCCATAAACGACCCGGGACGGGAAAGAGTATAAACACTCTTTCTTCTCCCCGATGAAAGTGCTGAGAGTGTAATACAACAGCGCAGGAAAGACAGAAGCGGTGAGTAAGATGCCGTTGAAGATGAGAGCATAACCGGCGGTCCAGGGGAAAGCAGAGTCGGGAACCGGATAGAAGATGGTGGCAAGGAAAAGTTGTAAGACGTGACTGACCTGGTCCAGAAGGAAAGACCCTAATTTATCCTTTTCTGGCGATGTTTTTAGCCATCCTACACGAATCTCGTCCTGAAGCCAGTGAAGCCCGGCTAATAGCATGGAGATGGCAAAGAGACCCTGACGATACTCCGACGATAGCAGGGGCAGAAATAGAACTGTGAGGATGGCGAAGATTGAAACATGAAGCAGAGTCCCAATTCTACTGTTTCGTTTTAGATTGACCAGCCAATTCGTCTGGAGGAGGAAATCCGTGAGCAGATGAATAGCCAGCCAGAAAAGGAAAAGGTTTTTCAACGGATGATATTCAAGAATTCTTTCTGAAAAATTTCCGATATGAAGGGGTCGAATTGTCCACCTGCATTTTTCATAATTTCTTGCAGGGCTTCCGGGAATGTTTTGCCCTTTCGGTAGGGGCGGTCAGTGGTCATCGCATCCAGCGTGTCGGCAAAGGCAAGAATCCTGCCAAATTCCGGGATTTCCTTTTCCTTTAATCCCGAAGGGTAGCCGGCTCCGTCCCAGCGTTCATGATGGTGAAGAACTCCGCCCAGAATTTCTGGGGAAAGTTTCACGGGCTTCAGGATTTTATACCCTTCTTCCACATGAGTTTTCATCGTGTCAAATTCCTCTTCGGAGAGTCGCCCCGCTTTTTTCAGGATGTGGTCGGGAATGGCGATTTTACCAATGTCGTGCAGAAGACAGCAAAGGCGGAGCTCAAAGAGTTCATTCTCAGTTTTCATCATGGCTTTTGCCAGATTTACGGCATACTTTGCCACACGCATAGAATGACCGTGGGTGTAAGGGTCCCGGGCATCTACGGCGGCTGCCAGCGCCGCTATTGTTCCAAGGAACTGCTCCCGCAGGGATGAATACAGACGATTTCTCTCCAGGAGGATAGCCGCCTGGGAAGCCAGCGTTTCCAGCACCCGCACATCCCCCGACTGGAAGGCTCCATCTTTTTTATTGACCACCTGCAGAACCCCTACCAACACATCCTGTTTCAGGTCTGGATGGTAATATTTCATCGGAACGGTTAGAAGATTTCGGGTGATATATCCTGTGAATAAGTCAGTCTGGCGATAAAATCTCTTATCACGCTGGGCATCCTCTAACAAGATAGATTCTCTCTTCAGGGCGCAGGCTCCTACCACTCCTTCCCCCAGTTTGAGTTCAAATTTCTTCAGTTGCTCCCCGAGCTCTGAAGGGGTGGTGATGACATATTGGAAGGAAAGCACCTGCCGTGCTTCATCGTAAAAATAGATGGAACCTCCCTCTGTGTTCAAAAGCGAAACCGCAGAAGATAAGATATTCTGAAATAACGCCTCCGACTCCAGTTTTGAGGTGAGTTGAATACTCACTTCAAGGAGTTGCTGAAGTTTTTCATTGAATTCGCTCATTTCTTTCATATTATATCACCCTGAAAGCGAGACCTCCTTTTTTTGTCAGATGATTCTTTGTGCGGTATTTTGATAAAATATCCTTCGTGAGGCAAAGAAGTTCAGGGGGTGATGAAAATGCGCAGGGTAGGGAAGGTGCTCTTCCTGTTTCCCGGAATTTTGTTTTCTCCCCTGTTGGCTCTGGCGGTAGAAACTTCTCCGGTTCAGGAAAGTCATCCCTTCACATTGAGAGGGCGAACGGGCGAGAGACTGGAATACTCCTTTGATGTGAAGTCGCCAGGGGAAGTGCAGGCGGAGGTTCTATTAAAAAAAAGGGGTCAACTTTTACAGGTTCTTCTGGTGAAGCCTGACCATACAAAGGTACGGGGCAAGTCCAGAGGAAGTTCTCGCTATCAGGTAACCGCTCGTGCCACCTCTGACCTGGTGGAGCTGGGCTTCACCTGGAGCCTCATCCTCATCAATTTTACTGATGCAGAGGAGGTAGAAGGCATTTTCTCTCTCTCTTACCCCGGGGAAAGCAAGGCGGAAACTCTTCCTCCGGGAGATAATCTTTCTCCGCCCGCCCCCCCCACTCAGGAACCCTCCGGGCATACCCTTATTTTGACACCTTTCGCTCTTCAATCGGCTCCGGAGCAAAATCGCCTTCTTCAGGTGAGGGGTGCAGAACTGGAAATGAACGGGATTTACCTCGGTGGTGAATATAATCTTGAGCGCTACATTCGTGAAAAGAGAGTTTACCTCCGTGGTGGAACCGGTTCACCATCTGCTGACCGAGCGGTGCTTCCGCAACCGGCTGTGGTTCTTCGTCTTACCGACATCCCTCCCGGCGAATATCAGGTTACCGCTTATTTTTTCGCGGAATCTACAAACACAGAAATCCGATTAGAGAATATCCTTCCCTCTTCCTCGGTGGAAATTTCTGGTGCCCGGTCTCTTGTCGGAACGGGCACCCTCATCTTTCCCATTACTTTGAAGGTTACCCATACAACCTCTCTGTCGTTATCCTTCACCGCTAACTCTGTATTCTTTTCCAGTATCGCTATCCAGAGGTCCCTTACAGAAGGCTGATACGAATCTTCCATATAGTCCCCCCCCGCACAGATTCTCGGCAAAGTTCCTGAAAAAAGAAAACCGGAAAACATCGGAATATGATATATAGCAGTGAAAAATATGCCACATCTTGATGGAGCAATCACAATTCACTTGACAAGTTTCGTTCTACCTCCATATACTTTTATATACCGATGTGGGAAGGGAAAACTGGGATGAGGCGGGAGACAGGACAAAGGTTTACGGACGGTGCAGAGAGAAGCAATTCTGAACTGAGGAAAGCGATATTATTGAAATGAATGGAGCGATGAGATATTCAAAAATTCTTGAAAAGGAGGTGAAAAGATATGGCCTGTCCGGGAAATAAGTGTCCAGCTCTGGATGGCGCCTCTGCTCAATACGGTTTTAGTGGAGACTCCGGTAATCCCTTAAAAATTACCATTTCCCTCAATGCTTCTGAGAACGTGTGTCCTATCACCTGCATCCAGTTTAATGGGGTCTCTGCAGTTAGCATTGGAAATTGCACCCAGAGCGGGCTCAAGGTTACCGTCTTCTGCAAACCTCCCCCGTTGACCCCCGGTCAGGGGTGTGCTGTTTCTGTGGCTCATTATTCCGGCGGACAGCACGAGGGAACTATAAGCACCCCCTATACTCCCGGGGTGTAACGGAGCTGAAAAGTTCCGCAGGAGGATGAAAAATACCGATGAGAGCGGGAGGCAACTTCAAGCGGGGTAGAGGAAATCTCTTGCGGTCCGTATTTGAAGCCTGAAAAGTTTGCAGAAATATGGAAGAGGAGGTATAGAAAATGGGCTATCAAACTGTATCTATATGCCCGGCGCTGGATGGGGCTCCCGCCATTTATGGGGGTAGCAGGAGCATCTCAAATCCGCTGAAAATCACCGTTTCCCTCAATACGGATGAGAAGGTGTGTCCCATCACCGGCATCCGATTTGACGGACAGGACGCAGTCAGCATCGGAACCTGCACTCAGGATGGGTTCACGCTCACCGTCACCTGTAAACCTCCTGCATTAGCGAAGGGTCAGTATGTAGTCACTTTACAGCATTATTCCGGCGGACAGCACGAGGGCACCCTGAGCACTTATTTGCTGATAACTTGATAGAAGGAATAACAATCTTCAGGGTTATTCCAGGCGCCGTAACCGGGTAGTAATGAAAGTTTCCCGCCAGCCGGGATTTTCTATCTTGTTTGCGAGGGAGTAGAGAAGATATTTCGCTTCCTGCAGGAGGTGAAAGTATTGTTCAGTTTTCTCTTTTCTCTTTGCCACCTGAACTTCTGCGGTGAGTTTTTCTAACTTCAGCAGAGCGAATTCTCCCCGCTCTATCAGAGCGTTCACCTGTGGTATTGTGTTCTCTTCAAAATATAGAAACTGGAGAATCCCTGCCTGGCATTGTGTGTATCCAATCTGAGATTCTTTGGAAAGTTGAGAGGCTCGTTGAAGCCACTGTCGGCTTTCTTCAGAGTTCTGATGATATTCATAAAAAAGAATAGATTTCAACAGGGTGTATAACATCAAGTCTTTTTTTTCAACCTGTAACTCAAAGTCCTCTTTTCTCTCATTCAAGAATGTTTCTGCCTTTTCCCATTTGCCCTGGAGAATCAGGCATACTGCCAGAGAGAGGATGGACTTAAGAGAGAGTAACACCTGTTGAAGGTTTTGAGCCTCTTTCAGAGTTTCATCCAGTTTTTTTTCTGCCTTTTCGTATAGACCGACGGCTGTGTAGGCATCTGCAAGTCCAATTTGATTATCCAGAGCGAAATAGGCAGAGCCTCCCTGTCGTGCCAGTCCTATTCCTTCAGAATGTGCTCGGGTTGCCTTTTCCAGTTCTCCTAACTGATAATAGCAGTAACCTATGTTGGACAGGGTAAGGGATTGGGAAAGCACATCTTCCATAGATTTTTGAATCTCCAGGCTTTTCAGTAGATAGGGAAGAGCCTCCCGGGGCTTTCCAGAATCCAGTAGAATCACGCCGACATTATGGGATGAGGAAGCGATGGTATACAAATCTCCGATGTCTTCAGAGATTTTCAAGGCTTTCTGGTTGACTTCCATATCTTTTTCCAGGTCACCAATATGTTCATAAGCGATGCCGATATTCAGGAGAGTATTTGCCATGCCTCGGGGGTGATGCATTTCTTCATAGATGCGGTAGGCCTGTTCAAAGGTGCGCAAAGCCTCTTCGGCAGATTCAAAACGGCGCTGATATAGCCCCAGATAATTCAGAGCCATGGCTTCCGTTTGGCGGTCGTTTGCCCCTGTCGCCAGTTCTAAACCCTTCAGAAGGAGGTCTTTGACTCCTTCTTTCAACCCTTTCATATAGCGTACCCGACCGATTTTCGTGAGGGCATAGGCACGGAGGGAAGGGAAGTCAGACTCGCCACAAGCATCGGCAGCCTGTTGAAAAAGCGTCTCCGCCAATGGGAGGTCTCCTTTGTCCATGAAATTATCCCCTAACTTCAAAAGTGCCCGGATTTCATTGAAAGAGTCCCCATTTTCTCGCGCCAGTTTTCTGAGGGTCTGGTAATCTTCATTGGATTCTTTGAAGTTTCCCAGAATTCTATCTACTTCTGCACACCCGCTATACAACAGGCTCTGGAGAGAATAGGAAATGGAGATACGGGAGGTTTTAAGAACTGAATGGGCGGAGGCAAACAATTCTTTCGCTTCCCGAATGGCAAATTTTTTCCGGGCTACCTCTGCAGCCTCTATGAAATATTCTATGGCTTTTGCGGGCTCATCAGCCTTTTTATAGTGACAGGCTATCTCGTAATAGTGGTCCTCCAGGTTCTCGGGATATAATTTGAGTAACGCTTTTGCTGACTCCAGATGAAGTGTCTTCAGTTGATGTTTCAATAACCTGCTTTCCACGAATCGCTTGACCGCCTGGTTTTGAAAAGAATAACAAAGTTCCGGTGAAAAACGAGTCTCTTTCAAAAAATCCTTTTCTAACAGTTCTAATAACACCTGACTCAAATCCAGCGTTTGCGGAAGTATGCTCTGGAGAAAGCGGTAAGAAAACTCCTGAGGTAACACCGAGGCGGCGTTCAGAACTTCCCGAGCATTCTGGGATAATTCATCCAGTCTCGTGGTAGCATTCAACCACTCCGGGTCCAGGCTTTCTGCTTTTTCCATGACCTCCTCTATCTTCAGGTCAAACTGACGCATTTGACTCAGAAAATTTCTTATCATTGAAGGGTTCCCGTTGGTTAACCTCATAACTTTTGTTGCAAAGGCTTCTTTCGGTTCCTCGCCCGGGAGGAAAACCCTTATGGCTTCCATCACTTCGTTTTGCTCCCAGTTTCGCAGTGTTATTTCCGAAAAGAATTCTTTGCCACGAAAAGGGATTTCTACTCCTGACTGATAGGTCAGCAGGAGGCAGATGGGCAGGTTTGGCAGGCTGTAACTGAAAAAGTTAAGAAATTCTTGTGAGAGGGAATCCGTGTTGTGGTAGCCTGAGACCACTAAAAATAGTGGTTTGTCCCCGGCAACTATTATCAAGGTTTTTTTGGAGAGTGTGAAAAGCATGCCTTTGTGTTCAGCATTTACTTGCAGTTCTGGAGGAGAGGATTCAGTCCGGGAAGCCACCTTACACACCTGGTTATATTCATCCTGGGTAAGGCTCGTCTGCAAGGTGGGCACATCCAGAAGCCCTGACAGAAGTTGTGAGATGGTCCAGAAAGGGAGGGTCTTGCGGAAGGGATAGCCTGTCACACCGCTGGTGCGGAAGCCTGCTTTTCGCGCAGAATTCATCACATGGGAAGCCAGCACCCTTTTCCCGGTTCCTTCACCACCCAGAATCCCGATGACTTGCCCCTTTCCCTTCTGGCTTTTCATCAAAATGGATTCGCAAAAACCGAGTTCAATTTTTTTTCCGATGAGAGGCTGAACAGGAAATTGGTCTGCTCCTCTTTTTATTCCCGCGATTTCATATACCCGAACCCTTTTTCCGGTTCCCTTCTGGGTAATATATTTCCAATAGTGGACTTGAAAAGTGGATTCTACTTTACTGACCAGAGTTTCCGGGATGAGGATTTGGCCCGGCGAGGCAATTTCTTGAAGTTGATGGGCGAGGTTCACGGCCTCTCCTAATACGGTGAAATCGGTGAGGGGACCCGCCTTCAGAGAAGCAGTGAAGACGACCCCATGATTGATACCAAATTTAATACCTGTGGGTTTTTGCTTTTTTCCCCATCGGGTTTCAACCCATTGCTTCATTTCCAGCGCAGCGAAAATTCCGCGTAAAATTTCATCCCCTTTTGAAATGGGAGCCCCGTATAAAGCCATTAAACAATCGCCAATAATCTTTGCGACCATTCCCCCGTAGCGATGGCTAATCGCCGATAACTCCAGATGGGTCTCTTTCAATGCCATGGCTAAATCTTCTACATCCATCCGGCTTGTCATCTCGGAATATCCAGATAAATCAGCAAATACCACCGTTACATCTCGTTTCTCTTCCCGCCACAACCCATAGATGTCCAAATCCGTGTCCATCTCTGGTATAGAAGTATATCATAATGCGAGAAGGGCCTGTTCCCTCCCATAACATATAATTATGAGGGAGATGATGAAAGTTCATTTCCAGGAACGGCCTGCATTAAAATCACTAAATTTCCTGGAACTTCAAAGCCATCTGAGTGTGATGGGAGTGAGCGCTTCTCTGGCTTTAAAAATTTTTCATTCCCTGTATAGAGACCTTCAACCGGAATCTATCTGTCTACAAGAGATAGGAAAGCCTTCGCGTGCCATATTGGCAGGTGGATTCCAGAGTGTTTCATTGAAAATTATCCAGCGAGTGACATCCACGGATAGTAGTGAGAAATTTCTATTTCAACTGGAAGATGGGTTAAAGATAGAAACTGTTTTTATGCCTTCTCGTAAGGGTGGGCATTCGCTTTGCCTTTCATCACAGGCAGGTTGTCCCCTTGCCTGCGTTTTCTGCGCCACGGGCTTGATGGGGTTTCAGCGAAATCTAAAAGCGGAAGAAATCGTAGAGCAGGTGGTGAGTGTTCAACGGGCGGTTTTACCCCGCCGGATCCAGCGCCTGGTATTTATGGGCATGGGTGAGCCCTTGATGAATTATGAACAGGTGAAGAAGGCAGTAGAAATTCTGAGGGCAGATGCGGGATTCAACTTCTCCGCCCGGAATATCACCATTTCTACGGCGGGGGTGATTCCAGGCATTCAACAAATGAAAAAGGATATGCCGGAACTGAATCTTGCCGTTTCCATCAATGCTCCTCACCAGGCTTTGCGAGAGTCCTTGATGCCCATTGCAAAAAAATATCCCCTGGATGCTCTTGTGGAATGCTTGAGCAGATATCCTTTACCTCACGGAGGGCGTTTGCTACTGGAATATGTTCTCCTCGGTCAGGTGAATGACTCTGTCCAGGATGCTATTGAGCTTTGCAGGGTGTTAGCGGGCGTCAAAGGAAAAATCAATTTGATTCCGTTCCATCACTACCCCGGGTTGTCTTTTCGCCGTCCCGATTTCAGTCGGGTAAGGGCTTTTGCGCAGACGGTTCGTGAGCATGGCTTTCCTGCTTATATTCGGCAGAGCCGGGGGCAGGACATCTACGGAGCCTGCGGGCAGTTGGGCGGTGGAACTACGCCCCGATGTATGCTCTTACAGGAAGATAAACCTCCCCTCTGTCGAGGCTAATTCACGATAAACAACATCCGATGGATGATGTTTCAGGAGGTGTAGAGGTTTAGAAGCGAGAACGGCCACCCCGGAATCCCGAGCGGGGCTTAAACTCTCCACGGGGTGCCTGGGGTCGTGCCTCGTTGACTTTCAGCTCCCTCCCTTTCAGGGCGTAACCATTATACATGGCTATCGCCTTCTGTGCTTCTTCCTCGGTTGCCATTTCTACGAATCCGAAGCCCTTGGATCGCCCGGACATCCGGTCCGTGATAATCTTCGCAGAAGTCACACTCCCTGCATTGCTGAACAGTGTTGAGAGGTCCTGTTCACTCACCTCGTAGGAAAGATTACCTACATACAGTTTATTACTGGGCATCTTCGCCCTCCTTGAATTTTTTTTCGGCTTCCTCAGCCGTTTTTTTCATTTTTTTTCACTTTTTTCTCGCAGGCACGGGAGAAAGCCGAAAATTTCACTCTTTCTGGCTCGACCCTGAGCCCAACACCATACACTCTAACTCTTCTGACTGAAATTGTCAACCGAGCGATATAATAATAAATGGGTTAGGTAGAGTTGGAAATGAACAAAACACTGGCGAAGATGTTTCAACGGATTGCAGATGCTCTGGAAATTAAGGGTGAGAATATGTTCAAAATCCTCGCCTACCGGAAAGTGGCACGAGTGCTCGGTGATTTGCCGAAGGATATTTCCATCTATGCTCAGGAGGATACTCTCCAGGAGATTCCAGGCATAGGGAAAGAGATTGCGGAGAAAATCAAGGAATATCTGGCTACGGGAAAGATGAGAAAATATGAGGAAGAGGTAAATAGCCTTCCGTCAGGTTTATTCGACCTTCTGAGGATACCGGATGTGGGACCCAAGACTGTGAAGTTGGTGTATGAAAAAATGGGCGTAAAAAACCTGGATGATTTTAAGCGGGTATTGAACTCCGGCGCTCTGGCGGAACTCCCGGGCATGGGCAAGAAGAAGTGTGAGAAGATGATAAAAGGCATAGCGTTTTTGGAGAAGGCGGGCGTGAGGCTTCCCATCGGTGAAGCCCTCCCCATTGCAGAGGATATTTTATCGGAGCTAAAAACCGCAAAAGGGGTGAAGCAAATCGCTGTGGCGGGCTCCCTTCGCCGATGGAAAGAAACCATCGGAGATATTGATATTCTGGTTACGACGGAAAACCCAAAGTCGGTGATGGAAAAATTTACCGCCCTGAAAGGCGTGAGTGAAGTGCTGGCTGCTGGCGAAACGAAAGCCACAATCCACTGGGAGGGACGCATTCAGGTTGACCTCCGAGTCGTGGAAGATGAATCTTACGGAGCTGCCCTGGCTTATTTCACAGGCTCCAAGGACCACAATGTGAAAGTCCGCACCCTTGCCCAAAAAAGGGGTTTATCCCTCAGCGAATATGGCTTCCAGAAGGGGGACAGACGCATCCCCGTGAGAACCGAGGAAGAAGTCTATGAGCGAGTGGGCTTACCCTATATCCCGCCGGAGCTTCGTGAGGATGCAGGAGAAGTGGAAGCCGCCCTGGCAGGTCACCTGCCTCACCTCCTGGAGATGAAAGATATTCGCGGGGATGTGCATGTGCATTCTAACTATTCCGACGGCACGATGAGCGTGGCGGAAGTGGCGGAATATGCCGCCGGGTTGCACTACGAGTATGTGGCGCTGACAGACCATTCAGGCGGCGCGAAATACGCTCACGGTGTGGAGCCCGAACGCTTAAAAAAACAATGGGCCGAGGTGGATGCCCTCAACCACCTCGGCAAAATTCATATCCTGAAGGGAGCCGAGGTGGACATTAACTCTGACGGCTCCCTGGATTACCCCGATGAAATTCTGAGGCAGTTGGATTTTGTAATCGTGAGCATCCATCAGTGGAGTGCGAAGGACACCACTCCCCGAATCTTGCAAGCCCTGCGCCATCCTCTCGTTCACGGATTCGCTCACCCCACCGGCAGGCTAATTGGAAAGCGGGAGCCCTATCCCGTGGATTTAACTCAAGTGATGAAGGTGGCGGCTGAATATGGTAAATTCCTGGAACTCAATGCTCACTTCATGCGCCTGGACCTAAATGATGTGAATTTACGGGAAGCATTTCGTCTCGGCATCCCTATCTTCATCGGCACTGACACCCACACACCGGGGGAGTTTGCCCTCATTCGTTTCGGCGTTCACACCGCCAGAAGAGCCTGGCTGGAGCCTTCTGCCGTCCTCAATTCATATCCCCTTCCCAAACTCCTCAAAATCCTCCATCACTCACGCCCCTGAACTTTTTTCCCGGTATCCCCCTTTAGCGGGTGGTTATCCATCCCCCACTGATTCAGTATTCCGCATTTTGATGGGTGTAGAATTTATTCTACGGGTGTAAAATGGAATCGGATGTTCTTTGAAGGGAAGGTTTATATTTTATTGAAAGAAGAGGTTTTGGACCCACAGGGACAGGTGGTTCGCAATGCCCTGAAAACTCTCAATTTTACCGGGGTTGAGGAGGTTCGTGTAGGGAAATATATACGCCTTCAATTGAAGGCACCCGACCGCACAAGGGCTGAAAAACAACTGGATGAAATGTGTAGAAAATTGCTTGCCAACCCTGTGATAGAAAAATACTCCTTTGAACTGCTCCCGGTTTCTGATAGGGGTCGTTCCAATTCCTCGGGCAAAAAACCGCGACCTGTAAGAGGGAGGCACAAAAAAGAAAAAGCATGAATGACTCTTATGTGGCTCTTATCCTCGCCGTGTTTTTCGCGGTGGGTGCCATTTTTCTATGGATTCTCTTTCTTCTCTTCAGGAAGCCCCGTCCTTCTCCTGTGGAATCCCTGTTACTGCCATTGCTGGAATCCCTGAAAGAGATTCCAGCATTGAAATCTCAGGTGGAAAGGCTGGCGCAGGAACAGCCCCGATTTCAGGATAAACTCACTTCATTAGAACAGGCACTCACCGGGGTTCAAACCAAACTTGTGGAGGCCTCGGGCTCCGTGAAGGAGAGTTTAATGAAAGATATTCAGGGCGTAAAAAGTGTGATAGACGGGCTAAAAGCGGAATACGAGGCAAGAAAAAAAGAAGAGGAAGAAATTCGTCGCGCCACTCAGCGTATTGAATCGGTTCTTGCTGGCAGCAGAAGCCGTGGAGAATCCGGAGAAAATATCCTTGCGGAAGCCCTTAAACAGCTACCCCCGGGGATGGTGGAATATGATTTCAGGGTGGATAACAAGCCGGTAGAATTCGCTCTTGTGCTGCCAAATAAACGACGCCTGCCCATTGATTCCAAGTGGACCGCATCTTCCCTTCTGGAAGCCCTTTCGGAGGAGTCGGACCCCGAAAAGCGAAAGAAGATTGAAGAAGCCATAGAAAAAGAAGTGCTAAAGAAAGTGAAAGAGGTGGTCAAATACATTGACCCTGCCACCACCACTCCATCGGCCATCGCCGCCATCCCAGACTCCGCCTATTCAGCCTGTAAAAAAGCCCACATTGAAGCCTTTCGCCAGGGCGTTCTTTTAATGCCCTACAGCCTGACCATTCCCTATGTTCTGGCTCTTTATAAACTTCACCTTCACTATTCTCGCTCGGTGGATGTGGAAAGATTGGAGAGTTATCTCTCCCAGATGGAACGAAGCACGGAAGAGATGGAGAAAACGCTGGAAAACAGCGTTGCCAGAGGCGTCACCATGGTTTCTAACGCCTATTCCGAGATGAAGCGACTGATGGCAGATATTCGGGCTTCTCTCGATACCCTTCGCTCCCTGCCTGCATCCGAGTCCAGCCAAACTTCATTACCCGCTGGAGAATCTGTTTCTGCAGCACCTGCGCCTACGGAACATCATCTGTTTCCTGAATGAGTTTTGCCACTGCTGAACCTTTTCGTAAGCCTCCCGGGGACATTTCTCTAACGCTTACCATCGGGGGTAGCGATTCTTCTGGAGGCGCAGGCATTCAAGCCGATATAAAAACTTTCGCTTCTTTCGGAGTTCACGGCCTGTCTGTTCTCACTACCGTTACCGCTCAGAGCCCTTTCGGTGTTCACGGCATCTATCCCGTTCCTCCTGACCTCGTGGCTGAACAACTGAATGCTATTCTTACGCATATGAAAGTAGAATCTGCCAAATGTGGAATGCTTTACACTCCGGAGGTTGTGGAGGTTGTGTCTGCTCTCATCCGAAAATACCGCCTATCAAAATTCGTGGTGGACCCGATTTTACGGGCGGGGACTGGCGAGCCTCTTCTTCTGCCCCAGGCTCATCCCCTTCTGGTTCAATTTCTTTTCCCACTGGCTTTCCTTCTCATTCCCAACATTCCAGAAGCAGAAGCATTTACTGGACAATCCATCCGTTCCGTAGCGGAGGTGAAAGAGGCATGCCGAATACTTCAAGATAAAGGTCCCCGGAATATTCTTGTGAAAGGGGGACATCTTTCCAACTCCTCCTATGCCATAGATGTGCTTTACGACGGGAAGAATTTTTATGAATTTCCGGCAGTGCGGGTGCTGAACCGCTCTGTTCACGGTGCAGGGTGCGTTTTCTCTGCGGCTATCACTTCAGGAATTACCAAAAATCTCCCGCTCCTGCAAGCCATTCAGCAGGCGAAGGATTTCATCACCCACGCTATTCAGAACTCCTTCCCCGTTGGCGATAGATTCTTTCTCTTTTCTCCGTCCTGACCTCCGGACTTTTCAAGGATTTGAGGTGGTTTCCCGGATTCCCTTTCGGGGCAGTATAATGTTAGTGGATGAGGAAAAAATGGAAATAAATTGGAAACTGTTAGGAGTCCTCATTCTACTTATTCTTGTGGCGGTTGCCGTTTATGTATGGTTGAGCCCGGCTTTTAACATCGGAGATGTGTTCAAACGACTGCGAGGATAGTGAGAGGGGATAGAGTTGACTTTCATCCTATAAACCGGTCCGTAGTTTTTATATTCTTGAAGAGGAGATGAAAAAGGAGGCGAAAGGATAGTGAAAGAAGTGGTGATTTTGTCGGGAGTTCGGACGCCCAGCGGCAAGTTTGGGGGGGCTCTGAGCGGGTTTACAGCCACAGACCTGGGGGGAATGGTGGTGAAAGAGGCGGTGCGCAGGGCGGGCGTGCCTGCGGAGGATATTTCCCTCGTGGTGATGGGGAATGTTCTGCAGGCAGGAGTGGGACAGAACCCTGCCCGTCAGGCGGCCCTGAAAGCAGGGCTTGCCCCTTCTCTATCCGCTTATACCGTCAATATGGTCTGCGGCTCCGGCTTGAAGGCTGTCAACCTCGCCGCTCAGGAAATTTTGCTGGGTGAAGCAGAAGTGGCAGTGGCGGGTGGAATGGAAAGTATGAGCAATGCTCCCTTCATCGTGGATAAAGCCCGATGGGGAAGCAGGCTTGGCCACGCTAAACTCCTGGATGTGATGCTACGGGACGGACTGGAGGATGCCTACACCGGAGTCCATATGGGTGAAACGGCGGAAAATGTAGCCGTAAAATATGGCGTCAGCCGCCAGGAGATGGATGCGTATGCGTATCGGAGCCAGATGCGCGCCGCTATCGCTACCCGTGAAGGCCGGTTCAAAGAAGAAATTTTACCCGTAGAGGTGTGGGAGAAAGGTAGCCCGAAAACAGTAGATAAGGACGAAGGAATTCGGGAAGATACCACGCTGGAAAAATTGGCTCAACTGCCTCCGGCATTCCGAAAAGATGGGATGGTGACCGCAGGAAACTCTTCTACCATCAATGATGGTGCCGCTGCCCTCGTCATCGCTTCTTCTGATTATGCGTCGCGTAAAGGGCTAACTCCAATGGCTAAAATCGTGGCTATGACGGAAGGGGGCGTGGAACCCCAGTGGGTGCTGATGGCACCTTTATCCGCCCTGGAAAATATGAAACGCCGTTTCGGCTTCGGAATCCCGGATTTTGACCTTGTTGAAATCAACGAAGCGTTTGCTGCACAGATGGTGGCAATTCAGAAGGCTTTGGAAATACCGGATGAAAAACTGAATGTCAATGGAGGTGGCATTGCCCTCGGGCATCCCATCGGCTGCAGTGGCGCCCGCATCCTCGTGACGCTCACCTACGCTCTTAAAAATCGGCGCCTCCGACGCGGGATGGAAACCCTATGCCTGGGCGGGGGGAATGCCGTTGCCACCGTGATTGAAAACCTCACCGCCGGGTAAGCGACTTCCCTTGAAACTCCCTCTACTCTCCTCTTTCCAGCCCGAAACCAGGCTTCTGTCCTTTCAGGGTATTCGCAGGATAAGTTTTTTTTCAGGAAAATTAGGAAGGATGTTATGAGATAATATCCAACGGATGACCCATTACCAAATGAATCTACCGGGGGTGGGAAGATGTTACCTGTTTTACTGCGTGTAGGACCTTTTCACATAGGGGGTTTCACGGCAGGACCTTTTGTTCTTCGCAGTTTCAGTGTGTTCGTTCTGCTGGGTGTTCTGGCAGGGATGTTCCTGATTAGCCGGCTGGGGAAGAAACGAGGCTTCTCCGATGAAATGTTATCGGATTTACTTTTCTGGACGGTTCTGGGTGGGATTGTGGGAACCCGGGTGGGATTCGTGGTCACCAATCCCGGGTATTACCTGGGGCATCCGCTGGAATCGTTGATGATATGGAAAGGAGGTTTATCTCTACACGGGGCAATTTTTGGGGGTATGCTGGCGTTTCTACTTTATTGCTGGAGAAAAAAAGTTTCCCCGTGGGGTCTGGGAGATTTGTTTACCGTGGCAATTCCTTTGGGGGCTGCCATCGGCCGTATCGGCTGTCTGCTCAATGAGCGGGATGATTATGGAATTCTTTGCAACCCTGAGAAACTACCTCCCTGGGTTTGTGTTCACTATCCCTGGGATGTGGAAGGGAGTTTTCGGTACCCCTGGCCCGCATTTGAAACGCTGGTTCACATCCCCACTTTTGTGATTTTCTACTGGCTTTATACGAACAAGAAAGGGCGTGAGGGGGAATTTTTTTTCTACTATCTCATCGTCTATTCCATAGAGCGTTTTCTCCTGGAATATTTACGGTGGGGAGAAACTGCCGTGGTGCTGGCGAATAGAATCACCGTAGCACAGGTCTTCAGCATCCTGATTGTTGGAGCCTCCCTGCTGACGATTTTCCTGCGACAAAAGGCAGTCTCTCTCGCTGGTGCTGGAATGAGGCAAAAGAAATAAACGGATTCTGGCTGATGAGATGCCCCCTCATTGTAGCATTCATTTGACCGAATGAAGATTGGATTTCTCTGTGAGCGGATGCGCCTGGGATTTGGTGTGGATATGGCCATTCACCGCCTGGCGACGGAGTTGGTTTCGCTGGGTCACACCGTAACCGTGTGGACGGTTTTTTCAGACGGCACCTATGAAGGGCAATCTTATGCTCTTCGCATTTATCCCGTGGGCTTGAATATATTCCAGCCGGTTTATGACATCCAATCTATACGGCGCTTGCGGGTCCTGGATGAGAAAGCGGACTTATGGGTGGTTACCCACCCCCTTGCCGTTTTATGCAGATTCCTGAAGCCCTGTGTTTTTTACGACCACGGCCTCTCCCCACCATCGGGGCTTGGACCGAGAGAACATTTCAATTATCTTTACGGTGTTTCTATGGGTTACTTTTTTTCTATCTCGGGGGCGGAGAAAATTTTTCCTGTTTCTTCCTTCTTGCTATCCCGGTTGCCAGGGTTTCTCAGGCGAAAATCTGTGGTTTTATATAACGGTGTGAATCACTATCCCAAACCTGATGCCAGCGGGGTGAACGAGTGGCGTCAGAAACTTTCACCGGACGGCAAACCGATTGTGCTCTATGTAGGACGCTTGAATTCTACCCGTCAGCCTTACAAAGGTGTGCAGGAATTATTGCAACATTATGAATCTCTCAAAAAGGATGCGGTCCTCGTGATGGCGGGATATGGGGATGAGCAAGATGAAAAAGTTCTGACGCAGAGAGGGGTAAAAGTGTTTCGGTGTGCCCGGCTGGATTGGATGCCGTTTTTATTTCTTGCCAGCGATGTCTATGCATCTTGCTCCCGATGGGAAGGATTTGACCTGCCGATGATGGAAGCGGCATATTTTGGCAAGCCCTGTGTAGTGTATAATCGGGGCGCCCACCCCGAGTTAGTAAAAGATGGGGTCACTGGCTTTCTCTGCCCGGATGAACCCTCTTTTCATCATTCTCTGCATCGTTTGTTGAAGGATAAATCGCTCCGGGAAAAAATGGGAAACGAAGCCGCTGAACATGCGGTTTCCTTCACCTGGCGCCGAACAGCAGAAACATTCCTTGCTTCTTTAACCCCTTTGGGCTTATAATTTTTTCCAATTTTGGGGGTATAATCATTGCCGATGGGAAAGAACTTACATACCGGAGGTGAGTGCCGATGACGGAGAAGGAATCGTTACGGGCTCCTTTTCCACCCAGACCGCCCGAGGAGGAGGAGGAAGAAGAAGAAGATTTCGACTCCGATGAAGAAGAACTCGGGGAGGAGGAAACCTTACAGGAATGGGATGAGGAAGAACTGGAGGAAGATTATCTTCCGTATCGGAGGGAGGACCCGGGGGACGACGATTTTTAATTTTCTGAATACCCTGTGGGTTAGGTTCTTCAGGGGGTGAATCCGGTGAAGAAGAAAAGTTTATTAGAAGAGATTTTTCATCCACCCAAGCCTCCGGTCTGCGCAATTTCCCATGTGGACCCCGACTCACCACAAATGGGGAAAGAGCTGGAAGAGGCTTACCGGATTGTCCGCATCAAACGCGGGTGGATTCCTAATCTCTTTCGCGCCCAAAGCCTTCACTGGGAGGCCATGCAGAACTTCGCGGACCAGCATTTTACTCTCCTGTATGGCAATTCCTCCCTGACCCGCCCTGTTCGGGAACTCATTGCTCTCGCTGTGTCTCACCTCAATCACTGCAAATATAGCATTGCTCACCACCGGGAAGCCTATTTGCGTGCCGGAGGGAACCCGGTGGTGGCTACACGCCTCCTGGAAAATTTTTCTGAAGCTCCTCTGACTCGTCCTGAACGAGCCATCATTCAGTTCGTTCAAAAAATCACTCTTTTCCCGGCTTCCATCACGGACCGAGACCTGGAAGACCTGCGAAAGGAAGCCTTTTCCGATCAGGAGATTTTAGACATCGTATTGGTGGCAAGCTTCGTGAACTACTCCAACCGCATTGCTCTCTCCCTCGGAGTAAAAATGGAGGACACCATCCCCCGCACGGAACCTTTTGACTGAATGAAGCACGAGTTCTTTATCCTGGGAACTCTGGGAACCATAGGATTATTTCTTTTTATCGTATTATATCCCTATGCCCTGCCCTCGGCATCCATCCACCTCTCCCTCTCTCGTAATGAAATTCGCAGAATAGCCCGTGCTTTTCTATCCGAGCATCATCTCCAGGTGCAAAATATGAAAGAGGCTGTCCTATTTACTGCAGATGATGATGCTTCAGTTTTCTTGCAAAAAGTCATTGGGCTGGAGAAAACCAATCAAGTCCAGAATCCGGAACAGGATGTGTTTGTTCCTCTCTTCTTCTGGGATATTCGTTACTTCAAGCCACTGCAGAAAGAAGAATATAAACTGTCCATTATGCCCAACGGGAAAATCATCCGCTTTCTACACCTTTTACCGGAAGAGGAGGCAGGAGCCAAACACCCACAGAGTGAAGCGCAAAAGAAGGCCCTTGAATTTTTAACGAAGGAAATGGCTTTTTCTCCTTCGGAATATGACCTGGTCAAAGCCTCTTCAGAAGAGAAGAAAAACCGAACCGACCATTATTTCACCTGGAAGCGCAAATCTCCCACTTTCGGGGATGCGGACCTTCGGGTAGATGTCACCATTTCCGGAAACCAGATTACCGAATTTTTTTATTACTTGAAAGTTCCTGAGAAATTTACCCGTGACTACAAAGCCGAACGCTCCAGGGGTTCCCTTATCGCCGGTGCTTCATTCTTTCTCTCTCTGATTCTTTTCATTGGTGCCTTCTATTATTTCTTTGTGTTGTTCCGCAGACGGCAATTGGATTATCGCCTTTCTCTTCTTGTGTCCATTTTGGTCGGGATAGGGCCGCTATTGACGGGTTTGAATTTCTTTCCCATGTGGAATTTTCAGTATTCCACTGACATACAATATGCGACATTTCTATTCATGCTTATCTTCGGCGTACTTCTGGAAGCAGGAGGACTGGCTTTTTTCATTTTCGTTGCGATGGGTGTTGGAAGTGGACTGGCTTCTATGACTGAAAAAGAGCGTTTATTAAAGGGTTTGCGAGAAATGTCCCGGGGGCGATGGCTCACCCGGTCCCTCTGGACATCCGCTCTTTCAGGGTATTTCATCGCATTTTGTTTTTTAGGGTATGATGCCGTGCTGTACACACTGGGGAGAAAATATTTTGGGGTCTGGATGCCTGCAGAAAACGAATTTACTTCAGCCTATGGGGCGTTTATTCCTGCTCTTGCCCCCATTTTTCTCTCTCTTACTGCAGGATTCTGGGAAGAGGCTTTCTTCCGTTTCGCTGGCTTCTTAATTCTCAAACGGTGGGTCAGGTGGGCCCCTTTAGCCGCTTTGATACCCACCGTTTTATGGGCATTCGCACACTCTACTTACTCCGTTTTTCCCGTTTATTTCCGGGGGATTGAACTTACTATCGGCGGCCTCCTTTTCTTTTTCTTCTTCTGGAGATACGGCTTACTGACGGTTGCCTTCGCCCATTTTTTCATTGATACGATTTACTTCTCCATCCCCTTACTCAAAGCCCCCTCTCTTTCCTTCTTTCTTTCGGGTATCCTGGCCGTGGGAATCGGCGTCATTCCCATCGCTCTGGGTTTTCTGGGAAGAAGGCAAAGATTTCTTCTGATACCGGATATACCCCCTATCAATCCCGAATCCGCTCTGAAGATCCTTCGGCAGGGGATTCAGGCTGGAGCGATTCCACCAGGCTACATAGAGAAATTGATGAGTCTGGCGGGAGTTACCGAATCTACTCCTCTGGTTAAAACTCTATTTATTGCGAGAGAAATTCTGGGGTTATCGGTGAGGGTGGAATATAAAGGGAACACGATATTATTCCACCTGTGTAAGGCTTCCCCCTATCAACATTTTTTGGCACAATGGGCTTCTCCTTTTCTCCTCACGGTGGAGGGAGAGGATTTGTTACTTTCCTACCCCGCTGAACAGATGGATTGCCCATAACCACCTCCTCCCGTCAAAAAATACTTCTTGACAGAACAGCGGGGAAACCTCTTTCTTCTTCGTCTGAATTTACAGCGGGGAAGAAGAAAGGATGAAACGCTCTTACGAGCCCGGCGGAGTGGGTTCGGCAGGTGTTTCCGTTGCCACCTTAAACCCTGCGCCCTCAATGGCTTTCTTGATGTCTGCCTTCAATGCCTCTACATCTGAAACCACTGCCGGGTCATATTCCACGGTGAGGGTGTTGGTGGCTAAATTACTTGCAACATTGGTAACACCAGCCACGCCTTTCACCGCCTCTTCCACCTTGCTTTTCGCATCCTCCGTAGTAAGCCCTTCTACTGAGAATGAGAGTGTGGAAAGGGCAGGTTTAGTCGGCTCAGTTTCCTCTATTGCAGTAGTTGGAGGGGGCTGTTCTACCGTCGGTCCTGCCCCTCCTTTCACCCTGCTCCAGATGATAACAATGATCCCGACCACTACGATAACTCCAATCACCCACCAGGTGGTTTTAGACACTTCACTTCACCTCCATTTGGAATTGCCAGTATGCAATTATAATCTATCTCCATAGTTTGTCAAAATTGCGAAAATAGGCTATGTTATGATATATACAGAAGGATGAAGGCAAGATGTGGCAGGCCATAGAGCAAGTGGGTTCGGATGTGTTGAATTATTTCCTTCGGAAATTGGAGGAAGTGGGGGAAGCAGTGCTGGTGTTTGTGGAAGGCATATTTCCACCGTATTATTTAGCGTGGGATACTTTTGCACGACAACTGGCTTTTTGGGGGATAGAATCCCTGCCGATTTCTGTCATTGCTTCTACCACGGCGGCTATGACCACCAGTTATTTGCTTGCCCAGCAAGTGGCAGATGTAGGTGGGGCAGGAAAATATCTCATCGGAGGAGCAGTGGCAGCCGTCATGGCAAGGGACCTGGGACCTGTGATTATTGGCTTAATCCTATCAGGTAGAGTGGGCGCCAGCATCACTTCTCAGCTGGGTTCCATGAAAATTACGGAACAGGTGGATGCCCTGAAAGCCCTCGGAGTCGACCCTTTCCAGTATCTCATATTTCCGAGATTTGTGGCTTCTATCCTTATGTCGCCCATGGTGGTGGCCATCTCGGTGTATGTGGCAATTATCCTGGCATATTATCCCGCTCAAACGGCAGTGAACTTGACCTGGACCAGTTATACTTTTTCCATTCAGACGATTTTTCGGCAACACTACCTTCGTGAAGGCCTGTGGAAAGCGACCGTTTTTGGAGCCATCATCGCCGTTGTTTCTTCCTATAAAGGACTGGCGGTGAGAGAAGGTGCAGTGGACCTGGGGCATAAGGTCACTGAAGCAGTGGTCACTTCTATGATTTATATTCTCATTTCCAATATTCTACTCACTATTTTTATCTTCCGACAACCATGATATATTGCACAATTCAGGATGTGATTGTTGGGTATCGGAACAAATTGGTTCTCCGGGTCAATCATCTGGAGATGGAGCAAGGGGAAGTTTTTATATTACTGGGGAGAAGTGGAAGCGGGAAGACCACACTCCTGAAAGCCATAGCCGGATTAATCCGTCCCGTGCAGGGGAGCATTCAGTGTGGTGGAATAGAAGTGACTGCCTTACGGCCGGGGGAACGAAAAAAATTTTTCAGCCAGGTGGGAATCGTTTTCCAGGAAGGTGCCCTCTTTGATTCTATGAGCGTCTGGGAAAATTTAGTTTTTCCGATGAAGAGAAAGCACATCCGGATGAAAGAGTGGAAGCCGCGTGTTCAGGGGCTCCTGGAAGCAGTGGGGTTGAATGGAGATATTCTTTCTTTGCTCCCTTCTGAACTCTCCGGCGGAATGAAACGGCGTGTGGGACTGGCTCGCGCCCTGGCCGCAGAGCCTCGTGTAATTCTGTTTGATGAGCCTACCGGTGGATTAGACCCCATCACCTCTTCTTTAATCTGTCAGTTGATTGACCGGGTAAAAGAACGCGTGGATTTAACGGTGATTGCCACTCATGACTTGCACCTGGTTCAAAATATCGGTGACCATATTGCTCTGGTGGAAAGCGGTGAGATTCTCACCATTCAGAACCGGGATGCTTTCTTCCAGATTCAAAAAGGTGAGTTTCCACTGAAAGATAGAGTGGATGTGATTGCTTTGAAACAGTTTCTGGATGGAAATCCAATTGGACCATTAAAAATCACCGAGGAGGCTCATCTATGAGGTGGACGACGGAACTGAAGATTGGCCTGTTTATTATCACATTTTTCGTGGTGTTTATTTCCATTATGGTTTATCTGGGTTATTGGAGGATTCAAACCATGCGAGGGTATCGGATTTATGTTTATTTTACCGATGTGAGCAGAATTCTTCCTGGAACCAATGTATATCTGGATGGGGCCCCGGTGGGGAGGGTGGATGGGGTGGAATGGGACACGAAAGAAAAATTTATGCCCAGGGTCATTTTACGGATAGACCGCGGAAAGGGAATACCTGTCAAATCCACTTTTTCTATATTGACTCCGACTTTTTTTGGTGAGCCTACCCTGATGGTGTCTTCTCAGGAACCCAAGAATCAGTTTATCCCTGCGGAGGGAACGGCGGAGAATATCGGGATCGCCCTCCCCAGTTTTGAAACCTTAGTGGCAGAGTTATCGGTGGAAGTGAAAAATGTTTCAGCCTCCGTGAATCAAACGCTGGACAGCCTGAATTCTGTCATTTACAGAGTTCAAGCCATTTTGCAGGATATCCAGCCCTCTATCACCTACTCTTCACAGCAATTATCGGAGTTAATCCAGCAGGTTCGCTCCAGCGTGAATCAGGTGAATAGCAGATTAAATCGCATTTTGCAGAATGTGGAAGGGATTTCCACTGATACGAGGGGGGTCGTGAAAGAAATTCGTGAGCAAGCCCAGGCTATCCTGAAGAGGGTAGAAAACTCCGCCGCTTCTCTGGAAACTATTTCTAAAAATTTTGAAAAAATTGCCGGGAGCGAGGAATTTCAGAACACCCTGAAAACGACCATAGAAAATTTGAAAGTTCTATCGGAAAACTTAAAAAAACTCTCTGACACCCTGGGGGCAGAATCTTTCCGTCAATCCGTTGAATCCTCAGTGAAAAATATTGAGTCGGTTACCAAAAAGGCTCGCGGGGTTGCGGAGGAAATCTCATCGGTGCAGGGGAGTGCGGATGTGCGTGCTTGGTTCAAACGCTCACCCGGGACTGAAGGTCAGGTTTCCACACTTACCTTTTTGCGAGTTGAACAGCCGGAATCGGGCTGGTATATGAAACTGGGTGGAGAAGATTGGGGCAGAGCCAATGACCTGCTGTGGTATTTTGGCTATGGGGGCCACCGGGATGTGTCTCTGGGAGTGGGAACACGCAGGCACCGTCCCTCCCTGGAATTTTCGTGGTCAAATCCGAATCTCTTCGTAGAGGCGAATGTGTGGTGGTATCGTCAGCAGGATATTTCGCTCCAATATCAAATTCTGTTCGCCTTAGAGGTGGAGAAAAAATTTTCTCTCTTTGCTGGAGTGGAGCGAGGGAACAAGTCTCGCCCCATAGTCGGAATTCGTAAGATTTTCTGATACAATTTGTATGGAGGTGGATGGAACGATGTCCGGACACTCTAAATGGGCAAATATCAAGCATCGGAAAGCGGCGATGGATGCCCGTAAAGGGCAGCAGTTTGCGAAGATTATTCGGGAATTGACCGTGGCGGCGAAAGCGGGCGGTAGCGACCTGGAGGCAAACCCTCGCCTTCGGAAAGCCGTTGATAAAGCCCGTGAAATCAATATGCCCTCGGATACGGTAGAACGCGCCATCAACCGGGGATTGGGTGGAGAAGAGGGGGCAAATTTTGAGGAGGTTTTCTATGAAGGATATGGCCCGGCGGGTATTGCCATTTTGATTCGCACCGTCACGGATAATCGGAATCGGACCTCAGGAGACTTGAAACATCTGTTCTCTAAATATGGTGGTAACCTGGCGGAAAAAGGTAGTGTGGCATGGATGTTTGATAAAAAGGGGCTGTTGGTGGGCAATATCGGCACCGTGCCCAACCTGGAGTTTTTTGACATCGCCGCCGATGTGGGTGCCCAGGATGTCACCATAGAGGATGGAGTCTTTGAAGTCATTTGTGACCCGAAAGATTTGACCCATATCAAAGCGGAACTCTCTAAACTGCCCATCACTTTTGAGCGCGCAGAAATCACTTTCGTGCCCCGACAACTGGTCCGAGTGGAGGAGGATGAAACCGCTGAGAAAATTCTCCGACTGATTTCTGTCTTGGAAGACCTGGATGATGTTCAAGAAGTCTATGCCAACTACGATATTTCAGGCTTCAAAATGGAAGAGTTTTTAGGGCTTCCCAGGTTGATTTGAGATGCGAATTCTGGGAGTTGACCCGGGCATTCATCGCATCGGACTCTCCGTAATTGAAAAGGTTCATTCTCCCACCCATCCCTGGGATATTCTGCGATGGCAAACCCACGAACTGCAATCTCAAACGCTGGAACAAACCTTGATGGAAGTGCACGAGATAGCAAGAACCTGGGTCCAGCTGCATTCTCCCCATCTGGTGGCTGTGGAATGGGGAGGGTATCCTCGTTCCTCCCAACAGAGTTTAAGGATGGGTTGTGTGATAGGGGTGGTTCTTCTGGCTGCGGTGCAAAGCCATTTGCCGATTCGTTTTTTCTCCCCCAAAACAGTGAAACTCGCCCTCACCGGCTACGGCAATTCCTCCAAACAAGACATCCGACATGCCCTTTTCCGCCAGTTTGAAATTCAGGATTCGCATGTAGATGCCCTGGATGCTATTGGGGTGGCTTTGGCTTGTGGCTTGAAGGAATACGCTTATGCTCACAGAGATTAGAGGAAAAATTCTCAGATGGGATAAAGATCGGGTGGATTTGGAGGTCGGTCCGGTTACTCTTACGGTATTTTCTCCCGCGAGTTACATCCAGACATTGAAAAAGGGGAAGAAAACGCATTTTTTTACAGAATTTATTCTGGATGACACGGGCCTGTCGTTGTATGGATTTCAAACGGAGAGGGAGCGGGACCTTTTCCGACGGCTCACCCGCATCCAGGGCGTGGGGAAAAAAATGGCTTTCCGCTTGTTGAATGGAAATCTCCTTTCCCTTTTGCAGAGCATTGCGGATGGTGATGAAGAATCGTTACAATCTATTTCTGGAATCGGCGTGAAAACAGCCCGACGAATCATCGCAGAAGTAAGGGAGGAAGTTCTGGAAGGAAAATGGGGAGGCTGGCAAAAGGGATTAAGCAATCTGTGGGCAGATGCCCTCCAGGCTTTACTCTCCCTCGGCTTTACACGCAGAGAAGCCCAGCAGAGATTGCGCCGAGTCCGTTCTCGTGTCCCCCCTATTAAATCCCTTGAAGTGCTGATTCGTGAGGCTTTGAAACACAGATGAATCGCCTGGTAGACCCTCGTCGGAATGCAGAAGAAACTTTTGTGTACCGCCCCACTACATTCGACGAATTTGTCGGGCAAGAAAAAGTGAAGCAGATTCTTCACATCGCCCTGATGGCTTCCCGGAAAAGTAACACATCTTTGGACCATGTGCTATTTTATGGGCCCCCGGGAATGGGAAAATCCACCTTAGCCAGCGTTCTGGCTCGGGAGCAGGGAGGAAATTTTTATGCCACCTCTGGGCCTGTGCTAACCCGGGTGGCAGACCTGGCGGCTCTTTTTTCAGAGTTGAATTTTCGGGACACCTTTTTCATTGATGAAATCCATCGGATCCCTGCTGCTGTGGAGGAATCTCTTTATCCCGCCATGGAAAATTTCTCTCTGAACATCGTGATGGGTAAGGGAGCGAGCGCCCGAATCTTGAAAATCTCCCTCCCTTTCTTTACCCTGGTGGGAGCCACGACTCGTCCGGGACTCCTTTCTTCCCCTCTGCGAAATCGTTTCGGATTTATATTTAAGCTGGATTTTTACTCCGTGAAGGAGATAGAAGAAATCCTGCAGAACTATGCTACCGTCCTGCAAGTGCCCACAACTTCAGAGGCTATCCGTATGATAGCCATTCGGGGTAGAGGAACCCCTCGCGTGGCTCTACGCCTTTTCAAACGAGTCGCCGATTTCGCAAAGGTAGAAGGGAATGGAAAAGTGGAGAAAAAGATTACTGAAAGAGCGCTGACTGCTCTGGAAATCGATGAATATGGCCTGGATGCTATGGACAGAAAATTGTTATGGGTTATGGCTCACGATTTTCAAGGAGGTCCGGCAGGTCTGGATACGCTTTCCGCTGTCCTCGGAGAAGAGAGGGACACTCTTGTGGATGTGTACGAGCCTTTTCTGATTAAAATGGGATTGTTGAGGCGCACTCCACAGGGGAGAGTGCTTACAAAAAAATCTGTTCGCCTTTTGCAACAGAAACCCTTGTGAATTATGAATGAAATCGGGCGCTTCTTTCTTCTTGTCGGATTCCTGTTCATCCTGTTAGGAATCCTGTTTCTCTATGGAGGAAAATTCCCAAAATTCGGGCACCTTCCTGGAGATATTTTCATTCAACGCAACGGGTTCACCTTCTACTTTCCCTTCGTAACGATGCTCCTGCTCAGTCTTCTTCTCAGTATTCTCCTGAATCTTTTTCTTTATGTCCTCTTACGCCATCGGTAAATCAGACGATGCAAACCACCCGATTTTCTTTTTCATTACCCCCTGAACTCATTGCCCAGGAGCCCTTGCCTGTTCGTTCGGATTCCCGTTTACTGGTTCTTCATCGCTCCACCGGGAAGATAGAGCATAGGACCTTTCGGGATATTGTTTTTTACCTGGAACCCGGGGATGTGCTGGTGTTGAATAATGTTCGGGTGATCCCTGCGCGTTTACGGGGGCGAAAAATTCCCACCGGCGGCGCCGTGGATGTCCTGCTATTGAAGTCCTTGAACTCCAACGAATGGCTTGCACGGATGAGACCCGGACGAAGGTTACACCCGGGCACCCGCGTCCAGTTGAATGCAGACGCAAGTCGGTATTTAGAAGTGCTTTCAATCCCGGAAGAGGGCCGCTTCCGTATCGCTTTTCATCCTCCTCTTGGGTCATCCGAATTAAAGCAAATTGGTGAAGTCCCTCTTCCGCCTTACATTCATAAAGACCTCTCAGACCCGGAACGCTATCAAACCGTGTTCGCTAAAAAGGAGGGAGCCCTTGCCGCTCCTACGGCCGGCCTCCACTTTGATGAACCTCTTTTAAGGGCGCTGGAGGATAAGGGTGTGATTCTCGCAGAAGTCTCTCTTTTTTTATCTGAATCTACCTTTCTTCTGCTCAAGAATGTGCCTGTGGAAAACCATCAACTCCAGCCAGAACTGTATGAACTGGATGAAGAGACGGCAGAGAAGTTAAATCTGGCTCGGCAGGAGGGAAGACGAGTTGTGGCTGTAGGCACAAGTTCGGTTAGAGTGCTGGAATCCGTGCCAAGAAAGAATTCTCACCTTCTCCCCTGCCGGACCCAAACCACTCTCTTTATCTATCCTGGATTTGCCTTTCAAGTTACAGATGCCTTAATTACGAACTTTCACTTACCGGCTTCCACCCATCTACTGCTGGTCTGTGCCTTCGGGGGAGTGGAGACTGTTTTAGAAGCCTATCGTGTGGCGGTGGCTCAGAGATATCGGTTTTATTCTTTTGGAGATGCTATGCTGGTTTTGTAGTATCTTCCACGCTTTCCAGTTCGTGAAGGATTTCTGATGTTTTTTCTTTGGCTGTGGCAAGCCAGGCCTCCAGTTTCTCTTTTATTTTATCCCAACCCCCTTCCACATTTTCGCGTATAATGCGGCGCAGTTCTTCTCCAGTTTTCGGAGCGAACAGCAACCCGAAGGTCACTCCAACGAGAAGCCCCAGTCCCAGGCCTCCCAGGAACCATCCCCACGATTTTCCTTCAGTCCCGTCAGACATTTCACACCTTCCTTTCTGAATCTTCTTGAGGTTTACGAATGGAGGAGACTTTGTGTTTTTCCCTCTTGAAAAGGCTGAGCAATGCAGCGATGAATCCGGATTGGATGCCCTCCGCTATGGTTCCGAAGATCTGGAATACATTGAGCGCAGATAAGATACCTCCCCGAATGGTTCGGATGTCTTGCCGGGTCTGGCTCATTAACCGGTCCGCACTCTCCGTTAAGGCCGTAATCTTTTTTTCCAGGTTTTCTGCCAGCAATAGTATCCGCCGCGAAGTGATATGTAATACCCGGGCCATATAAAGGAGGATAGCCAGAATCGCCATCCATCCCACTACATCCAGTAGAACCAATCTTTTTAACCAGATTTCCACCGTCTGTAGTATATTCTACTCTTTCTTTTCCCAATGGGGCAAGTTTTTCCATTTTTCATTTTCCTGATGTATGATATAGTTGTTATATGAAGGAGCAGGAGGGATTTTGGATGGTAAAACGAGTGGCCTGGAGTGGAGTTGTGGGGATTTTCCTTTTTTCCGCTTCTATTCTCAAGGCAGAACCTCAAATACTTGCCTTATCCGAGATAAAAGAAGGGATGCGTGGATATGCTAAAACGGTTTTTCAGGGAGATAAAATTGAAGAATTTCCTGTGGAAGTTGTGGGTGTGCTAAAGAATTTTTCTTCTAAGCGGAGTGTGATCCTCATTCGTCTTCTCGGAGAAAAGGCACAATTCACGGGTGTCGTGGCGGGAATGAGCGGGAGTCCTGTATATATACAGGACAAACTGGTGGGTGCGCTGGCTTATCGCTTTGGAAGTTTTCAAAAAGAACCCATTGCTGGCGTCACCCCCATAGAAGAGATGTTGGAAATTCCTGGTAAAGAATCTATTCGGGATGAGGAAGAGCCGGTTCCCCAGTTTTCTGCTTCTGCTTTCTGGTCTGCCCTTGGAATTCCTGGTCAGAAGCAAGCCTTCTGGGAGGAAATTACGCAGCGCTGGTCAAAATTATCTGCTCGTTATCCAGAAGGGATGGAGAACATCCCCCTGCTTCTCTCTGTTTCGGGTATTTCTCCGGCGGTGTTTAATCGGATACAACCCGTTTTTGAGGAAGCGGGGCTGGTTATGACACCAGGTGGAGGCAGGGCAGAAGATACGGGCCCTCCCCTGGAACCAGGTTCCCCCATTTCCGCTGTTCTGGTGGACGGCGACCTGAATTTTGATGCCACTGGAACGGTTACCTATCGGAAGGATAACTCCGTGCTGGCTTTCGGGCATCCCTTCTTCGACCAGGGACCCATCAACCTTCCCATGGCTCAGGCTTCCATCGTTCACACCCTCTCCCTCCTTTCCGCTTCTACCAAAATGGCTAATACCGGAAAAATCGTAGGGAACTTGCGACAGGATAGAACCACAGGTATCTTTGGTATTCTGGGTGCACCGGTGAATATGTATCCGCTTCAGATAGATATTCAGTTTCCCGGGGGAGAGAAGAAATCCTTTTCGTATCGTATCGCTCAGGATAAATCTATCAATCCCTTTATGAGTTTTCTGACCTTCTCAGTGATAGCGGACGCTATGGAATCTGCTCGGTTATCTGGAAGCGGAACCAGTCTTCAAGTGTCTGCTCGGATTTATATCCAGAATTATGGCATCCTTCCCTTTGAAAATTTTTATGGGGGGATGCCAGGATTTTTTGAGTTTCTTTTTGGCGGAGATTCCGCTCTGGCCAATGCAGCATTTGACCTGACTTCTATCCTCGCATCCATTTTTGACAATGGATTTGTGTTTCCAAATCTGGAAAAAGTAGAGATTCAGTTAGAAGTTGTTCGGGGTAGAAATTCTGCCGTTTTGAAGAGGGCCTGGACCGATAAAACAACGGTAGCACCCGGTGAATCCCTTCAGATTTTTTATATTCTAAAGCCCTGGATGAAGGATGAGGAGCGTCATACTCTTACTGTGAAAGTTCCTGAATCCATCAAAGAAGGCACGATGCAAATCTTCATCGGCGGAGGTCAAGAGGCTACTCTGGAGGATATATCCCTTTCCCCTACTACCCCGTATTCTTTTGAAGATGTTTTACGACTATTGAAGGAAAAGAGAATGAGCAATCGACTTTATGTTTTTCTGGAACAGCCTGAAGGAGGGCTCTACATCCACGGAAAAGACTTCCCTTCTCTTCCACCCTCCATTTCCAGTGTACTGGAATCTCCCCGAGTTCCTAAAGATTCCTTCCGTTATCAAAGAAAAATTGTTTCAGAAAATTCCGAGAAACTCCGTTTTGAAATAACAGGGAAAGAAATGCTTTCAGTTCAAATAGAAAAGGAGGAAATGAAGTGAAAAAGACCATTGGACTCTGGCTCATTGGTGTAGTGCTTGTATCAGCCTCACCGAATTATAAGGTCTACACCTCGTATGCCGATTTCAAGAAAGGCAAAGTGGAGGGTGTATCCATTTCTTCACAAGGGATTCTGGGTTTAGCCCCATCACTGGAAAAACTGGCTGACCTGGAGGCCCCGTATGTATGGACGGCTGTCAAAGATTCTGCGGGGAATCTTTATGTGGGCACCGGCAACGAGGGGAAAGTGTTTCGGATTTCCCCTCAGGGCGACACCTCGGTCTATTTTGATGCCGAGGAGCCAGAGGTCCATGCTCTTGCTATAGGGGGAAGGAAAGGCGAGATTTTTGCGGCCACTTCGCCAGATGGGAAAGTCTACTGGATTCCTTCGGCGGAGAAAAGTGAAGTTTATTTCGACCCGCCAGAAAAATATATCTGGGCTCTGGCACTGGATGAAGAAGGGGCCCTCTGGGTGGCGACGGGAGATGAAAAAGGCAAACTCTATAGAGTGAAGAAGCAAAATCAAGCAGAAACAGTCTTTGAGAGCGATGAGTCTCATCTCCGTTCTCTGGCTGTTAGAAATAAGGGTGAAGTTTATGTGGGCACTGCGAACAACGGCTGGGTATATCGGATTACGGCTGATGGGCGCCCTTTCGCTCTTTTTGACACCCCCTACCAGGAAGTGCTGAAAATTCTGTTGACACCGGAGGCTCTCTATGTGATGGGTGGTTCGGCAGCTCCGAAGATGAAGGCTCCAGCAGGGAAAGTCGCACAAATGCCTGACATAGCGAGCCTCGCCCAGCAATTCATGCAGGGCGATTTTTCTAATCTCGCTTCTACTGTTCAGGAAATAACGGAGCAAATGGAGGAAGCACCCACACTTCCTCCTGTGCCTGCAGGTCCCAGAAAGTCTGGCATTGTAAAAATTACTTACGAGGGTATCGGGCAAACTCTCTGGGAAACTTCGTCGGATGACCTGTATGCTTTGGCTCCGTCTTCCCCCTCCGGATTCCTTGTTGGAACGGGAAAACAAGGCTTCCTGTATTTCATTTCTACCGAAGGTAAAGAAACTCTTGAATCGGATTTAGACGAAGAGCAAATCACGGAACTTTTGCCGGATACTTCGGGAACTTATTTCGTCCTCACCAGCAATCTTGGGAAAGTATATCGGCTAACCGGTAAACGCCAGTCCGAAGGGTTTTATATTTCAGAGGTTTTTGATGCCGGCATCCTTTCCGACTGGGGTGCCGTGGAGAAAGAGGTTGCTTTACCTGCCGGAGCCCGCGCTGAATTTTATACTCGCACCGGGAATACGGACAAGCCGGAAAGCACCTGGGGTGAATGGAAGCCTGCAAAGGACGATAAAATCCAGAGTGCTTCCGCTCGTTATCTCCAGTGGAAAGTGATTCTGTCGTCAGACGGCTCCAGAAGTCCGGAGGTGCATAAATTCGCCTTCTCTTATTTACAACGAAACTTACCTCCGAGCGTCAGCTCTGTGCAGATTGTATCACCCACTCAGGCGGCGAAGCAGGCCGCCCAGCCTCCGGGAAGAGCAGACATGGAGGCCCTTATGACTTCTGCAGTTCAGCAGGTATTTGGGGGCGAAACGGAAATGCCTCCCCCGGGTCCACCCCCTCCTCGTCCCACCCAGAAGGGTCTTCAGGTTATCACCTGGAGAGCCTCAGACCCGAACGGAGATAAGATGACTTATACGCTTTATTATCGCCTCAATACGGAAAGTCGCTGGAAATTATTAAAGGATAAACTTGTTACCTCCCGTTTTAATTGGGATACTACAACCCTTCCAGATGGAACCTATTTTGTGAAAGTGGTGGCTTCTGACGCCCCATCCAATCCGGACCCCATTGCCTTAACAGGGGAATCTATCAGTGATGCCTTCGTCCTGGATAATTCTCCGCCTGTCATTACAGACTTGAAAGCCCGCTCAGAGAAATCAAAAATCTTTATATCCTTTCGGGTCTCTGATGCCTGGAGCCGCATAGATGGGGCTGAATATTCTTTGGATTCTGATTCCTGGAAAGTGATTCTCCCTGCCGATGGAATTCCGGATTCTAAGTCGGAGTCCTACATATTCTCTATCACCGGGATTTCCGAAGGTGAGCATACCATCACACTCAAAGTGACAGATATTGCTGATAATACTGCCTACTCTTACACGGTGGTTACCTCGTAGAAAGTAGGAAAGTAGAAGAAAAGAACTATCTTTTTAAGGGTAAAGTTTCAACAGGTGCGTAATTATCCTGTAGCAGAGGAATACCCAGGGTCTCCAGGGGTTCAGCCATTCCTCTATAAGTTCTGTCGAGGAAGTGGGGGGATGTAATCTTCCCGATTCGAACCAGTTCCTGGGCGGTCAAACGAATCGTATCAAGAGTGGGCTTGTCCAGTGAGTTTATTCCGAATAGCACTACATTCATAGAGGTCTCTGCAGGAAAGTAATAGGTAAGCCCGAAGACAGAAGAAAGGGTTTTATATATGGCTCGAACGATCTGCTTTTGTTCTCCAAAAAGAGTTCCGATGATGTTATATCCGATAATTCCTCCCGGGTTCAGGTGGTTTTTCACGAGAGTGAAAAATTCCTGGGTTGCCAGGTGAAACGGGATATAGGCTCCGTAGTAATCCGCCACATACGCATCCAGGAAAATAGCATCATATTTTTCTTTCGTTCTTCTTAAATAACTTCGTCCATCCTCAATAAAAATTTTATGGCGAGGATTCTCGGTAACGGCGAAATAACGTTTGGCTACATCCACCACCACAGGGTCAATTTCCACGGTGTGAACCGTAATATGTGGGTAATAACGGTTAAAAGCTTTCGGGATGGACCCGCCTCCCAGGCCAATCACCAGTATTTTCTGTATATTGGGATTAAAAGCCAGGGCCGTTTGGAAATATTCCGTATATTCAAAGGCCCCTTCCGAGGGGTTGTTCAAGGACATCGTCGTTTGAGGGAAATTGTTAAAGTAAAGAATACGCTTTCCTCCCTCATCTTTCACGATTAAGTGATTGTAGAGAGAATCTTTTTCCAGGAGAATATTTCCCGGCCACGAGGCAATCCACAGGGCACCAAGCCCAATAAGAATTCCTCCCCACCTGATTTTATTTTTTTCCCATATCATCGCCCTTCACCTCCCATCCAGTTTGAATTATAGCCTATTGGATAACGGAGGTCAAATCGGGTATAATAGTTTAGACGAGTATGGAAAAACGGGAACTGCGATTAGCGGATGAGGAAATGCAAAGAATTGGAGAAGGAATTATCCGTTATCTTCGCCTTCGTATGGTTGAACTTTCTCGGTATGGTGCTGCCCTGGCGTTATCCGGAGGGATCGATTCTGCGGCCCTCGCGCTGATTGCCAGGAAGGCTTTTTCACAGGCCTTGAGTCTTCTGATGATGCCCGAAGAGGGAGTTACCTCTGAAGGTGATATTCTGAACGCAGAAGAAGTCGCCAGCTTGGTGGCTATTCCTCTAACTATCGTTCCCATTTCCGACCTGATTTATGCTTTTACAAAAAAGTCCCCTACGCAGTTTTCACTTGACCATCTGCGTACAGGCTCCGAATTCTTAAAAGCACGAATCCGTGCCGCATTGCTTTATTTCCATGCCGAGGCGCAAAACTACCTCGTGTTAGGAAGTTTAACCAAGACGGATTTCCTGCTGGGCTATGGAATCAAATTCGGCGATGCTGCGGCCGATATTTTTCCATTCGGAAATTTATATAAAACCCAGGTGCTTCAACTGGCTTCCTATCTGGGTGTTCCCCGGCGAATTATTGTCAAACCTCCATCCCAGGGCCTCATTTCCGGGCAAGAAGATGAAAAAACCATCGGGCTTCGCTACTCGGCTCTGGATGCTCTTCTGTTTGAAGTTTATGAAAGACAGCGCACGGTGGATGAAGTATGCAATCATCTTCAAATTCCTCTCTCTAAAGCGGTGGAAATATTGAGGAGAGCGGAACAGAACCGCCCCCTCCTGTCCACTCTTGAAATGTGTCCCCTTGAATTCGTCTGAACTTGCAATGGGCACCCCATTGTGGCTTGAAGTTTTTCAGATTCCACACTACAATAGAGTGTAGCAAACCGATGCCGGGGTAGCTCAGTCGGTAGAGCCGTGGACTGAAAATCCATGGGTCCCCAGTTCGATTCTGGGCCCCGGCATTCTTCTTCATCTCCTTCATCTCACTTTTCTTCCTCTGCAATTTATCCTTGTCTTGATACGGGATTCAGTCATTTAATAACCATTCCTGTTAACTTGACAGATGCTGTTATAAATTAAACACTATTCAAGGTGATGGAGAGGTGAGCAAAAGGCAAGTTTTCTATGTTTTCTCTATTCTCACTCTTTTCCTCGTTTCGGGTATCTCAGAAGTTGCTGGAGAGAAAAACCGGGACAATGTGAATCTGGCTCAGCGCACGGCACGCCTCCTCTCGTTGGTTCGCGATGAATACTTCCTTTCCATTCAAGGCTCTCCAGATTCTCGGGAGGAGGAGTACCTGGAGAGCCTTGAATTTTTTCAAAAAGCCAGGGAGATAGCCCTTGAGCTTTCTTTTTATGCCTCTCTTTCGGAAGGATTTCAGACCTTGCAAAAAGAATTAGAATCTCGCTCATCTATCCCACAGGTTGAGCATACGGTGAATTCCCTTCAACGGTTACTTGAGAAGCATGTGGGACCTCTGGAATGGCGATTGCCTTCGGGAGTGAGTGTTTCCCTGGGAGCACGAGTCTATGCGGATAATTGCAAATCCTGTCACGGGCCTCCTTCTTCGGAAATAGGCGACTTCCATCCGCCGAATTTATTTTCCCTTTCTTTTCTTCAGAATAAGAGTCCGATGCAATTATTTACCCTCATATCGGAGGGCGTCTCAGGGACTCCTATGCCTTCGTTCGCTGACTCTCTATCAGAGACGGAGCGGTGGTCTGTGGTCTTCTCTCTTTTTTTGATGGAGGCGGAAGAAAAAACAATGCTGAAGAAAGGGCGATGGGCTGGACGGTTCTTGCCCCCGGGCTGGAAATCTTTCCCTCCCGAAGCCCTTCTCTCGAAAAGCATTGAAAATCTTACCCGGAGCCTTGCAGAAGTGAAAGTTCCTGAATCTCAACGCGTCGTCCTGGCTCAATGGATAATTCTACACCCCTTTCTTTTGCCATCCACATCCTCTGTTCAGGATATTCTCTTATCTTCCCGGGGAAAATGGATAAAAATTCTCAGGGAGGCTCAACAGAAAGTGGACAAGGGTGATTTCAAGGGGGCTTCTTCCCTGCTTCATGACCTCTATATGGAATTTGAGCAAAACGAAGTCCTGTTGAAAGGCCCTGACCCGTCTGCCACCCGGAAATTAGAATCGTTGTTTCATCAACTTCAATCCGCAGTGAACGAGCCGAATTCTTTCCATTCTGCTGCCGAGAAGTGGATTTCAGCACTGGAGCAATTCGCCGCCCAGATGCAGGAGAAACTGTCTCCCCGGTGGGTAATTTTTCAATCTTTCCTGATCCTCTTTCGTGAAGGTTTAGAAGCCTTTTTAATTCTCGTTGCCATTCTGGCTTACTTAAAGCGAATCCGCCAGGAAAAATTTTATCGGGAGGTTTTTGTCGGAGCCGGGACAGGGCTCGTATTGACCGGCCTGACAGCCCTGCTGGCTCAAACTGTGTATGCGACTCTGAAAAATTATCAGGAAGGGCTGGAAGGTTTTACTCTTCTTCTGGCAGCAGCCGTTCTTTTTACCGTTTCCTTCTGGTTAATTTCTCACTCTCTGGCTCAGAACTGGCAAAAGTATATCCAGCATCAGGTTCAGCTGGCACTGGGAAAAGGGAGCCGGTGGGCGCTGGCTTCTGTGGCTTTCCTCGCCATTTATCGCGAAGGCCTGGAAACCATCCTCTTCTATCAGTCGCTATTTTTTTATTCTCATAATTTTTCTTCCCTTTTGTTTGGATTGTTCCTCGGATTGCTCTTTCTTTTCTCTGTGGGTATTCTTTTTTATCGTTTTATGCTCAAATTATCTCTCCGTCTATTTTTTTCTCTGACCAGTCTTTTTCTCTATTCATTGTCTTTTTCTTTCATTGGAAAGGGTATACAGGAGTTGCAGGATATGGGATGGGTAGGAGTTACATTCCTGAAAGGATTTCCCACAATCGGTTTGCTGGGCTTATATCCGACCCTGGAAACTCTTCTGGCGCAAGGGGCGCTACTGACAGTCAGTGGTTTTCTATTCCTCCGCTATTATCTGAAAGTGGTTCGTTCTCTCTCCCCTACTTAAATCTTTTATGCTCTTCAATCGGATAAGAATACTGAATCCAGTAGAGTTTTCACCATAATGAGGTATAATGTAAGCGAATCAGAAAAATATGGGAGTGTGAGGATAGTGGAAGTCAGGAAAATGAAAACGCTTTTTCTCTGGATGATTGCCATTCTTTTCCTGGGCGGTTGCACGCTGGGCTACAAGTTAAAAGCGAAAAAGTGGGGGGAAAACATCATGAAGGCAGGAGACTTAATTCGCCAGGTGGCGGAGGCCGCCCAGGCCAATCCTGCCAGCGTTTTAAATCCTGCGTTTAGCGACGAGAACCTGCCCAAATTGACCCAGGCCAAAAGCATTTTGTCTCGGGTGCAGGCTGAGGTCAAAGCCACTGGCGCTCCTGGTAGCCTGCAATCCGCCCGACAGGACCTGGAAGAGGGGGTAGACTTATTATTGCAAGCCGTGGATGCTCTCTATGATGCCATCAATATGAAGAATATAGCCAAAGCCAAAGAGTTTCAGGACTTGCAACAAAAAGCGCAGGTAAAACTCTCCAGCGCTAAAACGAAATTCACCGGACAGGGATAAATCCCTCAAAGATGGTTAACAAACGGTTAGAGCGAGGGAATGGAATATTGGTGCGGAACTCTAATACTTCATTCCCTCTGACACGGAGGAGGGGTCGGAATTGCTGGAGAGGAGATGCCAGGGGGGGGATGGGTGCATCCCACCGATTCTGACGCACCTCCACTGCCGCCCATTCTTTTCCATCCGGTGATACATAGAAAATTCTCGTCAAGCCTCCTGTTTTCATTTGAAAATGTTGAAGTCGTCTTGCCTCCATTTTTTCCAGACGAAATGGCAGATGGCGAGACGCTAAAAAAGATTCTAAATGCTGGGGAAGGCGCAGGTCGTTGACTACAACCTGACGAAAATCTGGAGGAGGCAGAAAATCATCCGGATTCGCGGGTGATGCCGAATCGTATTGCAATATCTGAACGGTCACCCTCCTCATCTCGGGGAATTGCTTATGGATTTTGACGGGTATCCCTGTTTCCCGGTCTATCCACACTTCCGTGATGTGTGGTGGTCGCCCCAGAGTGATTTTTTTCAGGTCAGAATCCTGCAACTGCTCAAAATTTTTTTTCACCGCCTGGGGTGGACTGCGGAAACGCCCTCTTTCCGCCAGAATCCTTCCAATCCACATCACATTTTTTTCTAAAAATAGAGGTGGAGGATTCACCGTCATCACCATTTTTTCTTTCGGATGAATCAGCACGAACTTTCTTGAAAGGAAATCTACCAGTACCCTCGGATGAGTGCCCTGCGGGTCGACTAACAAGAGTTTGTGTTCCAGCGACCGGACCTCCCACCGACGGGTAGTCTTTTTTTCACCGATGATTTCTTGAATCTGAATTTCTGCGGTGAAGTGGGGAAGGGGAGGTTTTTTTGAAAATTCTCTCGGAGAGGGATGTGGAAACCCTGCCCCTGCTATCAGGAGAAAAATAAGGAGATTTTGCAATCCAGAAAATTTTGGAAGTCTCACGAATCGGGTGCCTCTCCTTCCATCGTTTCAGAAACCAGAGTGGCTATCACCTGGCTTGGCTCGTCAAATTGTAGAAAGAATGCTTTTTCTATTGTAGTGGGCTCTGGACCCGTGGGAGGAGTGCTCTTGCGCCACGGAAACCGGACGAGGAGCAATAAGATAGAGGTGAACACCAGAGCCATTCCCCCTTTCCATACCCAGGGGTTAACTCTTCTACGAGGAGGCCGTTGGATTCTTTGCAATCTTCTTTCTACCCGGGTCCGTAGCCGGGGGGGTGGATTCACCTCCTTTGCATTTTTCAAAAGATTTAACCATACTGTTTCATCCCTGAAGGCTGTGCGACAATTCTTGCAACAGCTCAGATGTTCCTCCAGACGACGGGAGATTGGGGGCTCTAATTTTCCCATCAGATAAGGAACAAAATCCCCCTGAAATTTTTTGCAAGTCAGGGAAATTTTATTCATAAAAAATCCTCCTGTGCGCCTTCCGACGATTCTGGCAAGAACGGTTTCAGCAGGGAGCGAAGATGAAGACGAGCGCGGTGAATCTTCGCTTTCACCGCCATCACAGTACATTTCATGGCTTCTGCAATTTCCTCATAAGAAAAATCATCATACACCAGCAAGGTCATAGCCGTTCTCTGGTCCACAGGCAGAGACTGGAGAGCTTTCTGGATGGCTTCTCGCAGTTCCGCTTTTTCCGCTTCCTCGGCTGGGTCTGAATGTTCATCCGGAACTTGCCATTCCAGCTCTTCCTCGCTGTCTTCCTGCGACCGGAGGGGGTTATCCAGAGAAATGAGAGGTTTTCGGCGCTTTGCCGCTGTGGCGCAAAGGTTAAAAGCAATCCGGTAAAGCCAGGTTTTTAACTTCGCCTGAGGGGTATACCGGGGGGCAGCTTCAAAGGCTCTTAGAAATACCTCCATAGTTACATCTTCTGCTTCCTGAGTTGTGGGCACCATGCGAAGCACAAAATTATAAACCCGTTTCTCATACCGGTCATAAATCTCTTCAAAAGCATCCGTTTCTCCTCCTTTCACCAGTGCCATAATTTCTTCATCACTATAATGTTCGTAAATCCCCACATCCCACCTACTATAAACTCACTTTTTCTTTTGAAGTTGCATCATCTATAAATTATACTATATACTATATAAATTGGGTAAGATGAGGTGGTAAAATTGACAGTGTTAGAAATGAAGCCAATGGAAGGCCTCAGTTATACGGTTGAAGAAATTGTAGAAGGAACGCCATTTACCATGGAGAATCTGGAATATTTTTTCACCAAAGGTTTGCGAGTGATAGAGATTCGCCGGAGAGGGCATCAAAAACCCCTACGCAAGGTTATATCCCGGGATTTAATACAGTTCCTCTTTTCTCATTATCGTCTGGATGCGCTGGAAGTCGTGGGAATCCCGGTGGTCACCCTCATTGAACAGAAGGAACCGCCGTATGAAGAACCTCCCATGTTTTGGGATATTTCAACCCTGGCAAGTTTTTTGAAGGCAGAAGAGTCCCTGGTTCATCAGTGGCATTCTGCGAACTGGATTTCAGCACAGGAAACCAATGGGCGCCTTCTCTTTCCCGTGGAAGCGGTGGAATCCTTCCTCGGTGTTTCTCGGCGTGAACTGGGAATGAGTCTTCCGTGTGCCCTCACACAAAAGGAGCTGGAATCCCTCAACATTCATCCCAATCATGTCACATATCCTCATACCCAGGTGGAACACCCGGAGTCTTTTTCTGCCTTTCCACGTCTTCAATTTATTACCCGTCCCAGAGGGGAAATCTACCTGCAGGAAAACTCCATCGTCCGGTATTCTAAGTTGTATGTGCTGGATTATGTGATGAATATCAATGGAGCGGGGCGGTGGATGCCCTTCCTTTTGTCCCATCCGGAACTCGTGGAAGAAATTCGGAAGTGGCGGTCCACTTTTCAAACCCCGGGGAGAGAGAAGAAGGAAGAAAGAATCTGGGTAGAAGGAGGCTCAAGAATGAAAAGATTGGAAAAGTCAGGACCCAGCGTGACTCCAGAAAAATTTGCAGAGTGGTTTCAATCGCTGGAAGATGTTATTCGGGCGGAAATTCATAAAGCCGCTGAAAATGTTCAGACGGAAGTGGGCAAAAAATTATTTGATGTCCTGGAAACGATGCAAAAGCTGAAAGACCAATTTCTGGGCCTTCCAGGGATACCGGTCCCCGGGAAGGAAGTCCGAAAGTCCAAGCGCCCGGCTCCAGGCTCTCTCCCTTTAAAAGGCACCGGCTGGTTTCGACGGGGTTCGTTTATCGTCCGAACCCTCTCGGACTTGCAGGGGAAAATATACGAACAGCGTTGCTCCGTTGATGAATTCCGCCAGGTTACGGAGGAGATGTTAAAGTTCACCGGAGAGCAAGCCCGACCTTTTAGCACCGCTGACATCGTCAAGGCTCTGGGGTGGAAACGCTCCTACCGTTTCCGCATTCACCTCGTGGCTTATATCCTGATTCAGAAGGGTCTCCTCCGTAGTTTCGGTAAAGGAAAATCCGTTCAATACGAAGTGACGGGAACCCCTGAAGCCGTCAGAAACGCCATCCAGGACATTCTATCTTCTGCGTAGTTTCTCTCCCATCCGGGTGTTGAACTTTTTTTAGGGGAGCCTGTGGGCAAAAGAAAACTAATATCTCTCGATGCCAGCCATATCCAGTAGCCCGTCTGAATCCAATAAGTAAATTTCTTTTCCCTTGAATTCCAGGAGTCCTTTAGAACGAAAATCTCCAAGAAGGCGAATAACGGTTTCTGGCGCTGTTCCAATCATCTCGGCTATATCCTGACGGGAAAGAGAAATATTCAGGCGCCATCCTGCAGGTTCCTGAACCCCGTAAGTTTCTTTCAACATTAGCAGGAGCTCAGCCAGTCGCTGGTCGGCGGTTTTCAACGCCAGATCTCGGATTCGGTCCTCGGCTCGCCCCAGTTCCTTTGCCAGTTTTTTAATGATTTCCATAGCCAGGGTAGGATATTTTGAAATGAGAGGAAAGAAGGCTCTTTTTTCTATAAAGCAGATGCTGGAATCTTCCATGGCCTCCGCTGTAGCTTGATAGGGTTCATCGGCGAAGAGAGAGCGATACCCCAGAATATTTCCTGCCTGTGCCATCCGGACGATTTGCTGACGCCCATTATCCGCTGTTTTATACAGTTTCACCTTTCCCGAAAAAATGCAATAAAGCCCCTGTGGGTGGTTTCCTTCATGAAAGATAATCTGCCCCCTTTTATAGAAGTTCGTCACCTTAAACTGGTTGAACATCGCCAGGGGTTCTGGTGGAAGGGTGTGAAACACATTCAGCACCCGAGCCTCACAGGTTTCACAACTACAACTTTTTCTCCCCTGTCCCATAGCAATTCCAATTATAACTCTTTTCCCGTTTTCTGTCATAGAAAATCTCTATCTTTCTCTGCTTTCAGTTTGTAAACTGCCACATGCTTGACAGCAAGGGGTTTGAGATATATAATTTTCAAACTGAAGTAAGGGAAAAGAGGGTGAGCCGAGGAGAAAAATGATGGAAATAGCGAAAAAGGGCTTGGAATCTGCGGTGGTGCTTCTGGAACTGGAAGCGGAATCCATACGGCTACTATTAGTGGGACGGCGGGTGGAAGCCAAAACTTACACGCCGGAGACCTTTGACCCTTCCGTCATCCCCTCCCAGATTCGCAAGGTGTTGGTGGTTTCCACATTTCGGGAAGCCTCCCACGGTTTGAACCTTCTGCCTCCCGCCCGTGGGAAAACCCTTGATGTCATCGTCAGCAAGCAGGCAGTAAAAATGACGGCTGGAAAACCCCCCGTATTCCGGTACCAAATCGTGGGAAAAGAAGGCGAGCAGAACCTGGTTCATCTCGTGGCAGTTCCCCGCAGCGACCTGGAGTGGCTCGGTGGTAGAATTCGTCAGGTCACTTCCCTTTACCCCTCCGCTATCCTCACTTATCCCCTGGCTGTGGGCCTCCTGTTGAAGAAACTGGGGCATTTCGTAAAGGATGAGCCTGTTGCTTTTATGGAAGTGCGTGGAAACGAGGTTTTCCTGGTGATTTATCGGGGAGAAGGTGTGGCTGTCTTTCGCAAAATTGCCCTCGGAGCAGCACCAGGCGCTGAGTGGACTGATACCAGCGCCTGGAACCGTCTGAGCCAGGAAATCTTCCAGACCTTCCTGTATTTCCGTCAGCGGTTCCATGGCGTGGAAGTTACACGGCTGGTGATAGCCGGTGACCGACCCAGCGATGATATCCTTGCTCATATGCGTGCCGTTCTGGGGGTGCAAATTGAAGACTTGCGTTTCACGCGAGACCTCCCTTTCCCCAGAGAAATTCTTACGAAATATCCTTCTTTGGTGGGCTTATATCTCACCCCTCCTCGTTACTCTCTTTCTTTCGCCATTCCTTCTTTCGAAGAAGAAAGGAGCCGCCGCCTGACTTTCACCCTCTCCTGGACATTGATTTTCGCCGCTTTAGCCATTTATTTTGGAGGCTTCAGTTATTTCTCCTCTCTCCGCACCTCCTTAGATGAGTTCATCAAGGAGAAAGAAAGTGAGAAAAGTCGCCTGGAAACTGAGAAGGCTTCGCTCACTGGGTTTACGGCCATTCTGGACATCGCTGAAGGCTTCGGCAAGCTCCGAACACATACCAAAGAAATGCAACCCTTTTGGAGCCAGTTTTTTGCAGAACTCCAGGCGGTGGCTCCTCCGGGTGTTCGCTTGCAATCCCTCACCATTAAACGAGACTCCGAGGGCTGGACAGGAACTCTCAACGGAAGTAGCCATGATGCTTCTTATGAACGCAATGTGAGACTGGTGAACGCAATGGGTTTCCGAATGGCTCTTTCCCCCTACTTCAGCCATCTCACCGTCACCAAACAAAATCCCTCTTTTAAGGAAGGTGAAGTGATCTTGCCCTTCCTGATTTCATTCCGGGTAGAATCCTTCCGGGCTGGAGGTGGTGCCCAGTGAGACAGTTCTTGCCCGTTCTCGTGGGAATCGTCATTGTCGCAGGCCTTGCCTTAATGGTTCTTCTCTATATGGATGTGCGGTCGAAAACCCACCGAAAAGAAGAACTGAAACAGCAGGTGGAAATGCTTTACTCTGATGTGGAGAAACTCCGGCAAGATGCGGATAAAGTTCGCCGTTTACCCATCCCCGTTCAATATTCGCCAGAAACTGCAGAACTGGATTTTAGCCGTTTTGTGGACACCCTCCGAAAAAACAAAATCAATGTGGATGGCGCGAAAGCGCCTGTTCTTCTTGGGGAGGAAGCCTTTCAGTCGTTAGAATTGAAATTCAAAGTCTCGGCAGGAGAAATCAAATTGTTTCAAGAAACGACCATCCAGAAGGCAATAGAGATTCTGTCATTTCTGGAGAAAGATGACCACCTGGTGGAAATGGAAGTGGTGGATGTAGCGGGCGGGAAAATGCGCCCCACTTATGAAATTACCGTGAAAGTATTCTATCCTATGGTGGGAGGTGAAGTGGATGAGAAGGTTACTGAATGACCCCCGTGTGGTTTCCTTGCTCGTGGTGATTGCGCTATTTGTTGTGGCGTGGAGGTGGTACGCTTATCTGAATCCGAGAAGGCCAACGGCGAGGATAAAACCGCCTCCCGCTGTAGCCGGGGAAAAAGTTCCTCCACAGGCGCCCGCGCCACCCACGCCCGCGACTCCACCTGGTCCTGCACTCCCTGCCGGTGAGGCCGGGCCCCCTCCTGCGGCTATTCCTGAAGGTCCTCCAGCCCCCACCATCCAGAAACTTTCTCTGCCCATTTACGATTTAGTCGTTACGGACCGGGACCCTTTTAGTGTGGTTCCTCCTACCCCCTTAGAAGAAGGATTCCCTGTGGAACCCCGGATTCCTCCTCCACCGCCCGGAGGTCCAGGGGGGCCAGGGGGTCCAAGCCCTTCCCAGCAGCCGTCATCGCCTCCCCTTCCTCCTCTGCCCGATATTCGCCTCAAGATGGTGATGTTTGCGGATGGCACAAAGAAGGCGGTGGTAGAATTGGACGGGGCCGAGTGGATTCTGGAAGAGGGTGATAAATTTGGAAAAGAGCAAGTGGCAAGCATTGAGGAAGAAGCCATTGTGCTTACCAGTACCACCTATGGGGTTCGTGCTATTCGGTTGCCCGGGATGGTGTTTGAGGCGCAGGGGCGCCCGGAAACGCGCTCACCCCTCACCCCTTCTCGGACTCCCACCGCCACGCCTTCCTTTCCTCGCCCGGTAGAGAAAGAGATTCAGCCTCCAGAGGTAGCGGAGCAAGAAATGCCTCAAGAAGGTGTGGGAAGAGAATGACAGGGGCAGGGAAGCAGAAACGCAGGGCGGTGAAAATCCCGCTGTGAGGTGAAAAGAAGGTGAAAAAAATCTTCGTCATGATTCTGCTCGGTGCTCTGGTTCTGGCGCTCAATCCGGATGAGGTGGGATATACGCTGCGAGCTCGGGGGGCCCAACTGGGAACCATTCTTTCTTCTATTGCAACGGAATCAGGTTATATCCTCGTGACGGAAAAAGGTGTAGATCCCTCCATTTCGGTCAATGTGGATGTGAGCGAAGCCACATTAGATGAGGTGCTGACGGCCGTGCTGGCTCCGCTTGGATATTCTTACGAAATCGCCGGGAAATTCCTGAAAGTGAGAGCGCTGGAAACCCGGGTGTTCACTTTGAATTTCGTGCCTACGAAACTAACCGCAGAAAGTAATGTAGGGGGAAATGTGCTGGGGGGTCTTGCCGGTGGCCTGGCAGGAGGAGGTGCCGGTGGCGCCGCCGGGGGGGGTGCAGCTGGTGCGGGAGCCGGCGGTGGCCAGATCAGTGGCGCTTTTACCCTCAGAACCAATATCCCGAACAGTGACCTCTGGGAACAAATCCAGAAAACCCTGGAAGGACTCCTTTCCTCAGATGGCAAAATCTCGGTGGACCGGATGAGTGGAACTGTTATCGTCACGGACTATCGCACCCCTATTGAACGGGTTGAAGCCTGGCTGAAAGAATTAGAAAACATCCTCAGGAAACAGGTCTCCCTGGAAGTGAAAGTGACAGAGGTCACTCTGGATAAATCCACCAGTTTTGGGATTGATTTCTCGCGACTTTTTGGACCCTCAGCAGGGAATGCGCAGGTAACCTTTAAGCAGCAGTTGGCTCCCGCAGAAGGCACCACCCTCACATTAAATACCATTCACTTTCCCACCGATTCCCAACAGGGCTTGAATAATGTCCTGAGGGCTTTACAAACTCAGGGAGATGTGAATGTTCTGGCTTCTCCACGCCTTTCTGTAATAAACGGACAGACGGCTCTGGTGACGATGGGGGATGTGACTCCTTTTATCTCTAATATCACTCAGACGATCACGGGCATCTCCGGCTTCCCGACCATTTCCATCACTGTGAGCCAGGTGCAGGCAGGTATCCTTTTGGGCTTGACTCCGAGAGTTGCGGAGGATGACACCGTGATTCTCCATGTAGTTCCGCTGGTAACGGACATCATCGGATTTGAGGACTTCGGAACGGTTCAATCTGTGAAAATCACAGCCCCCAAACTGAGTAGCCGCGGCACATCTACCATCGTTCGCGTGAAGAGTGGAGACACAATTGTAATTGCAGGTTTGCTCCAATCCCGTGATACCAAAAGCACGAGAAAAACTCCTCTTCTGGGAGACATACCCGGCATCGGGCTACTCTTTCAGCAAAAAACTCGCATTAAACAGAAAAAAGAAATCGTCATTCTTATCACTCCATCAGTTCAAATCCTTTAAACTTCTTCTCCACCTTCCCACCAATTTTCTACTTCTTCCTCCCGGGGTGGAGAGGAGAGATGACCCTCTTCTATCAATTTTTCCTGAACCTGTTCCACAATTTTCTGGATGTTTTCAAGCAAGCGGTCATGCACGTCCTCATCCATCTCTCCCAGGTCGTAGTGCTCTTCAATGAAATGGGCAGTGACTTCTTCAATTAAAGCCTCCGAAGGCTCTTCTTCACTTTCAAGAGATTCTACCACTTCCTGGGCGATGCGTCGTTGCCATCCGCGTTCGCTTTCAAAACCAAACATCTGTTCTTATCACCTCTATATGGAATGATTTTGAATCTCCTTGCATAGTGCATCCACCCCAGTATTTCATAAACTATCTGCCTTTGTCAACTCCCTTGTGGTAAAATGAGATGGGGCTGGGAAAAAATGTGTGGAATTATCGGATATACAGGAAAAGACAGGGCAATTTCCCTTTTGGTGGAAGGACTAAAACGCCTGGAATATCGGGGTTATGATTCCGCAGGTGTGGCCATTTTAGTCGGAAACGCCATTCGTGTTGTGCGGAAAAAAGGGAAAATCAGAGACCTGGAAAAGTACCTCAATGGAAAAGATTTAGATGGAACTGTAGGGCTCGGGCATACTCGCTGGGCTACTCATGGGAAGCCCGCCGATGAGAACGCTCATCCTCATAGCAATAACTCTGTAGCCATCGTCCATAACGGCATCATTGAAAATTACCGGGAACTGCGAAAGGAACTGGAAGCGAGGGGATACCGTTTTTCTTCGGAGACGGATACAGAAGTGATGCTCCATCTGGTGGATGAGGGGTTGAAGCAGGGGAAGGGATTTTTAGAGGCTGTGCGAAGGGGGCTGAAAAAAATTCGTGGCACTTATGCCTTCGGCATCCTGTCTGTAGTCCAAGGAAATGCCCTGATTGGTGCCCGGCGTGGGAGCCCCTTAATTGTTGGCCTTAGCCCGCACGGAAACTTCATCGCCTCTGACATCCCTGCTCTTCTTCCCTACACCCGCCAGGTCATCCCTTTGGAAGAAGGAGACATCGCTATTCTTTTACCGGATAAGGTCACGATTTACGATGAAGCGGGAAATGAGGCTCCGCGTCCCGTGTTACATATTCCCTGGGACCCCGTGGCCGCAGAGAAGGGTGAATATAAGCACTTCATGCAAAAAGAGATTTTTGAGCAACCCCGGGGAGTTACAGACACTTTAAGAGGGCGGATTCGTCCAGAAGAATTCTCGGTCTACCTGGAAGAAATCCCGGAGGCTCTTCTGAGAGAAACGAAAATGGTTCACTTCATCGCATGTGGGTCTTCTTATCACGCAGCGCTGGTGGGAAGATACTGGCTGGATCAGATAGTCGGACTGCCTGCGACTGCGGAAGTGGCCTCGGAGTTTCGCATTCGCCAGGGAAAACTCCCTTCTGGCACTCTCACCGTAGCCATCAGTCAATCCGGTGAGACTACGGATACTCTGGCGGCAGCAGAATGGGTTAAATCTCTCAACGGCACCATTTTGAGTATCACCAATGTGCTCGGGAACAGTTTAACCCGGCTCTCGGATGGTGTCCTTTATACCCGTGCGGGACCCGAAATCGGCGTCGCCGCCACGAAAACATTCTCCACTCAACTCTCCGCCCTCTTCCTCCTCGCTTTGAAACTGGCAGAATTTCACTCGCCATTCGTTCTTCAGCAGGAGAAAAATCTCTATGATTCTCTTTTACAGATTCCACGCCTGATGGAAGAAGTGTTGTCCCCCCCTTCTCTGGGGTCCATCCGGCAGATTGCTCGCCGCTACTCCCGCAAGCAGAATGCTCTCTACCTGGGACGAGGCCTTTCTTTTCCCATCGCCCTGGAAGGCGCCTTGAAACTGAAAGAAATTTCTTACATCCATGCAGAAGGATACGCTGCGGGAGAAATGAAGCATGGTCCCATCGCCCTGATAGATGAAGATATGCTCGTGGTTTTCGTAGCACCCCTGGACTCTCTTTTCCCAAAGGTCGCCGGAAACATCCAGGAAATAGCGGCCCGGAATGGGGAGATTCTCCTGATCAGTTCAGCCGATAATGATTATATGGAGGGTGTCAAAACCTCTTTTCTCGTGCCTCAAACTCATCCTTTCCTGTATCCTTTCCTCTCCATTTTGCCCCTTCAACTTCTGGCTTACTACATTGCTGTGGAACGAGGATATGATGTGGATCAGCCGCGAAATCTCGCAAAAACCGTTACGGTTGAATAACGCCTGCCTCACTCACCAGGAGTAGAAACTTCGTTCCTAACATTTACCCTGTAAAATTTATATTACAAGAAGGAAAGATACAGACGAGCAATCCACTCTGTGATCAGCCGGAGCCAGTCCAGGCTTTGCCGAAATAATATTAGAATCAACACAATCAGAGTCATACCATAGCGTTCAAAACTCAAGTAAGAATAGACCCACCGAGGGGGTAGAAACGCCTGCAGTATACGAGAGCCGTCCAGTGGTGGAATGGGGAGAAGATTAAAAACTGCCAGCACGATATTCAAAAAGAAAACCATCCCCAGCAGTATCATCCAGAGATTTTCTCCATTCTTCAGAGTGAAGAGGAAATCGCTGGAGGAAACGCGGAGGAGTTTTAAGATGTAAACTACAAAGAAAGCTATCGTGAGGTTGACAACAGGTCCAGCGGCGCCCACCAGCAGGACCCCCATTCTCCAATTTTTATAGTAAGAAGGGTTAATGGGAACCGGTTTCGCCCATCCAATGATGACACGAGAGTTCATAAAATACAGCAAAATGGGTAAAAGAGTGCCCAGAGGGTCCAGATGGGCAAGAGGGTTGGCGGTGAGGCGCCCGGCTCGCCGTGGTGTCGGGTCTCCTAAAAGGTAGGACACTACCCCATGCGCCACTTCGTGGAGGATGACGCTCAAAAATAAAAAAGGTAAAAAAAGCAAAAAAATTACCACGAGTGTTTCTTCTTCTCCCGCCCCGTAAGAAGGTTGAACATCTTCCTCCACTGTTTCATTTTTTGGAATATTCCTGAATTGCGGCGGTCAGTTCCTCATTCTCTTTGATTTTCCCATCCAGTTTCATCCAGAGAACCCGGCGGAGGATTTTCCCCACTTCCGGACCCGGAGAGATACCGGCTTCCCTTAAATGATTACCTGTAATGGTGAGGGTAATATGTCGCAGTGTCACCCAGTATCGCTCCACGGATGAACGGATGGAAGGCTCCATAACCCACAGGTAAGCCAGGAACTCCACCGGCAAACCGTGAAGAATCTGGAACAGAGTGGAATTTCTGGATGCTTTTTTCAGCCGGGTGGTGATCTGGGATTTCACAGGTAGTAGACGGACATTTTTTATGCCTTTCCGGTCCAATCTCATTTTCATCAGAAATTCTTCTGCATCTTTAAGAGGGAGAGAAGAGGATAGCACCATCAGGTATAGAATGTTCTTTTCGCCAGCCCCATTCAGGGAAAATAAGATGCTGGCTTTTTGAACCCAATCATCCGGGGAAAACAGGTTGGCCTGTAGAGTCAGTCGGGGATGTATCCCGGTAAGAATTTTCAGGTTTTCCATCCGAAGCAGGATGTCGCGAGGGGAGGTTTCCTGGAAAATGTGGAACCACTCGTTACGGAGCCGGTCGCCGGAAAGTTTTCTCAGGGCTTTCTGATGAAGTGCCATCTGCATCAGGGATAGGGTTTTTTCTTCTATCCTGAATCCCAGCCGCTGTTCGTAGCGAATGGCTCGGAAAATTCGCGTCGGGTCCTCTATAAAACTCAGGTTGTGCAACACCCGAATGATTCTGGATTGCAAATCCTGAAATCCGTTGAAATAATCCACCAGGTTGGCAAACCCTCTCGGATTCAGGAGGATAGCCAGGGTATGAATCGTGAAATCTCTGCGATACAAATCGGCTTTCAAAGATGAGGGAATCACTCGGGGGAGCGATGCGGGTTTCTCGTAATACTCTTCTCTTGCGGTAGCCACATCCACGCGGAATCCGTCTTCCCATCGGATGCTTGCGGTTTTGAACCGAGGATGCGTTTGCAATGCGCCACCCAGGGTTCGGGCAATTTTTTCCGCCAGGCGAAGTCCCTCTCCTTCCACCAGAATATCCCAGTCTCCCACGGGTAGCCCCAGGAGAATATCCCGAACCGACCCCCCCACCAGATAGGCTTTCATTCCCAGGTCCTCCGCAATTTGACCTATTTTTTTCAGCCGGGTCAAAAGAGTGGGGGAAATATGAGATTGAAGAACAGACTGGACTGAGGTGGAACGCTCAGGGGTAGAAGTGTCCATTTCCACAGTCCGACGCAGAATATCTTTCCGGGTTACGATACCCGCCACAGCCCCCTTTTCCCCCAGAACCAGAACACGCCCAATCCCCTGTTGCACAAATAATCTCTGTATCTCTGGTAGGGTTGTCGTAGGGGAAACAGAGATGATGCGAGGGGTCATAAAACCTTTCACCGAGGACCTCCACATATTCAATCGGATGGCTTTATCTACATCTTTTCGAGTCAGGATGCCCATGAGGTTCCCTTTATCGTCCCACACGACCAGCCCGGAATGCCCATACTTTTGCATCTCTTCCAGAGCCTCTTTCACAGTGGCACCCGCCGTGATTCCGTGCACCGGGGAAGACATCACATCCCAGGCCACTGTGGGGGGGGTCAAGGTTTCTTCCAGTGCTTTAAGTAATAAGTGTTCTGCGCGGTTCAGGGAAGTGTGTCTCAGGCGGGCCACGACTGCTGAAGGGTGACCGTTTCCTCCCAACCTCTGAATGGCAGGCAACAGATTCAATTCTCGGTTCTCCGTTCGTCCCAGCACATACACCACTCCCGGAAATTCCATCAGAGAAAATAAAGTTGTCACTGCAAGGATTTCATGAAGATGAGTCACCACAAGACTTAAATCGGAGACTTCCTCAGAAAGGGACGCTGTGGTAAGAGTAATGCTATGCCCCTGAAGGATGAAATTTTTCAGGTTCCGCATCAAGGCGTCCAACAGAAAGCGGTGTTTCTCCGTGAGAGACACATGAAGATACTGGCGAACGATTTCCAGGTCGGCTCCCCTTTCCAGCAGTTCAGCGGCGCTTCTGAGGTCAGACGGATGCGTCAAAGGAAAGGTAAACAATCCGGTATCCGCATACAGTCCCAGGGCGAAAAGAGTGGCTTCCAAAGGGGTGATGGGAGGGTGTATTTCCCACAGACGGTCCAGGAGAATGGCCACCGTTGCCCCCCGCTCTTCTATCACTCTTTCTCCCGCCTGAATGGGATTCTCTGGCGTGGGGTGATGGTCATAAACGGTGACACGCTCCGGGGGAACTTTCTCCAGCACGGATTGATACATTCCGAGGGATTCCTTTTGCTGGGTATCCACGATAACCAGGCGGTTGGGAATGAAATCAATGGCTACACCGCAAGGCACGGGGAACACATCTTGATATAAGGAAAGGAAATTTTTTACCGGACCGTGGAGATTTTTGCAAAGGTAGGGGCGGGTGTTAGGATAAAGTTTCACCACCGCAATCAGCGATGCCAGCGCATCAAAATCCGCTCGCTCATGAGTGAGTACTACACCCAGCTCTTCCACTCTGATGAATAGTGTATCACAGCCCTCCCGGTTTTAACGAATTCTTTACCATCCTTAGAGCGTAAATTTCCGAAGCAATGGATTTCTCATGGCGATGAAAGGCAAAGACCACTCTGTCTCTCTCATTCATCAGGGGCCCTATGACCCCCGTTTCCAGCGTGGACGGAAGCTCAAATGCAGATATGACCCGTTTTTTCTGGATGTCGTAAACCTGAATAGAATGATGGTAAAATGTGGCAATGAGATATTCGGGAGGTGAGACGCCCAGCAAAAAATAGGTGGGGGAATACAGAGGCATCGTAGCAGGATATATCTTACCAGACTCGTAAATTCCGCTCCCTGTTTTTAGTGAAATTCCGAATACCTGCTCCACTGTCCGATAATATATTCCATCTACTCCTATCAAGGGATACCCGATTCTTTTCGGGGTATTCACTCTCCAGAGAACCTTTTTATTCACCACATCCAGACCCAGCAACTGATTCTCGGTTCCTGTTACGAGGATGTTTCCCTGCAGGGAGGGAAGAAGCGTAGCTTTCACCGGTAAATCTATCTTCCATAGCACCTCCCCTCGGTCCACAGAAAGCGCCACAAAAACATAATGTGTAAGAAACCCTTCTATCGGTGAAGAAAAGGTCCGCTCTGAAGGGATAGATTCTTCTGGAGCCGGTTCTTTGGATTTAGACTTTTCCTCGGAGACTTCTGGTTTCTTTTCGTCATTTTCAGAAGGTTCGGATTCTTTCACCTGCGCCTCTGAAGATTCAAACTTTACTCCTGTTTCTTCCGCAGGCTCTGGTGAAGGTGAAGCACGCGGCGCAGGAAGGGGTGAGAGATTTTCCATTCCTCCTTCTTCAACTGCGAAAAGCACAAGCCCCCGATAGACCACAGGAGCAGAGGTAGGCCTGCCACCGTTCCCGTAACTCCAGAGGGAAGAAAAATCAGACAGCCGGTAAGTGGCAAGGGCATCAGCACTCTGGAACATCACCAAATTCCGGTAGCACAGAATAGAGGTCACGGGTGAAGGGAAGGAAATTTTCTTTTGAAGGTTGCCGGTAAAAGCGTGGAACACATAAACTGCGGGTGGAGTTTCAGGCGACAGGCTATCCACTCCGCCCACCAGTAGATGCTCCCGACAAACAAGCGGAGAAGAGGTGGGAGTCACAAGGCCACTTTCTTCTATCTTCTTCTCCCACTGGAGTTCCCCGGACGACCAATCCAGGGAAATGAGTTTCCCCTCCTGTGTGAAAGCCAGAACCGATTGGTGAGTCAGAGCAAGGTTGAGGAATAAGGAAGATTCAAAGGAATGTTTCCACTGGAATACCAATGCCGGCGGTTCTGTGAAAGCATACCGTAGCCCGCCGGTTCGCTGTGGATTTCCTCCTTCCATGGTTCCTACATCATAGTGAGTCCAGAAATATCGGGTAAAAGAATAAACCCCCGTTAGTAGAAAAATTGCCAGAATCAGAAAGCGAACGAAAGAAAATGGAGAATAAGTGTGAACTCGGTGAAGAGACTCCAGTTTCTTCAGGGCTATGGAGTGATTCGGCTGAATGGATAAGGCAAAACGGTAATAAGTTTCTGCCAGTTCCGGGCGATTATGTCGGAGGAGAGCCACATCACCGGAGCGGATGTAGGAATCTGCCAGGGCTTCCAGGGAGCCAGCGGCCATCTCGGCTTTTTCCGGTACAATCTCCATAAATCTTGCAAATTGTTCAATGGCATAAGAAAACTGGTGCATCTTCAGGGATTCGTGGGCACGAGTATACACCGACATTGCCAGTTCATCCACTTTTTGCAGAAGTGGGAAGTTAGAGGAAGTGACTGCAGCCCGGCGAAGAAATTCTGATAGCACCGGGTAATGTGTAAAACTCCTTCCTCGTTCCAGCCGTTCCACCTTCTGTAAAAGAACTTGAGAAATTTCCTCTCCCGGAGGTTGAATGCGTATCAGAGAAGTCATCACTTCTTCCGGCGACATTCGTGGTTCTTCTTTTTGAATCTCCTCGGGCTGAACAGAAATTTTTCCACCAGAAAGCCAGTCTGCCACCCGGGTGAGCGAATGCACATCTCGCCGGTAGGCTGGTATGATTTCTTCCTCGGCAAGAAATCGCTGATGCCGGCTACTGGGGGGAAGCACTTGCTCCAGCCCTGCATCCACCAGCACCAGCTCTCCCAGGTGGACCCCGATATTTTCCGGTGTAACCCGACCATGAATCCATCCTTTCTGCCAGAGGTTATGTAAGCACTGCGCCACCCTCAGTAGAATATCCCTCTGCTCCGCTTCCGTTAAAGAATACCAGGCATAATCCCGGAGTGTGAGAGTGGCATACGGACGCCCCAGCAGAATAAACTGATTCGTCGTATACAGTCGGCTGTAAGGGATACATCCCTGAACCGGTTCTTCCTTTAACAGACGGTAGAGTTCACGAAATTTCGCCATTCCTCCTGACTTCAGTTGGATTGGAGATATAAATTTCACTGTTTCCACTCGAAACTCATCCCACAATATTGCCTTGAACACCAGTTTTCCATCGTCTCCGGCGAGAGAATCCAGTAGATAATAATCCTGGATTCCGGATTTAATCAATAAATCCTGGCATAACTTTTTTTGCGTCTCCGGAGAAAAGGAAGAGTGGCTCAGGCGAAAAATAGGGTCAGGGTCATCCAGTATCCCTTCATACGATTCGGTGGGAGCAGAAGGAAGAGGTTGAAGAAGCCCCAGCCCCAGAGCGCCGATGCCCAGTAGAACCAGAAATAACAACCCCGCCACTTCTCCATAAGCCCAGGGAAAGCCCTGCAATATATTATAAAAACCATGAAATAAAAATGGGATTCCGATGGCATATAAAAGATAACTCTGCTCTTCACCGGGTCGTCGGCTCTGCGATGCTCGGAAGAAGAAATACCCCATCCAGGCTCCCAGTGAGAGGTGAGCGCTGTAAAGCATGGCTTCCTGATAGACCAGCCTCTGGATGGGCATCGGAAAATCTTTGAGTGCCGTAAGACCAGGCAACTGGATAAGATTTTCTACGAAGCCGAACCCGAGCCCGATGGAAACCCCATATAGCATCCCTTCGTATCGAGTTTCAAAAGTAGGACTCCGACGAAGCAGAAGGTAGAAAACGAAAAACTTCCAGGATTCTTCCACAACCCCCGCAATAAAAAATCCTTCCACCAAACTGCGGAGCAAGGGATGATACCCCGTCATGGCAGGGATTTCAGGAAATACAAACTTCAGCAGAAGCGACTCCACCACCACAGCAGGATAAACCACGAGAACCCCTCCGAGAAAAGCCAATAAGTTACGGGTTCGTGCTCCTTCCAGAGGTCCGGATTTGATATAAATAAAAGTTCCTACCACAGCCACCGGTAGAATGAATAACATCCATCCATTTGCGAAGGTCATAACGCCCTGAAAGTTTTCTCCTTCCATCACTCATTTTACGGAATATGCCATGGATTGTCTATCTACCGTTACTTTTTGAGTCAATAGATCCTGACCAGGTGATACAAAACATCGTTCCTGTTGAA
>JBBIMK010000006.1:0-86266 GCA_037444445.1 bacterium | reverse complement strand
TTTTTTTTCTTGACAGGGTTAAAATCACACCCATTTTGACACCGTTTGGTGCCTGACCCCAAAAGGGGTTATTTTACTGCCCCCCCCTCTCTTTTGCAAGCATCTGGATTCCTTTTCTATCGTCCATCATAAGTGAGTATACGGATCATAGCGGGTGCGTCAATATGTTTTCTTTTTTGATAGTTTACGATTCTTTTCGTTATGCCATAACCCCTGTTGTTATCGCATAAATCTTTTATGATATTTCCTTGATTTTTTCAGAAAAAGTGATAATATAACAGGGAAGATGGGTGAGAGGGAAGTGCTGGAGGGTTTTTTGGCAGGTTTTCGGAAGCGCTGGACCTGCAAATACGCCTGCGCCGAACTGCTGGTAAAAAAATACCTGAAAAATCCATCGGAAGTTTGCGGGTATGAGGAGTTTGCCAATGAGTGGAGGGGAGGAAAATCCTCGTGTCAGAGAGCACATTCATCAGGTGATATGGCAAATCAGGCAGAAATTACGAGCATACTTTAAGAAAGAAAACAGGGGTTACAATGTGGGGTGGGTTGGACGGAAAGGCTTTCGGTTGAAAAGACGAGGGGGGAAAGGAAATGGATAAAGAAATGTGGAGAGCCAGCGTGGCGGAACTGGTGGGAACTTTCGCCCTGGTGTTTATCGGGGCAGGAGCGGTGTGCGCCAATGACTGGACTGCCGGGAAGGTGGGCGTCGTGGGCATTGCCCTGGCTCACGGATTGGTTCTGATGGCGATGGTTTATGCTATGGGGCATATTTCGGGAACGCACATCAATCCTGCTGTAACTGTTGCATTGATGAGCCAGAGGAGGATAGAGCCGGTCAGAGGGCTTTTTTACATCATTGCTCAGTTACTGGGAGCCGTCATCGCTGGATTTTTCCTGAGAGGCATTTTTCCTGCCCAGGTGGGAACCGTCTTTTTAGGAACGACGACACTATCCGAAGGCGTGAGCCTCACCGCTGGCTTATTGACGGAACTGATTTTGACTTTTCTACTGGTTTTCACCATTTTCGGGGCGGGGATAGATGAGCGAGCCCCGAAGGGATTTGCCGGGCTTGCCATTGGGTTGGTTCTCACCTTTGATATTCTGATGGGCGGAGCCCTCACGGGGGCAAGTATGAACCCCGCCCGCACCTTCGGACCCGCTCTCGTGGCTAATCACTGGGCATGGCACTGGGTCTACTGGGTAGGACCTATCCTCGGGGGTCTCTTAGCGGGTTTCCTCTATCAGGGCTTTCTGATGGAGAAAGAACAGAAGTGATGGGATGCATGGGAGATTTCACCTTCGGCTCAGAATGGCACGGACGGGCATTATGCAGGGTTAGAAGAAGGATTTCAGGATGGAGAGAATATCAGGGATAGAATCGGCAACGGGGATGCCGGCTTTCTGATAGGCTTCCACTTTGCCCTGAGCGGTGCCGCGGCCACCGGAGATGATAGCCCCGGCGTGCCCCATCCGCTTTCCTGGTGGGGCAGTGCGACCAGAAATGAAGGCCACGACACGATTTTTCAATTTCGGGAGGGTGGGAATCAACTCGGCTGACCGCTCTTCATCGCTTCCACCGATTTCACCGATAATGACAACTGCTTCCGTTTCCGGGTCTTTTTCAAACAATTGTAGCAAATCAGAGATGGTGGAGCCGGGAATCGGGTCGCCTCCTACCCCTACGGCGGTGGAGATACCCAGGCCACTTTCTTTGATGCGGTGGACGATTTCATAGGTAAGAGTGCCACTGCGAGAAATCAACCCCACAGGACCTTTTTTCTGGAGGATATCGTTGGGCATAATGCCGAGTTTGCATTCTGTGGCAGTGCCGATACCAGGGGTGTTGGGGCCAATCAGATGGGCGTCAGCCTTTCGGGCTGCCTGCGCCATCCGGATGGCATCCTGGATTGGAACTCCCTCCGTGATGGTTGCAATCACTTTCAGCCCTGCATCTACGGCTTCCAGGACGGCATCAGCGGCGGAGGGGGCGGGAACGAAAATGACGCTGGCAGTGGCTGCCGTGGAAGCGATAGCATCCCAGACGGTGTTAAACACGGGAAGATTCAGCACCATCGTGCCCCCCTTCCCCGGCGCCACGCCGCTGACCACCTGAGTTCCGAATTCCTGCATTCGCTCCGTGTGAAACATCCCCTCCCGACCCGTTATTCCCTGAACGACCACGCGAGTTTTTGAGTTTACCAGTATTCCCATGATTCACTCCTTGAAGACGCCATAACAGGATTGCACGATTTTTTTTGCTCCTTCCTCCATATCTTCCACGGGGATGAGAGGAGAGTCGTGAAGGAGAGCCAGGCCTTCCTTTGCTCTCGTCCCGGTCATCCGGATGACCGTGGGGATGGCCGGATGAAGTTCAGCATGGACTTTCAGTAGCCCCCGTGCAACTTCATCTCCTCGGGTAATTCCTCCGAAGATATTGATGAAAATTCCTTTGAGAGTGGGCATTTTGAGGAGGAGGGTGAGGGCTTCGCGGACCTTTTCTTCGCGGGAGCCACCGCCTAAATCTAAAAAGCAAGCGGGGCGTCCACCCGCATTCTTCACGGCATCCATGGTGGCCATCACCAGACCAGCGCCATTTCCCACGATTCCAATATCGCCTTCCAGGCGGACAAAAGCGATTCCCTTGCTCCTCGCTTCTAATTCCAGGAGGTCTTCTCCTTCCAGTTCACGGAATTGAAGAAGGTCCTGATGACGGAAGAGTGCATTATCGTCAATGGTCATTTTAGCATCCAGAGCGAAGACCTCGCCCGTTGGAGTCAGGGCGAGGGGATTGATTTCCACCAGGTCGGCATCATTCGCCACGAGGGCTGAATAGAGGGCTACAAAGATGGAGCCGATTTTAGGTGTCAGGGGAGGGTCAAAACCGGCGCGCAGAACCAGTCCCCGGGCCTGGTAGGGCAAGAATCCCGTATAGGGGTCCAGGGTGAATTTGGCGATTTTTTCAGGAGAACGGGATGCCACTTCCTCAATGTCTACACCCCCTTCTGCACAAGCCATTGCCGTGTAGGACTGCTGGTCCCGGTCCATCACGATTCCGATGTAATGTTCCGTTTTAATCGTAACCGCTTGTGTGACCAGCACTTTTTTCACCCTCAATCCCTTAATGGACATTCCGAGGATGGAGGAAGCCTTTTCATAGGCTTCCTGGGGGTCCCGGGCTAACTGGATGCCGCCCGCCTTGCCACGTCCACCCACCAGCACCTGGGCTTTTACTACCACCGGTTTTCCTATTTCGCGAGCAATCATTCTTGCCTGCTCTGGCGTTTCTGCCACATCGCCTGGAAGCACAGGAATGCCGAATTTCTTAAAAATTTCCTTCGCCTGATGTTCGTGCAATTTCATTTTTATCTCTCTTCCCTCCGCACCATTATTACGACTTTACTACGATTCTTTATGTATTGCAAGGAGTTATGATTGCTCAATCAGAAATAATAACACCTTTGGTGCCAGGCACCAAAGGGGACTTTATTTCACAAGGTGATAAGCCCGGCGAGGATATTCAGGTCATTGATGTCAATGATGTTATCCCGGTTCAAATCCATGTGGGGTTTGAAGCGGGGGCTGGAGGCGGGGGTGCCGAAGTAGAAGCCTATTTCCAGGGCATCCAGTTCATCCACTTTTCCATCCAGGTTCAGGTCGCCGAAAGGATACAGGGAAGCCACTTCGTAGCGCTGGGTTTCACAGGTGAAGTAAAGGGAGTTGATGGAGAAGATGTATTCCAGTCCTGCGGGGGGAAGGGCAGAGGAGGGGATCTGGAAGAGGAAGGTATTTCCCAGGCGTGCAGAGGGGTTCAGGGCGGTGAAGAAGCCCTGGGAGCCCTTTTCCCGGTAGATGAGGAAGCCATCGGTGACTGCGGTTTCAGGGGCGATGAAAGAGAGGTTTAATGGACCGGAAGCGGGGTAAGAGGAGGGAGGGGAGTGCTGGGGGTAGAGCACTTCTACGCTGAGGCTTGCCTGGGAGGTATTTTCGGAGGCATCGGAGGCGGTGGCAGTGAGGGAATGAGCCCCTTCCTGGGAGGTCAGCCAGGCATAATCAAAGGCGTAGGGGCTGGAGGTGAGGCGTGTGAGGAGGGTGTTGCCTTCCATAATATCAACGGAAAGCACTTCCCGGTTGTCGGTGGCGTCCACGAGGAAGTGGATGGTGCCGCAGGCTCGGATGCCTGCGGGTGGGAGAGCGAAGCGGACCTGAGGGGAGATGAAATCATTCTTCACCTGGACGGAGATTTCCTGGGAGGCTACATTGCCCGCCAGGTCAACCGCTCTGGCTCCGATACGGTGGTTCTTCCCTACCACCGGCATAGTGTCCCAGTTGTAGGTGAAGGGTGGGGTTCCACCGAAGGCACTCACCACCTGTCCATCCACCAGGATTTCCACGGTGTTCAGGCCGATGGAATCAGTGGCGGACACCTGGATGGGGACCACACCGGATAGGAGGGCTCCTGCCTGGGGGCTATCTATGTTCAGCGATGGAGGAGTGTTATCCACCTGAATGGTGAGAGTGCGGGTAGAAGCTTTTCCGGTTTGGTCTGTGGCTCTGGCTTCTACCGTGTGAGCACCCACAGTCAGGGGAAGGGTATCCAGCATCATTTCATAAGGTGGGGAGGTGTCTGTTTCACGCAGGATGCCATCCAGGTAGAAGGCAACTTGCTGAACTCCGGAACCTGCATCAACTGCGGACACTTGAATTCGGAGCATTCCAGACACGAGAGCATTATTCTGGGGAGAAATAAAGGTGAGGGAAGGAGGGTCGTTATCCACTCTCACTGTAACACTATCGGTCGCAATGTTTCCACTTCTATCAATTGCCGTTGCTACAATCTGGTGAGTGCCGTCAGAAACGGCTGAAGAGCCCCAGGAGAATTCATAGGGTGCAGAAGTATCCTCGCCCAAAGGAGTGTTATCCACCCGGAAGGTAACTTTATCAATGGTTTGAGAGCCTGTAATGCTGGCCTGGATGAGGACAGTGCCACTGACAACTTGCTGGTTAGTGGGACTGGTGATGGTGATGAAGAAGGAGCCGGGGCCGGCTACCACGACGAGGTGGAATTTGACTTGCCCTCCCTCTTCTCGGATGTCAGTGACGCTGACACCGCTATCGCTGCCGTTTCTGGTCTGACTGTTGGGGTTGGAGGTATATGTGAAATTGCGATTGGCGGTGGAGCCGGGGAAGGGGTCGCCGCTATCTCCATAGTTATTGCCGTCTTCCAAATCATCATCTCCATCTCCCTGTTCCACCAGGACGGGAGCCAGGGTGCGCGCTTGACTCTGAGGAACTGCAGTGTTAGATTCATAGGGGCTATCATCCTTGATGTGCCAGATGAGCAAGCCCTGTCCTGGAAGATTTTGGTCCAGCCCGGTTTTTGCCCGGTATTCTAACAGGAAATACTCCTGGGAGGAGGGAGAACCTCCCACAGGGGCTTTATAAATCACATCCAACGAGGTTTCCACGGGCGATAGAGTCAGGTCTTCATTCACTCCTGCTTTCAGGACAGGCAGAATCCAGGAGGTCATTACTTTGGACCAGGCGCCAAAGGAAAAGGGACGCCAGGTCCGGTAATCCTGGCCATTTCCCATTAAATCCCAAACACCTACTCCACTCCAACTGTAGGCATACAGGTCAGGCAAGCCCATTTGATGCCCCAATTCATGGGAGGCTGCGCCGTAAATGGGGTCATCTAAGTTTTCGTAATCGCCAGGGTCAGACTCCGGGCACACAACGCTCTCGTACACTGTTGCGCCATCTACTGTTCTCACCGACTGGAACGAGTTGGTGGGGCAGAAGAACGCCCACAAATCTCCAGGACCTGCGTAAAGTGTGAACAGGGCATCATAATTCCGAAAGTCAATGTCGGGGTCCGCCGCATTTACAGCATCTCGGATAATCGGGGTACATCCTCCGTATGAGTAAATGCTTCCCAGGCGATAAACTTTGCTGGAAATCTCAAAATTTAGCGTCAATTTGCCCTCTGACTGGTCGGTATAAAATGCGGAAACCCCATTACTCCCGTTGAAGATATTTTCATAATATGCCTTGTCGTGGTCAGAACGAAATTGAACATCCGAGAAATCCACGCGAAGAACGAGAATTTTGTGTGTTCCTGTGGTAGTCATTTTATTATCTATCCCTACCGGTTCCCACACCCCTGGAATTTTCTCCCGAATCAGCAAGGCAGAGTACCCCCGACCAAAGTGATGCTCCTTCCATGGCATCCCATATAATGGAGCGTTCACACCAAGGGAAAGAACCGCAAAAAAGAATAAGAAAGGAACTACAATCTGCCATCTCCTCATCTTACCTCCCTCCCTTTTCAATTTTCACAGTTTTATTATACCCTATAGAGATACTTTTTTCAATAGGCTCCACTTTTTGAGTCAATCCACTCTTGAGCGTCAAGAGGAAAGGGTGAAGAGGATTGCTTCGGTTGTTACTCTCCCTCCCTCATAGGGATAGAAAAAAAGAAGGAGTTATGATTGCTCAATCAGAAATAATAACACCTTTGGTGCCAGGCACCAAAGGGGACTTTATTTCACAAGGTGATAAGCCCGGCGAGGATATTCAGGTCATTGATGTCAATGATGTTATCCCGGTTCAAATCCATGTGGGGTTTGAAGCGGGGGCTGGAGGCGGGGGTGCCGAAGTAGAAGCCTATTTCCAGGGCATCCAGTTCATCCACTTTTCCATCCAGGTTCAGGTCGCCGAAAGGATACAGGGAAGCCACTTCGTAGCGCTGGGTTTCACAGGTGAAGTAAAGGGAGTTGATGGAGAAGATGTATTCCAGTCCTGCGGGGGGAAGGGCAGAGGAGGGGATCTGGAAGAGGAAGGTATTTCCCAGGCGTGCAGAGGGGTTCAGGGCGGTGAAGAAGCCCTGGGAGCCCTTTTCCCGGTAGATGAGGAAGCCATCGGTGACTGCGGTTTCAGGGGCGATGAAAGAGAGGTTTAATGGACCGGAAGCGGGGTAAGAGGAGGGAGGGGAGTGCTGGGGGTAGAGCACTTCTACGCTGAGGCTTGCCTGGGAGGTATTTTCGGAGGCATCGGAGGCGGTGGCAGTGAGGGAATGAGCCCCTTCCTGGGAGGTCAGCCAGGCATAATCAAAGGCGTAGGGGCTGGAGGTGAGGCGTGTGAGGAGGGTGTTGCCTTCCATAATATCAACGGAAAGCACTTCCCGGTTGTCGGTGGCGTCCACGAGGAAGTGGATGGTGCCGCAGGCTCGGATGCCTGCGGGTGGGAGAGCGAAGCGGACCTGAGGGGAGATGAAATCATTCTTCACCTGGACGGAGATTTCCTGGGAGGCTACATTGCCCGCCAGGTCAACCGCTCTGGCTCCGATACGGTGGTTCTTCCCTACCACCGGCATAGTGTCCCAGTTGTAGGTGAAGGGTGGGGTTCCACCGAAGGCACTCACCACCTGTCCATCCACCAGGATTTCCACGGTGTTCAGGCCGATGGAATCAGTGGCGGACACCTGGATGGGGACCACACCGGATAGGAGGGCTCCTGCCTGGGGGCTATCTATGTTCAGCGATGGAGGAGTGTTATCCACCTGAATGGTGAGAGTAGCACTGGTGGGAGGGTTATCCAGGATGTCCTGGGCGCTTGCCATAAGGGTATGGGTTCCCTCGGGCACCGAGGTCGTATCCCATACATACACATAGGGCGGGGAGAAGAAAGATTGCCTCAACAGGCCGTCAATAAAAAGATTAACAAATTTCAGGGGTGAATTGTCAATGACCGAAATTTGCACATTGATGGTCTTTGAGACGATAGAGTTGGCTGGAGGATAGGTGAAGAGTACCTGTGGTGGGGAGCGGTCTACCTTCACGGAATGCTGGTCGGTGCTTGTGTTATTAACGGGGTCAAACGCTCTAACTAAGAGGATGTGGGTTGTTTCAGAGGCGGTTGAAGTATCCCAGACGGTGGTGAAGACATGATTATTCTGGTCACCTGTAGTATCTTCGCCAATTTTTTGCCCGTCCACAAAGAACTCCACTTTCGGGACGGAGCCGGAGTCATCCGTAGCTACAGCAGTAAATGGGATTTGCCCTCCGCGGACGGAGGAATTGTCAGGCGGATTCGTAATGCTGATGATAGGGGGAGCAATGTCAGGGCCTGACCCACGGAGAGCCTGGTTGGCGTTCACTCGTCCACTGCCTAATTTTCCAGCATAGGCTGGGTTCTGGGCATCAATGTTATCTGCGGATTGCAGGAGTTTCAGAACGATTTGTTCAGCGGTCCAATTGGGGTGAAGGGAAGCAATGAGGGCAACGACACCGGAGACAACAGGGGTGGCGCCGGAGGTTCCACCGAAGCCCCCGTAGCCACCCCCGATAGAAGTGGTCACCATCCCTTCATTGGAAGGGGCACAGATGTCCACCCAGGTTCCATAATTGGAATAGTCCCATTTTTGGTCGTTTAAATGGGTGGCGCAAACGGCTACAACGCGGTCAAAGGCGGCGGGGAAAAATGGAGTCTCCGTGCCGTCATTCCCTGCTCCTCCCACGGGCACGATGCCGCGATTGTAAGCATTATTCAGCGCTTGCTCCTGCATAGAGTCCGGTCCGTACCCGCCGAAACTCATGTTGATCACTCTAACATTGGGGCAGTTCTGGGTGACATAATTGATGGCGGAAACGGCCCAGGAAGTTAAGCCGCCTCCTCCGGAGAGGACCCGCAGAGGGAGGATTTTGGGTAGCCAGGCAACCCCTGCCACTCCGAGGGCATTATTGGTAGTGGCGGCGGCAATGCCCGCCACACCAGTGCCGTGCCCGCTTTCATCGCTTGGGTCGGTGTCGTTATCTACAAAATCCACAATGTCCCCTTGCCGACAGAAGACAATTTTGTCTCTCAGGTCCTCATGGTCCAGTCGCACGCCCGTATCCAGAACGGCTACCCAGGCATCCGGAATGCCCGTAGTAATGTCCCATGCATCGGGGGCTTTGATGGTGTTCAGGAGGCCTTGCTGGGGGAAGCGGGGGTCGTTGGGTGTGGTGGCAAGAGGATAAATCACATAATCCGGCCCTGCATACCGCACTTCTGGCAAAGATTTCAGCAGGCGAATTCCTTCATCCAGAGGCATAAAATCAGGAAGTTGCAAGAAGTACCCCCCCATGTTTGCCACATCGCCCCTCACCTTAATTCCGTAGGGCATCAGCAGAGTTTTCACCTCTTCCACTGGCCTGGGTTCCCACAGCATCAGGTTAATATGTCCCTTTGCCACTTCTACGGTTTTCCCTGTCTCGGGCACGGTGTAATACTCTATTTCAAAGGTGGCCCCGCTTACCGCCATCCATGAAAGGGAAATCCAGAAAAGGGAAAACCAAAATACCGATTTTCGCAAAAATTTGACCATTCTCTCTACCTCCCCATTCTCATACTAATCCTACTACTTTTGGATAGTTTTTTCAACCTTCCTGTGATTTGTCGGTGAAGATGTCACATTCCGGTTACTTTCGTTTTTGGGGATGCGGTGCCAGGATGTGACATTTTTGTTTTGAAAAAACAGCCTCCTCGGGGAAGAGAAGCAGGATGTCATCTAAGTGAGTGATGTAATATAATAGAAGAGAAGGGGGAAGAAAAAAGGGATGGCATTGCGATTTGGAACCGGTGGCTTTCCGATGGTTGCCAAAGGGAAATCAGCGGATTCGGCGTTGGAAACACTTCGGAGCCTCGGACTGGATGCCATGGAACTGGAGTTCGTGAGGAGAATACAGTATAGTCGGGAGAGGGCGGAGAGAGCCTGTCTTCTGGCAAAAAAACTGGATATTACTCTGACGGCACATGGTCCGTATTACATCAATCTGACGGCGGATACGGAAGAAAAGGTATCGGGGGCGAGGGAGATGATTCTGGATACCGCGCGAGCGGCTAAAGTTTACGGAGCCCGTAGTATTACTTTTCACAGTGGAACCTATCGTAACTTGACTCCACAGAAAGCCTTCCAGCACATTCAGGGGCAGGTAGAAATCGTCGTGAAAGAATTGCGAAAGGAGAGCAACGGGGTTCAAATCCGCCCCGAACTCACGGGGAAGTCTGCCCAATTCGGCGATTTTCAGGAGTTGATTGAACTTTCCCGGCGGATTCCCGGCGTTTTTCCCTGCATTGACATTGCCCACTATCATGCGCGTACCGGAGGAAAAATGAATTCCTATGAAGAGTTTTGTCAGATGCTATCCGCTCTGGAGAAGGGATTGGGCAAGCAAGCCCTCGCTGACCTTCACATGCATATTTCTGGCATCGCTTACTCGGACAAAGGTGAACTTCACCATTTGAACCTGCAAGAATCGGATTTCAATTATAAGGATTTTCTGAAAGCCTTGAAGGAATTTAACTGCCAGGGCGTTATCATCGTGGAAAGCCCGAATCTGGAAGAAGATGCGGTGCTGTTGAAAAAAACCTATCAGAGACTTTAGCATGCGGGATTCTCCCGGTTCTCCCCTTTCCGAAGCCTCACGGAATATGCAGGATAAAATAAGTTCTCTTTTTTCACGATGGGAAGAAATTGAGTGTGTATATCTCTTCGGAGAGAATTGTGATAAAGTTGATTTTCCACTGAATTTCGGGATTTTTTTGAGTCGTCCTCTTTCAACTTCTGAAATAGAAAAAATGAGAACCGCTCTTATGAATCACCTGGAAGAAATTCTTAATCAGATGGTGGATTGCATAGTGCTTCAGGAGGTGCACCCTCTTTTTATCGGGGAGATTTTGAAGAAGGGAAAGCGGGTTTACGGCTCCTTATCCTCTTCCTTTATCCCGAACATCCCGGACTTTGAGAAAGGGGTTTGCCATGAACGGTAAGAAATCTTCCTTTCTATTTTTCTGGCTCTCTGTCTTCCTTATCGTTGCGGCTCTGAATTACTTCGTGAAGCAGAAAGCACTTCAGGATATCCATGAGTTGAGGAAAGTCGTGGGGGCATCCGGGCAAATTCGGTGGGAGCATCGCGGAAAATGAGTGGAAGCGACGCTGTTCCCATCCGGGTCAGGAACCTGAAAAAATCCTTCGGGAAAACGCAAGCATTGAAAGGGATTTCGTTTGAGGCTGTTAGAGGGGAAATCTACGGCTTGCTGGGGCATAATGGTGCAGGAAAGACGACCACTTTTCATATTTTAATGGGATTTTATTCCCCGACCTCAGGCGAGGCGGAAATGATGGGATGCCCACCGGGTTCCCGCGAGGTTCTTGCCCGTCTTGGATTCCTGCCGGAAGTTTTCTTCACCTACGATTTTCTAACCGTGGAGGAAACCCTTCGGTTTTACAGCGGGTTTTATCCGGATACGGGAAAGTCAAAAACGGAGAAGATAGGAGAGTTGATACACATACTGGGGCTGGAAGAGCACCGTCATAAGCGGGTGGGAATGTTATCCAAGGGGTTGTTGCGACGGCTGGGGGTTGCCCATACTCTCTTGAACGACCCGCAGATTCTGATTCTGGATGAACCCACCTGGGGGCTGGACCCCGCTGGCGCCAAAAGAGTGAAAGACCTCTTGAAAAAGATGAAAGAGGAAGGAAAAACCATTCTCCTTTCTTCTCACTTACTCACGGAAGTGGAGCTTCTCTGCGACCGCATTGGCATCCTGAGAAATGGTGAGATGGTGATGGAGGGAAAGATTCATGACCTGCTTCGCGTGGGTGAAAACTGCCGTATCCTTTTTCGGGGTGGGACCACTGAAACTCATCAACGCTTATCTTCCTACCTTTCACAGATTTATTTCAACGAAAGTGAACAGGCTTATTCTGCTGTTCTGGGTGAAGACAGCCAGAAAACGGTGATTTCCTTGCTTCTGGAGGATGAAACCGCACAAATCCTGTCCATCAATCCCGAAAAAACCACGCTGGAAGAACTTTTTGTGAAGACAGTGGAGGGAATGCCCTGAACATTTCAGGGATACTGAATATCACGGGTGTGGAATTCAAGAGCATCCTGGGGCGGCGAGGAATGCGTTCCTTTGCCCTCCTGCTGGCTCTCTTTCTCTTCACCAAAGGCTGCGATTCCTTCTTTGTGATGATAAACCGGGTTGCCCGGCAAACGGGACAGCCGATGGAGATGGGTGTATTGCCCATTCGGTACGTCATTTTCTTGCTATTCGTCCTTCTGTTTGGTCTTTTTATCGCCGTTTCCCTGGGGGCATACCTGGTGGAAACGGATGTCCGAAGAAAATATATCCTGAATATCCTTTCCAAGCCTCTCACTCGCACCGAGTATTTTCTGGGGAAAATTCTGGGTGTTTTCTTATTTTTCATCCTCTACTCGGCTTTTTGTTTTGTTTATTTCCTCGTGAATTTTCATATTCCCTGGAAAGAAATCGGAGCCGACCACATTCTTCCTTTTGTTTTTCTGATTGTGGTGATGCTGGTGGAATTTTCCATCACGCTGATTTTAACCCTTTTCCTGCATCCCATCGCGGCTCTCCTGCTGGGGATAGGATTCTATTTCTCTCCATCCATCCTCGTGCTCGTGGTCATCTCAACTTCTATGCCGTATCTCCAGAAAATCCTGACCGTATTGTACTATCTTTTGCCATCTCTGGACCGGATTAACATCCCTATGTTTGGCTTTCGCGCAGCCAGATTATCTGCATTGATTCCCTCGGGTGAGGTGCAGGATATGCGATACCTTCTCCTGATGGCTCATAACCTTTTTTATGCTCTTTTCCTGATGTTGACCTATCTTTATTTTTTCCGGAAGAAATCTGTGGTAGCGTCGTAAGAGTGTGAACAGCGAGAGATGGGCGTGATAGAACAGTCATCATCGCCTGTTGTGGAAATTCTGGGAGTTTTTTTTCTTTATGTTATGATAGTAGGCGATGGAAAAGAAAGTCTGGGTGTTTGATGCGCATTGCGATTCGCTGACGGCAAGGAACCCATTGGACCTGCTGAAAGAGGGAACGGAGGGGCACTGGGATATTCCCAGATTTTTGAAAGGGGGGGGAGCCTTTCAAATCCTTGCCATCTATACTCCTTCTTCTCTGTCGGGGAAGGAAGCCTTTTACTACGCTCTCCGCTACTTTGAATCAGCATGGCAGATGATGGAAGCCAGCGAGGGGAGATTGAAGTTTGTCTTGACTTCTTCCGACCTGATTCCAGAAGAGGGAGTGGTGAAGGGGATTCTTTCCCTGGAGGGTGGGTCGCCTCTGATGGGTGAAGTGGAAGCCCTGCGAGTTTTTTACCGCCTGGGCTTGCGGTGCTTGACCCTGACCTGGAATCACAGGAATGAGTTGGCGGATGGCGTGGGTGTAGGGCATTATCCATCGGGATTGACGGAGGCGGGAAAGAAGATTTTACAGGAGTGTGAGGAGTTAGGCATTGTGGTGGATGTGTCTCATCTGGCAGAGCCTGGTTTCTGGGATGTCGTGGAATATGCCAATCAGCCCTTCATTGCCTCTCATTCCAACTTTCGTGAGGTGTGCGATTGTTTTCGGAATTTAGGTCAGCGGCAGGCAGAAGCGGTGGCTTCCGTTGGAGGAGTTATCGGGCTCACTTTCGTGCAGGATTTCGTGTACTCTTCCACACCCGAATCTCCTCCCCTTTCGCTCCCGGAAAAGATGGAGAAGTTCCTGAACCACGCAGTGGCGCTGAAGAATGTCGCGGGCGTGAACACAATAGGACTGGGCTCCGATTTTGACGGAACGAAAAATCCTATCCTCCCTGATGCCTCTTGTTATCCTATTCTTCGGGATGCCTTTCTTCAAAGGGGTTTTACATTGGAAGAGGTGGAAAACATTTTTTGCGGAAATTTTCTGCGGGTGTTTCAGAGCAGGCTCCGGTGATTCCTACCCCTTTTGAGTTTGAAAAATTCACAGGGATGGGTTTTATTTCCTGCCGGGAAGAGAACAGCCCTCCCGGTATTCATAGATGAACATCACTTGATATGAGAATCAGAATCAGCGTCGGACGCGGAGAGGGAGAGTATCGGAGTAGACGGTGGAAGATGCTGTGGGTTCTCCTGGCCGTCCTCTTTTTCATCTTCCTGGGTTCCAGCCTTTTGTTGCAATCCTATATGGATTATCTCTGGTTTTCTTCTCTGGGTTACCTTTCTTTATGGTTAAAGCCGATACTGGTGCGTTTCGGGCTATTTTTCCTGATGTTCTCTCTGACCCTGCTATTCTTCCGGTTTCAGATTTTTCTACTGGATAAGGAGCCGGAGGAAGAGACGGAGGTTTACTTTCCCGGGGAGCGATTCCGTCCACACCGCCTTCTGGCAGGAGGATTCCGAAAAGTTTACTGGCCGTTAGCGGGAGTCGTGGCGTTTGTGGTGGCTCTGGCGTTTTCCAGTCGGTGGCTTGAGTTCCTGTTCTTTCTGAATCCGGTTTCCTTCCAGAATCGGGACCCTATCTTTGGAAAGGATATAGGGTTTTATGTATTTCAACTCCCCTTCCTTCGGAGTGTTTATAACATCCTCTGGTTTCCACTGATTGTCGCATTTCTCGCTTCAGCCGTTTATTATGCTCTCAGTGGTGTACTGAGGTTTTTGACCCGCTTCTTCACTTTCACTTCTCCACATGGCTGGTTCTACCTTTACCGTTTTCTCGGAGTCTTTTTCCTCTGGAAAGCCTTCGGCTACCAGTTAGCCGTCTGGGGGCTTTTGTATTCTCCTTCGGGCATTTTTTACGGCGCAGGATGGACGGATGTGCATGCGCGTCTGCCCGTTTTCCGCCTGCTTCAGGTGGGTGCTGTTCTGGTGGCAATTCTATTTTTTCTGGCTCCTTATCGGAAGAAACTCCTGTTGCCGTTTTATGGCTGGGGTGGCTGGCTGGCTTTTTCCTTCGTCGGCGGTGTGCTTTATCCCGCTCTCCTCCAGGCCCTCCTCGTAACTCCAGATGAGTTAAATAAAGAAGAACCTTTCCTCAAAAACCACATTCAAGCCACCCGTCAAGCCTATGGACTGGATAGAGTTCAATCCTCGTTTTATCCTGTGAAAATTGGGAGTCTACCGGAAATCCAGCTGGAGGAGGAGAGCACGGTAAAAAATATTCGCCTGTGGGATTATCGCCCTCTGATGGACACTTACAGGCAACTGCAGGAGATTCGAACTTATTACCGATTTCTGGATGTAGATATTGACCGCTATCGGGTGGAAGGTGAATGGAGGCAGGTGATGCTATCGGCGAGGGAACTGGATTCCCGCCTCCTGCCGCAGAAGGCTCAAACCTGGGTGAATCAGCACCTGGTGTTCACGCATGGGTATGGTGCGGTGGTCAGCCCGGTGGAGCGCATCCTTGCCGAGGGGCTTCCGGATTTCTTCGTTCAAGACATCCCGCCGAAGAGCCGGTATCCAGTGTTTGACATTCAGCGTCCTGAAATCTATTTCGGTGAATTGACTCTGCCCTATATTCTGACGGCAACGAGAGAGGAAGAGTTTGATTACCCCAGAGGGGATGAAAATGTGTATACCGCATATCAGGGGAAGGATGGGCTGGTGATAGGCTCTCCATTTCGCCGCTTCCTGTTTGCTCTGTATTTTGACGATGCCCGCCTATTCTTTTCCTCCGCCGTGAAGAGCAATTCCAGGATTCATTTCCGCCGGCAAATCCTCCAGCGTGTCAGGACCCTTTTCCCTTACTTTACTTACGACCCTGACCCTTACCTGGTGATTGCCAATGGACGCCTTTACTGGATTCTGGATGCGTATACCTCCACATCTCTATATCCTTACGCCCAGCCGGCTCCTGCGTTGAAATGGAATTACATTCGGAATCCAGTGAAAGTGGTGGTGGATGCCTACGATGGTTCAGTGTTTTTTTATGCCGTTCAGCCGGAGCCTGTATTTCAAGCCTATCAAAAGATATTTCCGGGCGTATTCAGGGACTGGAGCGAGATGCCCCAGGCGTTGAAGGGGCATATCCGCTATCCGGTTCAATTGTTTAACATCCAGAGCGAATTGCTGGCAACTTATCATATGGAGGATGTGAGCGTATTTTATAATAAGGAGGATCTGTGGACGCGGGCGAGGGAAATTTTTGCAAACTCCCCCCGGGCAGTAGAAGCCTATTATGTGATGGTTCGCCCACCGGGGCTGGAAAGCCCGGAGTTCCTCCTGATGCTCCCGTTCACCCCTTTAAATCGCGACAACTTGATTGGCTGGCTGTATGCCTCAAACGACCCGGCTCACTACGGCCGGTTGGCTCTGTTTAAGTTCTCCAAAGAAGCCCTTATCTACGGTCCTATGCAGGTGGAGGCGCGGATTGACCAGGACCCGGTCATCTCCAGAGAACTCACTCTCTGGAGCCAGCGGGGTTCCTCTGTGATTCGGGGCAATCTTCTCGTCCTTCCCATAGACGGCTCCCTTCTTTACGCTGAGCCTTTATATATTCAAGCGGAGGAAGGCAAAATCCCAGAATTGAAAAGGGTTCTGCTTTCCGACGGGCAGAAAGTAGTGATGGGTGCGAACCTGAGGGAAGCCATAAGCCTTTTAACCGGCAGGGAAGCGATGGCAGAGGAAAAAGCCCCTGTGATGGCAGAAAAGCCTGCCGAAGCCTGGAGAGTTTTTCAAGAACTGGAGGAAGCGTTTAAGCGAGGCGACTTCGCAACCTTCGGCAAAAAACTGGAGGAACTCAAAGCCCTCCTCAAGCCCTGACCCCCGGTATTTATGTTTTCATAATAAAAGTTAAATAATCATTACTTATCTAATAAGCCCTTGACTTTTTGCTTTCTATCAGTTACAATAAATACGGTAGGGGAAAAAAGGAGGTAGAAAAAATGGTTCAAAAATGGCTGAATAAGCGTTATGAAGCCCTGAAGGAAGCTTTTTCGGGGTCACAGTTTCGTTCAGAAGAGGCAAGAGAAGTGCTGAAGAAAAAGTTTGAGGCTGGAGAGGACCAGGTGAATGTGGTGCTTTCCGAGTTGAGGAGGGCTGGGTTATTAGAGTCTCAATCCGACCCGAAGGATGCTAGAGAAAAAATTTATCGTCTGCTACCGGTGAAGATAATTCCGGAAGATTTATTAAGAGAAGAGAAAGCGTTGACGAGAGAGGAACTGAATGGGCTTCTGAAATCCGCCGCGGACTTGATTCGAACCCGTGTGGATTACACCTTCATCCTTCTCCTCCTGTTCTACAAACGGCTCAGCGACAAATGGATGATGGAATATGAAGAAGCATTCCAGGAAGCCCTTGCAGACGGGTTGAGTGAAGAAGAGGCAAAAATGGAGGCGAAACATTCTGTCCACCATGACTTTGATGTCCTGGAAAACTTGTTATGGGAGAATATTCGGAAGGAGCCGGCAAGGATACCTGAAAATTTCTCCAGAGCGATGAAAATGCTGGCAGAAAGGAACCCGGAGTTTAAGGATATTTTTGAGAATGTGGATTTCGTCCAGTTCACCACCAGCCGGGAGAATGCGGAAATCCTGAGGCAACTGGTGGAACTCTTCAGCGCCAGACCTCTGCACAATGTTTCCCCGGATGTCTTAGGGGATGCTTATGAGTGGATATTAGGCTATTTCGCCCCCACAAAGGCGAAGGAAGGAGAAGTTTATACACCCCGAGAGGTCATTAAACTTCTTGTAGAAATCCTGAGCCCGGAGCCGAAAGAAAGCGTCTATGACCCCGCCTGCGGTTCTGGCGGTATGCTCATTACTTCTTATAAGCATATTGAAAAACATTTCGGCGAGTCCGAGGCGGAAAGGCTCTTCCTTTACGGGCAGGAGATTAATTTCAAAACCCTTGCCCTGGCAAAGATGAACCTGTATATCCACGACATCCGGAATGCGCATATTCTCCACGGCGACACCCTGCGCTCCCCGAAATTCAAGGAAGGAGAAGGGATAAAGAAGTTTGATGTGGTTTTAACTAATCCCCCGTGGAACCAGGACGGCTACGACGATGAGACGCTGAAGCAGGCGGAATTCTCCAAACAGCGCTTCCGCTTCGGGTATGTGCCCAGGCAATCCGCCGACTGGGCGTGGATTCAGCATATGCTCGCCTCTGCGAAGGATGAAAATGGCAGGGTGGGTGTGTTGATTGACAATGGTTGCTTATTCCGGGGCGGAAAAGAGAAAGCAATCCGAACCTCCGTTCTGGAGAAGGATTTATTGGAATGCGTCATTCTTCTTCCTGAAAAATTGTTCTACAACACTGGCGCCCCCGGAGCCATCCTCATTTTGAAAAAGAATAAAAATCCGGGAAGAAAGGGCAAAGTTCTTTTTATCAACGCTTCTTCTGAATATGAACAGCACCCTGAGGTGAGGAAACTCAACCGATTGGGGGAGAAAAACATTGAAAGAATGGCGAAGGCATACAGGGATTTTCAGGACATAGAGAGCTTCGCTCGCGCTGTTTCCTTGGAAGAAATCAAGGGCAACGACTATAACCTGAATGTGACCCTTTATGTGTTTCCGGAAGAGGAGGTTGAGAAAATAGATATAGATGGGGAATGGGAGGCGTTACAGAGAGTTGAGGAAGAGTTGATAAGTGCTGAAAAGAGGATAGGGGAATACCTGAAAGAACTGGGAAATAAGAAGGAGGAAAATCTACGGATAAAAGAGGAAGTTCAGAAGGTCGCAGACAGGTATCATCTTCAGATGATATATGCCTTTGGTAGCCGAGCGAAAGAGTTGGTTAGGCTCCTCAAGGGCGAGATAGAACACCTCTCCGGAAGCACCTCTGACTTGGATATAGGGATAAAACCTGAAAGGCAACTCACGATAGAAGAAAAGGTAGAGATTACTCAAAGATTTGAAGAGATATTCGGGGTTTCAAAAGTGGACCTTATCCCTATCCCGGATGCCTCTATTTTTTTAGCCCTTGAGATAGTAACAGGGCAATTGCTTTATGCAAATAACCCTGCTCTGGAGGCAGAGTATCAGTTATCTATTATGCGGCAGGCAGCAGAGTTGAAGGATTACGAAAAAATGAAGGATAGGATGGTGTTGGGGGGATAAGCCTATGGAGGGAGGTAGGGTCAACAAAAGGGTGGTTGTTAATCGGATATTGTGGATTCAGAAGGCGATGAATTCCATAAAAGAACTTCCACTGGATAAGGGGGAAGACTTTTTTGATGACCACCGAAACATAGCATCCGCTGAGTCTTATCTAAGAAGGGTATTAGAGGCACTCTTTGACCTGGGAAGGCATATTCTTGCTAAAGGGTTTGGGCAGCCTGTGGCAGAATACAAAGAGGTAGCGAAGGCACTTATGGAAAAGATGATACTACCCCGGAAAGAGGGTGAACTCTTACTAAAGATGGCAGGTTACAGAAATCGTATGATTCATTTCTATCAGGAGATTACCCCTGAGGAACTTTACGATATATGCAAGAATCATCTTGATGAGATAAAAATCGTGCTTGATGGTTTCGTAAAATGGCTGAAGGAAAAAACAGAGGCAATGGATGAGATAGGATAATGAAGAGTGTTCATTAAAGGAGGTGAATGATATGAAGGAGGTCGACTTGGCGTTATTGAACGCCAGTGGAATTGGCGACTTGGATGGAGTTCGGCTGGCTCTTGAGAAAGGAGCGGATGTCAACGCCAAGGATAGTTTAGGCCGGACGGCGTTGATGCTGGCCTGTCAGCAGGGCTTTCTTGATGTAGCGAGAGCTCTGGTTGAAGCAGGAGCGGACGTGAACGCCCGAGATGCACACGGGAGAACGCCACTGATGTATGCTTGTGGCGGAGGTTCCACTCCCGACGAAAGGTAGGTGGCTGAAAAGCAGGGGGGGCGGGTAGTTGTATTGCTATCCGTCTCCTGCTTTTAATACTTTAAGATAAAGAGTGAAGAAAGGAGGATGAAGAAATGAACTTCAAACAAACGAAAATCGGTGAGATTCCAGAAGAGTGGGAGGTAGGGATAGTGACGACTCTTATTGCTCGTATTTGTTCAATCATTGACCAGCCAGGAGTGGAAGGATTTTGGATTGGCAGGACCGGTGACCCCATATCACGGTCAAAAGAATATGACAAGATAATGCCTCTAACGAACTATCTCACTTGTGAAGAAGCAGGTAATATTGAGGGCAATTTGCTGAGTTATTTCTGTGACCATCGGAAGTTCAAAGGGCATGCTTGCGATGCTCGTGGCGGATGCCCACTGAATAAACTTCAGACAGTTTATTTGGCACTGAAGTATTGACATGAAATTTTTATTTATAGATGAATCCGAAAGGCAAAAGATGGGAACTCATAAGTATTCATTTTGCCTTTGTGGTTTAATGATAGACTACACTTCTCTGATTGATGCGATTCTCGCATTAGGGAATATTAAGAATAATTATGATATGACAAGTTTTAAGGATGTAAGAGGGAAACTTGCCCGCGGAAAAAAAAGAGAAATAACAGAGAAAATAGCAGGTACTCTGAGAGGCCACAAATGCATAGTCCTCTCTTCTATATTAGGAGACATTGCTTTAGGTAAGGTTGATGAAGTTGACAATTGTTACTTTGATGCGATGTGTTTTCTCATTGAAAGATTTTTTATAAATCTTCAGTTGGAGAATGCTCAAGGCATCCTCGTATTTGACGAACTGGATGAGAAAAAGAAAAAAAAGTTAAAAAGAAAGATATTTGAGTATATCACAATGGAACCCCAGAAGATGCGGGGGAAAATAAAAGGATACTACAGGTCACGCATATTTCCCGAGGTTTTATTTTCAAATGATGAATTCAATGTTTTATTGCAGGTAACTGATTTAATAGCAACTTCTCTTAACCAGGCTATTTGGCAAAAGATTAAAGAGGTTAGAAAACGTCGACTTACTCGCGGTGAGGTTCGGTGCCATCTTGGGGAAATTGTGGAAATTGAGGAACTACCAAAATACAGTCCTTATTTAGAAATCTACTGGCCCCTTTTTATAAAGAATCCACGAAATGGGACAGTTAGTGGCTGGGGAATAAAAGCGTGGTGGTGAAATTATGAGTAGATATAAGAAAACTGAAACTGGAGAAATACCGGAGGAGTGGGAGGTGGTGAGACTGGGGGATATTCTTACGTTAATAAAAAATGGATTGACCTACAAACAAACAAAAGATGGTAACGGTTATCCAATTACGAGAATAGAAACGATCTCAGAGGGTAAAATCGATAAAACAAAAGTTGGCTATTTGGACAACCTAACAGAAGGGGAAATTGAAGATAACAAATTAGAAGTAGGAGATATACTTTTTAGTCATATCAATAGTGTTGAGCATATAGCTAAAACAGCAATTTATGAGGGCGCCCCGCCTTTGCTGATTCATGGCATGAATCTCCTTTTATTAAGACCAGCCAAAGAAAGATGTAGTCCTCCGTATTTAATTCAATATCTCAAATGGGAGCAAACGAGAAATAGATTTAGGTCGATGGCTAAAAAAGCGGTTAATCAAGCTTCCATTAACCAAACAGAGCTTAGCCGTGTAAAAATCCCCCTCCCCCCTCTCCCCGAACAGAAAAAAATCGCCGAGGTTCTTTCAACTGCTGATGAGGCGATAGAGAAGGTTGATGAGGCGATAGAGAAGACTGAGCGGTTAAAAAAAGGCATGATGCAGGAGTTGCTTACAAAGGGGATTGGGCACACAAAATTCAAGGAGACAGAGATTGGGAGGATACCGGAGGAGTGGGAGGTGGTGAGACTGGGGGATGCCATCGAGTTTGTAAAAGGCAGAAAACCTGAAGAGATGGATGAAAAATTTCAGGAAGGTTATATCCCATATCTTTCGACCGAATATTTAAGAAACAACGAAATACCGAAATTTGCTAAACCTTCTAGTGGCACAATTATAGTTAATGAGGGTGATTTAATTTTGTTGTGGGATGGTTCTAACGCAGGGGAATTTTTTGTTGGCAAAGCTGGAGTTCTTTCTTCAACAATGGTTAAAATTCAACCTAAAAAAGAGAACGTCTATCAGAGATTCCTATTCTACTTATTGAAAACAAAAGAAAATTATTTACGTGGACTGACAAGAGGCACAGGAATTCCTCATGTAGATAAAAACGTTTTAGAATCCCTCCAAATCCCCCTCCCCCCTCTCCCCGAACAGCAGAAAATCGCTGAGATTCTTTCAACCGTGGATGAGAGACTGGAACTGGAACGCGAGAGAAAGGGGAAACTGGAAAGGTTGAAAAAAGGTCTAATGCAGGCCTTGCTCACCGGAAAATTTCGCTTGAAAGCGGAGAAATTTTTATGACGAAAGAGGATGGAAGAAAGAGATTAAGAACTAAAAGAGGTGATGTAAATGAGAATTGAACGAACTGAGATATCTCCGCCATCTGGTAATGTGATAGAGGGGGCGATCCCCCAGTTAGAATACAACGTTAACCTCCAAATTGATTCCAGGGATGAAGAGGTGTGTTTTTTAATGGCGTTCGCCTACCTTGGTCTTGGCTCGGACGGTTCCCCGTTAACCAGTTCGGTTCCGATAATCTCCGCTGAAAAGGTTAGTTATTATAAGACCCTGCAACTCAGATTTCCTTTCCCCCGTGATGTAGTTACTGCGATAGAGTCCAGGCGAGTGGATGATGTGGTCCTTAACTTGGATATCGGGATGTACTTCTACATTCAGAGTTTTCAAGACCATGTTCCTGTACTTCAAGGCTCTTTACCGTTCTACTTGGGGAGGCCTGGGACAGTTCCAATCAAGTACTCGCAAAAGGAATGGTCTGGAATACTTAAAAAGTTGGGCTACTCTGAGTCGTGGGTACTGGAAATATCGCGCCCCAGAATAGAAGGCTTCCACACGGTAGTGGAGCACCTACAGAAGGCTTATGATGACCTGCTTGCACGAAACTACGAGGGCTGTATGGCGAACACGCGCGTTGCCTGGGACTCCCTTGAACTACTGCTCAAAGCCAAATGGGAGCACATTGCTCGACAGATTGACGGAGGTTTTCCCGGAGAGGATGGGAGGCTAGCGAAGTCTAATCGGATCAAAGAATTGATAGACAAAGCGCGGCAGTGGGCTAATGTTGGTGTTCATCGCGAGGCTTATTGCGTGTTTCCGGAAGACGCCACACTCTCTTACTACATAACGGTCTCCCTTATGTCGTATTTATCCCGGTGGTTACGAGATGCCCCATCTTCAGAGAAATAAATATGTTTTTGAGGATATAACTTATCATGAGTGATTTTACGGAGAGAGCGTTGGTAGAAGATTATATCGTTGAGAAACTGCAGGAGAAGGGGTGGAAGTTTGTGCCCGCGGAAGATTTGGAGAGGGAATCGCTGGATGAACCTCGCCTGATACTGCCTCTGATGAGAGGATTAAAAAGAATCAATCAGCACAGCGGGATTGGGGATGAAGAAATTCAAAGAGCGTTGAGTGAACTGAAACTGGCTGGCGCTGGTCAGGAAGGAGCTAAACGGATTCTGAACTTCTATAAATTCGGCATAAGCATGAAGTTTGAAAAGGAGCGAGTGGTGAAGTTCGTGCAACTCTTTGATTATAAAGATATTGCGAATAATGAATTCATCGTGTCAAGGCAAGTGTGGCATTACGGAAGGGAGCCTATAAGGAATGATATTTTGCTTTATATCAACGGGATTCCTCTTGTGAATATAGAGTGTAAAAGCCCGGTGAGTATGACAGAAACCTGGTATCACGCCTGCCGGCAGATTCAGGATTATCAAGAAAAAGTTCCAGAACTGTATAAATATGTTCAAATAGGAATTGCGGCTGAGGCGAAAGCGAGATATTTCCCGATAGTTCCGTGGCAGGATGATGTTAGGACTGAAGAATGGAAGAATGGTAGAGGCGACCCGTTGGGTCGCCCAGAAAAGGTCGATTTATCAAATCGCCCCTACAATTCTATTGATTCCATGATTGAAATGCTCTCTACCGATATCCTCCTGGACATCATCCACCATTTTCTTTTCTTCAGGATAGAACGGGGAGAAGCCACAAAGATAATCACGAGATATATGCAATACAGGGCGGCGAATAAGATGGTGAGCAGGGTTGTTGGGAATCTCAGGGGCGAGGAGGAAAAGAACAGAGGCTTAATCTGGCACTGGCAGGGGTCCGGGAAGACGCTGACGATGGTTTTTGCTGCCAATAAACTTTATTACCACGAAGAGTTGGGAAATCCCTCTATTTTCTTTATCGTGGACCGAATTGAACTGGAGGACCAACTCCACAAAGAGTTTTATTCTTTGGACATCGTAAAGCCTGAAATTATCCAGACTGCGGAAGAACTGAAAAATGTGCTCGTGCACGACGATTATCGGGGAAAAAGGGGAGTGTTCATCACTCTGATTCATAAATTCAGACCGGAGGAGTTGGGGGCCCTTCAAAAGGAACTGGAGGAGGTCTCCGGGCAAAAGGAGACCATAATGACCCGGCGGAATGTGATTGCCTTCGTGGATGAAGGGCATAGAACTCAATATGGAATCCTTGCGGCGCAGATGAAAGCCATCCTGAAAAATGCCTTCTTCTTTGCCCTCACCGGCACTCCTATATCCAAAAGGGGACGAGATACTTTTCTTGAATTCAGTTACCCGCCTGCAGAGGTTTATCTGGACAGATATTTCATCACGGATTCTATCAAAGATGGCTTTACGGTGAAAATTGTCTATCAACCGAGGCTGGAAGATGAAGTCCATTTGAAGAAGGAAATGCTTGAGGCATTCTGGGAAGCGGAGATGGAAGAGTTGCCAGAGGAGATTCGGGAGGAAGTGGAAGAAAAGGTGAAAAGGAGTTTGAATGCCATCCGGGTGGTGCTGGAAAACCCGGAGCGAATCCGAATGATTGCGAAGGATATTGTAAAGCATTTTCAGGAGAATGTGGATGGAAGGTTCAAGGCGATGGTGGCGGCTTGCTCCAGGAAGGCTTGCGTCCTGTATAAGAATGCGTTAGACCAACTTCTGCCTGAAGAATGCTCCGAAGTGATTATGACCTATACGACTGCAGAAGAAGAGCCGGTGATTCAGGAATATGTAAGTAAAACTGTGGAAAAATACGGGAGGAGGGATGCCGAGGAGATACGGAAAAGTGTCATTGAAAAGTTTAAGGAAGAGGAATACCCTAAAATTCTGATAGTGACGGATATGCTTCTGACGGGGTTTGATGCTCCCATTCTTCAAACAATGTATCTGGATAAGCCGTTGAGGGAGCATCGCCTTCTTCAGGCGGTGGCGAGGACGAATCGCCCTTATAAGGATGTGAAGGAGGCGGGACTGGTCATTGATTATGCTGGCGTCCTGAAACAGTTGCACAAGGCTCTGGAGATGTATAGTGAGGAGGACATCCAGGGAGCGCTCTGTGACTATGATGCTATTAGACAAGACTTTATCACTACAATCCAGGGTATTCTACATCTCCTGAAGGAGGTGCCAAGGGATTATGAGCGGGAAAGTCTTCTGAAGGCTGTGGAAATTCTTACTTCGGAGGAGGAGAAGGGAAAAGAATTCGTGAATGCTTATAAGAGGCTGAGAAAAATCTTTGAACTTCTGGGTCCGGATGAGGTTAAATTGGAGCATTTTGAAGATTACAAGTGGATTTCCGCAATTTATGTTCATTATATAAAAACTGTGCTTCAGAAGCCTGAGGAGTCGGCCTATGAGCGGTATTATGCCAAAACTTTGCGATATATCCACAAATCCACAGAAATTGAGAATTTGGAGACGAGATTGCCGTCCTTAGAATTAGGTGTTGAGGCTCTGACTGCCATAGAGGAAAAGGTAAAAAGCAGGGAAGAAAAGGCAGCGAGTATGCTTTTCATCTTACACCGACTTGTCCTTGTGGAAAAGCGGAATAACCCCATCTACGAGTCGTTGGTGGATAAAGTGGAGAGACTTTTAAAACTCTGGAAGGAGAAAACGAAAAATTACAAGGCGATTTATGACGAAGCCACCGGGATATTCCAGGAGATACGAGCGTTAACGGAAAGACAGCAGGAACTGGGGCTATCTAACTTAGAATACAGTTGGTTGCTTGACCTGGAGAAAAAGTTTGGCAGGTATGAGATATTCAAGGATGATGTGAAACTTCTTTTAGAAAGAGTGCGAGAATATATGTTCCCGGGATGGTGGAATCAGGCGACTGCAAAACAGGCTGTGAAAAGCAAAATCCGAGAATTCGTAAGAAAATATAAGGTGCAATATCGCCTTCCAATGAAGGAAATGGAGGAGTTGTATCACAACTTGAGTGAAAAGTTGGATTCTTATGGAATGGGAGAGCATACCGTATAAAGTTTTATATCGTGCGGTGAAATATCCGCGCATTGAATTGAACACAGGAGAACTCGTGTTGATTTTACCCTTCGGCTGTAAACCTGAGCCTATATTAGAGAAGCATAAGCGGTGGATTCGGAAGAAGATGGGTTTTATAGAGGAGTGCATAAAAAGCACCTCAAGGAAGCAAGTGATACGCAGAAAAGATGAGGATTTCAGAATCCTTGTGTATGCTTCAAGCCAGGAGGCGTGCAAAAGATTGGGTGTGAAGTTGAATCGCATTTACTACCGGAGAATGAAAACCAGGTGGGCAAGCCTGAGCCACAAAAAAAACTTAACCATCAATACATGGGTGAAGTATCTGCCCGATGATTTAATAGAGTATGTGATATTCCACGAGGTTGCCCATCTGTGTGAAAGAAGGCATAATGATAAATTCTGGGGCTTGATACGGAGAAGGTATAAAGATTATCCAAAGATAGAGAAGGAGTTGTTTGCGAACTGGTTTGTGGTGGCGAACGAATTTCACTGAGTCAGAATTCGTATCATCAATCAGGGCTTGCGTGAGCAGTGAGGAAATGGGTGTTTTTTCAGGGGAGACTGGAGGGTATGAAGTTCAAAATACGCAATGCCAGATTTTAAACGAATTTAAGCCAGATAGGTAAAGCCCAACCTGCGTGGTTTACCCTGAGGGCAGGAGTAAGAGAGAGCAGGGATTACCAGACTTGCACCGGTGGGGCGTGCCAGTAGCCTACTTCAACGGGTTTAGTGGGGTTTTGGACATCGTAGATGCGGAGCCCGCCCCCATCGGCCACATAGGCGAATTTCCCTTTCACAAACACACTCCACGCCTCCCCGGGAGTATCCACATATCCCACTTCTTCGGGCTTTGATGGGTGGCTCACATCAAAAATCCGAAGCCCGCCTTTTTCTCCATCCGCCACATACGCATATCCTGCTGTAACAAAAACATTGTTGGGTAACCCGGATGGTGTGGCATAGGATGCCACTTCTGAAATGAGTTGAGGGTTGCTCACATCCAGGATGGTCAACCCTTTGAAACCCCCTGCCACAAAGACATAGGGCCCGGAGACAAAAATGCCGTTTCCATAGGTAGGATAAGTTCCTACTTCTCTGGGCATAGAAGGCTTGCTCACATTCAGAATCAGGAGTTTATCCTGGAGCAAATAGGCATAATCTTCCGACACATCAATGCCAGCGTTGAGAAACAACGCCGAAGGTATCCTGCGATACTCTCCCACTTTTTTCGGCTTGGAAGGGTCGGAGATGTCTACAATCACGAGGGGAGTTTCATCCAGAATGTAGGCATAATTTCCGGAGATGGAGAGAGCAGAGGCCATCCCTAAAGATTCAAGTTTCCCCACCAACTTTGGCTTTGCGATATTACTGACATCGTGGATGGCCAGACTACTGCTACCCATGCCGCTGATACTGGTGCTGAGAAGGTAAGGGTTAGAGAAAGAAATATCCTGGGCTATGGCGCTTCCAAGACCGTAGGAGTATGGGCTCGGTGGGTTCAAATCAATTCGCCCTACCTCCTTTGGGTCAGAGGGTTGTGCCACGCGGAGGATATGGATGTAATGGCCGTTTGTGATAAAAGCAAAATCACCCACGAGGAGGACTTCCTTGACCCAACCCGGGTCTGCACCGCTCATATGTCGGGGTTTAGATGGCTGGCTGATGTCAAAGATGCGTAACCCTTGCATTCCTGTAGCCAGATATAAGTAGGAACCGGAGACAAACAAATGCTCCGAATGGTCTACGCTATAATTTGCCATTTCCACAGGCTGTTCTGAAGTTTTACTCCATTGGAGGATGCGAAATCCACTGCGTGTGTGGGTATACACATACTTACCCGAGACAGCCTGAACGGACCCCGTGTCCTCAAGTGAGGTTTTTTCTTCTTCCCACAACACCGTGGGATTTACGGGGTTCTTCACATTTAATATCAGGAGTTTATAACCACTCTGGGAGAGGAATGCGTTCTCACCTGAAACAAAGACACTGTCTGCTCCTGGGAATCCACGATGGAATCCCACTTCCTTGGGTTGTGTGGGGGTGGAGATGTCCAGAATGGATAGCCCCCGGATTCGGTCTGCTACAAAGAGATATTTTCCGGAGGAGAAGAGGGCATCGGCGTGGATGGGATTGACATGGATTTCTTTAGGATCAGAGGGGTTGGTGATGTTCAGGATGCGGATTCCCTTTTCCCCTTCCGCCAGGAAGACATAGGGGTCTGAAATCGCCAGGTCCACCACTGAATTGGGGGAGGTGAAGGAGCCTAATAACTTGGGCTGTTTTGGGTCGCTCACATCCCCAATAGAGAGATTTTTCCCATCGTTCATATAGATGAAGGGATGGGCAAGGAAGAGACGGGTGAGAAGGGTTTTGTGAGGAGAAGGAAGAAAGCCCACCACCTCAGGGGAAGAAGGGTGAGTTACATCCAGGATTTTGAGCCCTGCACTTGCCACATAGGCATAATTACCTCGCACCACAACATCAAATGCCGGGTCAGCGTTCTTCATATAGAATCCAGAGTAACTTTCTTGAATGATGCCAGGTGGTTCGTCACCGGTGATTGGAAGGAAACACAACCAGAGAATCAGGATAGAAAGGACTCCCCCGGGGAATTTTTGTAGAATCATACTTTACCTCCTTTTTCTCACGTTTTCATTCATGCTCATCTCCTCCACCGTGTTCATTGCTGTTTTGTCATGGGGCGCAGGTTAATAGAAGCCGAGTTCAGGAGATGTCTGCAAGAGAGGGAAAATTTTATAGAATTCCGGGTCGGGGACGCAACGGTCAGTGAAAAGTTTGACATAACCCGCCGGTTGGACAATAGCCTCGGTATCTCTAACTTTCAAGGAAGTGGTCTTTAGGGTGAGGGGAGAGAAGGGAGGTTGATTCAGTTCTTCGGGTGAAACTTGTAAAGTTCTCACCCTGCCAGAAGCAACCTGCCCCAGGCCTGGCAGGTCGCAAGAGGCTATATCGCCCTGGGCGTCCAGTTTCAAAAGCCATATCGCTGGCTGGCTCAACTCCGGGTCCGGGCGGGTGATAACAAAACTCTGCAGGGCTAAGAGAAAACCTCCATCCCCGGTGGGATGAATTCCATACAATTGATTTCCTGAAGGACTGGAGTAAGTTTTTTGCCACAGGATATTGCCTTCCTCATCCAGCCTCACCACCCAGATGGTGGCAAAGTATTTACTGGAGATATGATTGGATGGGAAGATTTCCTCTTCTTCCAATCCCGCTGAAGGTGGTTCCGAGGTTCCTGCCACAATATATCCACCTTCCAGGGTTCGGGCAATGGAGCGTATTCGGTCGCGCCACTGAAGGTCATAGGCTTTGCTCCATACCATATTCCCGGTGGCATCCAGTTTCAGGAGGAAGAAATCCGTATTGCTGGGGTTCCAGCCGGTAGTGTCACCCACCACCAGAAATCCATTATCTTTCGCCAGAAGTATGGAATGAAAACGGTAGGTATCCTGCTCTTGAATCCAGAATTTTTTCTGCCAGATTTCTTTGAGTTGGGAATCCATTTTTATGACCGTGCCATTGCTGAGTGCTGTGATATAACCGCCATCCGGAGTTTCTTGAATGTTGAAGGCTTTAACAAATAGAGCGTTTTCAAAGGACCTTTGCTGGATTATGTTTCCCCGGGCATCCAATTTGAATATCCAGGGGGAATCTGTTAAAAATCTCGGATTCCCGATACTTCCCACGGCGATGAACCCACCATCACTGGCGGGCATGATGGATTTTACCTCACTGTTAACCGTGTTGCCATAAGCCTTTTGCCATTCCACCTGAAGTTTAGAATTCAGTTTCACTACCCAGGCGTCAGAACGGACGGTCACCAAATCGTTTCCCCTCTTTTCACTAATTTGTGCGCCTCCGCCCAGGATATATCCACCATCCTTTGCTGGCATAGTGGAATTGAACCAGAAAGAGCGAGAGTTATCAGTGAAGGTGAAAGCCCTTTGCCACTCCAGATTCCCCTGAGAGCTGAATTTGAAAGCCCAGCCTCCACTTGCACCGATATATCCTCCATCCGGAGTGGGATGAATGGTGCGGATATAAGCCGGAGCATAAATTTTGCTCCAGGAATCCAGGGAAATGAAATCCACATTCACAGTGCGGTTAAAATTCAGGGTGATGGAACACTGGTTCTCCTGAGAGATGTCGCATCCTACCCAGCGGGAAAATGCCCAGCCTTTTTCTGGCGTGGCATTCAGAGTTACCGTAGAATCTACTGGAAATGGGGCGGAGCAGGTAGTCCCGCACCGGATACCCTTGGGTGTGCTGGTAACGGTTCCTTTCCCCGTGATTTCTACCGTCAACTGAAAGCGTTGGGGTGGGATGGAGAACCCTTCTGCTGGGGCTTTTTCTGAAGCCTTTACTTTTTCCTCTTGTGACGCTGAAAGAGCCGGAGTCATCTGATAAATGTGCAAGCCACTGCGAGGACCCACTGCATACAAAGTCTCGTCAGATAGAAAAAAATCTGTGAAGGGAAAATCTGCCTCTGGAAATCGTCCCACCTGCACAGGAAAAGCGGGATTTTGGAGGTCTATAAGAAAGGGTCCCAGTTTACGATAGAGATAGGGCGCTGTTGTATACCCCAGGGCATACTTCTCGGAAAGAAATCTCATTCCAGTGGGCGAAAATATCGCCATTTCGGTTGGTGCGGCCGGGTTGCGGACATTGAGAATGCGGGTCCCGCCGGCGGTGCTCACATAGGCGTAAGAACCGGAGACGAAGACGCTAATCGCTCCACCTCCCTTCGTGTAAGCCCCAACTTCTACGGGATTGAGGGGGTCGGAAATATCCAAAATTAGGAGGCCGGCATCAGAAGTTGCCACATAAAGATATCTTTCGGTGACAAACACATTCTGGACGAATCCGGGTGCATCGTAATATCCTGTCAATACGGGGTTTTTGGGGTTCCGAATATCGTAGATAAATACCCTCCTGTCTCCCGCAGAATAGAGAAAGTTTCCAGCGATGAATAGTTCCAGGGGGCGCCCGGGAATCCAACCTTCCTCTACAGGCTTTAACGGGTTACTGACATTTAGAATCCTAATTTCTTCCGTCGTGGACACACAGGCATATTCCCCGGCTACGAATACTTTCTGGATTCCGACCGGTGGAGTATAGGAAGCCACTTCTCTGGGATGTGTAGGATTGTTCACATCCAGAATCCGAAGCCCTCTGGTGCGGTCGGCTACATAGGCATAACCACGGGAAACGAACACTCGCATATCTTCTCCTGGCGCTGGGTAAGTTCCGACTTCCTCAAGCCGAATCAACTGGCTCAAGTGTATGGTTTGAACTCCTCTTTCTTCATCTACTACATAGGCACGGCCATCGGAAGCCCAAACATCCCATTCCTTTCCGGATGCACCCACGAATCCCATTTCTATTGGATTATTCGGGTCGCTGATGTCTATTACCCATATCCCTTCTCCATCCGTCACAAAAGCCTGATTTGCAGAGACAAACACTTTGTAAGCCTCACCGGCAGTATAAAGATAACTGATTTCTCTGGGGCTGGAAGGACTGCTAATGTCAATAACACGAAAGCCACCTTCTGTTCCACCTGCTACATAGGCGTAAGAGCCGGAGATGAAAATTCCGTTGGCACCGCCCGGTATATCCAGGAATCCTGCCCTCACCGGGTTATTGGGGTTGGAAATGTCCAGGATGTGAACGCCAGCGGCGCCGGCAGCCAGATAGGCGAAATTTCCCTCCACCACCACTTCATTTATCCACGGAATATCCCGAAAGAATCCTACTTCTTTGGGCTGGGTGGGAGCACTCACATCAAGAATCCTCAAGCCAGCCTGTGTGGTGGACACATAGGCATAGGGATAGTTCACAAAGACATTTTGAGCCCACCCCGGAGTCTGGAAATAACCTACCCCCTTCGGCTGGTGGGGCTGAAGCACATCAACAATCCGCAATCCCTTCGGACCATCTGCCACATAGGCGAATTGTTCGGACACAACTATATCTTCTGCATCTCCGGGGGTAAGAAAAGTGGCAATTTTTCTGGATGCGTAGGGGTTACTTATATCATAAATCTCCAGATTCCCTCTGGCTACATAGGCATAATTACCGCTGACTGTTATGGAGTAATCATCCCATCTTCGGCGAGGGTCTGTCAGGCTTACCCCATCTTTATTCAATTCTCGTGGTTGAAGGGTGAACTTGAAGGTCGCTGAAACGATTCTATTTTCTTTCACTTTGACTGTGCAATTGTTTTCACTCTGGCTGTCGCACCCTATCCAGGAATCAATACTCCAGCCTTCATCCATCTTTACAGTTAAGTTCACCTCGCTACCTTCGGGGAAGATTTCAGAGCAGTGAGGTGGGCAATCCATTCCTGCTGGCTGACTGATGAGATTTCCATTCCTCATCCCTTTCACAGAAAGCAGAAAGTGACGGGGTAAGGGACTTTGGTGCAGTGGATAAATTTCCACTGGACTGGTGGGATGGCTCACATCCAAGATATGAAATCCATTATGATAGCCATCGAAATAAATGGCATAGACATAATTTTCTTTTACAGCGAAGGATTGAAGCCCTTTTAGTGGAATGTTGTGGCTGACCTCTTTCGGATGAGGCGGGTCACTTACATCCAGGATGTGGAGTTCGCCCATTACATTCAGGTAAAGATAGGAGTCTACTTTATCTATCTGTATGGCTCGCTCCTGTAACTCATAGAAGCCTACTTTCACAGGGTTGGCTGGGTTCCGGATATTCAGGATGTAAAGCCCTCCTCGGTAGGTGGTGTTATCAAACCAGCCAGCGCTGATATAAGCGTAATCGTCAGCGACGAAAAGTTCCCCGGCGCCTCGTAATGAATATCCTCCCACCTTTCTCGGCTCCGCAGGGTTGGAAATATCATAAAACCATACCCCGGCTCCTCCCCCTGTTTCCCCACTCAAAGCTAAGTAGAAGTGTTTTCCAGCGACAAAGGTGGATGCATATTGAAATCTTTCTTCCAACTTTCCTACCACTTTTGGAGATGCAGGCTGGCTAATATCAAACAGAAATATACCGGTAGATATAAACCCGGTCGTTGAGTCCGTGAACGTCCCATAGATGAGAGCAGAATTCCCTGCTATTCCGGTGAGTTCCTTTACCCGCTCATTGATTCCGCCTATCGTTCCCACCTTCTCTGGCTGGTCTGGCTGGCTCACATCGTAAATGAGGAGTTGGTGATTCTTGCTGTCGTAGAAATAGGCGTGGTTACCGAAGATGCAAAATTTTCCCGAAGTAGATGGAAGAGGAACTATAGCGAGGCGAACTGGCTTCCGAGGGTTTTGAACATCAAAAATTTCCCATCTCGTGAGCTCTGCAAAAAACACATAATTTCCATGTACCCGTATCAAGTTCCCACAATCTGAACCAAGATTTTCTTCCCCATCGGCCAGGACGAGAAAAGCCCACACCAGCCCCAGGAGATATAAGTATTTTTTTATAGAGTGTTCACCCTTTTTACTCACTACATTCCACATCTTTATTTCTTCCCTTATTCTTTTATATATCACAATTAAGCCATTTTTACAAATGCAGGAATAACTTTTAATTTTTCCCGATGAGAATTTACAAGATATTGGTGAGATGCAGATGTCACAGGCTTATTACTTTTACTTTTTGGGGATGATATTCTGGGTGGAGGGAGTGTGGGATTGGGTTAAGTTTTGCGCTGGAGGAGGGAGCGGGCTTTGCGGGCGATGTGTTTTGCGGTGAGGCCGTAGCGGTCGAAGAGTTCTTCGGGCTTACCGGATTCTGCGTATGTGTCCGGGATGGCGATGAAGTCCATAGGAACGGGGCAGGAACGGGCGGCGGATTGGGCCACCGCAGCACCTAACCCGCCCTTTATGGTGGCTTCTTCGCAGGTCAGGATGGCGCCCGTTTCTCTTGCCGCCGCTTCTATGGCTCCCTCATCCACCGGCTTAATTGTGTGCATATCCAGAACCCGGGAATGAATTCCTTCTTTCTCCAGTTCCTCTGCGGCGAGGAGGGCTTCCGCCACGAGAAGCCCATTGGCAATCAGGGTGAGGTCATTCCCTTCCCGCAGGAGGTTGGCTTTTCCAATTTGGAAGGCGCAGGATTCGGTGTAAAGGATGGGGGCTTTGGGCCGGCAGGTTCGGATGTAACAGGGTCCGGTGTGAGAGTAAATGGCTTTCACCGCCTCTTTCGTTTCCAGTTCATCCGCTGGCACAATGACCACCATACCTGGCAAACTGGACATCAGGGCAATATCTTCTATGCTCTGCTGGGAAGGACCGTCTTCGCCCACGGAGATACCGCCGTGGCTGGCAACGAATTTCACATTAAAGCCGGGGAGGCAAACCGAAATACGCATCTGGTCGTAGGCTTTACAGGTCAGGAAACAGGCGAAGGAAGAGACGAAGGGAATTTTTCCAGAGGCGGCGAGGCCTGCGGATGCCCCTACCATATCCGCCTCTGCTATCCCGAAATTGAAGAAACGGTCGGGAAACTCTCTGGCAAAGATTCTCGTCATGGTGGATTTGGAGAGGTCTGCATCCAGCACCACGATGCGAGGGTCCATTTTTCCCAGTTCTAAGAGTGCTTCACCGTAGGCTTCCCGGGTGGGCTTGCCGAGTTTGAACGGTGGAGAAGCCACGGGAATGGGCTGAGACTTCGTGAGATTCATTCCGACTGGCTCTCCAGTTCTTTCAAGGCTTGCTCCACTTGCTGGGGAGTAGGGGCTTTGCCGTGGAATTCGTTGTTTCGTTCCATAAAAGACACTCCCTTTCCTTTGACCGTGTGGGCGATGATGATGGAAGGCTTGCCCACGGTTTCACGAGCCTCTTGCAGGCCTTCTATTATCCGGGGTATATGATGGCCATCCACCTCAATCACATGCCAGTTGAAGGCGCGCCATTTGTTCGTTAGAGGCTCCAGCGATAGTATTTTCAGCAGAGCATCATCCAGTTGAAACTCGTTGTAATCCAGGATGGCAGTGAGATTATCCAGGCGATGATGGCCGGCAAACATGGCGGCTTCCCAGACCTGGCCTTCTTGAGACTCTCCATCGCCCATGAGGGCATAGATGCGATAATCTTTCCCATCTAATTTTCCTGCCAGAGCCATGCCGATGGCAATGGAGAGTCCCTGCCCGAGGGAACCGGTGGAGGCTTCCAGAACAGGTAGCATGCGTTTATCCGGATGCCCCTGAAGAGGGGAACCGAGTTTGCGAAGGGTGAGCAGGGATTCCACGGGGAAGTAACCCGATAGAGCGAGGGCGGCGTAGAGGGCGGGGCAGCCATGCCCCTTAGATAGGATGAAACGGTCCCGATGCGGCCAGTTGGGGTTTTTCGGGTCGTGGCGAAGGACTTTGAAATATAAAGCCGTGAGAATATCAACTTCTGATAGAGAGCCGCCAGGATGCCCACTCCCCGCTGTTCCCGTCATCCGAACCACCCACTTCCGAATTTCACGCGCCTTCTCTTCTAACTCTCGGATTTCCTTGTCGCTGACTTCCATCTTCTTACCTTGATTATCATATCAAACAGGGAGCAAGATGTGTAGGGGAGGAGCTTGTCTCCTCCCGAAGTGGGCGGGACTCCCGAAATCAGGACCCTTTTGGTGCCTGGCACGAAAGGGGTCGTTATTTCGTCATTCAAGAAGGGCTTCAGCGACGCTTTGGAGCGAATGGAAACCTCTGGGCTCTTTCGGGAACATCGGAAGCGTGGCGAGAAGCCGACTGCCAAATGTCTGCTGGATGGTTTTCAGGTGCTCGTTCTGCATATCAATTCTGCGCTTTAGAAAATCAGATACACCGGGCTTGTTTAAGAGTTCCGGGGGATAGACCTGATTCACAATCAGCCCGGAGAGGGAAATGCCGAGGTTCTGGAACATTGTCAGGGCACGCTGGGTGTCTAAAATTGCCATTCTTTCAGGAATAAGAACCATAAAGAAGGCGGTTTTCTTTCTATCGGTGAGCAAATCGGTGAAGAATTTGATTTTGGAGCGAATGGTGAGAAGCTCCTTCATAATCAGGTCTTCGCTGACCTTCTCGCCCTTGATGGTCGAGGCAACGGCTTCGTATTCTGCTGCTTGTTTTCGTGCTTCGGTGATTTTATCTATCCACTTAGAAAGGATGTCAGCCATAGCCACCATCCGGACGCCGTGGCCAAAGGGAGGCATATCAAAGATGTAGAGGTCATATTCCTGACTTGCCACCAGGTCAGCCATGGCATCGTAGGTGGCGGATTCATACATCGCAGGTTCGGCGCTGGTGGAATCTATATATTCCTCAATCTCTTCTGGCACTTCCTCCAGCCCATATAGAGTAAGAATTTTTTGCTTCACTTCCTTCTGATAATCCGCCACACGCTTATCCGCATCAATTTCCACAGCGTAGAGGTTTGGGAGGAGTTCCAGAACTCCCTTACCGAAGATGTCCTGTTCAAAAATATCGGAGAGAGAAGCCTGTGGGTCGGTGGAAAAGCACAGGGTTTTGCGTTTTTCCACCTGGGAGGAGTGCCAGGCGAGGGCGGCGGAGCAGGTGGTTTTTCCAAGCCCACCCTTGCCGGCAAAAATTACCACCTTCACTGGATTTCGCTCAAAATACTCTTTCAACCCCATCTTCCGAAGATATTATACTGGAATCGTGATGTCGGGCTACATACCTGTTCCATTTACGATTTTTCCTCCATTTTTTGATATAATTAAGAAGTCAGGATGAGAAAAATAAGAGGATGGGTAATTTTTGTGGGTCTGGTGGGGGCCGTGGGATGGCAGAATTTTGGAGGAGATAGCCGACATTCCGGGTATGTGCCCCTTTCCTTCCAGAAGGGAATTCAGTTCATTCGGTCGGTAGAGGTGGCGCCCCCTTTTAGCGGGCTGTTCGCTTCTCCCGTGGTGGTGGGAAATCAGGTATTCACCATTTCCAGTCGGCGGGGGGTTCTGACCGCCCTGAACTGGGTGGAGAAAAAAATCGCCTGGCAGATGCAGATTGCGGATGGGAAGTTTTTGCAGGAGCGGGGCTTCTCTGCTTCTGATTCTCTTCTCTTTCTGCCCACCGGCTTAACGGGGAAAGTCCTGGGAATTTCCACTTCCGATGGGAAGGTGTTGTGGAGTGACTCGGTGGGGCGTCCGGTCACAGGAACGGTGTTTGATGGTTCCCGGGTTTATTTCGCCGATGTGCAGGGCACGGTGTTCGCCCTTTCTGCCGAAGGGAAACGACTCTGGAGCGTAGAGTTGAATGAAGATATGGACCCTTTTCGCATGCTCCCGTCTGTGTATGGTAACAGGCTGTATATCGGCACCCTGAAGAGCCATCTCTGGGCTTTATCGGTAGAGGATGGGAAAACCCTGTGGAGTTTTCGTGGGGATGGGGAAGTCGTGGTGCCACCCGTAGTAATTCCTGCCATCGGAATTCTTGCTCCCTTTCAGACCGCCGACCGCCTTTCCTTCTTTCTCCTGTCGGAAGAAGGAAAGGAAGTCTGGAGTTACGACTTACGATTGGAAAAACAAGAATCGGTAGGGGGGCTGGCTACCGACGATACTGAAATTTATCTCCTCGCTGGCTCTAAAGTTTATGCCTTCAATCTGGATGGAAGTTTTCTATGGAAGACTACCCTCATCGGTGAACTGTCCGGTATTTTAGTGGGAAAAGATGGGCTGGTAGTAGGGAGTAAGGGAGAGAAGGGAAAGGTTCTCTACTTTCTCTCCCGTTCCTCCGGGCAAATCCTGCATCAGCATTCCGGAGAGGGGTGGTTTCCCACCAGCCCGGTGCTGGCATCTAACCTATTGATGGCGCCCAACGAAGATGGGCGCCTGTATCTCTTTTCCATCGGTCAGTGAAGGGAAATCCCATAATTTCCTACCTTGCTAAGGGCTGGGAAGAGGTGTCCAGAAATATCGCCGATGCCGTAATTGCCACAGTTATAACAGGGGCTTCCTTTCTTCTCATTGTTCTTATCCTTCGCCAATTCATACCGATTGTAGGTTCCCTGCTTCTGCCCTGGCTGACCGGGCTGTGTGAAACCGGATATGCCTATTATTTCTTGAGGCGTGTGAAGGGAGAAACGCCAGAGTTTAAGGACCTTTTCGTGGGATTTACTCGGTTCTGGAAAACGGTGGCGGGCGCCTCTTATTTTCTCTCTATCCTCTCACTCCAGTTCTTGCTCTTTTTTTCACAGCACTGGATTATCGTGGGGATTGTGGGTGGGGTGTCTTTTCTCCTTGCCATCCTGTATATTTTCACTTTTATTGCCGTTGCAGACGGCGAGATGAATGTTTGGGCGGCGCTGGAAAAGAGCCGAACCCTTACTACGCCGAAGTACAAAGATTATTTCGTTTTGGGGCTTGTGCTCCTGGGATTGAATGCCCTCGGAGGAATCATCGTGGTGGGATTATTTTTGACCCTTCCCACCACCGCGTGCGCCTATATACGGGCATATCTGGATGAAGTGGGGGCTTCTACAGCTTTTCCAGCCCCTGGCGAATAGTCAGCCGGCTATGTGCCTTCACTGAAAATATAGAGGGCTGTTTCTGGCGTGGTAGAAGGGTCGGTTCGCCAGTCGGTGCCCTGAATCTTCCCACTACAGGGGTCCGTGCCGGATCCGGTATTGTTAATTTGAATCACCACTCCGGTGCTTGGGTCTCCGATGTTGGGCGCCGTCTCTCCATCTATTGTGACATCCATCAGGTTGGCTTCACGGGCGGGCAGGTCGCCAAAATAGACGAAACGGTCGCGAACATTCCCGTTGCCATTCCGGTCCGGCTCGGAGTCATCCCCATCTCCCACATCGGTGTCATTCAGCATCAAGCAGCCGCCAAAACTATCCACATAGCGCCCTCCCGTGGACCGAGGCGGTTTATCCAGATAAGGTCCTTTCCAGTTTGGCATCCCCACCGGGTTGTTGAGGAGTTGGTTGATGGAGTTATCCGTTCCGCCTGCCGGGTCCCGAGGCCAGGATTCTACATCACCAAAGTATTCCAGCGACGCCTTGCGGAGCACTTCAGCCTCTGAGATTAAGCGGGACACCCGCCCCTTGACAATCTGATGAAATACGGCGGGAAAAACCACAGCCGCAAGAATGATAATGATGGCAATTCCTGCAATTATTTCAATCAATGTAAATCCTCGTTTCCTCACCGATTCATCTCCTCCACTATTCATTTTCTTATCATAAGGTTAAAAAACGATTAAGAACAGGTTAAGAAATGGTAAAGACAAGATTCTGAAAAGTTTGAGGGCAATGAGCAAGAAATGCCCGTGGGGCAGGAAGATTATTCCCTCCCTGCGTGATATTTTTGAATGTCCCATCGCGAGTACCCGACGGAAGTTAGAATCCTGTGAATAGAGGGGGCTATATCTGTGAAATCTGCTCTTGAAAAATCCTCTGAACCCAATTCCAGAGTAGCGAAGTCTCCTCTATCGCGAACCCGAATGATGTGGAAGCCCAACCGACGGAGGGCAGATTCTGCTTTCTGCACTCTCCTGAGAGAGGCTTCCGTGATGGGAATACCGTAAGGGATTCGGCTGGCTAAGCAGGGAGAGGATGGCTTATCCCAGAAGGAGAGCCCGAACTCTTTTGCAAGGGTTCGGATTTCCATTTTGGTAAAATTCGCGTGGAGGAGAGGGCTAACAACCCGGTATTCTTCTCCCGCTTTCAACCCGGGGCGAACATCCTGAAGGTCATCGGCGTGTGTTCCATTGAAAATCACTTCGTAGTTCTCTTTCTGGCGAATCTCTTCCATTCTCTTATACAGGTCGCTTTTGCAAAAATAACAGCGCTGAGGAGTATTTTCTTGATAGTTCAAATGGTTTAAAAGGTCTGTGGGAAGAAAACGGTGGCGAATGCCCAGTTCTGAGGCGATGCGATGGGCATCCGTTTTATCCCATTCTGGCACCGCAGGGGAGAGGGCTGTGAGGGCGAGCAAGCGAAAGTCTTTGCTGTGGCGGGATGTTGCCCCTGCCTCCCGTGTAGCATACAGTAAGAATCCACTGTCCAGACCGCCGGAAAATGCAATCAGTATGGAGGAAAACCGGCGGATGAAAGATAACATCTGTAGATATTTTTCTTTCAGCGATTCCATCTTTCAAGATTTCAGATATATCCGGGAGAGGGTGGAGACCTGATGGCGGAAATAATCCTTCACTGTGTTCCATCGGACGGAGCGGAGCAGACGGGGCATAGGCTCGCCCTCCGCATCCTTGAAATATACCAGAGCCCGGAGGGCTTGCATCTGAAAATCCCGAACTACACGGAACTTCTGACGGGCTGATTCCAGTAACTCAGGGAGGGTCAAGGGGTGGGGCGAAACTTGAAGACACCAGTACACATCCAGAAAGTCTCGTTTAGAGCCTCGCCCGATAATTGCCGATAACTTGTCCAGAGCGATATCTTTCACCGACGCAATTTTTAACCCCTGAAAGCAGACCGGTTCTTCAACACAGAGGAAAGGGTAATAAAAAAAACTCACCCGCACTTGCTTCACCAGAAGGCTCAGAGAGCCTTCCTGCGAGAGGAGAATCTGCACTGGAAAATGCGGCTGAAAAGCCTCCAGTATCCTCTCCCGACTACGGGTGTTCAAAACCGGTTGAGGGGTGAAAAAGTCAAAGTCGCGGGAAATCCGATGTGCAATCTGCAGGGCAAGCCCTGTGCCACCGGAAAGATAGAAATTCTTCAGGAAGCTGAAAACGGGGAAAATCGGGAGAAGTTGACGGGAAGCACGAGGCAAAACCTCGGGATAAAATTCCTTTTCCCGGCTCATCCACGGAAAAGTTTCACCCGGTTAATACCGCCAGAAGACCGATTTGTCCTTCAGCCAGGGGGGCTTACGAAATGGATGAATACCCAGTACTTCACGCCAGTATTGGAAAGACCGGAGAGATAAGGAGCGGTAGCCTCGTCGACGCACCACTTCCTTGATTTGCATCTCTCCATAAGCGTCAAAAAGCCATTTCAATTCACGCTGTGAGCCATATTCCAGCGTCCGGCAGATGATTAAATCTTTATCAGCCCGCAGGCGCAGGTCAGAAAAACGATATTCAGGGAAAAAAGGGGAAAGAGACTTCGGTAGACCCCCCTTTTTTTCAGGCGATTTACCCTTTACTCTTTCCCTTTCCAACCTATTATATTATACCACAATTTCATCCTTTTTGCTATACAAAAGGGTTTCCGGGCAGCCTCCTGGCAGGCAATAGACAGGGGAAAAGATTCTGGCCACTGGAGTCTGGCAACTGCAGGGCAGAGGGCTGGACTTTGTGATAAAATAAAGATGCGCACGAAGTTAAACAGGGAACAGTGAGAATATGGCAAAGCGGAAGAAAGGACTCCGAACGGTGGAATTCATCCGGCGGTATGGGAGGACCTTTATGCTGGTATTTTCCGTAATGTTTTTGATAACGGTGTTCTACGGGCTGGGCTCGTATAGTCTGGGGGGAAGAGGCGCAATCCCTGAAGAGAAGGATAAGGTCATCCAGATTGGTAAGGCGTACTCTATGGACACACTGACCTTCAGGCGGCTCTATCAAGATAGAATGTATCGGTGGAGGCAGGTGTTACCGTTTGCCAAGGCGAGCCCCGTGCAGAAACTTGCCGTGCGGAAGGGGGTGATTGATGATGCCGTGGATACTTACATCCTCTCTACGGAGGCGAAGAAAAAGGGTATAAAAGTGGACAGGAAGGAAATGGAGGAAGTCATCCGGCAGGATAAATCAGCGCAAACTTTGCCAGTCTCTATCACGGGGGAAGAGGAAGAAAAAATTACCCTCGTGAGCCTGATTAAACGCTGGTTCAAAAAAGATGAATCTCAGGAACTTTTTATGACCTGGGTTCGGGCGGAATATGGTTCCTATCCGAAGTATCTGGAATCTCGCGAGGCCTTGATTCTGTCGGATAAGATGCAGGCTCGTCTGCTGGAGGAAATTCGCACCCAGCAGCTCCAGGAGGCAAAAAAGAAAGCGGAAGAGATTCTGGGGAAACTTCAGAAAGGAGAGGATTTTGCTACCCTGGCAAAGGAAAATTCTGACGACTTCAGTTCAAAAAATAACGGCGGAGATATGGGGTGGAAAAAACGCAACGCTCTCCCACCCGAGGTGGCAGAGTTCGCTTTCTCCTCACCTGTAGGAACGCGAAAACTCATTCAATCCGGTAGAGAAGGCTATCATATCGTGGAAATTCTGGGTAGAAAAGAGGCAAAGGGCCCTGACTTTGAGAAGCAGAGGTTGAAGATTAAGCAGGAAATCCTGACACGAAAACAACAATCTGCTCAGGCCCGTGGGGACACTTCCCCACCCCAGGTGTCTGACCTGGAAATCCAGCAGGAATATGAAGAAGTGCATCTCCGACAGATTCTCTTCCGCGTGAGCCCGGAAATGAAACTGCAAGAAAAAGTGCAGGAACTCCGCACCCAGTACCCGGTTCGGATTTATGACGATTACTACCTTTATAACCAGATGATGAGCCAAAATCGCCTGAACGATGCCATCCGTACCCTCCAGAACATGGCTGAAAAACGCCCGGATTCTCCTGATGTCTACTTTTTTCTCGGTGATGCTTATGAAAAACTCTATATGCAGTCTTCCGACCGCACGAAACCAGAAGCCCAGGAAAACCTGAAAAAGATGCTTGAGAACTATGAAAAGGCCGCTGAAAAAAGTGAGGAAGCACTGGAGCCGGATGCCTGGATATATCTCAGTCTTGGTAGAGCATATACCTTCGCAGGACAGAAAGAGAAAGCTGTGGAGGCTTATAAAAAAGCGGCTGACAATGCTGGGAAAGATAGTATGCTGCTGATGAATATTCAGCGTCAACTGGAGTTTTTAGGTCAATCTGACCTGGTGGAGCAAATCAAAATCAAGAGGGAAGCCATACAGAAAGAACAGCAGGAACTGGTAGCCGCACGGAGGAAATCCGCTGAAAAGGAATCTGAAAATCAACGAAAAAATCTATCAGAAACTAAATCCGAGAAGAATCAACCTCCTGCTACAAAATGAGAACTTTCTATCTTCAAACCTACGGCTGTCAGATGAACGAGGCGGATTCGGAGGAAATCCGAAAACTTTTGACTTCTAAAGGTATGGTGGAAGTGCGGGATTATTTACAAGCGGACCTGGTGCTGGTGAACACCTGCGTGGTCCGAAGAAAAGCAGAACTCAAAGCCTATTCTTTTCTGGGTGAACTCAAAGGCTGGAAGCAAGGAGATGAGAAGCGAAAACTGGTGTTGATGGGATGTTTAGCCGCCAGGGCGCCTCAGCATCTCCACAAGCGTTTTTCCTTCCTGGATGCGATTATCCCGGGCAAAGATGTAGAGCAAATGAAACAGGAGGTTCTGCGCCTTCTACCGCCAGAAGACCTGGAACTACTGCCTCATTTAGGTGATACTCTGACGACAGGACGGAGAAATGGTCATATTCCCGTTACCGGTATGATTTCTGTGATTCGCGGATGCAATCATACCTGCTCCTTCTGTATCGTTCCTTATGTGCGTGGAAGGGAAAAAAGCACTCCCCCGGAAGAGGTGCTATCGCAGGCGAAGAACCTTATGGCTACGGGTGTAAAAGAAATCCTCCTTCTGGGGCAGAGCATTCTAAGTTACGGGAAAGACCTATCCCCACCCACTGACTTGCAAAGTCTCCTCCATCTGGTTCACGAGGAATGCCCTGAAATTGCCCGCATCCGTTTCATCACTTCTCATCCCGGGGATGTGAGCCGGGAGTTCGTCCGGGCGGTGAAGGAACTGCCTCGCGTCATGGAGTATTTTCACATTCCTTTTCAAGCGGGCTCTAATCGGATTCTCCAACTTATGCGTCGTGGTATAACCATTGAAGAATATGAGGAAAAGGTGGCCCTCATCCGGGAAGAAATTCCGAACGCAGGCCTCTCCACAGACATCATTGTGGGCTTCCCCGGTGAAACCGAGGAAGATTTTGAGGAAACTCTGAAAGTGGTGGAGAAGATTCAATTTGATTCTGCTTTCTGCTTTGAGTACTCCCCCCGTGAGCGAACCCTGTCTGCCTTAAAATGGGGCGACCCGGTTCCTAAGACAGTGAAGCAACAACGCTTCTCTCGCCTTTTCAGCCGGGTGAAGGAAATCGTTTATCAACGGAATCAAGCCTGGGTGGGAAAAATCGGAGAAGTGCTGGTGGAAGGGAAGCAGGATAGGACGCTTTACGGCAGATTGAGAGATTACCGCATGGTTCACTTCCAGGGCGACGAATCCCTCATCGGGCAAGTCTTGCCAGTCCATATCCTCAAGGCAGGCTGCTGGACCCTCACAGGTGAAATTCAAAAGCCTGTAGTTTCCTAAACCTCTCCTTTGCCTGTTCAGGAAAGCAACAAAAATAAAATTCTTCCTCCTCGTGCCATCGTCATTTTTGGACCCACCGCAGTGGGAAAAACTGAGGTGGCTTGCCAGGTGGCTGAAACCCTGAACGGTGAAATTATCTCCGCCGATTCCCGTCAGGTTTACAGGGGTATGGACATTGGCACCGCAAAGCCCTCCCTTAAAATACGGCAGAAAATCTCACACCATCTCATTGACATCCTGGACCCGGATGAGCCTTTCAATGTGGCAATTTTCAAAGATAATGCCCTGTCCGCTATAAAGCAAATCTGTGAAAAAGGGAGGATTCCCGTTATTGTGGGTGGCTCTTTTCTCTATCTCAAAACCCTTCTGAACGATTACCACCTGGGGGGGGTTCCCCCTTCACAAGAACTTCGCCAATCCTGGCTGGAGCAGGAGGAGGCATCTGCAGGCTGGCTTCACCGTCAGTTGCAAGCCCGTAATTTACAGCGAGCACAACAACTTTCTCCCAATGACATACCCCGTTTACTCCGCGCCCTTGAAATCAGCGAAATGGCAGACCTGCAAACCTCCAAACAAACGCCTTCACCTGTGTATCCTCGGTTCCTTTCCTTTGGCTTGTTGACCTCTCGTGCGATGGTCTATGAAAGGATTCACCGACGAGTGGAAGAAATGTTTGCAATGGGGCTTGTGGAAGAAGTGAAAGGGCTCATTGCACGCTATCCTCCACCTTATCCACTGGCTTTTCACAGCCCGGGCTATCGGGAAGTAATAGATTATCTGGAAGGGAAAATTTCGCTGGTGGAAGCGAAAGAGCGTGTCAAAACGAACACGCGTCATTTTGCCAAAAAGCAATTCACCTGGTTGAAGCAATTTCAATTTACTCCCCTCGTCGTTGAGGATGAGGCAAGCCGACATTCCGCCGTGAATACTATCGTCCAGCAATGGCGAAATTTTGTGTCATGCGGTGAGTAGAAATGAACCTCAGGAAGTGGCTGGATTATTCGGAGGAGCGTATTCTAACTTCTACGACTAAAATTCATCGTTATATCTATACTACCCTGACAGAGTTGTAATACAATACTCACAGGTAATGATGAAAGTGGGCGTGAGTTATTTCGGGAATCGGAACCCTCGCTGGGTGAGAAAAGACCTGAAGGAAATTCGGAGGCGAGGGTTTGACTATGTCGTCCATACTTTTAGCGAAAACGACCTCCTCTTTTATCGTAGCACGATGAAAGATATTGTGGGAATGACGAAAGAAATAGGATTGGAAGCATGGTTAGACCCCTGGGGTGTTGGGAGGGTTTTCGGTGGAGAAGCCTTCACTTACTGGGCTTTGCGTTACCCGGAGATTCGCCAGATGGATGAGAACGGGGAAGCGTTGCCTGCCGCCTGTCCTTCCCACCCTGTTTTTCGTGAGCAAATGGAGGAATGGTTTCAATCCGCTTCCGAAACAGGTGCCGAAGTTTTTTTCGCTGATGAGCCTCGCTTCTTTTCTTCCACATTCCTGTCTTACTCCACGCCCCGGAAAGGTTGCTTTTGCTCCTATTGCAGGCAATATGCAGAAGTCCCCCCCCTGCTTGATTTCATCCTTTTTCTTATGAAAAGTGCGAAACGAAGGGGGATGCGCACAGCCATTTGCCTCCTCCCGGAAGCCCTGAATGGAGATGAATCGGATTGGGAATGGGTGGGGCATATTCCGGAACTGGATATATTTGGCACGGACCCCTACTGGATAGTAGCCCGGAAGCCCTGGCAGGCTTATATTTCCTTCTATGCTCACAAAATCTATGAGATGGCATTGAGGCATAACAAAATTTCCCAGTTGTGGATTCAAGGGTTCAAAGTCCCAGCAGGGCGGGAGGCTGAAGTGGGTGAAGCCATCGCCCTGACGGCTGAATCTGGCATTTCTTCCATCGCCATCTGGGGCTATGAGGCCTGCGCTCTGATGTCCTCCATCGCCCCGGACAATCCGAGAAAAGTCTGGCAGGTTATCGTAAAAGAGATTCAAAAAATAAAAAATAAAAAGGAGGAGGATAGCCTGTGATGCGAGAAATTTCTTACGGGCTCAAGAAGCACACTTCCCTCGGATTTGATTCCGCAAAGGAGCGGGTTACTGCTCTCTTAAAGGAGGAAGGGTTTGGTATTTTGACAGAGATTGATGTGAAAAATACTCTCCAACAGAAGTTGAATGTGGACTTCCGAAGGTATGTGATTCTCGGAGCCTGCAATCCTCCGCTGGCTCATCAGGCTTTTATGAAGGAATTGGACATCGGCTTGCTCCTGCCCTGCAATGTGGTGGTGTATGAAGAAGAAGGGGGGACGGTGGTAGGAATTGCTGACCCTCTTACGATGATGGAAACCACCGGGAATTCTGCCCTCAAACCTCTATCAGATGATGCCCGTGCTCGGCTGGAGCGGGTTCTTCAGAAATTGCCCGGGTAAAAATTTTTCACTCTCAGGATGGGGTCAAGACGCGGCTCGGAAGAGGATGTGAAGCGAGGAAATGGGGAGGAAGTATCGGCGTTATGGAAACCTCGGCGAGTGATTTTGAAGCCCGCGGCGTTTATAGAGATGACCCTGGCTGCCACCGAGATTTACCGACGAGAGTGCCTCGGCTTTCTCCTGGGATATGCCCTGAATTATCTGGTTCTCGTGGAACATGCGATACCGTTTCAATCGGCTCGCAGGGGCTATCTCTGGACTGAAGTGTCTGAAAGCCGAATCGCCCGGGTTCGGGAACTTTCCACCCACTTCGGGCTGGAACTTCAACTGTTAGGAGATTTTCATTCCCACGCCCAGAGAGGAAAAACCCACAGAAGCGTCCGTCCCAGCAGTGAGGATGTGGCAGATATGCTTCCTAACCGGATTTATATGATTCTTTCCGTGAATGAAACTCTTTTAAAAAAGCCGTGGCATCGTGTTAAAGGCAGAAAGAGCCTTTTAGGAACGCTGGGAAATTTTGAGGTGGAAGTCGCCGCCTATCAACTGGTGGATGGAAATAAATATAGAATCGTAGAGATTGTAGCGCCCTGGAGTGTGGGCGTGTAACTCTTCCTACTTTTCAGGCTGACCCCTCACCTCTTCGGCGAGGAGGATTGCCTCCGCCACCTCCGCCATTGTTTTTCGCTTATTCATAGCGGTTCTTTGAATGAGGCGAAAGGCTTCCTCTTCGGAAAAGCCGTCCCGTTTCATCAGGATGCCCTTGGCGCGTTCAATGAGTTTTCGCTGGCGTAATTCTGCCTTTGCCGTTTCGGCTTCTTCTTGCAGTCGCAATTTTTCTATGGCTCCTGCCACCAGATCGGCTATGGATGTCAGGACGCTGATTTCTCTAACTGAGTATCGGTGGGGAGTGCGATGCTGAACATTTATCACGCCAAGAAGCTGGTTTTGAAGGATGACGGGAACGGAAAGAAAGGCTTCATACCGGTCTTCCGGCAAGCCCTGGAAATACTTGAATCGGGGGTCCTCGCTGGCTTTTTCTGGAATCGCCACAGGCTGGCGATGCTGAGCCACCCATCCGGTAATCCCTTCCCCCAATTTCATCTTAATCTTCCCCAGGAGCCTCGGATGAGGATTCATTGCACCTCGCAAAATCAACTCATTTTCTCTGGAATCCAGTAGATAGATGAGGCAGGAATCTCCTTTTACCGCCTCCCCGATGAGTTTCGCAATCACCCCCAGCATTTCCGGGAGGGTCAGGGAAGTTCCAATGGTGCGGATGATGTTCTGGAGGAGTCCTACCTCGTCGCCCATCATCTCTATCTTACCACTTCCTTTCACATCCATTGGAAAAAGGTGGGATGTGGGCTATTTTAAGGCAACTGAAAAGTGTAAATTACAGAAATAGGAGACAAATTTAAACCGGTATAAAAGTCATACTCATTTTCGGAAATGACCCTGCCTGATGTAGCAATGCCTGAAGGGGCTGTCCAGTAAATATCTGTAACCCTTCCCCTTTTTACATCTATTTAAGAATCACATAGGAAGCCGCCAGATAAAGTTTCTCATGCATCGGTGATGAAAAGGTGCGCCCACCCGCGCCATCCGCTTTATTTTGAATTGCAAAATTAAACCTTTCATAGATGGAAGTCGGTTCTCTTCACCCGAGATTCACAGTCATATTCATGGCTGATTTTCCAGATATTTGTGGATGTATCCCGCCCCCATAGTTGCACAGAGGGAGGGGGAGGCGAGAAATTTCTGCAGGACCACCATCTGAAATCATCCCCCTACCATGTTCTGCAAAATTTTGCAAGTGGGGGTGAAAAATCGCCATCCCGCTTTCTCCTGCGAGGTGTGCTCCTTCACCTTTCCCTTTTCAGGAAACTTTAGAAGAAATAAGATGTTAAAGGAAGGGGGTGAAAAGAATGAGAGATTTCTCGGGTATAAGAAAGTCAGGGGTGAAAGGGGTCGGTTTTTGTCTGCTGTTTGCATTCTGGCTTTTAACAGCGGGGGCTGAATTTTCCTTCATTCAGAATCCGCAGGGGAAAGATACTACCGCTGTGGTGCGGGTAAGAACGAGTCAGGTGGTGGGCAGAGTAGACCCGAAATCGTGGGCGAATATCGGTTACGACCCGATGTTCGCTGTTACTGTGGCTGATGAAGCACTCCCATTCTGGAAATTACTCCGCGAAACCGGCGCCTTCCGATATATACGGATGCACAATCTTTTCAGCGATGGCTTTACCCAGTGGAGCCTCCGGACGGAGAAACCGGTGTACTGCGGGAACCGAATTTACACGGAAGACAGCCAGGGGAAGCCGCATTACAATTTCTGGCATCTGGATGAGGTTCTGGATATTTTGCTTTCAGCAGGCTTGAAACCTATATTAGAAGCGGATTTCATGCCCGATGACCTGTCCGAGGGTGAGGTGGTCCGAAATTACTGTGGCGGAGCGGTGAATACGCCCAGAGATTACAGGAAATGGCGAGATTTAATTTACTTTACGGTGAAGCATCTAATACAGCGATACGGCATAGAAGAAGTTCGCCAGTGGTATTTTGAAATCTGGAATGAGCCGGATTTGAAAACTTATTTCATAGATGGAGTGCGATGGAATGAGCCCGTTACCGCTGAGAGGCTTGCCCGCTTTCATCAAATGTATGATTATTTTGCTGACGGTGCGAAATCTGCCGACGCCCGGGTGAAAGTCGGGGGACCCGGCATAGCGGGCAATCAAAATTTTTTCCGCGCTTTTCTCCAGCATGTTACGGGAGAGAGGAATTATGTAACCGGGAAAACGGGTTCACCGATTGATTTCATTTCCTGGCATCACTATGGAGAGATAAAAAGCCACCTGTCGGCAAATCAGCAGTTTCTGGACATCATTCGGAAAGAGTTTCCGTCTCTGGCACATCTGGAGACCCAGCAGAATGAATGGGGTCAGCCGCTGAATCGTCGTCCTGAGATAGAGAGGCAGAAAACTTTCGGAGTCTACGAGGCAGTTTTCCTGGTTCAGATGGTGGAGGAAATTTTGAGCCATCCCGAGGCGCGTGTGGATTTGTTCTTGCGATGGGGGCAACCGGTTTTCATTCTCTCCCGTGGAGGAGGCTGGCGCGCCCTCTCCGTAGCACTTGATGATTCCATTGCACCCTTCCCTATCCTCAATGCCTACCTCCTTTTGAGCAAAATGGGGAGTGAGCAAGTTGCCCTGGAGGTGACGGGTGAAGGCACAGGAGGATTGGCTACTCGTTCCTCCTCCACCGATGCCCAGATTCTCCTGTATCGCACGGGTGGAGCAGGAGAGATTTCCCTTTCCATAGATGTAGAACTCCCGGCAGATTTGCATCAAATTACTCTCACTGAATACCGGATGGATGAGGAACATGGAAATGTGTCAGCGGCGTGGGAAAAGATGGGAAGCCCGAAGAACCCCAACGCCGGGCAAATTCAGGAACTTCAGGAATCGGCACGGTTAAAACCGCTGAGGGGTTCTGCCAAAGTACCCATTAAAAACGGTCATCTTTCCGTGAACCTTTCTATGAAACCCGATTCACTTCTTCTTTTAGTGCTTGGCAAAGAGTCCACCTTCACGCCTGGATTCTCACCCCATATCCAGCGGGTAATACAGGCAGAAAATATGTATCTTATGGCGAGGCAAGAGGAGAGGGCGGGGCGGAGAAGTACAGCGAAATCCATTTATGAAAAAATCGCACGCGAATACTCGGATTTATTCTGGAGTCAGCGGGCACTGTTTCAACTTTTGAGTATGGCTAAAGGGGAAGGAAAAGCCAGCGAGGCGGATAGCATTCGTCAGAGGCTGTTGAAAACGACCCTGAATGACACAGACCGCCTGGAACTTTTGAAAGAACGAAAGGATTATCTCACGGCTGTGGGCCGCTTCAGGGATGCTCTTTCCCTTCACCCGGAGATTCAGGCTCTGGAAGTCCGCATCCAGCGGTTCAAAACCTGGTCCCGCTGGTCCCGCTAACCTTTTTACTCCTTCATTGGGCTTTCCATGAATCGTGGTTTTGTGCAGTGGGGGGCTGTTCACCCTCCCGTTTTTTGTATCTGCCCGCATGCCGGATGGTGGATTATGAAAGCAAGCGATGATACAAAGCGAGGTGGGCATTTCCGATGGAGTCCCAGGAAAATGCCTGGCTTAAACGGAGGGCTTTTTGACGCTGTTTGAAGAACTCTTCACGGTTCAATAATCTTTTCATCGTTTCTATGAATTCTTCTGCACGGGTGTGGAGAAAAATTCCTTCGCCGTGAATGAACGGGGGAGGGGCAGGAGGAGTGGAAAGCACCACGACTCCATGGGCTAACAGCGTGAGGAGGGAGGTTCTGCGGGGGCTGACTCCATCCACGAAAGGTAAAAGCGCCACCGCTCCATTCCAGAACAGTCGGGAAAGTTCATTCTCATCGGATTGAAAGTGCACCTTCATTTTTTCTGAATCCAGTTCATAAAGTTTTTCTTTTTTTAGCCAGTGTAAGAATTTTTGTGCATCGGGGTGCTCCCTGGAAGTGGCGGTGAACAGAAGAAAGGGGTTCGGGAAACCGGCTTTTTGATAACGGTGCAAAACCTGAATGAGTAAGGGTATATTTTTGCTCCTGTTCAAAAATCCAAAGAACAAGAACAGAGGGGAGGAAAACTGTGGTTCGGTTTCCCGCATCGTTGCCGACGGCTCAAAAGAGGGGCCAGGATATACCACATAAATGGGCTGGCGAGCCTGACAGAACGGCCGGAGGGCTTGAAACTCCGCTTCTGCCGGAACAATCACCCCCTGCGCTCTCCGCGTCAGGGCGAGGCTAAACAGTTTCCGTAGAGGATGGGAAATGGAAAATTCGTGAAGAGTAACCATCGCAGGATGAAGAGAAGATACAAGACGCAGGGGAAGAAGCGAGTGCCTGAATCCGATGCCTGGATACTGGAGATGGAGGATGTTCGGAGTGAAGGAGTGAAGAATGGAGGAAAATTCGGCGTGGGAGTGAAAGAGAAAGTCCGCTTTCCCCTCCATGGCAGAGGTTCTAACTTCCACACCCTTCTTCCGAATCGCCTCTGATAGCCTGACGGTATATCTTCCCACCCCGCAGTATGCGGGCGGCATAGAGCCGGTAACCAGCAAAACTCTCACAGACATCTTCCGCTCTCTTTCTTTATTATAACGGTTTTTACAGGCCCCTGACCCGGTGGGTCATACCGCAAAAGGGTATACTATGATGGGTGGATGTGTGATGAGGGTGGAAAGGGATGAATGAACTGCGCTATAATGTGCTGACAGGGGAGTGGGTGATAGTGGCATCGGAGCGGCAGGAGCGTCCCCTGCTTCCGTCTGCAAAATGCCCCTTTTGCCCTGGTAGCCCGGGTATCCCGAAAGACTACGAAGTGCTCATCTATCCCAACGATTTTCCTTCCCTCTCTACTTCGGCGAAGGGAGTGGAGAAATCACAGAATCCCCTTTTTTTATCGCGTCCCTCTTATGGTTACTGTGATGTGATTCTTTACACTTCCCGGCACGATTTAACTTTTTCCATGCTATCCCTGAACCAGATAGGCAAAATCATTCGTTTATGGCAGAAGAGGAGTGTCCAACTTCAGAGAGACCCGAAGATTCGGTTCATTCTGATATTTGAGAACAAGGGGGCTACCATTGGTGTGACCCTTCATCATCCTCACGGGCAGATTTATGCCTTTCCGCACATTCCACCGGTGATTCAGAAGGAACTCCAGCAGGGGCGACGATACTTCCATAAACATCACCGATGCCTTTTCTGTGATGTGAGGGAGGCAGAGATAAAGGAAAGGAAGCGGGTCATACAGAGCACTTCGGATTTCGTGGCTTTCATTCCCTATTCAGCCCGGTGGCCGTATGAAGTTCACATTCACCCCCGTCGGCATTTTTCATCGGTCACGCAAATGGGGAAAAAAGAGCGAGAAGGATTGAGCCTCCTTTTGAAAACCGTCACGCTGAAATATGATAACCTCTTCGGATTTTCCTTTCCGTATATGATGGTTTTACATCAGGGACCGGTGAACCGACGGCTTCCAAACCTTTCAGAATATTATCATTTTCACATAGAGTTTTATCCACCCTACCGGGGACGGGACAAATTAAAATTTAGAGCCTCCGTGGAAACGGGCGCAGGGTCGTTTATTAACGATACCATTCCGGAGGAAAAAGCGGAAGAACTTCGCTCCATTCCACTTTCCCAGAAAGAAATTCAGCGGGAGGGATTTCCGTTCTCCTCGCGCCCCTCTCCCGCTGAATATACTCCGTGATGGAAGTCGGGTTACGCTCTTACCCGGTATCCCACCCTTTCAATGGCTTTCCTGCACTCGGACTTCAGGACTTCCGGGTCTGTGACCGTTCCCGGGTCGTACTGGACCGTGGCCTTATGAAGTTTCACATCTGCCAGAGCGGATTGAACGCCTGGAACCTTCAGGAGCGCCTGCTCTACCGATATTTTGCAGGACTCGCAGGTCATTCCCTCCACATCAAAGGATACCTCTTTAAGCGTAGCCGGTGATGAGGATGCTGGAGTTTCCGAAGCGACCGTGGCCGGAGATTCTTCTGGGGTGACGGTGGGCTGGTTACTCCGCATCGCGTAAAGAGCCACTCCCACCACCAGCAGAACCCCTCCCCCAAGAACCCAGACAAAATTTTTATTCATAACTCTCGCCTCCATAAACCCTATTATACACTATACCCATGACATTTGTCATTTCAGTAAGCGAGGTTACAAACTCTTTCCAGCCGAAAGGGGGAGGTGGAAAGAAGGCGGTAAAATCTTATCCAGAGGAAGGGGCGAGAATTAGAGCAAGAGACGAAGGGCGTTCAGGATAACGAGCAAGGCTCCCACTTCATTCAGGAGGAGCCCGGAGAGAAGGTTGACCCATCCAGAGAGTGCGGCTGGAATTAAAAACAGCACGATGGCTAAAGAAGCGAAGATATTCTGGCGGATGTTTGCCATCGTCCTTCGGCTGAGGGTGAGGACTTCAGGCAATCTTTTCAGGTTGTCCATCATCAGGACGATGTCGCCGGTTTCAATGGCGACATCGGTTCCTGCGGCGCCCATAGCAATGCCCACATCAGCGGAAGCCATGGCAGGGGCGTCATTCACGCCATCGCCCACCATCGCCACCCGTCCATACTGCTGTTTCAGTCGCTCCACCTCTTTCACTTTATCTTCGGGCAGGAGGTTTGCCCGGTGATGGGGTATTCCCGACTCCTGTGCGATTTTTCTCGCTGTTCTCTCGTTGTCTCCAGTTAAGAGAAAGATGTGATGGAGTCCCTGCTGTTTCAATTCCTGAATGGCAGAAGGAGCCTCCGGCTTGATGGGGTCGGTCAGCCCGAATACTCCCAGCACGCCCTTTTGTGTTCCAAGGAAAATGACGCTTTTTCCTTGCTCTTCCAGTCGGGCAACAATGGGTTCAGCCTCTGCATCTGGAATTTGTAACCTGTGGAACATCCGGTGGCTTCCGATAAAATAGGTGGTGCCGTTCAGAACCGCGGAGGCACCTTCCCCGGTATATGCCTGAAAATGGGTCGCTGAATCCGGCGAGATTTCATCTTCTTTTGCTTTTCTCACAATGGCTTCTCCGAAGGGATGCTCGGAGTAGAATTCAATTGAAGCGGCGAGGCGTAGAAGGTCCTTCGGTGTATAAGTGGTCGTGACGGGCTGTATATCTGAAAGGGTAGGGAGCCCAACCGTCAGGGTGCCGGTTTTATCCAGCGCGACGGCTTGCAACCCCGCAGCCAGTTCCAGATATTTTCCTCCTTTGATTAGAATGCCTTTCCTGGCTCCATGACTGATGGCGGCTACAACACTAATGGGCACAGAAAGAGCTAACCCGCAGGAGCAGGATACCACCAGCAACACCAGGCCCCGATAGAACCAGTATTTCCAATCTCCATGGAGAGATAGAGGTGGAAAGAACATCAAAAAGATAGCCAGTAAAAACATCAGCGGGGTGTAATACTTTCCGAACACTTCCCCGAATCTCTGATAAGAAGATTTTTTTGCCTGGGCTTCTTCTATGGAGTGGATGATTCGGGCGAGGGTTGTGTTCTGTGCGGGCTTGGTGACCCGGATTTCCAGCCCTCCCCGTTGATTGAGTGTGCCCGCAAAGACTTCATCCCCTTCTTGCTTGAAGCGGGGCACAGGCTCCCCGGTGATGGTGGATTCATCCACAAAAGATGAACCGCTCACCACCACGCCATCCATGGGTATTCGTTCCCCCGGCCGAATCAGTAGAATGTGGCCGGGAACGAGGGATTCTACGGGCAGGATTTCCTCTCTTCCATCCCGGCGGGTTAAGGCTACGCCGGGCATCAGGTTCATCAGATACCGTAAAGAGGCGCGTGCCTTTTCCATCGCATAAATTTCCAGCACATCTCCGAGAGAGTAAATGAACACGAGGAGGGCGGCTTCTTCCCAGAGATTCAGGGCAATGGCGCCAGCCGCGCCGGCTACCATCAAGGTGCGAATGTTCAGGGTTAAGGTTCTAAGGGCTGCCAGCCCCATCTTCGCCGGATAATACCCGCCAGTTAGAATGCCTGCTCCCCATAGGATTTTTTCTGCGAAGGGGTTGGGGAGAAGGAAATGAAAGCCGTATGCCAGCCCGATAAAAGCACCAGATAGAAATAAAAAGTATAGCCTGAGATTTTGGAACCAGGCACGCGGTTGTTTCTTTTCAGGGGTGCGCGTTATTTGCCTGACTTTCATTCCCGTCTCGCCGATAACTCGCACAATGTCCAAAGGATAGACCTTATCCGATTGAACTTCCAGAAATAGCCTGTGGGTAATAAGGTCGGCATGAAAGTTCAGAATGCCGGATACCCCTTTCAGTTTTTTATAAAGCACGGACACTTCATCCGGGCAGCACATTCCTTCAACTTCAAAAACCCATCGGGTTAGTGTTTTCTGAGGGTTCATTTTTCTTTGCTCCGTAAAGAGAGGTGGGCGGGTCCCAGCACGCATTTCCCATTTTGCCGAAGTTTCAGCCGTTTTCGCAGGGATTTTCGGTCTTCTTTCCATAAATCTTTTAACAGCAAGAGATTCTGGAGAGTTTTTTGAATGAATTTCCCGGGACGGGGGGAAAGACGGTAATATACCCAGCGTCCTTCTTTTCGCGCTTCCACCAGACCGCTGTATTGCAGGATTTTGATGTGGCGAGAAACGGCATATTCCGGGATGTGGAGGGAATCCGAGAGTTCACAGCAACAGAGTTCTTTCTCGTGATGCAGGAGTAGCATCAGCAGGCGGAGACGAGTGGAGTCAGCCAGCGCCTGAAAAATTTTTTCCGGCTGGATATTTTTATAATTGCGCATCCATACAACTATTTTATCGCACCGATGCGAAAAGTGCAAGGGCTATCTACCGGCGACGCCAGAAGAAAATCAAACCACCGAAGACCAGCACGAAGAGTAAGGATACAACCTGCGCCCGACTCAACCCGAATATCTCCCGGGGCTCAATGCGGAAAATTTCCACCCAGAACCGTCCGATTCCATATACAGAATCCCATACAGAAACATCAGATTTCCAGGCTTTTCAGACCCCTTCCGCTCCACCCGGAGCCATATCCCCAGGGTGAAAAGACTCTACAGGGATTCATAAAGAAAGACCGGATGAAAATAAGCCTCCTGCCTGTAAAATCGCAAACGGTGTGCCTCGTCCACATACATTTTCCAGGGTAGATTTGTGGGGTAGCCGTAGAGTTCTTGATTAAAGAAATTTCCCCAGCGTCCGATGGCTTGCCCCAGCGCCAGTGAAGGAACGGCAAAATCCCCCATTTTCAACCCTGAAACCCTTCTCCATTTCTGGAAAAGGAATAAAAAGGCGAGAAGGGAAAGCAACGCACCGTGTATGGATAGACCGGCAATCCCCTGGAATCCCTGTGGAGTGATTCCGAGGATTTCAAGAGGGTGGGAAAGAAAGCAGGAAAAATTCTGTAGCACATACCCCAGACGGGCGCCCACAAGCCCAAAAATCATCCCTGCCGTGATAAAATCAGCAAGCAGATTTTCACTTACCTGATACTGTTCCATCCGCTGGCGGATTAAAAGGTAACCTGCCAGAACGCCGAATAACAGGCACAGGCTATAGTAACGCATCGTGAAAGAACCGAGGGGAATCCCTGCAGGGATGGGGATTCGGCCGGAGAAGGCTTTGACCACGAACCATCCAAACAGCACCAATAAGGCAAGAACGCCGCCTGTGCCTGCATACAATAAAAATTTCTTTTGAGACGAGGGGTGTGAAGAAATTTCCCTTTTCTATGGAAAATCTACCTCACGCCTCATCTATGAACCAAAATTTCAACCGCCTTAAGGCTTCAGGTTCAACTCTTTCTACTTGCCTCTCGGGTTCACGAAAAAAGTCAGCGTGGAACTCAGGGGAGCGTTGGAGGAAGTCAGGCGTCCGGTCACGCGATAAACACCGGTGGATAAATTCCCTTGAAAGACTTCCCGATAGGTGAGGGATTTTCGGGTACCTCCGACCTTCTCTTCTCCCAGTATTTGAATGAACATCTTATCCCGGCTCCATCGCCAGACCTCTTCTCCCCTTGCATTTTCAATGGTGAAATCGTAGCGTTGACCGCTATTGAATTGAAAAGTGAAAGGGGTGAAGGTTGTGCAGGTTATTTTCAGCGTCATCTGGATTTTTTCTCCTGGATTATAAGCAGGCTTATTCGTGGTGAATTCTATGCCGAATTTTTGTGCGAGGGGTGGATAGCCTGTTTCACCATTCATACCAGCCTCCCTTCCTGAGGAAAGCAGGATCACGCTCCCTATCATACCCCAGAAAATTTTGTTCTTCATTCCTCATCCCTGCCTGATATAAAGAATATCACTTCCCCTTTGATGGGAGAGTATTTTTTGCTCACAATGAAGGACAGGGAGGCACAGCGACTCCTCCTATCCAAGGCACCTTTACCGCATCCTCATCCCTATCAACGGATAATGTGCCGGCGAAAGGGGCAAGATGTGGGGTTTTCTATTGCACTGCTTTATGAAGGTTGATGCGACCGTATACCCAGTAGGTGCCCGTTCCAGAGATGGCATCCACGGATGCGAAAATTTTGTCGCGAACCTGTGCGTTGGTGTAAGACGGAAATTGGGCGAAAATGAGGGCAGCTTCACCGGCGGTAAAAGGAGAAGACATAGAGGTTCCACTTGCCCAGGCATAACCATTATTTTTATAAGTGGAAGCGATGCAATATCCGGGAGCGGCCACATGAACCCAGTTGCCGTAGTTGGAGAAGGAGGCTTTCACATCCGTGTTCGTAGTAGCGGCGACGGCGATGACATTCGTATAGGCAGCCGGGTAAAGTTTGGAAGAACTGTTGCTGTTGCCAGCGGCGGCTACCAGCACAACCCCCTTATTCCATGCGTAATTGACGGCATTTTGCTCCGTGGTAGAAGCGGAAGAAGAGCCATAACTCATATTAATCACTTTCGCGCCGTTATCGGCCGCCCAGATGATTCCGTTGGCGGAAGAAGAGGCGGAGCCATAGCCAGCGTTAGTCAGAACTTTCCCATTCATCAGAACCGATGCCCAGGAGGTTCCCGCCACCCCCCTGGCGTTGTTGGTGATGGCGGAGGCAATGCCTGCCACATGGGTTCCGTGCCCATTTCCATCATTTGGGTTTCCGCCTACAAAACTCTTCGCGGCAACCACCTTGCCCGACAGGTCGGGATGGTTTGCCTGTATGCCGGTATCCAGAATGGCAATTTTCACACTGGAAGAGCCCGTCGTGATGTTCCACGCTTCTGGACCGTCAATATCCGCATCCGCTGTGCCGGCGGGAAAGCAGGAACTGGATTGCCCGGTGTTATTCAAGCCCCATTGGAGGCTCCAATAAGTATCATTGGGTGTCAGGAATGCCTGGCGGGTGTAATTGGGCTCCGCATATTCCACGCCAGGCTGTTGCATCAACTCCCTTACCAGAGATTCCACTTTTCCTGCTGGAATTTTTAATCGCAGGGTTCCGATGGCAGGAATTTCTTCCAATTTCTCGGCGCCCAGCCGCTGGAAAAGAGCCTCCTGAATTCGACCGGAAACCTCCTCTTTGAACTTTACCAGAACCTCATCGGGAAGGTAAGGCTGTGGAGGCCCGATAATCCCTGCAGGACCCATTTCTTCTATTTCCGGCAGGTTACTTTCCGAGAAATTTCCCTGCTCCCCACAACTCGTAAAAAACAAAATACCTATTCCGAGAAAAACTGCTACAATCACACCCCTGAACAAATTTTTCACTTTTTCATCACCTCTCCTCATAACGAAGTTACTATTATACTACTTCCAAAACTTGCCGTTGTCAAATTTTCCGTTCTATAGTGGGGTGAAAAGGCGGAGAATTTTATCCGATGCCGGGTGGGAAAAGGGAAGACGTTCCGGATGCCATTGAATACCGAGAAGGTTGGGGTAGATACTGGATTCCACTGCCTCAATCACGCCATTCAGGGAGCGGGCAGAAACTTGCAAATCCGGCGCCAGTTTCCCGATGGCTTGATGGTGGTGGCTATTGACCACCAGCGAAGATTCATTTACCCGAGTGAAGAGGAAAGAAGTTCCGGCAATCTCTATCAGGTGGTAGGTATCCCGGTCAGGGGAAGCAGGAAGAGAATGACCGAAAATACCAGCCTCTGCCATCAAATCCTGAATCAGGGTGCCGCCCAGAGCCACATTGATTACCTGGATTCCTCTACAAATACCCAGAATGGGCTTTCTGATTTTCAGGAAGCGGTGGAGAACATCTACTTCTAAACGGTCACGAGATGGATGGATATTTTTTGAGTAACGATTCGTTTCTCCATAGAAAGAAGGGTCCATATCACCCCCCCCAGGCAGGAGGAGGCCCAGAAAACGGAGAGGGTCTGGGATTTCCTCCCCCGGCTTCAGCCAGACCGGTTTGAGATGGGCACTTTCCAGCCAGGCTTGATAATTTTCCCGATTTTTCTCCGGGTCTACAATCAGGACCTCAGCCATGGAGCCAGCCACTGAAACCAGGTAAATTTTACACCTTCAACAGAGGCAAGGACGATGAACCCTGCCAGGATATTTCCCAGCCCGATAGCGAGGAAAGATTTCCTTTTGGACAATCCTAAGAGGGCTGCCAGAAGGCAACCGCTATAAAATCCAGTTCCAGGAAGAGGCACAGCCACGAACAGGGTCAAACCTACCCATCCATATTTTTCCATAAGGTTTTGAAGAGTGCGGGCTTTTTTCCGTGTCCAGCGCTCCCAAAAAGTATAAAAACGGTCCGACAGGGAGAGGAAATGAAGTAGCCATAGAAGTATGGGTATCATCATCAGGTTCAAACTGGTGGAAAGCAGAAAAACCGGGAGGAGAGGAATATTCTGGGCGGACGCATAGAGAATGGCGCCGCGATTTTCTGATACCGGCGTGAGGGAGAGGAAAAGAATCCAGAGAGACTTCACCGAGGGGCTGTGAAAAGGGGGAAATTCGGCTCACAGGAGGGATTCGGGGTAAAAGAAGAAACCCCTTGCTCTTCTCTCTTTGGGTGCAAGCGAGGATTTTTCGCCTTTTTCAGAGTCCACGAAGGCCGGGTCTGTGTCATCATCAGATACAGGTCATCAGCGCTCCTTTGAAAGACTTCCCTGATGACGAAGACATCCAGGTTCCAGCGAGGCTCTGAAAGAGGTTCCACTTCATCAGTCATTAAGAGGTCCGAGGAGGAGGATGAAGAGGTATGTAGTTTCAATTGCTCCCGAGTGCGACGCCCCAGGAACTCGGGATGAACCACCCGAACCTCTCCCGGGTTTTCCTTTCTTTTTCCCACGCCAGTAGCGACCTGCTGGAGAAACAGATAACGGCAGGGGATGCTATTCCACAACTGGCAGAGGAAAGGGATTTCCGGGTGGCGGTTTTTCAAAATTAAAATATGGGCGGATTCGCTGCCGGGTGCCTCGTGAAAAGCACTCTCCGACGGCGTGAAAGGATAAAATCGCCCTTCGGGCGTTAACAGAATCGCTGAAGGAGGAAGGCTGGAAAGTTCGGTAAGGGGATAAAGGTCGCCACATTCTGAAAGAGGAATGAGGAAAGGATAGCTGGATTCCCACATCTGCAAAGCCAGAGAAGAAGCTGTTAGGTAGAATAACCAGCAGGAAGGGGTTTCTTGAAGCCGCTTTCGGGAAGTAATAAATACTCGAAAATCCTCATTCTCAAAAAATTCTTTTTTGAGTGACATCCGGCGAAGAAAATAATCCACCTCTTTCAGGCGCTCTCTTTCTCGTTCCCATGCTTCGCTCGGGCAGGAAAATATCTCTTTCAGGCTCTTTTTCAGCTGGATAAACTGCACCACAGAAGCATCCCGATGCGAGGTGGAAGAATCTTCAGAAGCATGCTCCATCAGGATTCCCGCAGGCGCCCTTTTGAAACAGGGCTCGCTAAATGATATCAAATGATGGAGATGGAACCCTTTGAGTAATTCCTGCTGGAGAGAAGGTTGCAGTAAAGCCTCCGGATGAATCAACAGAGCATAACGGGAATGGGGATGGGATAGCCTCTTCAAGGATTTCAACAGAGACAGTGGATGGGAGAAGATAGTGAGGGAAGAGAGCACATCATAGGGAGGGGAAGAGGGAAAGTCCAGTGCAGGCAGGGGATGACCCTCAGTCCAGCCCCGAAGGCGGAGTCGTAGCCCTGCTATCTTCATCTTATGCTCGTTTTTCCTTTCAGGTTTCCCGCCCGTGGAGCCATTCAGCCATTGTAAGATTTCGGAAGATTTCAAGGTTGGGTCCTCCGCCTCTTTATGCCGATACCCTGCCAGCAGAAGGGTTCCATACCCGCATTCCGGGTCGTAGATGGACTCTTGCAAGTGGCGGTGAGCGAATCGGAGCAAAAAATCCGCCAGCAAAGATTGTGTAAGTTCCTCAGGATTCACACGCTCTATGGACCGGGCTACCGCTCTTTGAAGATACTGACAGGACCTGAAGGGATAAGTCTGTTCCAGATGCTGGAGATATTCTCCCACCGTGCCTTCAATGGTGGGGAAGGAGGTGAGGTTCTGCTCCTGGCTGGACACTTCCCACAGCGGTAGTTGGTGGCGGCCTCTCGCCATTCTCAACTTCTCATTGTAATGCGAATCCCTACTATCTTCAAGTGCTTCGGATGCGCTTCCGGATTTTATGATATAATAATAACGGTTATAAATATGGATGTTTTTCTCATTCGCTTCCTGTTTGTGGCGGGGTTAATGGTTGGGGCGGAGAAAGGAGAAAAACTTTCCCGGGAATACCTGAATTATCTTGGAAATATCCAAACTATTACTTCCGCTACACGGTTGTTCACCGGAATAGAACAGCGATTTCCCGAAAGTTTTGAAGAAGTGTTGAAATCACCCTACTTTGCGGTGGCGCCAGAGAACCTCACGAATCCATATACGGGAGAGAAGATGAAGGTGGTGAAGGGAATTTCGCCGGGGGATATCGGCTTTGTTGCCCGTGAAGATAAAATTATCATCCAAACCTTTTACAGGCGTGCCAGGCATGGAAAAGTGGAAAGTTCGGATGTAGAACTGGATGAGCAAGATAAACGAACTTATATCCAGCAAGCCCTTATGGGAAATATGGTTTCTGACCCACTGGAGTATGTAAAATCCCTTTCACCAGAGGATAAAATTACTTACTTCGTATGCCAGCAGTTATCTGAGGTGGCTTACAAAGCAACCCTGAATCCTTATTTTACAGGAGATGTTCAATCCTATACCGGGTTAAAGAAGGACCCTCAGTTATTCAACTGGAACGTGAGGAATCCGTATACCGGTGGGGTAGCGAAAGAAGTTTCTACTCCTTCGCCGGGGAATTTTCTATATAAGGTATTCAAACGGGGTCCTCTTTATTATCCTTTGTTCATCTGCTACAATCGGGAAAAAAAGGCTGTTTCTCCGGGGATGGCTGGGGCTTTAGAAAAGTTCCAGCGCGAGGAAGCATCCCCGCCACTGTCCCCGGAAAGAATTCGGGGAGCCAGCGGGTAAGAATGAGCGCTCAGGTGCGTTCTTTTCGGAGGATGCGGAACCAGGAGTTGGCGGAAGCAAGGGATTGATGAGCAGCTTGAATTTCCGCCTCTCGCTTCGTTCCTCCTCGTCCTTCTCCTATCTTTTGATTCTGGACCCACACCTCACTGCGGAATTGCCGGCCATCCGCCGGCTCTGTAACATATTTTGGCAACTGATGGAACTCCCGTAGGGTAATTTCCTGTAAAACGCCCTTCAAATCCCTCTGTCCTTTTCCGAGGATAGTTTCCAGGATATCTTTTTCAAACATTCGGGAGAGGATCTGGTGGGTTTTTTGGAGCCCCTGGTCCAGATATAAAGCGCCGATAAAGGCTTCCAGCAAGTCCGCGAGAATTTCCTGCTCCCGCTCCGGCAGGTCGCTTTCTTGAAAATTCGCCAGAGCGGTTAGAGAAATTTCTCGGGCTTTCTGGGCGAGGGAAGACCCGCTGACGAGGGCGGCTTTTGAAGCGGCGAGAACCCCAACAGGCTCCTCTTGAAAGCGATGGAACAGTTCCTCACTGATGAGAAATCCCAAAACTGCATCCCCCAGAAATTCCAGTCGCTCATTCTCTTCCACTTCTCTCCTCTGGGTTTCCGTGGGCTCAGCACCCAGGAAATGGCATCCCCGTAATGCACGCAGAAATAACTCCTTCTGCCGTATACGGAGCCGAAATTTCCTCTCTATGGCTGGAATGGGGTCAGGATTCACTTGGCAGATGCTTCAGGATACATTTCACCAGGTCCTCCACTTTCCGCATGGATTCCACTTCTTCATCGGATATGCGGATATTAAAACTATCCTCAATATCCATCAGGATGGTGGACATTTCCAGAGACCCGAGGTTCAAATCTGAATCAAAAGTGGTTTCCCCGGTGATTTTCTCAATATCTACATCGGGGAGAAACTCTTTCATAATTTCCTTTAACTTCCCAATCACTTTCTCCGCTTGTTCCTGTTGAGTTGCCATCCTGGCATCGCCTCCAGTTTATTTTTCTTTTTCAGAGGTTACAGGTGTTTGGATGAATTCTCCTCGGTAAAATCCACAATGAGGGCAAATGTGGTGTGCTGGCTTCTTCTTGTGACAACGAGGGCAAATGACCAGAGCCGGGGAGTTCAATTCAGCCACCCAGCGAGACCGCCGCCGCCGCACCCGAAACCTCGGTAATTTCCGCTTTGGAACCGCCATTTCTTTTCTTTCTTTTCACCCCTCCCGCCTGACCTCCCTGTGAAGTCAGGTATTAGGGTGATATTCCTAAATCGTGGTTAATTATAAACTACCTTTCAGAAAGTTGCAAGCCATTCTACTTTTTGAGTCAATAGACCCTAACCAGGTGATACATTAATTCTTTTTTAACTCTGACTCTAAATGCTCTATTCTTCTACCTTTGATGACTGAAAGTGCTACAAAAATGAGATTCAGCAGAAACAGAATCCCGGTAATCCAGCGACTTCTGTTCAACCATTCTGGATGATACTGAGTCATATAGGTAAAATATTGCAAATATAGAGCAACACCCATCCAGAGTAGGAGGATTCCACTCCATCGTATTAGATGCTCAGTGGGCGTATAAGCAGAACTCGCCCCCAGCCATACGGCAAATAATAAAAAGATTATGCCGGAAAGAACCGCCACCTGGGGAGGATAAGAACGCGCAATTCCAATACTTCCTACGATACTTGCCGTGATTACCATAGGGAGCCCCAGGAACTTCCACACCCTTTTATCCAGATTCTGGAAACAGGCGTCACAGGTAGAATACTCTCTATTCCGCCTGTATAACCCACGCCTTGTATAATCAAGATATAATAACAACTGTGAGAATACCGGAAAGGGTCCAACTGCTAAAAGAATTTCAGTGTTGTAGTGAAACGGCTTGAAAAATAATGAATAAAGGATTAATATTAGAAATCCCGTGAATATCAAAAGAAACTTTCCACCTGTATTCAGGGCTAAAAAATATCGGATTCTATTATAAATGTTCCTGAAACCTCCCGGTATGAAGGGGTTCTGGATTTTTACTCCCCATACACTTGAAAAGAATTCTAATATGGAGGTAATAACGAATAATAGAATAATAAAAATAAGTAATATTTTTATGATTAACTTTACCATATCTTCTTAATTACCTGCTTCCCCATAAAATCGTTCATATTTTTTAAGCGAGCCAGGTCACTTTCAAATACCCCTGGATGATATAAAATTGAAACCCTAATAAATTCAGGATGAGAGAGAGTATCAGAGCAATCCATAACAATAAAAAAATGCCTCGCCAAGTCATCATGTTATAATAAGGTGGGAAATAGGTAGTAGAAAAAATCTGAAAGCCAGAAAATGTTAAATAGTAAACTCAGAAAAAGAGCCATCAGCAAGAGCAGGAGATGAAAAGCCCGCGTAGAGATGTTTTCTCCCTGATTTTCAGGGAAACTCATATCTTAACCTCCTGTGAGGACCCGCATAAGGGGGTATTTTCCAAGAATCATCAACAAGAGCAATAGAGAAAGCAAGAAATCTATTGTAAGAAAGAAATAGGTAGCGCCAATAAGAAAGAGAGCAGTCAAGTGCTTCATAAATGTGTTAAATACCAGATTCGCCATGCCTTTAGAATTGGATAAAAGTAAGAAAGAAGGGCTAACATCAGAGAGATAACAATACCAATGGTCATAAAAGTTACAACGAAGGGAGCTCTTTCCTTCATGGAGTCTGACAGTGCGTAGGCCACAGGGAATCTTCCCAAACTGCACGGCAAAAATCAATTTTACCCCTTGGTAGGGAGAACTCACCGCACGAGGCTGGATATGGCTCTGAGATTTGCATAATCCGCTGAGTAATGGGGCCCGGCAGCCAATCTGGATGGATGCTTTTCAGCAAGTGAGCCAGCGCTGATACTTGAGGAGCAGAAAAAGATGTTCCTCGATTTCCTCTGGCGGTGTGAGGCAGGAGGGGAATCCTTCTGCCCACGCGATTTGAGATAGGTAGAGCAAGCACATCAGAGCAAAAAGTCCGAAGGCGGTGGGGCGAACTACCGCCCTCACTGGAAGACACCACAAAAAGAAAGATTTTTGACACTTTCGTGTCATCCCGTATCCCTCCTTAAAGTTATCAGATTTTGCCCCCCTTGAAAAGGGGGCAAGGTTTTTTCTTGAGCCTGAGAATTGCCCGGGCGCAGGGGCTCTACTGACTGACTGACCTATACATCGCTTACTCCCTTAACCAATTTTGGATTATAAAGGATTCATTCAAGAAAGTCAAGACCTGCTCCCAAAAATATTAGGGAACAATAACGACAGGCATGTAGATGCCTCCATCAGCGGGATGCACAAGTGAGTCAGCACGAATTGTATATGTGCCTGACAGTAACCTTTTTTTCACAGTTCCGACTCTTTCAAAAAATGCACCTGGAAGAATTGTCTCATTTTGAATGATAGTGATCACAGCAGGACATTTTTCACCGATGCAATTCCAATATCCTGCTGCCACAACTTGATTTTGAGCGTTAAAAATGTAGACCACAAATTCGTTTCCACGAGTGTAAGATAGTTCTATCCCTTGAACTGTTTGGTTAGTAAGTCGTAAGGTCAGTTGGATTTGCTCGCCTTCTTTATACTGGTCCTTATCAGGTATTATTTCAAAGGATAATCCCAAATCAGATGGGAATTTATGATACTCAAAAAGTGGAAAAACCGCCTCACCACCTTCACCTCCCCAGTTGCAGCTGTAAAGTCCGATTGTCAAAAGAATAGCTGTTGAGAATAGTTGTGCGCCTTTCCTCCATCCAGCCGGAAAATTCACTCTAATACACCTCCCTTTTATGAAGTTTTTAATAACCTCGTAATGCCTTCCAAAAATTTACCCTGCCTTTCCACCAATAAGTGCCTGTGCCAGGAATCGGGTCAACGCCCATATAAAATATAATGTTGCGGACTGCGTCATCCGTGCATCCTAAATAATACCACGGACATTGAAGCACACTTGGATAACGCGCGATGATGAGTGACGCCAAGCCAGAAACAAAAGGTGCTGCAAGGGATGTTCCGCTATCTGCGTAGTCAAGAGAAGTATAGTCGTTATTAGTTATCGTTGTGGCAATACAGAAAGCGGGAGCAACAACATGCACCCACGTGCCCCAGTTCGAGTTGATATACAAGCCATCGCGATTATCAGTGCCACCCACACAGATGGTCTTCCCCGATGAACAGGGATAAGTACGCACGTTAGAATGGTCGTTACCAGCTGCCGCGACCGCTGTCACTCCTCGCTCATCTGCTACTTTAAGAGCGTAGTTCATAAAATCCGATGGGGCCCTTCCACCAAAACTCATGTTGATAACTTTCGCTCCAGCCTCTATAGCCCACTGAATTCCTTTTGCCGTATACCAGTCATAACAACTACCGGTGTCTACGCAGACCTTTACATTCAGGAGTTTGGCGTGCCAGTCACTTCCAGCAACTCCGAGATAGTTCTTCACCGGTGTTAAGGATGAACCCGTGAGGAAAAAGTTATCAGTCGCCGCGGCAATAATCCCCGCGACCTGAGTGCCATGACCCCGGGGCAGTATTATATCTCTGAAAGTAGGGCTAACAAAATTCACGGATCCAGCGATTTTGCCCATTAAATCTGGGTGATCTACTTGAATTCCAGCGTCTAATACTGCCACTAAAACAGAGTTACTTCCTGTGCTCCAGCTCCACGCTTCTGGGGCATCCACATCTGCATCCAAGGTTCCTTGTTGCCCACAAGCGGTTTGCGCAGTATTATGCAGGCCCCACTGGTAAGGAAAATAGAAATCTTGGGGGAAGTCATCGTAGAGCGTTCTAATGTAGTTTAACTCTACTATTGTCACCCCCACGACAGTAGAAAGGGTGTCCTTCAGCGTCGGTGCTTGACCAGGCGGTGTCTGAACGAGGTACATTCCCCATTCTGGAATTGAATCTAAATGAGTCAAGTTATACTGAGTAAATAAAGCATCGCGATCCTCCTCGGAAAGGAGCGACAAGTCAAGAACTAACTGGTCTGCCACATAAGGTTCTACAGGTTCCTGAGCGTATAAAGGTGTTCTCCAGAATATGAGAAGACACGCTGTTAGGAAAGCAAAAAGTCCGAAGGCGGTGGAGCGAACTACCGCCCTCACTGGAAGACACCACGAAAAGAAAGAAGGATGACCTTTCGTCATCTCCTATCACCTCCATAATAAGATTTTTTGTGGGAAAAATCAAGGGATTTCATGGCGGTTCTGAAAAGTCCTGCAGTGAAAAGAAGAGAAAATGAGCGAAGAAAGCCCGAGAATTGCCCGTGCGCAGGGACTCTACTGCCTGCCTACCTACCCCATACATCGCTTAGTCCCCTCAACCAATTGTGAAATATTTTTAAAAAATCAATCTGAATAATTCGGGAGTCCCGCTTATTCTGACGGAAGGAGACAAGCTCCTCCCCTACATTTTTTCGCATTTCCCATAACCCTGAAACATTTCTTCTCTTCAGGGTTCGGATGCCTGGATAGATGAAGACGAAGGGGTCTTTCAGGAAAAGGCAAGAAGAAGGATGTGAACTCTTCGGGGGCCGTGAACGCCGAGGGTTAGAGTTTGCTCAATATCCGCAGTGCGGCTGGGACCCGTGATGAAGAAGAAAGTGTTAGATTTGAAAGCAGAATGATTCAGATGAAAGAAAGATTTCAAGGAGGGCAGGATACGGGAGACGGGAAGGAGACCCAGGTGGATGGAGGGCAAGAGGGAGGCAGAGCGGGGGCGACCAGCCCCTCCACCCAACACCATCGTCCCGGTCTCCGCTATCCCATAATCCACCTCCGTAATCCCAACCTCGCCTTGCTCCCACAAGTGGATTTCCCCTGCTTTACCACTCACGAAAGTAATTCCGGAGTCCAGCAATTCTTCCTCCAGATTCATAGATTTTAGAAGAGGCGTGGTCCACATCCATACGACTTTCGCTGAATAGGATTGAAGGATTTGTATCACTTTTGTGCGAGCGACATCCATCGTTTCCGCTGTATCTACACTACACCCCACCGCTTCTGCCGAACGGGTGAAAATGGGTAAAAAGTCAGCGTTCATACTCTTTCCATCTCTGATAAAAAGATTTGGATGGCAGAGAGGGGAGAGCGTGTTCCTTCAGGTAGGAGGATAAAATGGCGGGGGCGACCCGGCTGAAAAGAGGATGACTTAGAAGCCAGGAAAATCTTAAAAGCAGAGGGAAAATCCAGCGATACAACCAGGGAGAGGAGAGGAGAACGGACCAGGAATAAAATGCCAGCCTTTCCAGTGGAAAGTTGGAACGAAATGGCAAAGTGTCAGACTTTCGGCTCTGGTAGCGAAGAGACAGCAGAATCTGTGGGATAGGAATCTTAACCGGGCAGACATCCGCGCAGGCAGAGCACAGACTGGAGGCATAGGGCAGGGGAAGGGCGTGGGGGAATCCTTGCATTTGAGGGGTCAGGATGGCACCGATGGGTCCGGAATAGACACCACCATACGCATGTCCCCCCACCGTTTGATATACCGGGCAGAAGTTCAAGCAAGCCCCACACCGAATGCAATAAAGCGTCTGTTGGAGGAGGGGGTGTTTGAGCATTTTTGACCGCCCGTTGTCCAGAAGCACAAGATGTAGTTCTACCGGTCCATCCTCTTCATCTTCCCCTCTGGAGCCATTCAAAAAGGACACATAGGAGGTCATCATCTGCCCGGTGGCGGAGCGGGGTAAAAGCGTTAGAAAAATACTCAAATCTTCCCAGCGAGGGATGATTTTTTCTATCCCCATAAGAGCAATGTGAACTTTTGGATAGGTGGTGGTGAATCGCGCATTCCCTTCATTTTCTACAATCACGAGGGTGCCCGTTTCTGCCACGGCGAAATTCACTCCGGTAACCCCCACCTCTGCTTGCAAAAATTTTCCCCTCAGATACTTTCGCGCAATCTCCGTGAGAGCCTCAATACTCGTTTCCCGAGCCATCTCCTCCGGTAATCCGAGTTTCTGGGCGAACAGCATTGCCACCTGCTCTCGGGATTTATGAACAGCCGGAGCGATGATATGGGAGGGCTTTTCGCCCGCCAGTTGAAGAATAAACTCTCCCAGGTCCGTCTCCACCACATAAAACCCGGCTTTTTGCAGGTGGGCATTCAGTTCTATCTCCTCGGACACCATAGATTTGGACTTGACGATGGTTTGAACCCGGTGCGAACGGGCAATCCCTTCTACGACCCGGCAGGCTTCTTCCGCAGTACGAGCCTGGTGCACATGCCCCCCTTTCCTTTCCACATTTTCAATGAGTTGTGTCAGGTAAAAATTGAGGTGGTGGATGACCTCTTTTTTGATTTCATGGGCACGGCTTCGTAACTCCTCCCAGTCCGGTGTCGCCTCAACGGCGCGATTTCTTCCCTGCCGAAAGTGGGTTCCCGTTCGTCTCAATGCGGATTGCAGGAACTCATCGGAGAGTGCTCGCACAGAGTTGTTTCGGAAATGAATGGGCATCTATTCCCCTCTTCTTTTCATTCCCCCATCCATTTCGTCAGGACTTCTGCAATATGGAGGCACTGAATGGGGAGTTTTCGGCGGGCAATCCGCCCATGCAGGTGCATCAGGCAACCCATATCGCACGCCACGACACTGCTGGCGCTGCATTTCAGGATGCTGTCAATTTTTCCGTCGGCTATTGCCCCTGCCACCTCCGGCAGATAGGCTGAAAACAGCCCGCCAAACCCACAGCACTCATCCGCTTTCTCCATTTCCACCACTTCTATTCCAGGCAGATGGCGCAACAGAGCACGAGGCTCCTCCCGTATGCCCAGCTCTCTTGAAAGATGGCAGGAATCGTGATAACACACTTTCTCTTTTTTTTCTGTAGCGGTGCGGGTTACTTCCCGCAAGAAAGAGGTTTTCATAACTCTGGTGAGGAACTCTGTGAACTCAAAAGTCCTGCAGGCAATCTCCTGTGACTTCTTCTGGAATTCAGGTTCATTTTCAAACAGTTCCGAGTAGTGATGGCGAATCATCGCAGTGCAAGAGCCTGACGGGCAAACCACACATTCGGATTTTTCCAGTGCCTTCAAGCAGTGGCGTGCCACTCGCCTCGCTTCATCCCGATACCCGTAATTGAACGCTGGCTGACCACAGCAGGTCTGTTCCATCGGGAATACCACTTCCACCCCCAATTTTTGAAGAGTCTTCACCACCGCCACTCCTACCTGTGGAAACAGGTAATCTATGATGCAGGTTACAAATAACGAAACTCTCATCCTTGTTCTCTTTAATTATACTCGTGGCTTTCGCTCCCGGCGGAGAAGAAAGTGCAGGTAAGTTGTATCAGGAAAGGTGTAAGATAAAATGTGGCGTATGGGATTTTGGCGGAACCTCAGTGTGGTCAGTGCTGTTGTATCTCTATTGCTCAGCAGTTCTTCGGTGGAAGCAGGTTATGATGTGGTGGTGGCTGGGAGTGAGCCGGAGGGAATAGCGGCGGCGGTGGCTTCTGCACGCTCCGGACTGAGCACCCTCCTCGTTTCTCCTGACCCGGTGCCGGGCGGGACTTTTATCCTCGGCAGATTGAATATGCTGGATATGAATACAGACCCCAACGGGCTTCTCCTCACACGGGGCTTTTTCCAGGAGTTCTACCGTGCCATCGGAAATCGCTCTTCCTTTGATATTTTTCGGGCAAAGAAATTTTTTCAATCGGTTCTCGCTCGTGAAAAAAATATCACCCTCCTTTTGAACTGTCGCCTGCAAAAAGCCATCTTGCAACAGAATACACTCATCGGCGTGGAGTGCAAAACGGGAGATGTCCTGCTTCAGATTTTCGGCAAGCGATTTATTGATGCTACTGGAGATGGGGATTTGGCTGCAATCAGCGGTGTGCCGTTCTTCTATGGGCGTGAAGATATGCACCTGAAGGAGCGGATGGCCGACACCCTGATTTTTGAAGTCGGTGGAGTGGACTGGAAATCTTTCGCCCGGTTTACAATCGCCCATCAATCGGGGCTTTCCAGCATCCAGGCTCATTCCGCCTGGGGATTCCTGAACTTAGCCCAACAATATTCACCCTCTTCTTCTCGTTTCAAGCTGAGAGGGCTCAACATTGGTCATCAAAGGGATGGGAGTGTTCTTATCAGTGCTCTGCTCATTTTTGGCGTGGACCCTTTTGACTTCTCCTCGGTTGCGGAAGCGATGAAGGAGGGGAAGGAGGAAGCCTCCCGCATAGTGGAATTCCTTCGGTCTAATCTCCATGGCTTTGAGAAGGCTTTTCTTCTTTCCACAGCAGAAAAACTCTATGTTCGGGAAACTCGTCATATTCAGTCTGAATACACCCTGAAGTTATCGGATATTCTGGAAAATCGTGACTTCCCCGATTCTATCGCTGTGGGCTCATATCCGGTGGACCATCAACCGGTGAGCCCTGAAGACCCTGGCATTGTCTACGGCAGGCCTTCTTCCTATACCATTCCTTTTCGTTCTCTCGTCCCGCTGAAAGTGGAAAACCTCCTGGTGGTGGGAAGGTCCGCAGGTTATTCATCCCTCGCTGCTGGCAGCGCACGGGTCATTCCCCTTTCCATTGTAGAAGGTGAGGTAGCAGGTTATGCTGCCCTTTTCTCCATCCAGCATTCTCTCTCTTTCCGCCAGCTGGCGTATTCCATTCAGTCCTTTCCTGTTTTTCAAAACCTTCTAAAGCGTAAGGGAATCCTCCTCCATCTTCCTGCTTCTTATCCTTCGCCTTTTGCCAGCTATCCAGAAAGAGAGGCACTGCTTCAAGCGGTGGACCTGGGGCTTCTTGCCGGTGGCTACACCAATGATTTTCACCTGAACGACCCTCTTCGGGAGAAGGATTTTTCTCGCCTATTCAGGGTAGCCGTTCATCGTTCACTCTCGCCTCAATCTAACTTGACTCTCCCTTCGGTTTCCACTTCGGAAAATTTAGTTACTCTTAAATTTGCATTCCAGTTTCTCTCACAGTTTTTCACCTTGAATGGGATTTCTTTTTCTATTCCAGAGGATTCACCCTTTTTAGAACCTCTTCTGAATTACCTCGGGTTCTCTTCGGATTTCGTTTCTTTAGTTCAAAAATCCTCTTTCCTGACCCGCTGGGAAGGAATAGTTCTTATAATGAAAACTCTGAAGTGGTTACAGGGAAAATGAGAATGAATGTCAGGATTCCCTTTTCGGGTTATAATTAAGATAGATGGAAGCCCAGCTGAGGAAAGCCCACTCAGAGAGAGAAGAACGCCTCTACCTGGCTATGCAAGCCTGTTCCTGTGGTGGAGACTATTCTTATCAGAGGGAAGTTCGGTTTCTTCAGAAGGATGGAACACCGGTGAGTTGTTTTCTGGCAGAGTGTGCTGTCTGCCACTCTTGTCGTGAGTTTCAATTTGACATATCTTCTTTTGGGGATGTGGATTCTGGCAAGGAAAAGGAGGGTGTTCTGAACTCTTCCAGTGAGCCCTCGGAATTGCTGGATGTTACGATGTGGGGGATTTATGTGCTGTATTATATGGAGCGGTGGGAAGAGGCGGATAAAATGGAGGAAAAGGTTCATCAGAAGCGGGCGCTTCAATCCATCTGTGAAGGGGTTCAGGAAGCCCTGAAGTTTTACCCCGAGAACGAAGAATACCCACCGCCCTCTGCTCTTTTTACTCCTTCCTCTCACCAGCGGTTTATGGCGATGAAGCCCTGGTTCCGCCGCTCCAATTTCTTGAAAATTCTTTCCCATGCCGAGAGGGCTCTGCAATCCCTGTGAAAATGAGGTGAGACCGTGGAATTTCTTCAAAGAAAACAGGTGAAAATCGGTGAGAAGGTTCCCGATTTTACGCTCCCGAGTATGGATGGAAAAACCTGTCGGCTATCGGACCTCCTGGGGCATATCGTGGTGATAGATTGGTGGTCCGCAGAATGCCCTGCTTCTGCCCGTTACGACGCTTTCTTCAATTCTCTTCTGGACTCTTATGCTGAGAAAGGGGTGAAACTCCTGGCTATAGATTCCAATGCCATCTATGACGATGATGAAATCCGCCGGATTATGAAAGCCCGCTCCATTCGTTTCCCCATCCTTCGCGACCGAGGCAACAAAATTGCGGATATCTTTGGTGCCATCACAACTCCTCATGTATTCGTGCTGGGTCCCGATGCAAGTCTTGCCTACGAAGGCGCCATTGATGACCAGTCCTGGAGCAACACGAAGCCTACCCAGAACTATCTCCTCCAGGTTCTGGACGCCTTGCTGGCAGGCAAACCCTCTCCCTTCACCTTTAAGGAGCCTTTCGGATGCTCCGTTAAGCGCTCCTGGAAGACATAAGTTTCGCATGGAACGAACGCTTATGGCGAATGAGAACCCTGCCCTCCGAATTTCTCACCAGAGAAGTCCTGAATATCCAGAAGAGAATCCTCAATGTCTTGAATGACATAAACAAGGGCACCCCGATTATTCCTTAATCCCGATAGGTTCTATCGGCATCTCGTCCCGACAAGTTTCTTAACCCGTCTAAAAAAGATTGACTTTTTTACATTCCCTTTATTCATACAAATTGGTTAAGGAGAGAAGGATGTATGGGGTAGTCAGTCAGTAGAGCCCCTGCGCCCGGGCAATTCTCAGGCTTTCTTCGCTCATTTTCCCTCTTTTTCACCGCAGGACTTTTCAGAATCGCTATTCAATCCCTTGGGTCAAGAGATTCTGACCACCCTGAACGATTTTTTTATACCCCTCTTTATAGAGAAAATCTAAAAGCAGAGGAGGAAAAAGAGCCAGGTGTTTGACAAAAGGAAGTTTATCCCGTAATCTATGTGATTGATGGGAATACAACTGACGATTGAGAAGCAAAAGAGGCAACTGGATTTTCTGAACTGGGTGCGGGATACTCTGGGCACCGACCTGCGGACTTGCACCCTCTGCGGAATCTGCACTGCCTGCTGTCCAGCCAGGGTCAATATGGAGTTCGCTCCGATGAAAATCATTGAACTGATTCGTCTCGGTGAGCGGGACCGGGTCCTGACCTCTAAAGACCTGTGGGAATGCACGGACTGCAAACTTTGCACCCAGAGGTGCCCGGTAGAGATTCCCGTGGCGGAAGTGCTGGATGTCCTCCGATACTTATCGCTGAAAGAATCCCGCACAGAGCGAAGTAAATCCAGAGTGGATTTTTACGCTCGCTTCCTGGAGCAGGTGAAAACTTATGGCAGGCTGGAGCCAGGGGAGGACCTGGGCTGGGGAACCCCATCCAGACCCGGTGGCGGAGGCGGCGTTCTGGGTATGTTTGCCAAAAAACAAAAACGAGAACCCCTCGCCACCATCCGCGATGTTCCCTCTTTTTTTGAATTCTATAAAAAACTGCACGGAATTGCTGAAGAGCCTCCTCCAGAAATGAAACCCACGCCTCCCAGAAAGGGAAGGGAGAAAAAATGAGGGTTTCTTATTTTCCGGGATGCCACATCAAGAATTATGACACCAATTATGAAAAATCGCTGGATGTGGTGTGCAAGCAGTTGGGCGTGGAAACCGAGGAAGTGCTCAACTGGAGTTGCTGTGGCGGAGAGGCAGGGGAACGGCTGGACCTTCTCACCCGGGTGGCTTATCCTCTCCGCAATCTGGCAGTCTCGGAGAAGTTAACGAAAAATCCGGTTCTCTTTACCCCTTGCCCCCATTGTTATCGCGCTTTCTCCTTCTCCAGGCATTTTATGGAAAACGGCGATGGCTATGCCATGGATTTTCCTCCTCATACCGATGCGGAGGAAATTAAAAACAAGTCCCTGCAAGCCATCGGGCTTCCTTACAGCGGGAAAACGGAAATTAAGAATCTATTAGAGATTTTTGAAGAGCATCAGGCTTCGGCAAAGATTAAAAAATTTCTGCTACGGGACCTGAAGGGGCTGAAAGTGGTGGCATATTATGGGTGCAAAACGATTCGCCCCTCGGTTTATACGGAGGATTTAGGCGACCCGGAGAAGATAGATTTGATGGAGAAGTATTTAAAATCTGCGGGTGCAGAGCCGTTGCCCTGGCGCCACGCTACCACCTGCAACGGCAGTTATCTCACGCAAAGCGCTCCCGAAGAAGGGCTCCGAATGACGGCAGAAATTTTGAAAGAGGCTCTCCATGTGGGAGCAGAAGCCATCGTGGTGATTTGCCCCATCTGTTTCCATAATCTGGATGCCCTTCAGCGCGACGCCTTACGGCTCGTGGGAGAGCGTGCAGAAATCCCGGTCTTCTACTTGACAGAACTCCTCGCTGTTGCTATGGGGGCTAACATCGCAAAACTGGATTGGACTCACACGATGAAAATTGATGGCGTCTTTAAGAAGCTCGGCCTGGCTGTCGGCAAAAAGTAAATTTCCTTTCTTTCTCCTGCCTCCCACATGGAAGAAGGACGCATCTTATTTTTAGGCACCGGCGGCGGCCGCATTGCCAGTTTCAAGCAGTTCCGTGCCACCGGAGGTATCTGGCTGGAAAGTGGCTACACCGCGGTTCATATTGACCCGGGGCCAGAAGCCCTTTCCCGGGTGCTATATAAAAAATTAAACCCCGCCTCTCTTTCCGCTATCCTCCTCACCCATAAGCATCTGGACCACTGCGCCGACATCAATGTGATGATAGAAGCGATGACGGAAGGTGGAAAATCTGTCCGTGGTGCCGTGTATGCCCCGGCAGATGCCCTGGAAGGGGAGGACCCGGTCATCTTTCGTTACTTACGCCCCTATGTTCAAAAAATCGTCCCCCTGCACCCTCATCAGCCGATCTCCATTCCTCCCTTTTCCTTCCTTCCCATTGCCCGGTATATCCACGGAGGTGTGGAAACCTTCCGCTTCCTCATCCAGTATGACCAGAAGAAAATCGCCCTGTTTGTGGACGGGAAAAATCTGGAGGGCGTGGAGCAGGCAAAAGGGTGCGACCTGGCTATCATCTATTCTCTCCTCTATCATGCAAACCCGGAAATTGACCACCTCTCTCTGGAAGAAACCCGTGAAATTATCTCCCAGGTTCGCCCCCGAAAAACCATCCTTACCCACTATGGCATGACTATGCTTCAGAATCATCCCTGGGGGATTGCCAGAGCCCTCTCGCAGGAACTCGGGTGTGAAATCATTGCGGCATGGGATAATATGACCCTGAATTTACTCACTCTCAATGTAATGCACGCAGAACGCGGCAAGAGAAAGTCAGCAGAGGATGACTCTAACTGAAGCCGGCGCGGAGCAAAAGCGCCAGGCTGGATGAGAGCACGGACAGCCCGTAAAGAAAATACACGGTGCGACGATGGGATAACCCCCGGTCCATCAAACGATGGTGGATATGCTCCCGGTCCGGCTGGAGGATGGAACGATGAACCCGAACCCTCCGAATCACTGTTAGGATAACATCGGATATAGGCACGATGAAAATCATCAGCACTATCCACGCAGATAAGGTGAAATGCACGGATAACACAGGGATATACAGAGAGGCTAAAAAGAATCCGATGAAGGTTGAGCCGGAGTCACCGAGGAAAATTCGCGCCGGGTAAAAGTTGTAAGGTAGGAAGCCCATCAGAACTCCCAGCAGGGCTATCCCCGCCAGGAATAAAGAGGGTGGATAGCCCCCACCCCATAATAAAAATAACAGGGAGAGAGTGGCAATCACTCCAATTCCCGTAGAAAGCCCATCTAACCCATCTATGAGGTTGAAGCCGTTGATTAATAACAACAGCCAGCATAGAGTGACAAAGAAACTGAAAAGGGTAGAAGCAAACAGGGATGCTGGAAACTGGATGTGAATTCCTGCATACCAGAGAGCGATGGCCACCAGGATTTGTGTCACCAGTTTGAAGAGTGCCGGAAGTCCGTAAATATCATCCAGTAATCCGATAAAGAGAATGACACTGCCCATGGTAAAAATTTTATCCACCGGATAGGAGATATGGGGGAGGAGGGCGAAGGCCGCACCGATAAATACCGCAATGCCACCAATGCGGGGGAGGGGCTTGCGGTGGACTTTTCGGTCATCGGGCATATCCAGCCAGCCTTCCCTCCTCGCCACCCAGATGAGGATGGGGCTGGTGCCGAGTGCGATTCCAAAACCCTTCAGATAAATCAGTATCGTTTCAGGATTCATATCTTTCGGAAAAACAGCCGCTCCAGGTCAGACAGGGCTCGGTATGCCAGGGCTTCATTCCTCAACCTCTTCTGGGGAATGGACTCGGGCAGAGGGGCAAACATCCCGAAAGTAATATTGGAAGGCTGGAAATTTCCAGCGGGTGCGGTGAGATAATGAACCAGTGCTCCCAGGGCGGTTGTGGGTGGAAAATCAATCGGAGCATCGCCCCGAAGGATTCGGCTCCCTTGTAAGCCCGCCATCAAGCCGGTGGCTGCAGATTCCAGATACCCCTCCACTCCTGTAATTTGACCGGCTAAAAAAACTCTCGGATTCCGTCGCACTCTTAAATACCGGTCCAATAAAATGGGCGCATTCACGAAGAGATTTTTGTGCATCCTTCCGTACCGGGTGAACTCGGCATCCTCCAGCCCGGGAATCATTCGGAATACCCGTTTCTGCTCTGGATACTTCAGGCGAGTTTGAAATCCCACCATGCCCACTTCGGTATTCCCCAGGTTCTCCTGACGCAATTGAACCACCGCATAAGGTTGTTTTTTCGTGCGGGGGTCAACGAGCCCCACGGGCTTCAGGGGTCCAAAGCGAAGGGTGTCCACGCCTCGTTGAGCCATGATTTCCAGAGGCAAACATCCCTCAAACAACAGGTCTGCTTCAAAATCGTGTAATTCCACCGTTTCCGCTCTCAAAAGCTCTTCCACGAAGCGAATGTATTCCCCTTCATTGAGGGGGCAATTGATGTAATCATCCGAGCCGTGCCCGTAGCGGGAAGCCCTGAAAACTTTCTCCAGATGGATGGAATCCGTTTCAATCAAAGGGGAAATGGCATCAAAGAAATAGAGGTAATCTGCCCCCAGGAATTTCCGGAGTGCTTCCGCAAGCGGGGGCGAAGTCAACGGACCGGTGGCGATAATGCAATCGGTGTCCGGTATCTCTGTGATTTCTTCGGAAACCAGACGAACATTCGGAAGAGAAGTGACCTTCTGGTGAACGAGTTGTGAAAACAACTGCCGGTCAACGGCAAGGGCTTTTCCAGCGGGAATTTTTGACAGGTCCGCCGCTTCCATAATCACCGAGTCCAGCCTTCTCATCTCTTCCTTCAAAACCCCCGAGGCATTTTCCAGTGAGTCCGATTTGAAAGAGTTGGAGCAGACGAGTTCGGCTAAATTTCCCGTAGTATGCACTGGCGTCATTTTTGCAGGTCGCATCTCGTAAAGGGTAACAGCAATGCCAGACCGAGCCAGCTGATAGGAAGCCTCTGCCCCCGCCAGACCGCCACCCACTACTATCATTTCTTCTCTCATCGCCAACTATACTTTATCGCAAAACCACCCTCTTTTGTAGGGGCTTACCTCATCGGAGAACCACCTATTCTTCCCGGACATATTCACGCTTAAGAAATTACCTCGCTGGTCTTTTTCTACCAGAGAATGCGAGAATCATCAGAAATGCAAAAGTGAACATACTGATGAAGAGGGCGAGGTAAAAGTGAGTGGGGAGAAAGGAGAAAAGGATGGTGGAAGTGCCAGCAGGTACAACCACGCCACGAAAGAGGTCGTCGGTTCGGTAAATCTTTACGGGCTTCCCATTCACCCGGGCCCGCCAGCCCGGATAGTAACTATCGGTCAGCACCAGAAATCCTGATACAGATGTTTCAACGGATATTTCTACTCGGCTGGGTGTGTAAGAAAGGATTTTCACCCCTGACTTTCCCGGCGGGGTAGATTCCTCCTGAAGAGGAACAGGCTCTTCTACGATACCCGAGGAAGCCGGGTCAAAATCCCGCTCCAACAGCCTCCTCCCCACATTACTCACATCCCACACCTTCTCCTCTTTTATGAGTCGGCTGTCCACATAAGTGGTTTTGATTTCTGATTTGGGTGGGATGACTTCCAGATGGTGCACGATGAATGCCCTGGGCAGGGTAGAAGGATTTTCATAAATATCTGCATAACCGACCCTGTGAGCCAGGTTCCATCCCATTTTCCGCGCCAAATCTCCATACATTTCCCGTTGCGATGGCACGATAACATACTGGATTCCAGATAGATTATACAGATTTGAACTGGGGTGATTGATGTATCGGTAGATAAAATTGGTGGTTCTACTCGGAATCAATAACTGCATCGTCTCTGTGGCGTATTCCACCTGAAAACGATGAGCCAGATAAGAGGTGATGACTTCTGAGGGTAAATCCTTGCCGTTCTGGTGAATCTTGAAGTGCTCATATCGGTTGGAATGAGGATTATAGAAACCGATGGGAAATACCCGGTGGAGAGAAGACCGTGGTTTCACATAGGCAGTGGTTGGAGGCATTTCATCATAGAAACTGGGGGATGCCGTGTCGCTATAGCGAAAATGAGCCAGGAAAAGGCTGAGCGTCTGGAGAATGGACAATCCTATGATAATCCGGTTTCTCAGGATGGGGCTGGTCATTTCTTTTCGCCCTCCCGCAAGGACGAAAGATGTGGCTGAGGATAGAAATAAATCTACGCTCAGAAGAAAAAAGCGAACAGGATTCCGCATATAGGATGCCGGTGGTATCTGAAATATCCATCGGAAAATGGGGTTAAAAACCCCCATCGCCATCCACCCGAAAAACACGCCAATCAGGATGAATAACAGAAAAGGCAGACGGTGAGATGGGGATGGGTGGAAGGTGAATCGGCCAAGGAATAATCCCACCACTAAAACCAGTAGAGCAATAATCCCGATATATAGGGAAATTTCAAAAGCAATCGCTTCCCGCGGGTAAGGTTTGAACAGATAGAAAAGGTCTTTCAGGTCGTGCCAGTAACCCGGGGCCGGGCTTGCCTTTACTCGGGTGGTGAGAAGGCTGAGTTCTACCTGGGGAAAAACCTGCACCGCGGTCAAAAGATGAGCCATCATAACCGGGAAAAAGAATCCGCTGATTCCTGTGAGGAAAAAGCGAAATTTACCCCTTGACAGGGCATCCACCATGCTGAAAAGCACCGCGTAAAGGAAGAAGCCCATAAGAAAACAGAGGAAAGTGGTATAGTGTCCAGCGAGGATTTGAAAGGAGAGAAAAAGGGAAAGAAAAAAGAAAAGCATGGAATTAGCCTGATGACGCCATCGGTCAAACATCCAGAGTATCCAGGGAGCCCAGGAGGTGATTTCCACGATGTTGGGGTGGACGATGTGCCCTGCCATAAAGCCCGAGAATTCAAAGGTAAGAGCAGAAAAAGCGGAAGCAAATGGATTCCCTGTCCACCTCCTCATCCACACATACACGCCTGCCGCTGTCCAGAAATAATGCACGGCGATATTCAGATGAAACAGGTAACGAAACCAGGCAAGGGGAAGAAGATAAAACAACAGATGGGAAGGATAAAGAATTCCCCCTTGACTTTCGGCAAAAGCCGGATAGCCGAAATAGAAATATGGATTCCAGAAGGGGAAAATGCCCTGCTTCACGCTCCAGGTGGCATAGTATTGAACCGCATATCCTACCAGTGCGGCGTCGCCTTCATACAGCACCCTTTTCAGAGCCAGAAAATCAATAAAGTAAAAAAAAGTTAGCGAGGCTATCCCGGTGAGCAAACCCAGGTCTGTTTTATAATTACGGATGTTCAGCAGGAGGGTAGTTCTAAAATTTCGGGACGAATTTATTTTTTCCACCAGAGAACATCAGGGGTGGCAAAGGCACGGGCGGCTTCTAATAACGACCTTTCTTCTTCCCGGGATAGGGGTTGAAAGGAGCGAGCAATTTCCACAGCGAATTGAACTTCCCGGGGGCTGGAGAACCCAATAATTGCCGTGCAAACTGGCAAGCCCATGGAATATCGCAGACAGGAGGAAAGGTCCAGACGATTCACTATTTTCCCGGCGGAGAACACCTTCATAGCTATCACAGCAGTCCCCCGTTTTTGTGCTTCTTCCGCGACGGGAGTAAAATCGTTCAGAAACCTGTCCGGCGCTCCGAGAGGAATGAGAACAGAGGTGAAAGGATACTCCTGAAGTGCCTTTCGCAGAACCTGCGGGTCTGTGTGGCCCGTAATTCCTATATGGCGCACATATCCTTCCCGCTTCAGTTTCTCAGCAGCTGGCACGGAACCCTGAGGGCTCAGAACCTGCTTCAGAGTTCCAGTATCATTAACCGAGTGAATCTGCATCAAGTCTACAAAGTCCGTTTTCAGGTGTTTCAAACTGGTCGTCATTTCCTGAAGAGCCCTGAAATAAGAACGAGCAAGGGTTTTGGTGGCAAGGAAAACCTCTTTCCTCCGGGTCTTCATCACTTCTCCAATCATTTTTTCACTGAGCCTATCGCCATACTGGGAAGCGGTATCTATGTAATTGATACCAGAATTGATGGCCTCTTCCACGGTTTTTATGCCCTGGTTGAAAGAAGTGGAAGGGATGCTGGCTCCACCGAAGCCGAGGATGGAAACCCGAACGCCCGTCTTGCCAAATACTCGTTGAGGCAGGGGAGGGATGGTATGGGATGGGAGGAGAGTCTCGGGAGAAGTTTGCGCAAAAGCTCTTCCCATCCCCAGCCATCCCGCGCCGGTGACCGCTACAGTTTTTAGAAAATCCCGTCGGGTTATAGGGTTCATTCTATTTGTTTTTTAATATCCTCTCTATCGCTTATGACGGAGAGAATCTGGTCTTCGGTGAGGATAGTGCGGGAGGATTTTGCCATCTCCGTAATTCGCCGCACCACATCCGGGTCGCTGAAGTAACCCCGGCTTTCCAGCCAGTAGATGACATTGGATTCTCCGCTCATTGGCCCAATTTCAATCTCATTTTGCAAGCCAAATAGACTCGGAGGAACACCGGTATATACTCGGTCTTCCACCCAGCGATGCTTCTTTTTCTTGGCTTTGATAACGGCGGAGGCGTGGACGCCAGTGGCGGTTCGGAAAGCGTCTCGCCCGAAAACGGCATAGTTTGAAGGGATTGGAACACCCGTAGCCCGGGAGACTGCTTCCACATACCGGGGGAGAAGTGAAATGTTTCCATCCCACCAGCCCAAAAGTTTCAAATTGACCATCAGGAGATCCATCGGAGTGTTTCCTACTCGTTCACCAATGCCGAGAGCGCAGGCGTGAACCCTGCGCGCACCTGCTTCAATGGCGGTGAGCGTGTTAATGATGTCCAGGCCTCGGTCCCGATGCCCGTGCCAGTCTATCACCACCTTCGGGTTAGTCTCCTTGACCAGGCGCTGAATGAAACCCACTAATTGCCGAACTCCCCAGGGGGTGGCGTGCCCCACCGTGTCTGCCAGGCAGATATTCTCTGCTCCATAGTTGATGGCTGTGCGATATAGCATCCTCAGAGTTTTCGGATGGGCACGAGTGGTGTCTTCGGTGACATACATCACGGGAAGCCCGGCTTTCTTTGCCAGGGTGATGGCAGATTCTGTCGCCCGAAGCAAAAAATCTAAATCCCATCCTTCCGCATACTGACGGATGGGGCTGGAGCCAATGAAAACCGCTGCCTGAATAGGGATTCCCACCTTCTGGGAAATATCAATCACAGGCTGGATATCAGAAGGGTGGGTGCGAGCAGCGCAGTTAGGAGCGATGGGAAGACGATGATTGACAATCTCACGGGCCAGAGTCTCCACATCCTTACGGGTTCGCTCGCTGGCGCCTGCATATCCAATATCCGCCGATTTAATCCCGATACCAGCCATCAAATGCAAAATTTCAACTTTTTCGTCCATGGTCGGGTCCCGAACCGATGGAGATTGCAAGCCATCCCGCAGAGTCTCATCATTTAGTATGATTTCACCGTCTATTCCACGCCGTTCATTCCGCTGGTTCCAATCGTAGATGAGTTCTCGTTCTTCTTCCGTGATTTCCTCCGATTCCTTCACCTTTTCTTACCCCCTTTCAGGTTGTTCTCAATAGAGTCCAATTATAGATTACCACAAAAGTAGACTTTCTGTGGCGGAGCAAAGAAATTCTTTCCTCCCGCTATCCTTCCCGAAATGCAGAGACAGGCTGGCTGGATGATTTCCCCAAGTCGCATCATCATTCCTCAATCTCAAATCCCCATTCTCCACATCACCATTAGGTCGCCTGCAATACCCCATAGTCGCACACCTGGTTTTATTACTACTTTCCTTCTCATCCACCACTATTCTACCGCTTTTCAGAGTGGAAGGCTACCCCCGAATCGCTACTGGCTACTTCGCTATTGGCTGTCCTTCATTGGAAGAGCGGGGCGATGTCGTAGAATAAAGCGATATTTCAAAACCTGCCCCCTGTAATCTTCGCTCTGAAAAATAACGCCCACCTGGTACCAGAGGGAGTTACTTTGCGCTTTGATTGGGAGAAGGAGAGGAGGAAGAAGGAGGGGAAACAACCTCCCACTCTATCGGGGAGGGCTGGGTGGTAGCTGCGGCGTATAAGTCCGGCCTCTCGGAACATTTATAGCTTCCACCACCCTCGGTAACCAGAGTCCCACCCTCCCGACCATGGTAAACCTTCGCCTTAGTATCACTCACATCAACCAAGCACTGAACATCATTTTCCACTAAGTGGAGTTCAACTTTTGGGATATATCTCAGGTCCTCTTCATCTTCCGCCCACCGATTGTCTATGGTCCGTGTAACGATCCGGCCGGCGAATCCGCCCATAGTCTGGAAGTTTTTGTATTTTTCAATCACCTTATCCCAGAGGGCGAAGTATTTCTTCCAGCCCGGGTCCTCTGTGTTACGCTTCGTCGTGCAAACAATGTAGAAGGAGGAATATCCTTCTGGGGGGATGAGGACTTCAAGTTGAATCCTGTATCCAGGGGTATTTTCAGGCCACGGAGCGTTAAAAGTGTTACCGGCAGGGACGCGGAGCCCTCCACCATCGGGTTTCGTAGCATCATATTCCCAATAGGACGGTCGACACCCCTCACAGGCCCCTCTTAAGTCTAAGTCTAACCATGGCACCTGTCCTGCCATTTCTTGAACCTCTGAGTACCATTTCTCATCCAGAGGGAAGGTGTACTCGAGGTGATAGTACCCGAAGCCGACTAAACCTCCAATTTTGACAAAATCAAAATGTCTTGCTTTTGGTGAGGAGAAGGGATCATTTACTATCCTAATGCTTAGTACCTGACGGTGTGATGGGGGAAACCATGCGAGGGTAAATACAATGGGATATTTATTGGCAATAGCTTCTTCTAAGAGCTCTCGTGTCAGGGGATAGTCACGAGGGTATGGATACACCAGGGTATCTTCGCGCGGCAGGGGGTCTCCCGGCCGCGGAATTTTCAGCGGTGGTTTTTCTTCCGCTGATGCCAGAAGCACCAGAAAAAGGATTAAAATGCCGATGGCTAAACTCTTTTTCACCACCTTTCACCTCCATCCGCTTTCTTTATTCCCTTCCTGAGTTTCTGGATTTCGTTGGTCCAGGCATAGTAATAAATTTTTTCTTGCCCGGGAGACTTCCCTTCCCTCATACATTGGTAAATCATCACGGTCTTTTCCGCCGGGTCTGAAGGGCACAGAGTTCCATCCGGGTAATCCAGGATGTTTATCAGGATATGCCCCACCTCATGCACCGGCACCTGATACTCTGGATTCGCATATAACATTTCCGTATCACTTTTACGCCAGGGAAAAGGGTACCACTCCTCTTCGAACTTATCTGCATGCAGGAGTCGCCATGTATCACCGACTCCCACATGGGCGTGATTATCTACCGGGTTGCCATCGGGCACTGGAAGGCAAGCCATACCTTCCGTCATTCCATGGCGTTTTCTTACCAATGTTCCATCAGCCAGTCTGTGGAGGGCGCCGTCCCGCCCTGCGACTCCATCCAGCCCCACACCGTGAAGCAGATGCGGAGAATGGTCCGCTGAATTCGTATACGACGGGTTGTGGTCATACTCCAGGAAATGAGGCATCCGGAGCATGTTTGGTCCCGGCACGGTATCGTCATCAAATTCACCTGTGCTGACGCAAGAGTTTTCGTATTTTCCTACATTGGGTTTATAGGGGTAGTATTTTATAGAGTTATCGGGGTTCAGCCGATGGTATGCTTTATACTCATAGAAAGCATCATCCAGGGCTCCTGGCAATTTGCTCTCCTGCTGAATGGTCCAGTGTTTCCAGTGGGCTTTGTATCCCAGGTCTGGTTGTCTGTAATCACCACAGGGGGCAGGTATAGGGTCGTTGTCGTTGTAAGGGTAGTAAGGAGGAGTGGGGTCGCATGGATCCCAGTCAGGGTATGGGTATGCAGGCTCCATATCTGTGATTCTCAGCCACACCTTCCGCCAGACGGTGAGGAGGTGGAGCCATCGGCTTTCCGCCTCGCTATACTCCCCCGCCCACACCACGGAATCGTAGT